>JAZNOZ010000015.1:0-27739 GCA_045589395.1 Acutalibacteraceae bacterium | reverse complement strand
CAATCCTTGCGGATTGGCGAGTATTTTAACAAAGAAGTGGCGGAAATCATCCGATAAAAAACACGGTTCAGATTACTACCGTCACCCTAAGGTTATCAAGGGAAAAACGGACACGGAGATTTACCTTATCAGGGAAAAGTTCTTTGAATTTTTTCAGACTCTTGCTTGCCGTGTTTGCTTCTGATTTTACCTCTACAGGGAAAATATCATTCTCACGCTGTATCATAAAATCCACCTCATAGTGGGGATTATTCTGTGACCAATAACGGGGAACTACCTCAAACTGTGTAAGAAGCGTCTGTAAAACAAAATTTTCGGTCAGTGCACCCTTGAATTCGGTAAACAGACGATTCCCCTCACCAAATGCCGTAGGTGCTAATTGTGCCAAACGGCGAAGAATTTTATATAAAAGTGTGATTTTAATCACACTTTTATATATTTTTGTGTGATTAAGATAATATCTGTTCAAGCAGCTCTGCGTTGGGCGTCAAGCAAATTAAATCTTTTTACATCCCATTAATGTTCATCAGGAGAATAAATGTGTGAAACGGAAGATTCATTTCCCGTAAAACGGAACGAAGAAGGGCTTCGTTCCCTACCGTTCATAACCTCAGATTTACTGCGAAAACTTCAGCTTGTTCATATAGGACATCTATATTAAAATCCAAGACGCAAAGCGTCTTCCGAACTTCTTCACTATTACCTATTACTTATTGCTTAACAAAAAATACGGCTGTATCAGCCGTTTTTTTTGTTACACCAGGTCAATTCCCTTTTCGATTTTGTCTATGAGCATAAGCATTCTCGGGATGTGGAAGGGACCTTTGAAGATGTTACCCTTGAGTGTGTTGGAAACGGTGCCGTCGTAGTGCAGATAGCCGAACCATTCGCCGTGCTCCTTGTCAACAAATTTTTCAAAGGTATAGTCCTTGATGAGATTATAATTTTCAAGATATTTTTCTTCCTTGAAAACAGAATATGCGAGGCGGTTTGCTATCATGGCTTCGCACTGAGGCCACCACAGCTTCATATCCCATTCGAGTGCTGTTGCGGGATATCCGTCACAGTCACAGAAAGAAATTATACCGCCGTCAACAAGACCCAGCTTCATTGAAATGTCGATAATATCCTTTGCTGTTTTCTGCAATTCCATATCTTTCTGATAAATACCCTCTGCCATCAGAAACCACGCAGCTTCAAGTGAATGTCCGGGGTTTACAAGTCTGCCGGTGGGAGTGTCAACAAACTGATTGTCAAGACCGATGTTTTCCATAAGTCCCTTTTCGGTAAGATGTGTAAGTATTTCCTTAACACATTCCTTTGCTATGTTATTATACTTTTCTCTGTCAAGCTGTCTTAAAACCTGTGAGGTTGCAAGCATTATCATTGCAGGAGAAAGACCTTTATAGGGAGTGTTTTCGGGATTGAACTTAGGCTCAGTCTTTTCAACGCCTGTGAAGAGCTTATATGCAACATCAAAATACTTTTCAGCCTTTTCCTTTGCTTCTTCGTTCTTTGTTGCAAGATAATATTCTGCACAGCCTATTGCTGCAAAGGTTTCACTGAAATAGTATCTTCTCTTCTGAATTTCCTTGCCCTCTCTTGTAACGGTGAAAGCCATTCTGTAGTTTTCGTCACCGCACAGGGGGAGGAATTCATATATCTTCTTTGCTGCGTGAAGATATCTTTCATCTTTAAGTCCGTAGTTATAGGCAGAAGCAAATATATACAAGGCTCTGCCCTGAAACCATACGCTTTTTTCCGTTCCGTAGATTTTACCCTCTCTGTCGAGCTGAGTAAAAATTCCGCCGAATTCTTCATCAATGGCATTATCAAGCCAGAAAGGTAAAACATTTTCTGTAAGATGCTTAATCATATTTTTTCTCCTTATATATTTTCTTTAAAAAACAGAGATAAGTTGCAAAACCTATCTCTGTTGAAATTAAACCAATCAGCCCTGAGCAACTGTTTCTTCCTCGGGTACGCTCTCGGCAAAAGCAATGCCGGAAGCGGCAACAAGGTCAGCATCGGTAGCAGCTGCGGTGGTTACTGTGATAACATCACCTGTGTTTACAAGAACAACCTTGTTTGAAACGGAAGCGGCAACATAGTAGTATACACCTGAATTATCAAGCTCAATATAATAATATGTGTTACCTGAAATTACTGCCGAACGGATATCCGTTACCTTACCTGTAACAGTATTCTGAGTATCATCGGGGGTATCTGTGCCTAAAGCCTCTTTATCGAAATCAAATTCAACAATAACAGCGGGGCTTAACTGTGCAAGACCTGAAATATATTCTTCAAGACAGCCCTTGAGGTCAACATTTTCATTTGCGGGGATTGCAACAACATTATACTGCTCAACATTAACCATAGCATATGACTTAACGATGTTTGAAGCGTCCTTGAGAGCCATAAAGTAGGTAGCCTGACCGTCAATATTAAGAAGAATGGGGAAGGATGCCGTCCAACCGAGGTCCTGAACCTTACCCTGTGCAGAAGCCTGTGCTGCAGATTCGGTAGCACCTGTTGTTGTGTAGAAAAGAGCTTCCTTTGTACGCTGATTGATGAAGAAGAAGCCTAAAATAGAGTCATCGCTTGTTACGGAGGTTACACCTGTGTAGAGGTAAACGTCATCACCCATAGCAAGGAATGAATAACCGCTTGAAGCCTTTTTAACACCTGACTGACCGATAAGTGAGTTCCAGAAGCCGTTTGCATATGTGCCGAAGTAGTTATACTGTTTAACAAGAAGGTCTGCATCGTATGCCTGGTCAATCCAGGAAATCTCTGCATTGTCGGAGCCGAATTCCTCTGCAGTATAGTAAGCGGATTCACCTGTTACGGCATCAACAAGAATGATACCCGCAACATCGTCACCGCCGACAAGACCGATAGTCTTTTCAATATGCTCAACAACCCAGTAGGGATGCCCTGTTTCATCTACCTCAAAGGAGGTTTCACCGAAAATGTAGGTAGGATACTGAAAACGGATAGCTCTTTCAAGATATTCGCCGAAGTGCTCAGCTGTTGAATACTTGATATCATAATCAGTAACAAGAGTAGCCTGCTGAGTGTTCATATTAACCATAACATAACCGGGAATACCCTCATAATTACCGCCTGTTACGGAGTTGAAGAACCATTTGAAAATATCACCGTACTGAAGAGGATATACTCTGTAGGGACTTCCCTTGTAGTTAATCTGTGTTGAATCCTCAGTGAGAAGCTCGAACTGGGATTCAAGGTCAAGAGAAGCAAAGTCACCGAGAGTTTTGTCTGCAAGAGTCTGTGCTGCTTCCTTGTCGATAAGTGCAACAGAGTCAAAGTCAGACATACTGTCAATAACAGAAACGGAGTTTTCAAAATCTGCGCTGTCTATTGTGAGGATTTCAGAATAGCTCTTAGCTCTGAAGAAAGGACTTGAAACAAGATAACCGATACCCAGTACCAGCGCAAGAACAAGACCGATTGCAACGGGAGCAATAGCGTGTCTTCTCACATAGGGCATATATTCGGGCTTTGCAAAGGCACCTGATGTAACATATGCACTTGCAACATAAGAGCCGAGAACGATAGCCCAGTAAATATAGAAGTCATAAGACTGGGGGTTCATGGGCGGAAGCATAAAATAATATGCAACTGCTGCAACAATCAATGTAACAACAATGTTTATAACAATCTTAAGCCCTGCTTTTTCGGGAGGTATGAGAATGTCTTTAACATTCTTTTTCTTTCCGTTGTCGGAAAAATCAACTTTAATAGGATCCATAAATCCAACTCCTTAACAATACTCTTTTTAGGGTATATAAATATACTTATTAAATATACCACATATCAGGCTGTTTTACAAGCAAAAAATGAAAAATATAAGATTTTGCAATAAACCAAAGGTCTGTGCTCAAAAAAGAAAAAGCCATACAGACTTTTTTCGTTTGCATAGCTTTTTTGTGATTTTTATTAACAGATGTAATTTTTATTGACAGAATCAAAAATTTATATTATAATATAAGCAGATAAAGGGCAAGACCGCAAAGCGGTTTAGCCAAGATATTCAGTTAAAATAACTGCTTCGTCTTGACGGGAGGAGCAGTTATTTTTTTATGGTTATTACAAGAAGTAACAGAACAATCATAAAATAAATTATGTATTCGTTTCCCATAAAACCACCCCCAATCCCTGCTGAAGACAGCAGAATAAAAAGGTGGCGAACCGCCCTCGAACTTGCCCGATATAAGGTTGGATTTCTCCAACAGAGGTATTTTAACATGTTTTATGAGAAAATGCAAGAATGCTGTCAGAATATGAAAATTTGCAAGTATTGAAATATAAGAGAATTACTTTAATATATACGGAGCGAAATAATATGTGTCAATTTGTTGCAAGCAATAAAAAAGGAACTGCCCATACGCCGACACCCCGCAAGGAAGTATTTGTTTCTCGATGAAAATTCCCTGTGTTTTTTTGCCAAAAGCCTCGCAAGGCGCCAGCCTTGCTGCGTTTTGTGGCTTCAATACAAGAATTTTTCTTATCTTACGAAACTGCGGAGCAGTTTAAAATGAAAATTTTGAGTACAAGAAGAGGCAAGGGGCTGTATCAAAACATCGTAAGCAGATGTTTTGATACAACCCCTTTTTTCTCCAAAATTTATCTATTGAAAAACTTAATTAATTACTGTAGAATATATATTGAATAAATATATAAAGGAAATGCAACAAATGAAGAAAACAGCACTTGCTTTAATTTTAATATTGCTTTTAGGCCTCTGCTCGTGTTCCTCGGGGGAAAATTATCCGATAACCGTAAGCGGTACGGGAATAAACGAGGAAATTTTCAGATATTTTACTGATACTGCTATGTCCGACAACCCCGAGGCAGATAAGGATGAAATAATTGAAATTGTAACCGAAAAGTGCATCCGTTATGTAGCGCTGAACACCACCTTCGAGATACTTAAGCTCTCGCTTAGCCCTGCCGAGGAATATGCCGTATCAGAAAAGGTAAATGCTCTCTGGGATGTTTTCGGAGCATATTATGAAAATGAGGGAATTTCAAAGGAAACCTTCTACAAGATACATATGAATGAGGCATACACCGAAAAGCTGCGTCTTTTCTATTTCGACAAAGACGGTGTAACACCCTTTCCCGAGGAGGAACTGAAAAGCTATTTCAGCGAAAACTATGTTGCATTCAAGCTTATAAAAGGATATCTCTACACAAGTGATGTTTACGGAAATATGGTAGAATACACTCCCGAAGAGCAGAACATCATATACGAACGCTATGAGCATGCTGTTGAGCAGATAAAAAAGGGCACAAGCATAGAAATTATGTATGCTTCCCTCGCGGAAACAGACCAGATAATAGAACAGGACCTGAACACTCAGGTTATAACTCAGGGAGATTTACATTATCCTGCAGGCTTTTATGAAGCAGTGCTGGGCATAGAAGAGGGGGAGGCGGGTGTCTGCCTGTTTGATGATTACATCTATCTTTTATCCCGTATTGAGCTTTTCGGCACAGATGAGCTTTTTGAAAAATACCGCTATGAATGTCTTGGAATTCTGACCGAGGAGCCCTTGCAGCAGGAGATAAATGTTATATGTAATGAATATACCGCCATAAGAAACACAAAGCTTGTTCAGAAATGCTATAAGGAAATCGCAGAGGTAAGAGAAAATGGATAATATAATTCACAATGAAACAATAGACCTGATTCTGTCAAGAAGAACCGTCCGTTCCTATACAAATCAGAAGCTCACCCGGGAAGAAATAAACACTCTTTTGGCGTGCGCTATGTGGGCACCGAGTGCAAGAAACAAGCAGCCGAATGTTGTGAGAGTTATCACCGATGAAGAAATGCTCAAAGAACTTAACACCGACTTCAAAAATACTGTCGGATGGGACACTCCCGCATACACCCGTTGGGATGTAAACCCCGTATATCAGGGGGCGCCTGCTTTATTTGTTATACTTGCTGACCACAAGGCAAATATGGACGGCGGCATAATGGTTGAAAATATTGCAATTGCCGCAAAGGCTTTAGGGCTTGACAGCTGTATCATAGGAAGCCTCGGCGCGCTTATGGACCACGAAAACGGAAAAAAGTGGAAAAGAAAAATGGGCGTTGACGAAAATTGGGAATTTGTAATCTCAATTGCAGTAGGTCACGGGAACGAAACCCCCGAGCCGAAAGAGAGAAACGAAAAGGAGTTCCGTACGGTTTAATCCCCTGACTTGTATCAAAAGGAGAAAAATATGAAGCCGCTTAAATTTTTTGTTATAACCGATACCCACTATTTTGCAAGTAAGCTCGGATGCCGCGGTGAAGAATATAAAAATTTTATGATGTATGAGCAGAAATGCTTTGCAGAAACCGAGGCTATCAACAAAGCCGCCTTCAAGTGGCTGCAACAAGCACGGGATGCCGATATTGTGCTTATCGCAGGTGACCTGAGCTTCAACGGTGAAAAGGAAAGCCACCTTGAATTTCTCGGATTACTCGCTTCGCTTAAAAACAGCGGAAAGAAAATATATGTCATAACCGCAGGTCACGACTATAACGACCACCCCTTTGCCTTTGATGAAACGGGCAGACTTGAGCCCGAGGGAACAAAAAGGGAAGAGCTTTTCGATATGTACTACGAATACGGCTTCAGCGATGCCATAGCCGTTGACAGAGAATCGCTCTCCTATGTTGCACAGTTAAGCGAAGGTGTCAGACTTCTTGCGCTTAATAATGACGGCAACGACGAGGTAGGACACACATATCCCCCCGAGCAAACCGAATGGATTTTCCGGCAGATAAAAAAAGCAAAAGAAGAAAACCAGATGCTTGTGGCAATGAATCACTATCCCCTGCTTGCAGGCTCCCCCGTGTTTGAGCTTATCGGCGAGGGCGATATATTTATGAAAAATGCAGGCTCTCTTACAACTATGTTTGCAGATGAGGGACTTCATTTGTGCTTTACGGGGCATATGCACAATCAGAGCATAAAAAGCAAAACAACCGAAAAAGGAAATGTTTTCTGGGATGTATGCACAGGCTCACTTATAGGCTGTCCTGCGTCAATAAGACTTGTTGAAATACTTGATGAGCATACAGTCCAAATAAAAACTCTCCCCGTTCCCGAATTTGAGTGGGATATGGAGGGTCTTTCAAACGATGAGTATTTTCAGCGTCAGTTCGATATGATGATAAACTCTCTGCTCGATGCAATGGAGCATGACCCAAAAAGATTTCTGAATAAGATAAGAGCATACAAGCCGAGTCTTGAAAAGCCCGTTTCTAAAATCGGCGCAAAGCTTAACCGCATAACAGTGGGTAAAATCTGTAAAATACTGTGTATAAAATGCCCCGACAGTCTTAAAAACAAGCTCTTCAAGCAGCTTGCCGTTGAGATTGTGAGAAACATATTTGTCGGAGATATGCCCTTCACAGAGGGTACAGACGAATACACCGTTATTATGTCCCTCCTTAAACGCTTCTCCCCTGTTATCAAAATCATAAACAAGAAAATAAAAATAAACGGAGAAAACGCAGATATTGTTGATATAATCAAAAACACCATAGGCAAATACGGTGTTTCCGACAATAATGCTGTCATTACATTTTAACATATGAAAAAGAGCACAAGAAAAATCCTCATAGCCGTTTTGGCTGCCGTACTCGCGGCGGCTTTGGCTGTGTGCGCTTTTTTCCTGTTTTCGCATTTTACACAAGAAAAAACACCACTTGAAATTGTTTCACAACCCGAGGATGTCACCGCAGAAAACGGCTACACCGCCTCTTTCAGCATTGAAGCAAAGGGCAATAAGCTTTCCTACCTGTGGCAGACAAAAAACGATAAGGGGCTGTGGACAGACATAAACAAGGAAAGCTCTCCCGAGCTGTCACTTGCGATTTTTGACGGTATGAACAACAGCGTTTACCGCTGCATTGTAACAGACAAACACGGCGACAGCCTCACAAGTGATGAGGTAACGCTTTTCGTTACCGAGGACCATGTTTTTTCCTTACCGCTTATCACACAAAAGCCCGACTGTCTTAACGGCGGCAAGCAAACACTCACCTGTATATACTGCTCATATAAAGTAAACGAGGACATCCCCTCCCCCGGTCACACCTTCAGCGTAACAGAAAAGAACAACTACAGATATTATGAATGTGCTGTCTGCGCCTATGTTTACAAAACCGACTGCGTTGATTTTTCCGCACTCGATGCCGCACTCAGCCGGATCCCCGAAAACCTGTCAATTTATTATGACAGCGAAAATGCACAGATAATAACCGACATTGTTAAAAAGCTGGAAAGTGTTGTGTACGGTGTTAAGGCATACAATAAGCTTTCGCAGGAGGAAGCCGATTCTTACGCAGAGAAGCTTAACGATGCACTCGATAATCTCAGCGTAGCAACAAAGGACTACTGTGTTTTATATGCAACAGAAAATAATGAAATAGTTTTTGTAAGTCCCAAGGGTAAGGTAACAAGCGTAAAGAATTCAAAAATAACCGAAACCTCAACCGAAACACAAAAGAAAAATTATGTTGTTTCCTTAGGAGAAAGCACCGCGCTGCTTTCCTCTCAGCCGCGCGACAGCCTTGTTCTTATGGCCCAGGGCACCGACCCTGCATTTATGAGAACGGCTCTCGGCTTTCGGACCGCACACCTTTTAGGTATTGACCTTGTACCCGATTTTTCATACTGCGAATTATGGCTCAACTCAGAAAACAAGGGTATTTACCTTTTATGCGAGGGCGGATATCTGTCAGATGCCGATAGCACCTTTGTTCTGAACAATACCTTCAATTCAGCCAAGCTCCCCGAGGAGCTGAAAAGCGTTGTCCTCTCCTTTGAACAGGCTCTCGAAAACGGCAGCTATAAGGAAATATGCGAAAAAACAGACATAAACTCCTTTGCAAAGCTTAAAATTTTAAGCGACTTATTCTATGTATGCAACAAAAATGCATATGAGGTATTTTATTCCGTGAAAAACGGTAAGCTGTGTGCAGGAAGTATGACATCTTTTGCCGAAACCTGCTCCAACAGCCAAGAAAAACAGAAGCTTGACACTCTTGAGCTTAACGAATGGCTGAAAATGCTCTGGGAGCACGAGGAATTCAGGGCTCTTTGCGAGAACACCAAAAACAGCTATTCTAAAAAAATACAAAGCCTATCCGCCAAAAACGGTATTATTGATACGCTTTATAACGAAAACCTGTCCGCACTTACGGAAAATCTCAAGCAATACCCCCTCGGCGAAAATCCCCATAAGGACTACATCTTCGTTTCAGGTGAAACTCTGCAGTCAAATATAGAATTTTTAAGAAATGAGCTCAGCCGATAAAAAATTATATCAGACTAAAAAAAGAAGCTGTCAGCCAACAGCTTCTTTTTCTCTTTATGACAATAAAATCATAGACGGCGCACATAATGTAAAATCAAAGAAAGAAATGCAGCAGTATATAAATAATTTATCTGCTCAATAACAAAAAAATCATCCGGGCAGCTTAACTCGGATGATTTTACATATTATGTTTATTTACATTTTCTACGCCTCGTGCTTTTATTATGCTCTTGTGAATACATAATAATTTGTGTCATATCCGCCGTAGCGCCAGTCGCCGCTTTTCCATTCGATTATGAGATAATCCGTATTGTCAACACTTCTTATTTCATATTCACAGGCAGACCAATTCCATTTTCTGAGAAGATATTTCTTTGTCCACAAAACTGTGTCCTCACCCTCAAAAACGGCATCCTCATATACACATCTTGCCTGACCCTCGGGGAAAAATTCAAGCTCCTTGAAATATAAGTCCTCTATAGGCTCCCTTTCGGCAGAAAAATCGGTTTTATCCCATTGATAACCCAAGAATGAATGTGAAGTCCATTTGCCGATTACCCTTTCATCATTCACAAACGGCATATCGGTGTTGTCTTTTCTTGCAAGCTCTTTCGGGGTGTATCTTTTGCTGTCTGCCTTTTTCAGAACAAGACAGGACGGCTTTCCGCCTCTTGTATATTCATATTCCTTAAGACTCACAAACATATACATATCGTTCCCGATTTCCTCGGTTTCATATTCATTATTGACAGGAGTATTAAGATATCCTTTTGTCCAGCTGAAAGACCAGTATCTTTCACCGTCGGGAAGAAAATACAGATATTTCTGCTCTTCTCCGTAGAAATTCTTTACGGGGAACAGATTATCGTAAAAATCCTCCCGAACTGCGAAAATTCCGATAATTTCCCATTTGCCCACAACCTTTTCATCATTTACGAAAGGTAAAAGCTCTTCGGGCGGCTCGATTTCCCTGTCGAGCTTTACGACCTCACAGCTTATTTCGTCATTCTCTCTTACATACTGCGAAACACGCTGATAATCGGCAGCTTTCAGCTGTGCTTCGGCAATAGTGCAGATTTCCATAGTGTCGCTGTCGGGACTAACCTTTATAATCGCCTTGCCGTCTTCAAAAATTATGTTAAGCTTTGTCATCATCAATCTTGCCTCCTTAAGATTTTTAAGTGCATCAAGAAACCCTTTTTCCTTGTGTGAAAAAATCTCTCCGATTTCCTTGTCGGATTTTTCCCCGGAAATAATTTCTCTGATTTCCTGCAGGGAGAAGCCTGCCTTTTTCAAGGCGTCAATTTTATAAAACACAAGAATCTGCTCCGAGGAATAATATCTGTATCCCGAAAATTTGTCTGTGTACTCAGGCTCAAGAAGCTTCTCTCTGTCATAATGGCGCAAAACGGAAATCCTTGTCCCGCACATTTTCGCAAACTCTCCTATTTTCATAAAACTTTTCTCCTTTGCATAATTTAAGGTACCTTACAAGCATAGTATAAACCTGAAGTTAAGGTGAGAGTCAATAGCTTTCAAAAAATAATTTTTAATAAAATAACTATACATAAAAAAACAAAAAACGGCTCTCCTGAGAATTGACAAAAAAATAAAAACCGAATATAATAAAGATAGCAATATTGCTATCTTTGGGCTGGTTGAAATATACCTTGGTCCACCAAATGGCGGGGAATTTCCCCGCTTTTTTCTTTTATATTTTTTGATATTAAAGAGATATGTTTTGTCTGAAAATAATTATTCAAATGGGTTGCAAAAAACATTTTCGTTTTTTACAACCCATTTCCTCTTGTTATTCAGTTATTTCTCAAAGAATATTGCACCGCTCTGGGCGAAAATCAGGGGAGGCAAATCCATACCTTTCTGTTCGGGGATTCTTGATGCAATAGCGTAATCGTGGATTTTGCTGTATACAAAACCCGGCTCAAAAACTACATGCGCGCACAAGAAGCCCTCATTTTCAATCTCAAGTGTGACGGAATAGTCCTGTGTTTTTCTTGCAGTATATGAAAAACATTCGCCCTTTGCATCAAAAACTATCAGCCTATGATTTTTACGAAGCTTTTTAACATTAATTGTAGCAGTTGTTTTGTCGGTAAGCTTTACTGTGTCACCCAGTACTGCCTCTCCGCTTACAATGTCAATAAAGGTTGTGCCCACACCGAATGTGATAGTTGTGCGCCCTTTGACAATAGCATCAAGTATATCCTCAGGGGAATTTGATTTTGCATATACATATGTAGCAGGCCACGCGAGCATATTTGTTATAACATAATCCCTGTGATAATCGCTGCCGCCTACAATGGGAAGCTTATATCCGTTTCTTAACTGCTCATGCCACCATTCGGTACATTCAAGGTTATCAAAATGGGTAGGCGCATTCCAAACCTCAAGAACATCAACATCTGCCGCATTCTTTTCCCATCTCCACGGGCACTGCTTACAATGCGGATGATTCATACATATAACTGCACCGCGTTCTTTAGCCTTGTTCTTTACACGCAAAAAGTCCTCATAGGTTTCGCAGGTTTCGTAGTCCTCTTGGTCTATAACATCCTTAACGCCCCACATATTACAATGTCCGCCGTGTTTGGTAAGCTCAGCACCGTAAATGAGAGTTAAGCCCTCAACCTCGGGCAATTCCTTGCAGTTTACATTATGGTCTGTGATAATAAGGAAATCAAGCTTATTCTTTTTTGCCTTTTCAATAAGCTGTTCAAGAGTCAGTCCTCCGTCAGAAGCCACAGTATGACTGTGCGGAACTCCTACATACCATTTATACCCGTTACTGCTCATATATTTTCCCCTTTTGTGTGCTAAAACACCATATTTTTTTACAATAAATTAATTATACTATAAATATTTCACAAAATCAAGAGTCTGTAATTGTAGAGAACGATGCCGTACGCTAAGCAACTTAAGATTTTTCGTTGCATTTTTGTCTTCGGTTGGTAGGGAACGATGCCCACATCGTTCCGTATTAAGCAAAGTTTAACTTTTTTTGCAGGCATTTCGAGCTACATCTGACCAAAAAACTGTGTGTAAATAAAAGTAACTTTTCCCTCATGCGGAACGATGTGGGCATCGTTCCCTACCATTCATAACCTCAAATTTGCTGCGAAAATCTTTAGTTGCTTGCGTTGGGCTCTGTTCCCTACCATTCATAACCTCAAATTTGCAGCAAAATACTAAGCTGCTTACATTGAAAAACTGCCCTCATAAGAGAGCAGTCGACTTTACAATAATTCTGTTTCAATATCCTGAATCAATTTCTCACGGAAAACTATTTTCCATTCAATATCCTGCGCATACTCAAAGCGTAAAGCGGATAAAGCTGTGTGTTGTTCTATGTTCTGTCCGGCTGAAGCAAAAATGGCAGTCGGACCGTCTGCGCCGCCGATAATGCCTATACAGCAGGCATCATATTCCGACTTCGGCTCGTAATTTTTCTTCGGTCTGCGCTTCGGCTGTTCGTTTTGTTCACAATCGCGCACCTGAAAAATTCTTTCGGACAAATCGGGGGTTAATGTATAAGTCATAGCCGTGTGACAAGTGGGAAATTCGTATTCCTCATGCTGAAATCCTTTTGCCGAAAACTCCTGCTTTTCATAAGAAAGTACGGTTAATTTATGCTCGGTTTTGTGAACAGGATGCACAAAAGAAATTTCATCCCCGACTGCAGGATTCTTGAAATGAATACCCTGAATTGCGGTAGGTTGGCGTTCCAATTTCAGCTTTATAGATTTGATTTCATGCTTTCTTTTTGTTGCCCAAGGACAGGAAAGTCTGTAAAAAACCCAGGCGCGTGTTTTGTCCAGAGAGTAATGCTCAATAACTTCTTTTGATTCGCTTACACACCTTTCCCCGTCGGGCAGACAGCCTTCAGGAATCCATTGAACCGAACTGCCGTATTTTGCAATAACAGGCTTTGAGTTGACCTGCAAATGAGCTGTAAAATTTACATCCATCGGGTTTTCCTGCTCAATCTGTTCACGCAGTTCATTACTGATATTTTCATCCCTTGAAAGAACTCGATACCACTTATCAAAAAATGCCTTTTCTTTCTGAGGGTCAATTTCAATACAAAAATCAACAACAAGACCTTTTGAACAGACATAAACAGCAGGAATATGCCATACTTCATCGCCCCAGAAAAAGCTCTTGTTCAATATTATTTCTTCACCCGGTTCACCTTTGGCTTTTTTAGTCCAATATCCGCAGTCATAATATACTTCCCACTTGGTCGGCAATTCGGGAGCCGCCGCATTCATTTCGGGGTCGAAATAATCTTCGGTGTACTCTATCTGCGACAAATCAAATTCAGCCTGTAATTCCTTTACATACGCAAAAGAATCAACTATAGGTTCAAGTCCGAATTTGTTCTTGATTTCATCTAAAACTGCCTGCTGTTTTTGAGTTGGCGGACAGTCAATGAGAAAAGCTTTGTACTGCTCCTCATCCCAAGCATAGCACTGTTCCAAAGCGGCAACATCTGAGCAATGTAACAGTAATCTGAGCAAATCTTCAAAGCTTCGTGCAATAGGATGCACACAGTCCCCGAAATTCATAGGACTTACGGCAAAGATAATTTCCCCGAACTGCTTTATTGTGCAGAAATGTATACCGTCAACACCTGAGGAAGCGATAATTTCTGCATTTTTCGGTGTACAGTAATAATATTCAAACTCTCCGTTCATATTGAAACCCAGATGGGATAGATCTATTCCTGTTTTTCTGAAAGCATTTATATTCACTTTCATTGAAAGCTCCTTGAAAATAAATTATTTTTTCTTTGTGAACACCTTGCTGACCGCTTTGTATGCAGGAGTTTCAAGGACTTTTGCGGCTTCTTGAAGCTGTTTTCTTATTTCAATACTCTGCGGACAGTGCTGTTCGCATTTTCCGCAGCCTATACATGCTGAAGCAGGTGCAAATTTATTGGTAGCCTTGACATACCCGGTAAAGCCCTTGAAGCTGCTGTCGGAGAAATGACGGTTATAGGCTGAGAATGTACCGCTGATATTAATATTCTGCGGACAGGGCATACAGTAGCCGCAGCCTGTGCAGCCGACCTTCATTTTTGCATTGATAGCCTTTACAACTCTTTTCAGCATCTCTTCATCATTTGCAGTAAGCTCTCCGATTTCGGTTTCGGATGCGGTTTTTATATTATCCTCCACCATTTCCTCGGAATTCATACCCGAAAGCACAACAGAAACCTCGGGCTGATTATATAACCATCTGAATGCCCACTGTGCAGGGGTATGCTGTACGGGGTGCTCAGAGAAAATCTGCTTTGCCTCATTAGGAAGATCGTTTACAAGTCTTCCTCCTCTGAGCGGCTCCATAATCATAACGGGAATTCCCTTTTCGTGAGCGTGCATTAAGCCCTTTCTGCCTGCCTGAGTATGCTCATCCATATAGTTATACTGTATAAGACACATATCCCAGTCATAGGCATCAACTATTTTACAGAACATATCAGTTTTGCCGTGATATGAAAATCCGACCTGACGGATTTCTCCGCTTTTCTTTTTATCCTCTATCCACTTTTCAATACCGATACTCTTTAAGCGCTCCCATACCTTTATATCTGCCATCATATGCATAAGATAAAAATCAATATGGTCGGTTCTCAGTCTTTTTAACTGCTCATTGAAAAGCTTATCGAGAATTTCCGTACTGCGCATAAGCTGGGGCGGAAGCTTTGTTGCAATAAAAACCTTATCGCGGATATTGTTCTTTTCAAAAATTTCACCTATTGCGGCTTCGCTTCCGGGATATATGAAAGCTGTGTCAAAATAATTGACACCCTTATTAAAAGCGGTCATTATCTGTTTTTCAGCTTTCTCGAATTCAATTCTGCCCATTTTCTTCTTAAAGCGCATACATCCGAAGCCTAAAACAGACAGCCGATTTCCGTATTTATCCTCACGGTATTTCATAAAATTTTCCTCCCCTTTTGCCAAGAACACGGCTGTTTTACTCCTTGCAACAAGTGATATGTGCATATTTAAATTATAATCAATATCAGATAAAAAAACAATATTTGTATTAAAATATATTGACTCTGTTTTTTAACAGGCATATTATAGATTTGAAAGGATGATGGCGGATGAAAAAGGTAATAAAAACTGTACTTAAAATTTTTGCAATTATTTTAGGCTCTCTGCTCTCTTTTTTAGTTTTATGCTGTGCTGCGACACTCATCTGGGGCTCAGTGCAGATGACAAGAGGAGATGTCACAGAAGCATTACCCGTGACCCCCGACAACTTTGTACCCGAAATCAGACTTATTGTTTTCACCGATACACATAATGAAAACGAAAATGTTGCAGATGCTATTGATACAGCTTATGCCCTGTTTGATGAAGACAGCATTTATCCCGGTGTTGATGCTTTCTTTGGTCTCGGCGATTTTTCAAGTATCGGAACAGAACCCGACTATAGGGCGTATGTTGACACTCTCAAAGAGCATATCCGTGAGGACACGGTCTGCATAAATGTGGCAGGTAATCACGAATTCAAGGCAGATAACTACAAGGAGCTTTTCAAACAGTATTTTGAGCACGAGCTCAACACTGTTACTGAAATAAACGGATTTACCTGTATTGCCTTTTCAGGAGAACGCTCTCTTACGGAATGGACCTTTACTCCGAAAAGTCTTATGTGGCTCAGCGATGAAATTCACAAGGCGGAAGAAGCAGCCGACAGCAAGCCTGTTTTCGTTTTCCAGCATCCGCATCCCTTCGGCACGGTATACGGAAGCTCCGTATGGTGTACACCTCAGCTAAATCCCGTGTTTGCAGGACACAACAAGGTAATAAATTTCTCGGGACACTCACATTTCCCGATGAACGATCCGAGAAGTATAAACCAGACTACATACACCTCTTTTGGTGTTGGTGCAATGGCAAGATTTGAGCTTGATAAAAACTATGTTGTAGGACAGCACCCCGAAAGATACGAGGATGCGGCACAGTTTTGTGTTGTTGAGGCAGACTCTGACGGAAGTGTACGCCTGAGAGGCTACGATTTACTCTCTGACACATACTTCTGCGATTATTTCATTGAAGATGTAAACAACCCCGACACCTTTGTATACACATATAAAAATATAAAAGCACACGATAAAGCACCCGTATTCGGGGAAGAAACAAAGGCAACCGTAAATCTTAGCGAAAACGGTGATTACAGAATTTTGTTTACCAAAGCGCAGGTGCCTGACGGATATATTGTACACAGCTATGAAGTATCAATAGAGGATGAAAACAAAAAAGAAGTATATAAAGATAACTTCATCGCAACTTATTATATTACAGATTCCGAAACCACACAGGGCTTTACCGTTTCCAAGGATGTTCTGCAAAAAGGCAAGACATACACACTTACAATAAAAGCCGAAAGTGCGTACCATCGCGTTTCAGAGCCTGTAAGTATGGAATTTACTGTTTAAGTATAATGAGCTGTAAAAACTTCTTCGTTTTTACAGCTCATTTTCCGTCATTCGTTGTTAATTGTTATAATCTTAACTCCGTTAAAGTATATAGCCGTGGGAATGAATACTCCCTTATAAATTTTTGCAGTAAGATAAGCATAGGTTTTGTATTCATCTTTTCTGTTAAACCACGAATACTCACTTTTTATTTTTCTTATAGTGCTTTGAATATCAATACCATCGGAAAAGGTGATATCCTCCGTGTAAAGATTGGTTTTCTGCCTGTAATAGTCATAATCAAACCATATGTCGGTCTGTTTTTTATCTTTTAATTCCTCCAATACCGGCATACCGTTTTCATTCAGAGAAACTGCTATTTTCTGATTATAAAACTCCATTATCTCTTCAACACTGAAAGAAATTTCTTTACACTCATAATTTTCAACATCCGAAAAAATATCAAAATGTATGCTGTTTATCCTGAAACGGTATTGAGTGGCACTCTCAAGGGCTGTATTCATAACGGAATAGTGGTGAGTAAGCAGATATGCAGGGATGAGAAGCTGAATTACAAGGGAGAGCGAAAGAAGAACTTTAATTTTCCGTGCCATTATCTGCCACCTCCTGAACTTCTGAAAAATCTTTCTTTTTCGTGTTCTGCCGTGAAAGTCTGAAATTGATTGCAAGAAGCACTCCGCCGAAAATAAGAAGCAAGAAGCCGTTTGCTATCATAGAAAGTCCTGACTGATACACAAAAAGAAGCGTAAGCGCCGCAACAGATATAAAGCCGAGATTTATAGATGCAAGCTTTTTTTCTTTTCCGCCCGAAATCATAAGAAGAATGTTTGCAATAACTGCAATAATTTTCATTACCGCTTTAAATATTTCATCCTTATTACCTAATGCAGCATAATTATCAGGGAAGAAATACGGTGTTATCGAAAAAACAAGAAAGCTTACCGTACTTACCAGAATATAGTAACTGAAAAATTTGTCCTTGCTTTTTGTTTTTGCAAAACCTGCATATATACCAAAGCAGAGAACTGCCAGACAGTAAATAAAAGTAAAAACAATATTTTCATTTTCTCGTTCAATGTTTCCGTAGTATATCGCACCGTTTGCAAACAGCATAAAATTTGTTATTACAAGTCCCGGGATTCTGTAGGGCATTGAAATATCTGAATCCTTAAGCGAAAGAAGCAGCAGACAGATTCCCGCAGCACCTGCAGCCGAAATATAAAAGTCAAAGTAGTAACTCTTTCCGCCTGATATAACAGCAAAAACAACAGTCGCTGCAACACTTACCCAATGTGAATAAAGACTTCTTATACTCTTGTTTTCATTTTTTACAAGGCGCGATGTAAACAGACAGCCTCCTGCCAGCATTAAAACAAGCACAGCAAGCATCAGATACAGAGTATCTCTCGAAGCTCCTGCAAAAAACCAGACAATTAAACAGCCGTAATAAACCGCAACGGGGGCAACCGATTTCAGAAGAAGAATTACGGGGATTATGCACAGGCTTACTATTATAAGCACCGTATGCCAGTAAATTTCAAGATTGAATATGTTATAAATCATAGCAAGCGTGGCGGCAATACCTGCAGTCCATAAAACACCTGCCCCCTCACACCAGGGAAGCTTTTCTCTCTTTTTGGTAAGCACATAAACACCTGCAGTCTGTCCTGCAACGAGAGGCATAAAAGAAAGTACAGCCTTAATGAACATAGGCATTTTCTGCCAGAAGGTAACAAATATAAGAACCACGCCGACACCTGCAAGAAGCGAGCCTAAGATTGAAAAAACAATCATCAGCGTGCTGTTATAATTAGGCTTTTGTGTTTCAAGCGTGACATTTCTCTTCTGCCCGTAGATCAATTCCTCAATTGAAACATCAAAAATTTCAGAAAGCTTCCCGAGCATTTCAATATCGGGCTGTGTTCTGTCATTTTCCCAGCTTGAAACAGACTGACGGGAAATGAAAAGCTTTTCGGCAAGTGCCTCCTGAGTCATCCCCTTTTCGTTTCTCAGCCTTTTAATCGTTTTGGATATTTTCAAAGTATATCATCCTTTCAACAAAGCAGGATTTTATAGCTTTGTCACCCTTATAATAGCATTTCTTCTCTGTTAAGTCACGAAAAATAATAAAAAACCTCCGCTACATTTTGTTGCAGGGAGATTTTTTGGATCAAATGACTTGTTTATGATTTACACAAAACTTGTATAAGCAAAAACAAGTTTATAATCTCTTCTGCATCGACAGCGAGATTTTTCTATATATGAATTATTTTTTATCTTTTTCGGTTTTTGTATATTCCGATTAATGAAGCAACCGCAACGGCAAATGAAGCTATCAGAGGCATAATTCTTGCTGTGTTGCTTCTTGCAACAAAAATTGCCGTCGGGCCGTCTGCGCCGCCGATAATGGCTGTTGTGCTGTCAATATCATTCATAAAGCTAAAATGACTTATAAAAGCTACCGTACCGCAAACAAGAACACATAAAGAAACAACAAAAATTATGATACACACCGCTCTGTACTTCTTTCTGCGGCTTTCGTTATATTTTGCTATCTGCTCATTTATTATTTCAAGCTTGCTTGCAATAATTTTAATCTCCGGATTATCGTCAGGATTAATTGTTTTGTCTAAAAGCACATTAACGGAAGTGTCAAGCTCCTCTGCAATCCTTATCAGCATTTCCGAATCAGGCACAGAGAGTCCATTTTCCCATTTTGATACAGTCTGACGCACCACATTCAATTTCATCGCAAGCTCTTCCTGAGAAAATCCTTTTGCCTTACGAAAATTCTTTATGTTTTCATTCAACATTTCTTTTTACCTCCCACTGCTTATTCCGCTCATAATTATACTTTCTTTCCCCCGTTGCTTCAAGCAACAGCTATTAACATTTGCAAAAAATACAGCAAACTGCCCTCACAAAGAGAGCAGTTAATACAAGCAGCTTAGTATTTTGCTGCAAATTTGAGGTTATGAATGGTAGGGAACGTTGCCCACATCGTTCCGCATGAGGGAAAAGTTACTTTTATTTACACACAGTTTTTTGGTCAGATGTAGCTCGAAATGCCTGCAAAAAAAGTTAGACTTTGCTTAATACGGAACGATGTGGGCATCGTTCCCTACCAACCGAAGACAAAAATGCAACGAAAAATCTTAAGTTGCTTAGCGTACGGCATCGTTCCCTACAAGTACAGACCTTTGATTTTGTTAAAAAAGCAAGCGGCATAATTATAGGAACATGCAAATTGCTTGCGTTAAATAATTCCATATATATAAACAAACAAGAACCTCGGCAAAAGAGCGGCTCTTCAAAAAAATATTTTTATTTATCACTCAGGCTATCGTACATTTTACTGATAAATTCATCCTTTTCCTCAAAGAGAATATCAATAATCTGTTTCGCCTTTTTAAGATATTCCGGATTATTTTCCGTTTCGCTGAGTGCCGAAAGATGGTGTGCAATGCCCCATGCAAGAGGCTTCAAGGCTTCTTTTGAAACCTCCCTCTTTTCTTCGCCTTGCAAAAAGCATACCAAGGCATTTTCTCTTGATTTATAGAGATTGGAAAGCTTTTTTGCCTGTTCTACAGCCTTTTCTTTATCACCGATTTCCCAATATGCAAAGCAGATGTTATAAAGCGTGGCACCGCGTACCTCACAATCGTCACAATAGTTTATTATCTGCTCCTGCACGGCAATGGACTCTTTGAGGTACTTTTCTTTTTCCTCTTTAGTGCCGCCAAGCTTTTCAAGAGAAGTGGAAAGCTGAACAAGCAGCAGCGCATCATTCGGAAACAGCTTTAAGGCATCGTGCATCAGCTTTACATTTTCGGTATGAAAGCCGTTTTTGTTATTATAGCTCCAGCTGCCGTTGAACTCATCATATTTTTCTTTTCTTGCCTGTTCGCTGACACCGAGCAGCTCATCAACATTTACACCGAAATAATTTGCCAACACCGGCAGCATTTCTATATCGGGATACGCTTCTCCCCGTTCCCACTTGCTTATTGACTGAAAAGATATCCCGAGATGATTTGCAACCTCTTCCTGTGTAAGACCTCGCTGAAGACGGTATCTTCTGATATTCGCACCCACCGAAAGCATCATATTATTATCCTCCGTACAAGTTATAGTGCAATTATAAATTATATCTGTATATCAATCAATAACCGTGTCAATGATTACATTCCACCGCAGGTTGAAAAGCAAGAGTTAAAATAACATATCGCTTTTCTGCGGACAATTTTTTTCAAGCCTGTCTATAACAATATAGGTTATTCCCAATCCGGCTTCTGTCCGTTGTAATTCATTAACATCAAATTTGATTTGTATGCCTCCCTATTAAAATTACTTTATCTGTTTTCGCTTTGTCTTTTTTTCATTCTCTGCCAGCTGATGTAGCCGTAAATATCATTCACAAAAAATGCAGCAAAACAAACCACTACTGAAATATACCGTATATCCGATATACTTGCAAGTATCCACAATATAATCAGCACAATATCGTTTGCCGCATATGCAAGAGCAAAAAAAGGACTTCTTCTGAAAGTAAGGTAAACTGCAAGAAAGCTTGTGCTGACAGACACAGTGCTCGGCAGAATATTTGCTGTATTAAAATATTTTAATACAAAATAAAACACTATTGAAACAATAAAAGTAAGAATCCACATAAAAATATTTTCTTTTTTGCTGATGCTGTTAACCCTGACCTCGGATTTCTTTCCGTTATACGGATTTCTTAACCAGGAAATTAATGCAAATACTGCCATAGGCATTGTCATTCCGAGATAAGTTATCATTTCACCGTAATAATCAAATGTATATGAAATAATCCCGTACAGCAGACTGAATATTACCATTAACACCTGACCTATAGGATTTCCTTTCGCATTGAATATCAGCGATGTTACCCCGATTAAGGACGCCGCTAATGTCAGAAGGTTTTCTCTGTCAAAAACACAAAAGGACACAAGAATCAACAAAACTGATGAAGCCCATAAAATTAACTCTGATTTTGCAAAATAGTTTTTCAATTATAAATCCTCCGAAAAATAAGCATCCGAATGTATATCTTCAAAGACCTAACGATATACACACGAATGCTTTTTTGCATTTCACTACCCGGTGGCAGTTTTATTTGTTATGAAATTTTATGAAATCATTTTATCACAGAAAGAAAGAGAATGCAACATAAAGAGGATATTTACATCTATTGCTCCTCATAGTAAACACCGCAGCCCTGAAGGAGTATCTCTGAAACAAATTCTTCTCTGTCTGTAACAAGACCGCTGTAGTTCAGGTTTTTACATCTGATAATTGAGCCTATTCTTTCAACGGAATCGGGAATTATAATTTCTTCAATACTCTCACAATGTGCAAATGCCCAGTCGTCAACCTCTGTGACAGTATCGGGGATAGTATAGCTTTTTCGGTCGCTGCCGTTTGCGTAGCTGATAAGCAGGGTAGCATTTTTATCGAACAAAACACCGTCAAGGCTCTTATACATACTGTTATCCTCTGAAACAACAATATTTTCAAGTGCCGTTGTTTTATAAAATGCGTCCTGACCGATAAAATTGACATCACCGTGAATGACAATTTTTTCAAGATACTGAGCATTTGAAAATGCTTCGTCTGCAATATATGTTACATTTTCGGGCACAATAAACTCTTTATTTTCATTAAGAGCGGCATATCTGATAAGCTTTGTTTTGTCCTTTGAGAAAAGATTTCCCTGCTCATCAGACATATATGCACTGTTATTTTCATCTACACTGAAGCCCTTGAAGGATGAATTCTGAAATGCCCATTCGCTAATCTCGGTACAGCCTGCGGGAATATGAATCACACCCATATTTTCACAGATTTCAAATGCAAAATTACTGATTCTGCCTATTGAGTCATCAATATAAATATCCTGTCCGTCATTTTCGGTTTTTGTATATGTCAAAAGCGTTCCGCACAGGGTGATAAATTCTTTGTTCTGCTGTGAAAACCACTTCGTTTCCCAGAAAGCATAACAATCAACAGTTGCCGAGGTGTTACTTGTTTCAATCACTTCAAGCTCAGCGCAATCTTCAAATGCAGCGGATCTTATCTCTATTACACTGTCGGGAATATTGATTTTTTTGAGATTTTTGCATGAACTGAATGCATCATGACCGATTCTTTCAAGTGTTGACGGAAAAACAGCTTCAACTACAGAAGCTTCATAAGCAAAGGCATTGACTATAATATTTTTTGTACCCTCTTTTATTATCAGCTTCCCGTCTGAAATATCACCCTTTAAGCCGATTGCATTTTTACCGAGATAAACAACTCCGTCGGGTTGATTTTTATACCAACGGGTGTTTTCAAAATTATGCTTAGAGAAATCAACAAGTGTATCAGGAATGTTTATTTCGGTAATTCTTGCAGCCTGCTTATCATTAAGAACCGTCCAGCCTAAGGCTGTAACAGGATATCCTCCCAGAGTTTCGGGAATGTCAAGAACCGTCCCTGCAACTCTTCGGCAGCCTCTTATTTCTGCCGTGTTGTTATATACAGAATAAACCCATTCGCCCTCAGCCTCGTATAAAGTGGAATCGTATTCATAGATATTCATATCAAGGTATCCGTTATAATACAAAACACCCGAAAGGATAGCCGCACCACAGACAATCAAAACGCTCAGAGCTGCTGTTATTCTTTTTTTCGTAAATATAAAAACAGATTTCATCAGTTTATTCTCCTTAATCAAGATCTTCTTTCAATTCGCATATCAGAACAAAAGATGATCTGCTGCACCCTGACAGCTGTGTTTATTCCTCATCAGGCTGCTGTCCGTCGTGAGCAAGCCATTTACACTGCGTAAGCTCCATATCGGTGAAGGTAGCCTTAAATGAGGACTCCTCGGGACTGCAGGCATAAATTCCGAACCGAATTACTCCTGCACCTTTCCACATATGGCAGACTCGCATCTGCTTATATTTTACACCGTCATCAGAACATTCAATGCAATAATCATCCTCACGACGGCTGAATCTGTACCACATTGATTTTATGTCCCCATCAATTTCAGTTGTTGCCCAATCGGAATAGCCATTGTTTGTTACAACGGAGCCGAGATGCTGAAAACTGTCGTTTTCATATTCAACAGATGCCTTGAGCCAATTGTCGCTGTCAAGATACATAACAATTCCGCATTGGTCAAATCTGTGTTTGCTTTCAAATGCTGTTTTTACGGTAAAGGAAAAATATTTTTCATCTGTTTCCATCTGTAAAACAGGAGCATTATCGTTTCTGAAACGGTAATATGTCCTTTGCCACAAATCCGTGTACGGCTTTGTTACAATTTCTGTTTTTTCCGCAGTAACAGAATAAGCAGCAGGCTCTCTTGTCCACTTAAAGCAATTAACATCAATTTTCATATCAATACCTCTTTCAGATTATTATTCGGTAAGTCATAAGAAGAAACTTAAATTTTCTCTTTTAACTTTTTCATTTCCTTTTTAAGCCTTGCATTATTAAGCTCCTCCCACAAGGGCATTATAAGACCGCCCTTAAGCCGCATTGCCGCTTCGTGCATAGCTGCATAATAGGCAACTCGGAAATCGGTATATTCACTCGTTTCACATTTTGCCTTGTATGCTTCATACAAGCCGTAGGCATCGCCCCACATATTGCGAAGCTGAAACAAATCATATTCTCTGTCTGCCCAGATACTGCCGCAAGGGTCAATAAATGCTGTCAACTTCAAAGTTTTGGTGTCTGCCATTATGTTCATTATGTTAAGGTCAGCGTGAATAAGAACAGGCTTTGCGGCTTCTTGGGGCAGACTGTTGAAAAGCTCGGTTGCCTGTGTAAGAAGCTGCAGTTTTTTCCTGCTGAACTTTCCCTTATCAGATAATTCCTTCAATGCCTTAAGCCAAGGCTCCTGCTTTTCCTGCTTATAATATTCATACCAGCTGTCATAAACAGGATTTTTCAAGGAACCGAATTTGTCATTTGTTACAGCGTGCCAGCCGAGCATACCCGTAACAACAGCTTCAGCAAATTTTTTCTTCTGTTCTTTACTTTTTAATAAAAACAAAGGATTAAGCACATTCTGACCGTCAACAAAGCTCATAGCTAAAATTGCCGTATCCTCATCCTCATAAGTAAAAAGCACCTCGGGCATTTTTACAACAGTATTGGCAGACAAGGCTTTAAGCTGCTCGGCTTCTTCGTATTGTGAGCCCTGTACCCTGTATGCCTTAACGGCAATTATCTCTCCATCGGAAAGCACAGCCTTATAAACTCTGCCGAAGCTGCCGCCACCTATAAACTTAAGACTGTCGGCTTGTTTACCGAGCTTTTCAGAAATAATATGCGGTAAAATCGGTAATAAGTGTTTATCACTGTTATCTTGAATTTTCATTTTGCATTATCCTTTCCTTTACTTTGTCATATGCTCTCTTGCTTTCCGGCAGAAAAGAAAACAGCTGAAAGCAATGGCACATCCCCTCAAATTTGTAAAGCTCGGCATCAACATTTGCTTTTTTCATTTTTTCATACACTCTGTCAGAGTCACTTTCATCCAATTCGGCAGTTCCGCAGACAAGAGTAACACTCGGAAACTTTTCAAAGCTGCCGAATAAGGGTGAAATATAGGGGTCGGTTCTGTCAACATTCAAAACATACTTGGATATTCTTCTGAGCAAATGAAGATTATCTTCTATTTTTTTATGCTTGGCAATCCCATAAAACGGGTCAGTGTATGCATTCGTAATTTTTGATTCTCCGCTTGAGGTTGCATCCGCCCATAAAGAAAAGCAGACAATGTGACAGGGCAAGGGATAACCGTTATCTCTGAGCCATAAGGAAGCAGTCATAGCCAATGTAGCTCCCGCGCTGTCGCCGATAACTATAATATCCGAATTGCTTATTCCCTCATTTAATAAATGCAGATAAATTTTAACAACATCATACATCTGTGACGGCAGCTGATTTTCGGGAAATCTTCCGTAGTCAACACTTATTACAGTTGCACCGCAGAACATATTACTGTATTTTTCACTGAGTCTGCGGTAGAAATCATTAAGCTCAAGCTTAAACCCGCCGCCGTGTATCATTAATATTACTTTTTGGGTACAGCAGTTTTTATTGACAATTCTTTCGTATTTTACATTTTGGGCAGTATGCTTTGTATATGTAAAATTCTTCGAGGGCGTGTATTTTGACTTTTTATCCTTCGTAAGCTTCGCCGCATTATCGGATAGCTTTGAGCTGTCAGATAACGGAGAATGAAAAATCATCCGCAAGGCAGACATAAAAATTTTAGAAACCAAAGACTGCACACTCTCACCTGCTTTCTGTTTTTATACTATCATAAGAGTTCTATTTTTTCAATATTATAACTGCAGCAATATTACGGCACAATAAGAAAATCTTACGATTTATCAACCCCTCCCCCAATCTTTGGGGAAAGTGTTTCTTGATATAAACAAATTACTCACTTTTGCAAGCAATTTCCCATATATTAAAAAAAGCCCTCATCCGATATGCGGATGAGGACTTCGTGCATAAAGCCGGAATTATTTAACTGTAACCTTAGCGCCTGCTTCTTCGAGCTTAGCCTTAGCAGCTTCAGCATCTTCCTTGGAAATGCCTTCCTTAAGAGCCTTGGGAGCAGCTTCAACAGCAGCCTTAGCTTCAGCAAGACCGAGACCTATGAGTTCTCTAACAGCCTTGATAACCTTGATCTTAGCAGCAGCGTCAAAGGATTCGAGAACTACATCGAATTCTGTCTTTTCTTCAACAGCAGCAGCTTCGCCTGCAGCGGGAGCAGCAACAGCAACTGCAGCAGCAGCGCTTACGCCAAATCTTTCTTCAACTTCTTTAACAAGTTCTGCAAGTTCAAGAACTGAAAGAGCAGCAACTTCATCAACAATAGCAGTAATCTTTTCAGATGCCATTTTAATTTTCCTCCAATTAATAATAAATGTTTTAATTTAATGTAGTAAGAGCGGCTTATTCAGCTGCTTCTTCTGTTGCAGGAGCTTCTGCAGCAGCTTCTTCAGCTGCGGGAGCCTCTGCTGCTTCGCCACCCTTATCGATGATAGCCTGGATAGCGCGAGCAAAAGATGCCATAGGAGCCTGGAATGCAAAAAGTACAGTACAAAGGAGCTGTTCCTTTGAGGGAAGCTTTGCAAGAGACTCGATCTTTTCAAGAGAAATAAGTTCGCCATCAAGGAAGCCTGCCTTGATTTTGAAGTTTTCGTGCTTTTCAGCAAACTTTGAAAGGATTTTTGCAGCAGCAACATAATCTGTTGTGCTTGTAGCAACAGCTGTTGTTCCGTTGAGCTGTTCATCCATTTCTGCAAGAGCTGTGCCTTCTACTGCAAGACGGATAAGTGTGTTTTTAGCAACAACATAATCAACGCCTGCTTCTCTGAGCTCCTTACGAAGCTGAGTATCATCAGCAACTGTTGTACCCTTATAGTCAACAACTACACCTGCAACTGCGGAAGAGAACTTCTCCTTGAGAACTTCAACCTGTGCTTTCTTTGCTTCTAAAACTTTTACGCTTGGCAAATAATTTCACCTGCCTTATAAAATTAAAATATGCCTTCCCGCTTGGCACGAGAAGGCATAAAACAATACAAAAATAAAATTGTTTTACTTTTCCTCGGCAGGCGGTAATAACCTTACGCATAAATGCACCTGCTGTCTTTAGAACAGCCTTATTATATTAACATACTTTTTTTCGTATGTCAATACCTTTTTTGAAAATTATTCAGGTTCAACGTTGGAAGCAACAACCTTGCTGGGGTTGATGCGGACGCCGGGGCCCATGGTAGCAGCAACAACGCAGGAACGGATGTACTGACCTTTTGCAGCGGCGGGCTTTGCCTTGATGATAGCGTCAAGAAGCGTCTGGAAGTTTTCCAT
>JAZNOZ010000014.1:0-101858 GCA_045589395.1 Acutalibacteraceae bacterium | reverse complement strand
CGACACGCGGATTTTCAGTCCGCTGCTCTACCAACTGAGCTACAAAGGCAAACCGTAAGGTGGCGACCCGGAACGGGCTCGAACCGTCGACCTCTAGCGTGACAGGCTAGCGTTCTAACCAACTGAACTACCGGGCCAAGTGGTGGGAACAACAGGGCTCGAACCTGTGACCCCCTGCTTGTAAGGCAGGTGCTCTCCCAGCTGAGCTATACTCCCACTTTCTAACACTTGGTGTGTGTCTTCCCTTACGGCTTCACTAATATACTACATTTTTTCGCACTTGTCAATACCTTTTTTTAACTTTTTTTATTTTTTTAAAAAAAGTTTTTATGCAAAATCAGTAGTTAATAAGCTCTGTTTTTCGGTTATTTTCAAAAAGCTGTTTTAATCCGCTCTTAAATTCTTCAGTATAATCATATGCCCAAAGATTATATATACCGGAAAAGTTTTCAAATGTTTCGTCAGGATATTTTTTTATCGTACTTCCCTTTAACGGAAATGTAAACTCAACTGTTCCGTTGGAAGCAATAAATAAATGTTCTGCCAGAGCATCGGCAACACGGTTTGCCTCATAACGGGGATATTCTTCATCATATTTTATCTGTGTTGTTGCAAATAAGGCAACTCTTGCATTTGCCATCTGATAAAAACGGGGAGATGTTCCGAAATGTCCGTGATGTGCAACCTGCATAATATCACACTCTAATTCATTCGGATATCTTGCTTCAAGTATTGCACTCTCCTCCCCCCCCGCATCTCCGGGGAAGCATATTTTATCCTCCCCAATTCTGACCATCAATACTGTTGAAGAATCATTATAATTTTCAAGAGAGGCAGGAAAAACATCTTCGTGAGTACACAAAACATCTATCTCTAAATCTCTTATGTAAACACGCTGTCCTGTATGCAGTTTATATACAGGAATATCTTTTTGACCGTTTATTTCCTGAATAAAGTTATCTGCAAAGCGTTTTGTTGATTCCATCCAGGCATCTGAAGAAAAATGAGAATTGGAAACAAAGTTATAATATAATCCTTCTATAATAATATCCTTATTATATCTGAAAACATCCATAAACTTACCGATATGATCATCGTGACCGTGACTGAAAAACCATCCGGCAACCCTTACAGGCAGTTCTGCAGGTGTTTTTCTGCGCAAAAATTCATATATTCTTATATCATCATTCACAGAATAAGGATGCGCGCTGTCAACGATAAAAAAGCTGTAATCACTGCATTGAATGATATAACACATACCGCAGTCGATAAGCGAATGATCAACCTCAAACTGCCAAAGCCTTACAGGACATAATCCGCAAGGCTCGGGCTTTATAATATTCGGTATTGATGTATAGTCATCGCAGATTATGCGCAACTCATTTTGTGGATATGAATAAACTAACTGCACAAGCTCTTTGTTTTTAAGCAAAGAACAGAAGCGGCAGCTTTCTGTATTGCGGCTGTAATATTCAGAAAAACCGTTTTCAAAAAAAACATTTATTGCTTTTTCGAAAAAATCTGCTTGTATATCTTTATATAATCGCATTGAAACATTATCATTGCAATCATATATCAAAAAATCGTTTTTTTCTGAAGCACCAAGATATTGATTGAGTTTATCTGTCATTGACTTCACCGCTTATCAATAATTAAAATTATCAGGCTCAGGAATAAAATCTAATTTAATTCCTTTAGCACAAAGCTTTTTGGAAAAATAAAACTTATATAAGAATATAAACAAAAGTATTACTGCACCTGCAACAGTAAGCATAATACCCTCGGAAAGCCCTTTTGCATTATATTTGAAAGAAACTGTGTGCTCACCTTTTGAAAGCTCAAAACCGATTAGTGCATCACCTACGGCAATAACCTTTCCGTCGGTTGATACATCAGTGTTTTCATCATAATGTTCAAGTGCAACACCGTCAACAACAACTTCCCAACTCTTGTCGTAGGGAATTGAGGTATAAAGAAACGCATTTGCATTTGTAACCTTGATTGCACCTTCCAGCGATGTTTCATCAAATGATGTAAGATTTATTGTACCGTTTGACTTGATAATATCATAAGCCTCTTCAAACTTTTCAAGATTAAGCTTAGCTGCACAGAAGGATATGCTCGCAGAGTCATTTGCCTGATCAACGGTAAGCTCAACGGAAATACGGGAACCGGCAGTCTGATATCCAACATCAACAGTAAAGGGCTGAATTGCACTGCTTGCATACGAATAGCTGAAATCATCCGCATTTACGGCAACATTTGAAAGTCGTGTGCTACCGCTGTAAACATAATAATGTCCGTCTTCAATTACATCAATATAAAGAGTAACCGTACCGTCACTTCCTGGTGATGATTTGTTTACAGAAAATGCAACTGTACCGTTTATTGATTCGGGAGAAACATAGTCAATATTTGATGTGGTAACCTCCGTTACTTCAGCACTTTCGAGCACATCCTCAATACCTGTTGCGGAATAGATAAAATTGTTCTGCACGGTAAAGGGATCAGAGGAAGACATATCCCACTCTTTAATGTCTGCATCAACACTGAATGCCAAAGGAAGATAATAGTTATATTCATATGCCTCAAAATCATCATTATCTGTAATAAAATTATAGCATGGACCTTCATTCAGCAAGTCGGTAGAATTATCATAGAGATACTTTATTGCAAACATACTGTTAAATATAGGTGTTTGCGGATAATAGGTGAAGCTATTTATATTATTTCCGAACATGCCGAGCTTTTCCATAATTTTTGCGACATGCTCATATGCCATTGATGAGAATGCAGAAACACCGTTATAACCGTACCAACTGGGATCCATACGGGTACGCAATTTTGCAAGCTCAGAACGGTAAAAAAGCTCAGTATCGCTTTCTTCTACCAGTTGACTTATGGATTGATAATTATCGTAATCGGAAGTATATGCATCCTTGGGCTGTGCCATAGTATAGTTAGCTGTGTTGGCAACACACAATTCAACAATTACGGCAAAGGTCAGGAGTGAAACAACCGAGTTTTTCAAATAACGGCGTGAATTGAACAACCCGAGAATTATAACATAAACAACAGTAAGAACAATTGTGAGAACAATAGTAAAAGTACCTACATTTTTAGAACCGAATTTGTCAAGCAATACAACAAATGCAAGAACACACATTCCAACAGTTATAAATGTTTTGTTTTTGAAATCTGAAATATTTATAATAGCCTTATATGCTAATGTCAGCAAAATAAATGAATATGCAAAAGAAAATCTGTAGGGTAAATCATTTGGGAAATGGAAGCCGTGCCATATAAAGTTAAGATAATTTATACTGAAACTGAGATAAAATAATCCGAGTATACAAGCGGCAGCTACCTTCTGACTGCCTTTGATTTTGCTGTTAAGAAAATACAAGGGTAATAACATTACGGTTAAAAGACCGCAGTAAGCATTAGGCAACACAATATCCCCGCTGCTTCTGATTGTTGTTTCAACAGCAGGCAGATGATTTGCAATAAAATCAAACATATTAAAATATGTTTTCAGAGAGTCGGGGAAGGTTGCTGAGGTTGCCGATGAGGACTGAAGACAAAAATATACAGGCAGCAAAGCAAATGCAGAAAGCATAAAGCAAAGAAATGAAGAGAAGGCAAAGGTACAACCGGTTACAAAGAAACGGTTGTTCTTAAAATCACGCTTCTTTTTTCTTTTATGTTTAGTTTTAACGACAGAAGCCTGATTAACTTCTCCACTTGTCTGCTCAGCTTCGGAAAACTGTGAAAATTCATCTGAAATTTCAGATACAAGAACACCGTCAGACGCATTTTCAACAGCAACAGGCTGCACAACAGTCTCAACAATGTTTTCTTTTGACAGTTCAATATTTCCTGTAGCTGCTTCCCGGTCAGTTTTGACTTTATTTGAAAGCTTAGCTGCGAACTCATATCTGCCGAAGAAATAGTAGACAAAATAGATAACAGAAAGAATGCAAACCATATATGCCATATAATAGTTTGTTATCATAGTATATGTCATTGCAAAGATATAGAGCGCAGGCTTCTTTTTCTGTATGATATTTTCTATGCCGAGCATAACAAGCGGGAATATTGCCATAGCATCAAGCCACATAATATTCCACGAATAAGCAACAAAATAGCTGCAAAAAGCATATAAAAGTCCGAAAGGTACGCTTAACTTATTTACACAGCGATTTGTTTTGTTGACATAATAGGTGAAGGACACTGAAGATGTTATTGCTTTTAACAGAATCATAACAGCAATAGCTTCGGGCATATTCTTATGACCGACCAAAAGCAACACCAAAGCAAACGGACTGCAGCAATAATTAAATAAATTTCCCAAAAAGCTTCCGCCAGCACCCGAGGTCCATGAATAAACAAGGCTGTAGCCTTCTGTTATTCTGTCGTAAAGCTCAGCATAAAGCGGACCGTACTGATGATATAAATCCATTCTCAATACAGTGCGGTCACCAAAAAGAAGCGTATTACTGTGACACAGATAAACAAACAGCATTACAACCAATGCAAATAACCCTGAGAAAAAACAATACTTTCTCAATTCTTTTGACATATCATTTTTCTTTAACAAAGGACTCATTTTTTTCTTCCTTTCACAAAAACTGATATTAATATAACACAAGAGGTAAATTTTTTCAAGTAATATAGTATTACAGTTTAGTAAACATACATACATATCAACTTGCATTTTATGAAAAAAAACAGCCCCTCTGTAAAAACACAGAGAGGCGTTTTGCTGATTGAATTATTCTTTGCCTATAACTTTTTTGTTCCATGATTTCTTGCCGCATTCAGGACACTTAAGATATCTTGTTCTCCCCATATGCATAGCCAAATTAACGGCACGGTAAGTCGGCACATATCTGTGCTTGCAAATTTTACACTCATAATACCCTGCTACCTGCTCTATTTTCAAAGCAAAGCCGAATCCGACAAATGCCGGAATAAAACCGGAAAATATAAGAATTGTTCTTTGCCATTCTTCCATCGGCAAAAGACCGGCGATAATTATCGGCACCAACAAAACAATTACTGATAAAATGCCGATAACCCATTCCAAAGCCAGCAATCTTTTATCGCTTTCTTCCTTTTGCCTTACCATTTCAATCAGGTTGTTTTCCAATTCTTTGTTGTAATTATCCATAGTAATCTTTTCCCCGTTCAACAAATCATTTACGGTGATGCTGAGGATATGGCATAAATCAAGCATTATTGAAGAATCGGGCAATGATTTACCGTTTTCCCATTTTGACACCGCTCTGTCGGTAATATTTAATTTTTCTGCAAGCTGAAGCTGAGTCAGATTATTATTTTTTCTGCATTCAGCAATAAACCGACCTATTTTTAATTGATCCATTCGGGAACCTCCTTTCATTTGCAGTATACCCTCCCAAACAAACAAAAGTCTACATACTGTCGGTTGAAATAAGGATTATCAACCTGCGGTAGAGTAAATTTTCTTAATAAAATGCTTATTCTTTTATTATCTGCTGCTCGTCTTCGGGCAGATGTCTGAAAAAAGATATCAGCATCGGAACTGAAACTGCGGCAGAGATAAAATATGCTAAGGGTAATGATATTTCAATACCTGTAATACCCAAAAATCGGGGAAGAATTACACACAGAGGAATAAAAACAAGTCCGCTTTGCATACAGGAAAGAATAAGCGCAGAGATACTCTTTCCCACACTCTGAAACAACATTGTGGCCACAACGGATACAGGCAGAAAAAGAAGGAATACACACATTATACGAAGAGCCTCACTGCCTATATCTACAACTAATTCTTCCTTACGGAACATTGAAATTATCTGAGGAGCAAGAATAAAACACACACTTGAAATTGTACCGATAAAACCGCTTCCGAAGCACAAGGTAAAAATTGTGCCTTTTTTAACTCTCGAATATTTTTTTGCACCGTAATTAAACGCGGCAACAGGCTGAAAGCCCTGACCGATACCGAGACCTACACTGAAAATCAGACTGGAGGTTCTTGAAACATACCCCATTGCGGCAATAGCGGCATCTCCGAATACCTTTGCCTGAGCATTGAGCACCATTGTTGAAACACTGTTAAGACCTTGTCTGGCAAGACTGGGAAGCCCCGTTATAATAATGTCCTTTAATATATAAAATTCCTTTGAAATAAAATGTACAGATATTTTGCTCTGTGTTTTTTTCAGTAAAAACATAGATAACAAAATGCCGAAAGATACATATTGCGACAATGCAGTCGCCAGACCTGCTCCTGCAATCCCCATATCAAAAGCAAATATGAATAATGGGTCAAGTATTATATTAAGAATACCGCCGGTTGTCAGTCCTATCATAGCAAGTGATGCCTTGCCTTCATAGCGGAGAATGTTATTCAGTACACAGCTTGAGGTCATAGCAGGTGCTGCGAGAAAAATCCACATTCCGTAATTTTTTGCATAAGGCAATATTGTATCTGTACTGCCGAGAAGAATCATAAGAGGCTCAAGCAAAAGAAGTCCGCAGGTCATAATAACAATTCCGCAAAGCATTGCACCGAAAAAGCCCGTAGATGCATAACGGTTTGCTTTTTCAATATTCTTACTGCCGAGCATTCGGCTGATATTACTTCCTGCCCCATGCCCGAACATAAAGCCAAATGCCTGAAGAATAGACATAATACCGAAAACAATACTTGTAGCACCACCTGCGCTGAGTGACACCTGGCTTACAAAATATGAATCAGCCATATTATATATATTGGTAATCAGCATACTGATTGTTGTTGGTATACCGAGAGTAAGTATTAGCTTTGATACCGGTGTTTCGGTCATTTTTCTGTATTGACTCTCTGCTCCGGCAGATGCTTTCTGATAACTGCTCATTATTATAAATTATCTCCTGTATATTATTCGCATATCTCAAAATAGCTTTCAAAAAACCATAAATAAATATAGCAGATATAAGAAAAATAGTCAAACAAGAATTATTATTCGGTGCTGTATATAAATAATAGGAGAAACACACAAAACCATCGGTTTGCTTTGACCGATGGTTTTGCTTGTTTAAACTGCAATAACAGTATACTTTAATTTTTATTGTTCGTTTATTCCTGATTCTTCAGTATTCTCAGTTAAATCTGTGTTTGCACAATTCTCAATTTCTTCCGCATTTAATGTTTTTGACAGTCCGAACAATTCTCCTGCTATCCAGAAACAGATAACACATCTGGGAATAATCAAAAAAAGAGAAATATATGTGTAAATTTCTTCATCAAGCAACATAGGTAAGCAAGAAATAAGCATCGTTATTGTATCAATAATAACACCTGCCGTTCTAAGGAAAAGCAGCCGCTTTTTTCTCGCTTCTTCAAAAGTAATTTCGGCAATATTTGTAATGAGCTGAAAATGAAAATAGATACTGATAATGCCGAGCAATACTGATACAATATGCACAATAATCCCATAATTTATGCCAACAATATTAATAAGAAAATTCACAACACTGTATATACACAGTATAATTCCGAAAGGCTTCAACAGAATTGATGAGTTTACCTTCTGTGCCAATATCGGCAATGCTGTAATAATCATAATATATCCTGCCCAGTTAGGCAAAATATCAATGGAACCTATATTTATGTGCAGATATATAAAAATATATGCAACTGCTATTTTCTTTATTGCAGAAGAAAGTGTCTTAGTTTCCATTTATCAGTACCTCCAATATAAACTCATCAACTTTATTTCCGTCGATATAAACTGCAACCTTGTCAGTTGCCGAATACCCTTCCATAAGCTCTTCCCAATCAATATTACTGTCAAGATCATAACATTCAACCGTTTTGTCCCAGTTCTCTCTGACATTGTAGCTATTCCATCCGCTGCCGTCAGAAGAACCGCCTGATGAGTTAAGACTAAAAATTTTTTCAGGAGCAAACTCAGCATTTACATCTGATGTATATTCCATAGCAACATGCTCAACCTGTTGATAATCGTCACCTCTATAGCTATAACTATATTTTACCTCAATAAAACACCCGCTGAAATCTGCATCAAGATGAACAGAATCGTCATAACCTATACCGTCCGTAAAGAAATTATTATTCTCTGATGATATTACTCTGTAGTCAGTTTGATAAACTGTTGCAATTTCAAGTGTAAGAGAGCCGTTATCACCGTCAACAACTGTTTTATAAAGAAGCGGGCAATCATTTTTTAGAGAATGTACCTGCTGCAAAACCGTGGCATCAAGATGATTTTTAGATTTTGTTCTCACACCTGTTTCTCTTACAACCCAATTACCGTTTTCTTTATATATTTCAATCGGAACAAACAGAGTATCACCTATTATATGATATTCATCATTTGCCTCTTTTGCAGTACGCTCTTCTTCATAGATACTGAGTATAATAACAGCTGAATACTTATCTTTTTCCGTTTTTGTAAGATTAAATACAGAAAACGGTCTGCCGCTTGCCGGTATAATTATTTTGTGATTCTCATTGATTTTATAAAAATCCTGTATACTGTCAAAAATTTCACTTTGTTTCTGTGCAGGAGAAGCACTCATAAGCATCAGTGCATTATTATCCATAATAGCCTTTGCATAGGTATCAATCGCACCTGCAACAGTTGTACATCTGTTGATTTTTACATAAGCTAAAGACTTCTGAAATTCATAATCAGTTTTAGGGAAATACTCTGCATCTGCAACTCTGTAGCCTGAGCTGTTCGCAAAAAGACAGGTAAAGGAAAGTATAATTGCAACACACACGCTGACAAGTGCCATACCCTTTGGATACTTCTTAAATCTGACAATAGCTTCAATCCGTCTTGAAATATTCTTTCCGCCGTTTGAAACCGAGGTTGTTCCGGGCATACGGGCATATTTTTTGTTTACTTCATTCAGAAGAAGCATCCCATATTCCCGTCTTTCTTCACCCGCTAACTTTTCAAGCACTCTATAGTCGCAAAGCATTTCCATATCGTTACCGATAATATTAAAAACATAATGCATAAAGGGATTACACCAATGCAGACAACGCAGTATACACCAAAAAATATTCTGAAGCGAATCAAGCCGCTTAAGGTGAATTATTTCATGCAAAATAACCTTTTTGTCAGTTTCTCTTGAAAAAGGGAGAACAAGTACGGGAGATAAAACACCGCAAATAAAAGCGCTGTTAATACCTTCAACAGAAACAATCTTAATGTTTTTTATTTTGTTTTCAGAAAAAATATCCTGCAATTCAGCTTTGTCTTCCAATGAAATTTTGTTGCCTTTTTTCAGAATTAACCGCAGTTTTATATAAGACAGGAAATAAAAACACAAAAAAGCAATAACACCGATAACATAAACTACAAACAAAATATCCGTAATGCTCTGTGGCTCTGAAATAATATGCGGAAAAACTGTCTGAGGCTCAGTTGCCGTAAAAACCAAAGAAAATGAAGACTCCAATCGGGTTTCAATACAGTTTTTAGCCATTTCAAGATATAAACCGAAAGATAACAGCACAAAACGGTCAGCCCTGACAGGAATAATAATTCTCAGTGCAAGTATAAACCATATTCCGTATTGCCAACGGGGAGTAAGCTTATCCTTGAAAATAGTTTTTGTTACAAGAAGAAGACCGGCAACAAGACTTACCGAAACGGTCTGAAGAATAAATTCCCATATATTTATCATACTTATACCTCCATTTCGTCAAGCAGTTTTTTAAGCCTTTCAATTTCTTGCTTTGATATTGGAGATTCTTTAAGAAAAGCGGCTATCAAATCTGAAGTCGCACCGGAATAAACTTTACTTAAAAGCTCATCCCTTTCATTTTTTGCACATTTTTCACGGCTGACAGCGGCTGAATACGGTGTGCGACTTGTACGGTCAATACTCACAAGACCTTTTGCTTCCATTCGGTTAAGATATGTAAAAACTGTATTTTTGCTCCAGCCGTTGATTTCATTCAGTGTGGAAGCAATGCTTTTGAGGGCAAAGGAATCTCCTTTCCAGAGAACTTCCATAACAGTCCATTCAGATTCAGATAATTTCATAAAAATGCCTCCCTTGTACTTACTACAACTGTAGTACACTTTTATCTTACACCTGTAGTACAAGTTTGTCAATACTAAACATATAAATTTATTGTTGTGCTTTTGTTTTTGTTGTGATATAATAGCGGTAATATTTGTAAAGGAGTATTTTTATGAAAAAATTTATAAGCATTCTTCTTACTGCTGCAATTCTTTTAGGTATTGTTGCAATTCCCGTATTTGCAACCGAATCTACCTACACACCCGACTATGACACAGACACACCCGTTGTCATTATTCACGGTATGAGCCAAAATGATACTTATATGCTTGATGAAAACGGTAACAGACAAATGGACTCTGACGGTACTTATATCACTGGCTGGCCTTTGGAACTCAACATTGGCGGTCTTGTTAAGGAAGCACTCGGTCCTCTTCTTCTCTCTGCTTTCTTCAGACAGGATATGGGACTTTCAGAAGCTATGAAAAAAGGCGCATATGAAGGTCTTCCTTATATTCACAAGGATGCCGAAGGTAACTATGACCTTCCCGTTGAAGTACCCTGCTATGAATATCCCATGGGAGATATGGCTGAAGAGCTGTTACAGTATCACTACAAGCTTCTCCCCCTTAAAGGTCTTCTTGATATCGTAGGCGGTGAAAGTGTCTACTATTTCGGATATGACTCTTTCGGTGATATAATCGGTGAAACCGAAAAGCTTCATCACTACATCCACGATGTTGTTCTTCCCCAGACAGGTGCTTCTCAGGTAAGTGCTTGCTTCATAAGCCTTGGAGGTACAATAGGTGTTAACTATCTTGAAACCTACCCCGAAGATTATGAGCTTTTCAAAAAAGTAGAATTTGTTGTTCCTGCACTTGACGGCTCCGATATTATCGGCGACATTCTGACAGGCAATCTCAGCGTTATGTATGATGATAATGTTCTTTATGAGCAGCTCCTCGTTAATCTCTTAGGTGACACTCCTCTTTCTTACATAATCAATATGGTTCTTCGCATTCTTCCCTCTCATGTACTTAAGGATGCGCTTGCTTCTCTCGCAGAGGGTGTTGTTGAAGCAGGTGTCCGTTCAACATCAATCATATGGGCACTTTGTCCCACCGATTACTATAAAGAAGCCCGCGCTAAATGGCTTGAAAACGATGAATATACAGTAGTCCGTGAAAAAGTTGATTACTTTATGAATGCACGCGCAAACTTCCCCGAAAACCTCAGAGCTTTACAGGCAACAGGCTGTGAAGTTTTTGATATCTGCTGCTACGGCATCGGTATGTTCCCTCTTTGCAAGGATTGGAACAAAACTAACGGCGACGGCATTGTTCATGCAACTTCTGCATCAATGAATGCAAAATTCGCAGATATCGGAACAACATTCCCCGAAGATTACAAGGCAGTCGGCACATATTGCTCCGACCCCACACATAATCACATTTCCCCCGACAACACAGTTGATGCAACTGCAGGTCTTCTCCCCTGCACCACATGGTACATAAGAAATCAGGCTCACGAAAAACTGCCCTTTAACGATGTTGCACTAGAAATGGCATTCGAGATTATGACGGACAGAAATATGAAGAATGTTTACTCAAATCCCGAAAAATATCCTCAGTTCAATGACGGCAGACTTACAAATACTGTAAATGAATATCTTTTAGCTTGGGAAGAAGCTGACAAATCAAAAATCAAAAATGATAAGATTGCAGCTATTGAAAGTGCAAAAGCCGAAGTTGAAATCCTGCTCGACGAAACAATCGTAGATGTTGAAAAATGGAACAATGCAGTTGAAGCACTCCGTGTTGCACTTGTAAATGCAAGAGTTATTGAGGATACAACCCCCTCAAAGTTTGAAAAGGTATTCACTGAATTTTTGAAAAAAATTAACCAGGGTGTAAATTTAGTATACGAAAAATTGAGTTGCAAATAAGCTTATAAAAAAGGCATTGTGTTCAAAACAAGCACAATGCCTTTCCATTTTTTAAAGTAAGCTCAAACCGAACTACACCAATTTTTTATAAAATTTCATTTTTTATTTGTTCTGCAACAGACAAAAACGATGTTGAGGCAACACGTTCATCAAAATACTTATAAAAAACCGATGCTATTATTTCCGCAATTTCCCGAACTGAATGTCCACATCTTACTCTTGCATTAATCTCTTTTGATTCAACATCAAATTCATCGGCAGGAGCACCGCTTGCCAGCAAATCATAATAATCCATTTGGTCGATATACTTTTTAATAATATGAAAATTATCAGACATTCAAGCACCTGCTTTCAATAGTATCATATCGTAAAATTGCATTTTTTCAATGCAATCGCGCAAAAACGCGATGAAATCCGAACGATGGTCGGATGAAATCTGCGTCGCAGATGAAATTAAATCCGCCATTTCTCCCGACGAAGTCGGATTTCATCACGAAGAGATTTCATCCCACGACAGTGGGATTTATTGAGTCGGAAGACGGATTTTGTTGGTGCGAGTGTTCATAAGGGATTAACTTCTTAATAATATTCCTGGAAATGGTTTCAGAGATATTTTGTTTGTTACAAAACTTACAAAAAACGAGTAAAAATAACATTAATCAATACTGAAAGTATATCTCAATCTTTAAACCAATCCTTAATTTTTTTAATATTAGATGAACTAAGACACCAAATAGTATAGCGTTTATTGTTATTGGTTTGTATCGTGACTTTGTTCGATGATCCAACCCTGCCGGTTACAAGTTTATGTTTAACAGAATGAATATGCTTTTTATGGATTGCACAACTTCCTGCCCAGATTAACCAATCTTTACTCAAATACAATGTCGTTTCAAGATTGATTGAATCAGTATCACAAAACACTACATTATACAAAGTTTCTTGTTGAATAATCATTTTTTTAAAACGAATAATTGGTAACAAACTGATTAAAACACAAACGAGGGCAATAGGAAATGGTATAAACGCAACAACTAAATCGTATGACAACACATCGTAAATTAAGCCGACAATAAACAAAGGAAGAAAGGCAATGGTTGCACAAAATAAAGCAAGAAAAATATTTCTTTTAACATATAGTTTAATATATTTTTCAACCATAATATCACCTCTTGAAATATTATACATATGTGTGTAATAAAAATCAAGTTGTATTGATAATTAGCAAACCCACTTGGCATCTTTCGGATAGAACTGAAAGTGTCATAGTGGGTTATATGCTTTGATATAAAATATAAAAAAATTGAGTATTCACAAGTCGAATCCCTTATGAATACTCAATTTGGTGCGAGAGATGGGACTTGAACCCATACGGGATTACCACACGCCCCTCAAACGTGCGCGTCTGCCGATTCCGCCACTCTCGCATTTGTTATATGCAACGCTGATTATTATAGCAAGGTAATAATCAATTGTCAATAAAAAAATCAAAAATTATTTTTATTTTTATTAAAAAGTTTCTGATATTTATCCAGAATCCTTTTCTGCCGTTCTTCATCAACAGCATTGATTAAACTATACCTTTCATTTTCAAACAGCAAAATATTTCCGCTTTTTGTATTTTCGGGCAACAAGAAAGAAGAAACTTCAACAAATTTGCCCTGTTCATCCTCTAAAACAGCTATATTATCTTCAATCCGTTCAACTGTATATTTCATTCTTCAATACCGTCAACAAAAATATTTTTTCCGTTGCTGTAAACAACAATATCACCCGACAAATCAGTTCTGACAATACTTATTTCGTGAGCATTAAGCAAATCAACAACATCCTTGTGCGGATGTCCGTATGAATTATCCGCACCACATGAAATTACTGCAAGCAAAGGAGAAACCGCAGACAAAAATTCCTCACTTGTTGAAGTATGGCTGCCGTGATGACCGACTTTCAGCACATCTGCACTTAAATCAAATTTGCCTGTCATTTCTTTTTCAACGGTTTGTGTTGCATCACCTGTAAACAAAAATGATGTATCTTCATAGGTAATCTTGACCACAACAGACATATCATTATATTCATCTGTCTGTGCCGACGGAGAAAGAATATCAAGTGTAAGGTCTCCGTATGAGTATGTATCTCCTGCATTTACATACAAAACCTCACAATCTTCTTCTAAAACAGCATCAAGAAGCTTTTCATATGTAGTTGTTGTAGGAATGTTTATTTCGGAAAATGTTGTCATCATAACCTGAGCAACATCATTAGCACGAATTACACCGGGTGCTGCACCTATATGGTCAGAATGGGGATGCGTAAAAATGTAACAGTCTATTTCAGAAATCCCCTTAAGTGCAAGATATGAATTAACTGTTCCGGCATATTCGGACTCACCGCCGTCAATCATAATAACCGTTTCTCCGCACTCAATAAGAGAGCAATCTCCCTGACCTACATCTAAAAATGTAACAGTCATAGGATAATCCCCCGAGCTTGCTTCTTTTAATCTGCTGATTGTAGGAGAACCATTCAAAGCATAGATAACAACAAGTGCAGCTGTTATTACTACTGATATAAGAGATATCGGTCTATATTTTTTTTCTTTTCGTTTTGCCATAAATTTTTCCTTTAGATGAATTATATTTTGAATTGTAATTTTTGCTTGTTTTCTGATTAGATACTGCATTTCCCTTTATCAGACAGTTTTCACCGTTACCGATAAGCTCAAATCTTTTTGCTTTTTTAAGTGCTTCAAGAACAAGATCGCGACTTTCAGGTGCAAAATAGCGCATCAAAGCTCTTTGCATTGATTTATCCTTTGATGTTTTTGCAACATAAACAGGCTCAAGTGTATAAGGGTCAAGCTCAGTATAGAACATTGCGGTTGATATTGTGCCGGGAGTAGGATAAAAATCCTGTACCTGCTCGGGATGAAGCTTCTGTTGCTTTATAAAAAGAGCAAGCTCAATGGCATCGTCAAGAGTTGAACCGGGATGCGAAGACATAAGATAAGGCACAATATATTGTTCTTTTCCGATACTTTTTGTGTAAGTAAAATACTTCTTTGCAAACTTCACATAGCTTTCTATATGCGGTTTGCCCATTTTATCAAGCACAACAGCCGAACAATGCTCAGGGGCAAGCTTTAACTGACCGCTGATGTGATGCTGCACAAGTTCCTTGAAAAATTCATCATTTTTATCTTGGAGTATATAGTCAAAACGCAAGCCTGAACGGATAAACACCTTTTTGACAGAATCCAGACTTCTCATTTCACGCAATATACTGAGATATTCGCTGTGGTCAGCAACAAGGTTTTTACAAGGGGTAGGAGCAAGACATTTTTTGCCCTTGCACAAGCCCCTCTCCTCCTGCCCCACACAGGACGGCATACGGAAATTGGCGGTAGGTCCGCCGACATCGTGTATATATCCCTTAAAATCGGGCATTTTTGTCAGCAATTTGGCTTCTTCAATAAGAGATTCCTTACTTCTGGTTGCAATATATCTGCCCTGATGAAATGCAATTGAGCAGAAATTACAAGCACCGAAACATCCTCTGTTGTGAGTTATTGAAAATTTTACTTCTTCAATACCCGGCACGCCGCCTTCAGCTTCATACACAGGATGATAATTTCGCATATAAGGTAAGCTGTATACTTCATCAAGTTCAGCAGTAGTAAGAGGTGGCATAGGAACATTCTGTACAAGCATTTTTTTGCCGTGCTTCTGTTTGATAAGCTTGCCTCTGAAAAAGTCCTGCTCATCCTGTTGAATACGGGCTGCAATGGCATATTCCCTCTTATTTTCGCAAACATTCTGATAAGACGGACACTCAACACCCATATAAGGAGTGTCTATAGTATCACAAAGATAACAGGTGCCTTTTATATCTCTCATATCGGATATATTTTCACCGTTTCTGAGTCTTTCGGCAATTTCAACAGTCTGATTTTCTCCCATACCAAAAGAAAGCAGATCGGCACCTGAAGAAACAAGGATTGACGGATGTACACTATCATCCCAATAATCATAATGAGCAAAGCGTCTTAAAGATGCTTCAAGACCGCCTATGACGATGGGAATATCACCGTAAGCTTCTCTGATTTTTTTACAGTAGACCTCAACAGCTCTGTCAGGTCTTTTGCCTGTTTTTCCACCGGGCGAATAGGCATCCGTGCTTCTTTTCTTTTTCGCTACGGTATAATGCGCTACCATAGAATCTATATTTCCCGAAGACACAAAAAAACCTAATCTAGGTCTGCCGAATCGCATAAAATCTGCTGTTGTTTTCCAATCCGGCTGACTTAAAAATGCAACCGTAAAGCCTGCATTTTCAAGCACTCGGGTAATAATTGCCGCGCCAAAGCTCGGATGATCCACATACGCATCTCCGTTTACATACACGAAGTCAACCTCATCCCAGCCCCGTTCAAGCATTTCTTCTTTTGTAATCGGTAAAAACATAACTTATTCTTCCGTTTCATCTGCTACGGTAAAATTATCCGCAGTATCTGTATTTACTGAATTATCTCCTGAAAGAGCGTTCATTTCATACCATTGAGCCTTTGTGATTAATACCTTACGGGGCTTACTGCCTTCATGAGGACCTACTATCCCCTTCTGCTCAAGTGTATCCATAATTCTGCCGGCCTTTGCAAAACCAAGTCCTAAATGTCTTTGCAATGCGGAAATAGATGCTTTTTCGGGAGTTCCCACGAGCAGCTCTATTGCTCTTACAAGAAGCTCATCGTTTGCATCAACCGCTGAACCTGAAGAAGAATCATCAGATGATTTTTTCTTTTCCGTCGCAGCCTGACGGTCAATTTCCTGCTGTACATTGTCGTCATAATTTGTTGTTCCGTTTGCTCTTATGAATGATACAACATTTTCAATTTCTTTATCCGCAAGATAACTGCCCTGAACTCGTATGGGTTTGGGAAGACCGACGGGATAATACAGCATATCACCGTAGCCCATAAGCTTTTCTGCACCTGCCGAATCAATAATTGTTCTTGAGTCTATCTGAGATTTAACGGTAAGTGCAATACGGCTGGGGATATTAGCCTTAATAACACCTGTTATAACATCAACAGAAGGACGCTGTGTTGCAATAACAAGATGCATACCTGCCGCACGCGCCATCTGTGCAAGACGCTGAATGGAGTCTTCAACCTCTGCGGGTGCAACTGTCATAAGGTCAGCAAGTTCGTCTATAAATATAACAATATGGGGCATCTTTACAAGGTCTTCTCTTTCCTCACAAAGACTGTTATAAGCCCCTATATCCCTGACACCGTTTGCATTAAGAGTTTTATATCGCGAAAGCATTTCTGTTACTGCCCATCCTAATGCACCTGATGCTTTTCTGGGATCGGAAACAACGGGAACAAGCAGATGCGGCAAGCCGTTATAGGGAACAAATTCAACCTGTTTGGGGTCAATAAGCAATATTTTTACTTCATCTGGTGTTGCATTGTAAAGAAGGCTTACAATCATCGTATTAAGACATACTGATTTACCCGAGCCTGTTGTACCTGCAACAAGCAGATGCGGCATTTTTGTAAGATCGGAATAAACAGGCTCACCGGAAATATTCTTACCGAGAGCTACAGTAAGCTTACTCTTTGCATTTCTGTATTTATCCGTATCGATTATTTCTCTGAATGTTACGGTAGTTTTATTTTTATTAGGTATTTCTATGCCTATTGCTGCTTTATTGGGAATGGGAGCTTCAATACGAAGACCTGCAGGAGCTGCCATATGCAAAGCGAGGTCATCTGCAAGCCCGACAAATTTACTGATTTTTACACCGGGTGCGGGTGACAATTCATATCTTGTCACAGTAGGACCGGGAACAACATCAACAATACTTGCATTGACATTAAAGCTATTAAGTGCCGCTATAAGTCTTTCACCGTTAGCCTTAAGCTCTCTCTCATTAAAGCCGGCTTCGTTAGGCTTTGGTCTGTTAAGACAATCAAGCGGAGGTAACTTATATTCTTTTTCAACAGGCTCTTGTAAAGCTGAGTCAAGCGTGTTATTAAGCTCTTCTTTTTCTTGTTCATTGAGCGGAGCAAGCTTTTCCTGCTTTTCAGGCTTTTGTTCAGAAACGGGTTCATTATATGTAGCTTCATATTCCGTTTCAGTTTCAGGCTCATTTACATTTTCAAGAACACTATCAAAAATTGAGAAAAGATTATCAGACTTTGCTTCCTGTGCTTTCTCTTTCGCATCATTTCTTTTGACAACTTTTATGTTTTTACCTGCACCTGCATTATTCGGAATATCAAAAAGCGATGTAACAGCTTTTTCATTCTCTTCATCAATTTCATTTGTTGCAGGAGCTTCACTTGAATTATAAAAATCATCCATTATTTTTGCAGGATCAACATCATCTTTCTTAGATTTAACACGCTGTGCACGGTTATCTGAAATTTCTCTGATCTTCTTTTCGTAGCTATCCTTTGTTTTTTCAATAGCTTCACCGGTATACTCACCCACAATTTTTGCAGGCTTTTCCATTTTTGAAAGAAGCTTAAACAAAGTAATACCGAATAAAAACATAATATCGGCAAAAAAGCACATAAAGCAAATAATATTTGCGATAATTCTTGATTTACCGAGATGAAAAAGCATTCCACCGAAAACAGCACCTACAACACCGCCCGTTGAAAGAGCAGATTGATCGTGTGACATTACAGAATAATAGATATTTTCAATATTTTCTCCGAAAGTAAACTGAGCATCGGCAGACTTATTGATATGAATAAGTCCGCAGACAGTAATCAAAAGGACAAAAAGCTCAAAAAGCTTTATGTAGTGAATCTTTTGCTGCTTGTTAAGTACATTTACAACACCCAAGAAAAGCACTGCAAAAGGAATATAAAATCCGCATACACCGAACACGGCAAAATAGAATGTGTGTATTGTGTTCCATAATGAGTTTTCATCACCTGAAAACAATGCAATTATAAGAAGCAAGAGCCCTCCTACAAAAGTTAAGCTTGATTTAACCTCTTGTTTTATGAGAATCTCGCCAAGGGTTATCTGCTGATTTGATTTTTTTGAGTTTTTCTTGTTTTTAGATGAGTTAGTCTTCTTTTTTGTTGAAGTTTTTTTAGAGTTTGCTGCCAATTCTATTATCTCCTGATATTATTTTTTTGATATATTATTTTAACACTAAATAAACAAAAAATCAACTGTCAGTTATCTTTTTGTGAACACATCGCATCAAGCAGTGATATAGCATCGGCAAGAGTGCCTACTTCATCAATAAGTCCTGCCTTAACAGCATCATCACCGTTGAGAACCGTTCCGAGATCCTGTACAAGCTCCCCTGTTGTAAGCATAAGCTCTCGGAATTTATCCGGTGAAATTCTTGAATTATCGCTTACAAACCGTACTATTCGTTCCTGCATATTTCTGAAATATTCAAAAGACTGCTCTACACCTAAGACTAATCCGTTTATTCTGACAGGATGCACGGTCATTGTGGCTGATTTTGCAATAAGTGATTTTTTAGCAGCAACAGCCAACGGGACGCCAATTGAATGTCCGCCGCCGAGCACAAGAGAAACACTCGGCTTTTTCATTCCCGCAATAAGCTCTGCAATTGCAAGTCCGGCTTCAATATCGCCACCTACAGTATTAAGAATAAGCAGCAAACCATCAATTTGCTCATTTTCCTCAATAGCCACCAATCGAGGAATCACATGCTCATACTTCGTTGTCTTGTTCTGTGACGGTAAAATATAATGTCCCTCAATCTGACCTATTATTGTCATACAATAGTAAAAATGTCCGTTATTTTTAATCTTCACACAGCCATCGGTTAAACTTGAATTGTTTTCCTCATCATTTTCCTGAATATTATTATCAGCATTTGTGTGTACTGTAAAATTTTCTTTTTCTGTTGAAAATTCATTAAAACTACTTTTCATCAGTGATACCCCGTACAAAAATGAAACTTTACAGATATTTTTTGCAGTATTCGTAAAATTAATGCACTAAATTTATTAAAACTTAATTGACAATATCTTGTATAAGTATTAAAATGTAGTATACTAAAAATACAGAAGGTGAAGAAATGGGTTATACACTTGCACAAAAAATTATAAAATCCCATCTCGTAAGCGGCGAAATGATTCCCGGTACAGAGATAGGTCTTAAAATAGATCAGACTCTCACTCAGGATGCAACAGGTACTATGGCATATCTTCAGTTTGAAGCTATGAATATTGAAAGAGTAAAAACAGAATTATCTGTTGCATATATTGACCACAACACATTACAAAACGGTTTTGAAAATGCAGATGACCATAAATTTATTCAGTCCGTTGCACAAAAACGAGGAATAAGATTTTCCCGACCCGGTAACGGTATCTGTCATCAGGTTCATCTTGAACGCTTCGGCATTCCCGGAAAAACCTTATTAGGTTCAGATAGCCACACTCCCACAGGCGGCGGTATAGGTATGCTCGCTATGGGGGCCGGCGGACTCGATGTTGCTGTTGCAATGGGCGGCGGAACATACTATATTCCGATGCCTAAAATCGTTAAAGTAAATCTTACGGGCAAATTAAATGACTGGGTTTCCGCTAAAGACATAATACTTGAAGTTTTAAGAATTATGTCTGTCAAAGGCGGTGTCGGCAAGATAATTGAATATTGCGGTGAAGGCGTAAAAACACTTTCAGTTCCCGAAAGAGCCACCATCACAAATATGGGTGCCGAGCTCGGAGCAACCACATCAATCTTCCCATCTGATGAAATAACACGCGCTTTTCTTAAGGCTCAGAGCAGAGAAGATGTATTTGTTGAATTGTCTGCAGATGAAGATGCTGTTTACGATGAAGAAATCAACATTAATCTTTCTTCACTTGTTCCCTTGGCAGCAATGCCTCATATGCCCGACAGAGTTAAAACTGTGGATGAAATCGGTCAGATTAAAATTGATCAGGTCTGCATAGGCTCCTGCACAAACTCTTCTCTTTTTGATATGCTTAAAGTTGCCGCAATTCTTAAAGGTAAAACTGTAGCACCTAATGTCAGCCTTTCTATTGCTCCCGGCTCAAAGCAGGTGCTTACCATGCTTTCTCTTAACGGTGCATTGGCTGATATGATTGCAGCAGGTGCAAGAATTCTTGAAAGTGCTTGCGGTCCTTGTATCGGTATGGGGCAATCCCCTAATTCAAAAGGTGTGTCCCTCAGAACATTCAACAGAAACTTTGAAGGTCGTTCAGGTACTGCAGATGCCGGCGTTTTCCTTGTAAGTCCTGAAGTTGCAGCAGCTTCCGCAATAAACGGTGTACTTACAAATCCGCAGTCTCTCGGAAAAATGCCAGAAATTCATATGCCGACATCTTTCCTTATAAACGACAATATGGTGCTCATGCCCGATTCTCCCGAAGAAGCCCCCGCAAGAGAAATATACTACGGTCCTAATATCAAAGCGGTTCCCGTAGGAAAGGCACTTGAAGAAACAATCTCTTCCACAGCAATCCTTAAGGTTGGCGACAATATAACAACCGACCATATTATGCCGGCTGGTGCAAAAATACTTCCCTATCGTTCCAATGTTCCGCACCTTTCAAAGTTCTGCTTTGGCGTTTGCGATGAAACCTTCCCCGAAAGATGTCTTAATGCAGGCTCAGGTATCATTATTGGCGGTGCTAACTACGGTCAGGGTTCATCCAGAGAACATGCAGCACTTGTTCCTCTTTATCTCGGAATAAGAGCTGTTGTTGCTAAATCCTTTGCGAGAATGCATAAAGCAAATCTTATAAATTCAGGTATCTTGCCCCTTACTTTTGTAAATGCAGATGATTATGACAAAATTTCACAAGGTGATGAATTAAAGCTTGTGAATATCCTTGATACGGTTAAAAACGGCACAAAAGCAGTGCTTGAAAATGTAACAACAAATGAAACCTATGAGCTTGAAGCCGATTTTTCAGAAAGAGCAAGAAATATTCTTGTTCACGGCGGACTTCTCAATTTCACAGCTTCTAAATAAAACAATGGAGGATTATCATGTACGAAGAAAATATAAAAAATGCCCTTGAAGCATATGAAAAACTTCTCCGCAGCCAGCTTGAGAGAAATGACAGAATAAAAGCAACAAAAGATTTTGTTGAATATGATAAGCTTGATAAAATCATAATCGGTATTTGCGGAGGTGACGGTATAGGACCTGTTATTACTGCAGAATCCGCCAAAGTTTTGAAATTCCTTCTCAAAAAAGATGTTGAAGCCGGAAAAGTGGAATTCCGCAACATCGAGGGACTTACAATAGAAAACAGAATCGAAAAAATGCAGCCCATTCCTGATGATGTTATGGCACAGCTGAAAGAATGTCATGTTATCCTTAAAGGTCCCACAACAACTCCTCAGGCAGGTGACGGCAGACCAAATATTGAAAGTGCAAATGTTGCTATGAGAAAAGCACTTGACCTCTTCGCAAATGTAAGACCTGTAAGAATCCCGGAGGAAGGCATAGATTGGACTTTCTTCAGAGAAAACACAGAAGGCGCGTATGCAGTAGGCTCCTGCGGAATAAATGTATCAGACGATCTTGCTCTTGACTTTGTAGTTACAACAACTGAAGGCACACAGAGAATTGCCCGTCTTGCTTATAACTATGCAAGAGCAAATAAAAAAGAAAGAGTTTCCATCATCCAGAAAGCAAATGTTATCAAAACAACAGACGGTAAATTCTTAAAGCTTTGCAAGGAAATCGGTGAAGAGTATCCTGAAATAATTACTGATGAATGGTATATTGACATCTGTACAGCAAAACTTATTGATAAAAAAAGAAGAACAGATTTTAAAGTCTTTATTCTCCCAAATCTTTACGGTGATATTATTACCGATGAAGCGGCAGAATTTCAGGGCGGTGTAGGAACTGCAGGCAGCGCAAACATCGGTAAGCGATATGCTATGTTTGAGGCTATTCACGGATCTGCCCCCAGAATGGTAAGTGAAGGAAGAGGTCAGTACGCCGATCCTTGCTCAATGCTCAGAGCTTCAGCAATGCTGCTTTCTCACATTGGCTACATAAAAGAAAGCGAAGCTCTTGACAAGGCTCTTGACATATGTATGTTTGAAGAAGCAGCTATAAAAATAACAGGCAGAGAAACCGGTGCAACCTGTAGTGAGTTTGCTGAATATGTTATGAACAAACTTACTCAAATCATTGAATAAGCAGGAAAAAAAATGAAAAATTCCAAAGAAATATCCTCATCAGTAATATCAAGATTACCTCGGTATTACAGATTTCTATGCGATTTACACTCAAAAGGTATAATAAGAGTTTCATCAAAAGAATTAGCTTCTATAATGGGAGTAACCGCATCACAAATACGGCAGGATTTTAACTGTTTCGGCGGCTTTGGGCAGCAGGGTTACGGTTACCATGTTGAGCAGTTAAAAAATGAAATGTCTGAAATTCTCGGCTTAAACGAAATCAAAACAGCAATACTTATAGGTGCAGGTAATCTCGGACGGGCTGTTGCAAGTCAGCTGTCTTTTGAAGACAAAGGATTCAGATTGGTCGCTATTTTTGACTGCGATCCCTTGTTCAAAGGAATAAAAATCCGCGATTTGCCGATAAGAAGCGATGATGAACTAAAGGAGTTTTGTAACACAACAAAGCCTGATATGGCTGTTTTGTGTCTTCCCGCCGATAAAGCTCCGGAAATGGTTGATGAGCTTATTGAACTCGGAATTAAAAGTTTCTGGAACTTTTCCCACTATGATATTCACAGAAAATATCCGGATGCTTGCGTTGCAAATGTTCATTTGAGCGATTCTTTGATGACTTTATCGTACACAATAAAAAACAATGATGGTTAATTGGTGAAAAACTATGCTGAAAATAGTCAGTCTTGATATAGTTGATTTAATATCCTTCCCTGCCGGAATTTTGTTTGTATTAAAAGAAAACCTTGAAAATAATTCAGTAAAGGTTTCCTTTTACAGCTTTGATATTTCCACAAGTAAAATTGCAACAGTAACAAAAAATGCATACCTTCTGACAAAATTCGGTGCTTCTTTTGAGCCTATTGCAAAACAGCTCGGTGACTATGTTTCCTGTGATACAGCAAAGCTGTGGAACGGACAGACATTTATTATATATTCTTCAGGTGAAATGGGAGTTTTTGATGACAGAGGGCAGCTTCTGAGAACAGGTGACCTCACCTACCGCGATGCCCCTGCAAGAGATGTTGCAATTGACAACAACTATATATGGAGCGTTGTTCCGTCAAAAAATCTTATAATTAAATACTCACTTCTGCAAAACAGAGTTGTTATGAGAATCGGCGGCGATAATTCAACAACATTTTCAAATCCCGTAGCTATTGAAGAATATGACGGATATTTATATGTATGCAATCAGGATTCCTGTAAAATCAAAAGAGTTAAGCTCAGTGATTATTCAGTTGATGAATATAAAGAATTTGATGAACCTGTATACAAGTATCTTCGAGTAGGAATGAATGAATTTGTAATTCTTGAGTCCGGAGTATATATGCTTTAATTCGGCTTGTAGATTTAATATTGCATAAAACATTCACAGAGAATTTGTCTTAAATCGACAAATTCTCTTTTTTTATTATCAACTTATTTACACTGTTATATGTGAATGGTATAATAAAAACAATACTTAATGCAAGGAGATGAATTTTTGGTATTTAAATCACAACTGTTAGACTCCCCGGCGGTAGAAAGGGCATTAAGGCGAATATCCTTTGAAATAATCGAAAAGAACAAAGGAACAGACAACATCTGCATAATAGGAATTCAACGCAGAGGTGTTTTTATTGCCGAAAAAATCAGGAATAATATTTTGCACACCGAAGGTGTACAAGTGCCTATCGGCTCACTGGATATAACTCTTTACAGAGATGATATTATTATTGATGACAAAAATCCGATAATAAATTCAACTGATGTTCCCTTTGACATCACCGGTAAAAAGGTTATTCTTACTGATGATGTTTTATATACAGGCAGAACCGTAAGAGCCGCAATAGATACCCTTTTTTCACTCGGAAGACCTGCGTGTATACAATTTGCAGCACTTATTGACAGAGGGCACAGAGAACTGCCGATAAAAGCAGATTATGTCGGCAAAAACATCCCAACATCACACAATGAAGTTGTAAAGGTAACATTTAAAGAATACGACAATTGTGAAACTGCTGTTTCAATATACGACAAATAAAACTATAATCGGAGGCATAAGATGAAACTTGTATACGATGTAAAAGACAAACCTAAATTTGCGCAGTTGATAGTTTTTGCTATTCAGCAATTACTTGCCATTATGGCAGCTACTCTTGTTGTACCCGTTATTATAAACACAGAAGCAGGTCTTAGCGGTGAAGATTCAATGAGTACTGCCGCAGCATTATTCGGTGCAGGTATCGGAACTATCGTTTATATTCTTTTCACAAAAGGAAAAAGTCCTGTTTTTCTCGGTTCATCATTTGCCTTTATCGGCTCTATGACAGCGGCCTTTGCAGGTGCTGTTTCTGCTGCAGCAGGATATATGGGGTTGATTTTAGGTGCTTTTTTTGCAGGACTTATTTATGTTATAATTGCTGTTATAGTTAAATTTGTCGGTGTAAACTGGCTTAACAAAATTATGCCTGCTGTTGTTATCGGTCCCACAGTTGCAATCATCGGGCTTTCTCTTGCCGTTAATGCAATAAATGATCTTAAAACCGCAAATGCAGGCGGCAATACAAATCTTGCTGTATTATGCGGACTGGTAACTTTACTTGTTACGATCTTGTGTTCAACCTTCGGCAAAAAAACTTTAAGATTGATTCCCTTTATTATCGGCATTCTTGCAGGCTATGCCGTTGCAGGTATTTTTACGGCAATCGGTATTGCAACAGGCAACGACTCACTTCTTATAATAAATTTTGATGCATTGACATCTCTCTGGGCAAACGGTATTTCACTCAATACATTTTTTGCTGTTCCCGAATTTACATTTATAACTGCATTCAAAGGTGTTGCGGACATAGACTTGGCATATGTAAGCACTATAGCAGTAGCGTATATTCCTGTCGCATTGGTTGTTTTTGCAGAACATATTGCTGACCACAAAAACATATCTTCTATTATTGAAAAGGATCTCCTTGAAGATCCCGGACTTTCCCGCACACTTCTCGGTGACGGCATAGGCTCTATGTTCGGCGCATTTTTCGGCGGTTGTCCTAACACAACATACGGAGAATCTGTTGCTTGTGTTGCCATCACAAGAAATGCATCGGTTGCAACAATAATAACAACTGCAATTCTTGCAATTATCATTTCCTTCCTTTCCCCATTTGTTGCATTTGTAAACACCATTCCATCCTGCGTTATGGGCGGTGTGTGTATGGCACTTTACGGTTTTATCGCTGTAAGCGGTTTAAAAATGATTCAGAAAGTGGATCTTGAGCAAAACAAAAATCTCTTTGTTGTTTCGGCAATCCTTATTGCAGGTATAGGCGGACTCAAACTCTCTTTCGGACAAGTAACCGTTACTGCAACAGCATGTGCATTAATACTCGGAATAATAATCAATCTGATTTTATCTAGAAAACAAGAAGAAAATTCAACTAAAAATTAAAAACCGAAAGGAAACAAATTATTATGGTTTACTATATTGAAAATCAACATCTTAAGGTAGGAGTAAAGCTGCACGGATGTGAGCTTACAAGCGTATATTCAAAAGATGCTTCTTATGAATATCTCTGGCAGGGTGACACAAACATCTGGTACGGTCAGTCCCCTATTCTCTTCCCCATTATCGGCAGACTTATAAATGATACATACACTCTTAACGGAAAAGATTACAAAATCAACAAACACGGTTTTGCAAGAAATTATGACTGGAAGCTTCTTTCACAGAAAGAAGACACTCTCAGTATGATTTTTTCTGACAATGAAGATACCATACAGATTTATCCATATCATTTTGATCTTATTGTTACATATACTGTTAAAGACAAAACATTAACAGTAACACACACTGTTGTAAACAAAAACGATACAGTTATGTATTTCTCGTTGGGTGCTCATCCCGGATTCAACTGCGAAATTGGCGATAAACTTGTTTTTGATGAAAACGAAACCCTCTCAACAGAAAAAATACACCTTACAGAAGCGTTGCGCTTACCTGAAACACTTCCCGTTCTCAATAACGAAAAGGAAATTACAATAACAAAAGACATTTTCGCAGAGGATGCACTTATTCTCAACTCAATCAAGTCAAAATGCATAACACTTAAGAGCGATAACCACCCGAGAACAGTAAAATTTAATATGGGTAACTCCCCTTATCTGGGTATATGGGCAAAGCCAGGTGCACCATATGTTTGCATAGAACCATGGTTTGGTGTAAATGACTCTTATGAAAAGAAGGATGATTTTTCACAGAAAGACGGTATCAATAAATTGGAAGCCCAGGAAAAATTCAATTTCACATGGAAAGCCGAATTTTCTCATTGATGTGTTGACATCTCGTCAAAAAAAAGTTAAAATATCAACATAACAAAAAGGAGAAAATGCGATGGACGAATATAATCCCGATATCATAACCGTTGTTGATGATGACGGTGTTGAACATGAATTTGAAGAACTTGACAGAATTGAAACAGATGACGGTAAAAGATATATTGCAATGATTCCCTCTTTCAGCGAGGATATGCTTGATGAAAGCGGTGAGCTTATCATTCTTCGTGTTACCGAAGAAAACGGCGAAATAATTCTTGAGCCTATTGAAGATGAAGAAGAATTCAATGAAATAGGCGAAATTTTTGAGGAACGCCTTTCTGATCTTTTTGATTTTGAAGAAGAATAAAAAATTATTGCTTTATCCCTGCTTTGTGCGATAAACGGACAGCCAATATTAACCCAACACTTTTATTAACGGAGTCCTGATTACTCCGTCCGCGGATTGCAGACCTCCCGACTTTCAGTCGGACGAAGGGAGCGTGAACCGGATGGGAGGACACCACCTGCTAACAGAGCAGGTTATTATTAGCTGTCTTCGGCATAGCGGGGTATAAAAATAACTTCCGGAGCATTTTTTTGTGAATCCGGAAGTTATTTTTTTTGTTATTCAGCTGAAACAATTTTGATATAGCGTTTGAAGAATGCAACACCGTCTTTCAATGTTGCAACGGGAATTCTCTCGTTTGTTCCGTGTGTTGTGAGTAACAATGCGGTATCTACCATAAAGGGAGAATATCTGTAGATATTATCGCATACAGGTTCATAGTGACAAGCATCTGTACCGCCCATTACAAGGTACGGTGCAACAATAGTATCATTGTTCATTCTGTAGCAGATTTCCTCAAGAGCCTTGAAGCATCTTGAATCTGTGGGAGAAAACTTTGAGGGATTCTTCCAACCGGGCTTTACATTTATTTCAACATTTTTATTCTTTATAACTTTTCTGAGATGTGCTACAACATCATCAACAGTCTGACCGGGATATGTTCTGAAATTAACATTTATTGTTGCTCTCTGAGGCAGAACATTGGGAGCGGGACTGCCGCTTGCCATTGTAACACCTGTTGTCGTTCTTATCATACTTGCAGCAGGAGGAATAAATGTCATAACCTTGGTAATAAGAGGCTTTAAGAGCTTTATATTACAAGTTACAAGTCTTGCGGGATAAGAAACATTTCTGCCTATTTTATCAAACAGCTCCATCATCATAGGAGAAAGCGATGCTTTAAACTGATTATTTTCAATATCCTTTATAACATCTGCAAGATGACCGAGTGCTGTGTGATTAGGAGCCTGAGAGGAGTGACCGCCTTTTGCATTTACAGCTACTTCAACATCAACATAACCCTTTTCTGCAACACCTATTCCTGCAAGATTTTTGTTAATGACTCCTTTTACATTTACAGGCAATATTGCACCGCCCTCATCGATTACACAATCAAGCTTTATGCCTTTTTCGAGGAAATAGTTACACATTACTATTGCTCCTGATGAATCCGAAGACATAACTTCTTCGTTGTGTCCTAAACAGATATACACATCTCTTACGGGCGTAAAGTTTTCCTCAAGCAATGTTTCAACACTTTCCATAACGGCAATAAGATGGTTCTTCATATCAAGAGCGCCTCTGCCCCATATAAATTCACCGTCATCAAAACCGCTGAAGGGAGGATTTGTCCAATCGTTTTCTGTACCCTCAGAAATGGGAACAACATCCTGATGTGAAAGCAGGGCAATCGGATTAAGCTCAGAATTTGTGCCTTTCCAACGATAAAGCAAGCTTCCCTTGGCAAGAACTGTAAGCTCAAGCTTCTCGTGAATCAAAGGATAACGCTCTTTAAGAAAAGCGTGAAATTCCTCAAAGGGTGCCCAATCAATAAGCTCGGGATCCTTTTCTGCAATAGTTTTTATTTTTATTGCATCAGATAAGTTTTTTCTGTAGCGCTCCAAATCAACATTTTCTTCTTGGAAAGGCTCACCGTTTACTTTTTCAGGCTTATAAAGCAATGCTTTTACAGGTACTGTTGCCAAAGCTGCAGCCAAAGCGGTAAGCATTGAATACTTGATTTTAGGGTTCATAATATTAATCTCCGTTTCGTTTTTATTTTTTTCTTTTCCTGTTATTTTCAATATCATTAACATTAACTATTCTTATCTGAGATTTCTTTTTTCTTCTCTTTGCGGGAATCACAATAAACAGCATAACACATACAGGCAATATAATCACCACAATAAATGCTAAAATAAGCTTAAATGCAGTTGATTGCATAAGAGTTAAAATAAGATTACCTATATATTTAATAGTACTTAAAGATACATCGAAGGCTGCTACCAAATCAACCTCGGCAATAACCTCATCAGCATACTTTATGACTGCTTTGCCGAGCACATCACCTTTTTTTACCGGAGCATTAACTGAAGAAGCTGTAAGCTCAGTCAAGGCTTCTATATAAACACCGCTTTCATCCACACCTGTCGGAACAAGGGCATTAACTTCTTTTGCTGGTACTAAGCTAACATAATCGTACTCGTTGGAAAGCTTTACCGTAACCTCTGTAACATAAGTTGATGTGTTTGCAACAGTCCTCAGTCTGATATGCTCAAAAGTCCAATTGTAAAGAGTTTTTGTGTCCATAAAAGCCATATTCTCATCAACACCGTCTTCATCGCAATCATACATCGGTGCATCAAGTATGACACATAAATAGCTGTATCCGTCTTTCGAGGCTGATGAAACAAAGCATCTGTTCCAATTATTGGTTGTTCCTGTTTTTCCGTTTTTCAAAAATTTATAGTAATAATCCGCAATGCCTGAGCTGAACATTTTATTTGTGCTGTTAAGATGGCGAGTCTGCGTGTATTTATTTGTAGGGTCAATTTTATAATAAGAAGTTCCTGCTATTTCAGAGAAAAAGCTATTCTCCAAACAATAACGGTATATCACAGCAAGATCCTTAGCAGTAGAATAATGATTTTCATCAAACAATCCGTGAGCATTTGTAAAATGAGTATCAGTACAACCAAGCTTTTGTACAAATTCATTCATCATATTTATAAAAGTATCTATACTGCCGCCGCCTATATAATCGGCAAGAACATTTGCTGCATCATTTGCACTGTATACAAGCAGGCAGTAAAGCAACTGTCTGACGGTAAGCTGCTCTCCGACTAAAATACCGGCAGTTGAACTGTTTGTTCCGTCAAGCAGTCTTATAGCATAACTCGGAGCAGTTACAACAGCTTCATAATCCGAACAATTCTCAATAACAAGTATAGCTGTAACAATTTTTGTTAATGATGCAGGCTCGGTTTTTAATGTTGAATTTTTATCATAAATAACAGTTCCATCATCATCAAGACTAACAAGATAAGCAATATTTGAATCAACATCTACAGCCGAAGTAAAAGCGGCGTTTGCACTGAAACAAAAGGATGATATTAAAATTATAGCAGAAATCAGAAAAATAATAAATTTTTTCATAGACAAACCCCATTATAATGTTGTATTATATAGTAAATTTATAAATATCACCCACTCGGAGGTTTTTAATGATTTATTTCACAGGTGATACTCACGGAAATCAGGACAGATTAAGTAAATTCGCATTAAAGCAATTAAAAAGCGGTGATACGCTAATTGTGTGCGGTGATTTTGGTTTTTTGTGGGATAATGGCAAAAAGGAAAAGAGATTCCTCGAAAAGCTGTCAAAAAGAAATTATAATATCTGCTTTATTGACGGCACACACGAAAACTTTGAGCTTCTTGAAAAAATCCCCGTAACTTTCTGGCGCGGCGGAAGAGTCAGAAAAATTACTGATAATGTTATACATCTTATGCGCGGCGAAATATACGAAATTGACAAAAAAATTATCTTTACTATGGGTGGCGGTGAAAGTCCTGAGATTGAATACAAAAATGAAGAGGATTTAACGCACCAATACGAATTACCGACAAAACAGGAAATGCTTAACGGTGTAAACAATCTTGAAAGATGTGAATTCAAAGTAGATTACATTGTAACACATGAGCCTCCTGCAAAAATCCGTGATTTTCTTCTGCTGTCAAAAAATACCGCAGCAAGAACTACTGCATTAGGTGCATATTTTGATGAGCTTTCAGTTCAGGCAAGTTATGAAAGATGGTTCTTCGGAAGTATGCATATAGATAAATTCATATCTAATTCTCAGGTAGCGGTGTTTAACAATATCGTAAACGCACAGACAGGTATGAAAATTTAAAGATTCATCAGTGCCACAACACAATCATCAAAAGCAAAACCGCCCGGTGAACGGTCAAAATTTTTCACTCCGTTCTTCCAACGCAAACTGATTTGCTTTGCTTCATTTTCAGTCAGTATTATTCGTATATCTGCAGCTTGCTTTATTATGCCTGAAAGCTTTTCAGCAGAGCAAGCCAAAATATTTTCTATTGCTCCGAGTCTTTCGGGGCAATATTTTTTTGCTCTGTCAAGCAAAAGAGGCATAAAAGCTGCACATGCTCTGCCGTGCGGAATATTATAATTTTCAGTAAGATAATATCCTAATGTATGCGGAAAATCTGTTCCGCTTATATTTATTGCCAATCCTGCGAAAAGAGATGCAATATAAAGCTGTTCTCTTTTTTCGTTTGTGAGATTTCCATTAAATGTATTAACATCTAAAATAAAATCTTTTAACAACTCAATTGCTTTTTCAGAGTAAACAAAAGTAAGTTCGTTTGCAGAAGATGCGAGATATGCTTCAACTGCGTGCGCAAAAGCATCAAGAGCGGTTGAAACCGTAATCTCCTTCGGTACGGTACAGGTATACTTATAGTCGCAAAAGGCAACATCTGCATAACAATCGGCACCTGAAATACTTTTTTTCATACCTGTATCAGGATTAGTAAGCACACTGACTCCCGTTACTTCACTACCAGTTCCCGCTGTTGTTCCGATTAAAACAAGAGGCAAATGCGCACTCGGTACAGTTCTTACATATACTGAATCGTGCTGAAAATCAGGATTTGCTGCAAAAATAGCAACAGCTTTAGCTGCATCAAGCGGGGAACCGCCACCGATACCGATAATAAATTCTGAATTTGTTTCTCTGGCAAATTTTCCTGCTTCATAACAAGTTTTTGTTGAAGGATTAGGTTCAACTGATGAAAAAACAGAATATGCAATATTTTCTTTTTTTAATGCTTGCAAACAATCCGCAAGAGCACCGCTTTTTTCTGCAGAGCTTCCGCCTGTTACAATCAAACATCTGTTTCCGAATTTTTTTAAAATCTGACTGTTATTTATAACACAATTCTCATCAGAAACAACCTTTACAGGCATAAAAGAATTAATATTCATATAAAAAACTCCGAATTGAATTTAATAACATTATTATACTAAACTTTAGTATTAATGTAAATCATTTTTTTTGTTATTTTCTTGACAATCTTAATTTAAAGGTTTAATATAATAAATAATTAATAATTAGGAGCGGATTTTTATGAATAAATACATTCTTTCTCTTGACCAGGGAACAACAAGCTCAAGAACAATTGTTTTTAACCGTCACGGTGAAATTGTATCAAAAGCTCAGTTAGAATATCCGCAGATTTATCCTAAGGCCGGCTGGGTTGAACACGACCCAGAGGAAATATTAAAAAGTCAGCTTCGCTCAATCGCAGAAGCATTAATAAACGGCCAGATTGAAGCAAAAGAAATTGCAGCTATCGGCATTACAAATCAGCGTGAAACTACAGTCCTTTGGGACAAGAGAACCGGTAAACCCGTTTATAATGCTATAGTATGGCAGTGCAGAAGAACAGCTGCAATGTGCGAACAGCTAAAAAAAGAGGGCTTAGGTGATTATATCAAGGAACATACCGGTCTTATAATAGATGCTTACTTTTCAGCAACAAAAATAAAATGGATTCTTGATAATGTTGAAGGCGCAAAGCAGTTAGCGGAAGACGGAAATCTTCTGTTCGGCACAATTGACACTTGGCTTATATGGAATCTCACAAGCGGTGCTGTTCATGTAACTGACTATTCAAATGCATCAAGGACAATGCTCTTTGATGTTGATAAGCTTTGCTGGGATGAATATCTTTGTGAAAAGCTCGGCATCCCTATGAGCATTCTCCCTCGCGTTGCATCCTCAAGTGAAGTTTACGGTACTGTTGCACCATCTATTCCCGGCATAGAAGCTCTCACAGGTATTCCCATTTGTTCTGCTATCGGTGACCAGCAGGCGGCTCTTTTCGGTCAGGCTTGTTTTAATCCCGGTCAGGCTAAAAACACCTACGGAACAGGCTGTTTCCTTCTGATGAACACAGGAAAAAAGAGAGTTACCTCAAAAAACAATCTTGTAACAGGTATTGCATGGGGCATCGGTAATGAGGTTGAATACTGTATTGAAGGCTCTGCATTTAATGCCGGCTCAGTTATACAGTGGCTTCGCGATGAGCTTGGAATAATCAAAAAAGCTCCCGACTGTGACAGATATGCAGAACGTGTTGAAAATGCAAATGGCGTTTACCTTGTTCCTGCTTTTACAGGCTTAGGAGCTCCTTATTGGGATATGTATGCAAGAGCTTGTATTGTGGGCATGACAAGAGGAACAAATAAAAATCATATATGCCGTGCTGTTCTTGAATCTATTGCTTATCAGATGACTGATTTGCTTGAGGCTATGAAAGCTGATTCAGGTATAGATTTATCAGAACTGCGTGTTGACGGCGGTGCAAGTGTAAGTAACATTATGATGCAGTTCCAGTCAGATATAATCAACACTCCCGTAAACAGACCTAAATGCGTTGAAACAACAGCCTTAGGTGCTGCATACCTTGCAGGACTTGCAATCGGCATATGGTCAGATAAAAGTGAAATTGAAAATATAAGAGAAGTTTCCAAGATTTTTACACCGAAGATGTCTGAAAAAGACAGAAATCTACTCTATAACGGATGGAAACGCGCTGTTGAAAGAGCAAAAGATTGGGAAGAACACTAAAACAATGGATATTAAAAACAAATCACTTGAATTACACAAGCAGTTAAAAGGAAAACTTGAAATCAAATCAAGAGTTTCAGTTAAAACAAAGGAAGATTTATCTTTAGCATATACTCCCGGTGTTGCTCAGGCTTGTCTTGAAATTCAAAACAATCCACAGGAAAGTTATAATCTTACCAGAAGATGGAATACTGTCGCGGTTATCACAGACGGCACTGCCGTTCTGGGATTAGGTGATATCGGTCCTTTAGCCGGTATGCCTGTTATGGAAGGTAAATGTATACTATTTAAGGAGTTTGCAGGCGTTGATGCAATTCCGATTTGCGTTGACTCTAAAAATCCCGATGAATTCATAAAAACAGTTTATCTTATTTCAAAAAGCTTCGGCGGTATTAATCTTGAAGATATTTCAGCTCCGAGATGCTTTGAAATTGAAGAAAAGCTTAAAGAACTTTGCGATATTCCTGTTTTTCACGATGACCAGCACGGTACTGCTGTTATTGTTACTGCAGGTATAATAAATGCATTAAAGCTCGTAAAAAAGGATAAAAAAGACTGCAAAGCAGTTGTTTCCGGAGCAGGAGCTGCCGGAACGGCAATTGCAAAAATGCTCTTGAATTTAGGGATCGGTGAAATTATTGTTTGTGATAAGAAGGGTATTCTTAACAGAAATGATACTTCCTTGAATTCTGCCCAGTTATCATTAGCAAAGATAACAAACACTTCCCTGTTAAACGGTTCTCTCAAAGATGCTTTAGCCGGTGCAGATATTTTCATAGGAGTTTCCGCTCCGTCAATCGTATCAGCAGAGATGATAAAAACAATGGCAGACTCTCCTATTGTTTTTGCTATGGCAAATCCTGTTCCCGAAATTATGCCGGATATAGCAAAAGAAGCCGGTGCAGCTGTTATCGGAACAGGCAGAAGCGATTTCCCGAATCAGGTAAACAATGTTCTGGCTTTCCCCGGAATATTCAGAGGTGCACTCGATATGAGAGCATCAAAAATCAATGAGGAAATGAAGCTTGCTGCAGCAAATGCCATTGCATCCCTTGTTTCAGATGAAGAGCTTTCTTCTGAATATATACTTCCTGCCGCTTTTGATGAGCGTGTAGGTCGCACCGTTGCACTTGCCGTTGCAAAAGCGGCAAAGATGAGCGGCGTTGCACGAATTTAACAATTTTTTATTTAGAAATGGAGATAATTTATTATGGCAAGAGTTTACAATTTTTCCGCAGGTCCTTCAATGCTTCCTCTTGAAGCACTGAAAAAAGCACAGGCTGACCTTCTCGATTATGAAGGAAGCGGTCAGTCCGTTATGGAAATGTCACATCGTTCAAAGGTTTTTGATAAAATCATCAAAGATGCAGAAAAACTTATGCGCGAAATTATGAACATTCCCGATAACTATAAAGTTCTGTTTTTACAGGGCGGCGCATCCTCTCAGTTTGCAGCTATACCTATGAACTTTATGACAAAAAACAACAAGGCTGATTACATTGTTACAGGTGCTTGGGCAAAGAAAGCTTATCAGGAAGCTAAAAAATACGGTAATGCAAGAGTTGTTGCATCTTCCGAGGATAAGACTTTCTCTTATATTCCAAAGGTAACAAAGGAAGATATTGATCCCGAAGCTGACTATGTTTATATCTGCATGAACAACACCATTTACGGTACAAAGTTCCCCTATATTCCCGAAACAGGTGATATTCCCCTTATTGCAGATATTTCCTCCTGCTTCCTTTCTGAGCCTCTTGATGTATCAAAATTTGCTGTTGTATACGGCGGCGCTCAGAAAAACATCGCACCTGCAGGTCTTACAGTTGTTATTGTAAGAGAAGATATGCTCGGTCACGAAATGGATATCACTCCCACAATGTTCAACTACAAAGTTCACGCAGACAATGACTCTCTTTACAACACTCCCCCTTGCTTTACAATCTATATGTGTAAGCTTGTTCTTGAATGGATCAAGGATATGGGCGGTATTGAGGCTGTAAAAGAAAACAACATCAAAAAAGCGGACCTTCTTTATAATTTCTTTGAAGCATCAAAAATGTTCAGCAGCACAGTTGCAAAAGAAGACCGTTCTCTTATGAACATTCCTTTCGTTACAGGTGATGCAGAGCTTGATGCTAAATTTGTTAAAGAAGCTACAGAAGCAGGCTTTATTAATCTTAAAGGACACCGTTCAATCGGTGGTATGAGAGCTTCCGTTTACAACGCAATGCCCCTTGAAGGTGTTGAAAAGCTCGTTGAATTTATGAAAGCTTTCGAAAAAGCTAATTCATAAGCAAAGGAGTAACCTATTATGTTCAATATTCTCACTCTTAATAAAATTTCAGCAACAGGTCTGGCAAATTTTGACAGCAATCTTTTTGCTTGCTCTGATGCTATAGAAAACCCCGATGCGGTAATCGTTCGCTCCGCATCAATGCACGAAATGGAATTACCCTCTAATCTTCTTGCTGTTGCAAGAGCAGGTGCAGGTGTAAACAATATTCCGATTGACAAATGCACCGAAAGCGGTATTTGTGTGTTCAACACCCCCGGTGCAAATGCTAATGCTGTTAAAGAACTTGTTATCTGTGCACTTTTCCTCACTTCAAGAAAAGTTATTGCAGGTGCAAAATGGTGTGAGACTCTCAAAGGTAACGGCGATCAGGTTTCGAAGCTTGTTGAAAAAGGTAAAAGCTCTTTTGCAGGTCCTGAAATACTCGGAAAAACTCTCGGTGTTGTAGGCTTAGGTGCTATAGGCATATTGGTTGCGAATGCAGCAAAGGCTCTCGGTATGACAGTTATCGGTTATGATCCTTTCCTTTCCGATAAAACTGCAGCATTGCTTGATTCCGGTATTACTGTTACAGCAAATCTTGACGATATTTTTACTGCAAGTGATTATATAACACTTCATGCTCCTTTGACAGATGCAACAAGAGGCATTATAGGAAACGAGAATTTTGCAAAATGCAAGGACGGTGTCCGTGTTCTTAACTTCGCAAGAGCAGAGCTTGTCAATTCCGCTGATATGCTTGAAGCATTGGCTTGCGGCAAGTGTGCAGCATATGCAACTGACTTTGCAACAGATGAGCTTCTTTGTGCAGACGGTGTAACAGCACTTCCCCACCTCGGTGCATCTTCTCCCGAAGCAGAAGAAAACTGTGCTGTTATGGCTGTTAATCAGCTTGCAATGTATCTTAAAGACGGTAATGTTAAAAATTCCGTTAATCTTCCCGAATTAATTACAGAAAAATGCGGTAATGTAAGACTTACCGTAATATCAAACGGAGATATTACCGATGCACTCAAAAATGCATTAGAAAATGCAGGTATTGCACTCAATAACAGTGCAAATGCTGTTAAGAAAAATGTCGGTTATGCTGTTTTTGATACCGATGTGCAGATTACCGATGATGTCATAGAAAAAATCAAAGAAATCGACGGTGTAATTTCTTTGAGAATTATCTGACAAGAATTTCAATATCATAAATCTATAATTTAGCCCCGCTCTCAATGAGCGGGGTTCTTTTCTTCTCAAAAAAAATATACTGCAATCTTTTTGATTACAGTATATTTTTATTCTCAATTATCAGTCCATAAGACCATTTGCAACACACCAATTATGGAATGCTTCAAGACTGTGTAATCTTGCAGGAGAAAGCTTCTGACCACCGCGATTGATAGCTTTCATTGATTTTACACCCTGAAGATTTACAAGGTATTTTGCAGAGCAGTTAAAGCCGTTATCAATAGCATTATCAAGGAGAATAATTTCATTGTAACGCTGTTCGGCAAGAGCCATATCACCGCTCATAAATGCTTCATAGAAGCGCTGGAAGAAAGCACCGCCGCAAGCTGTGGGAGTTGCCATAACACCGCGCGCACCCATCTTGAATGCTTCAAAGAGATAAGGCATATTTGCCTGAATGACACAGGAATCACCCTTCTGTTCAATCTTATCCTTGATAAGTTCTGCAGAACAGGTAGTATCCTTAATGCCGTATACACCGCATTCTTTTACAAGTCGGCCATATGCATTACCGCTGATAAGATGAGGTTGTGCACCGGGGAATTCATACATAAATACAGGTAAATCAGTATACTGCTTGAGTTCACCGACATATGTTACAAGTCTGTCTTCATCATTACCAAAGCCCTTTGTTGTAAAAACAAGACCGTCAACACCTGTCTGACTCATTCTTTTTACTTCTTCAACCTGTGCAAACCATGAAGGCTCATTATTTGCAGTTGCAACAACAGTCGTATTGCCCTTGTTTTTAACGGTAAGCTCAGCAAGCTTAATTCTTTCTTCAATATTAAGATTTGCCATTTCAGAGCTTCCGCAAACTGCAAACAGGTGGTCAACACCCTGATTTGCCTGCCATACTGCATATTCCTCATAACCCTTATAGTCAACGGTGAGATCATCGTTAAAGGGAGTGAGCATCAAGGAATAAATACCGTTATAGTTTTCAGTTAACTTAGACATAATATTTACAGCGAGTTATTAAAGAATAACAACTACGCCATCCTCCTCAACTCTGATTTTATCACCTGTTTTTACTGCTTCAAGAAATTCCTCACCAAGATTATCAATTGTGGGCATGGGGTTATCAGACCATACATCAGCAAGAATTGCACCTGCTGCAGCAAGTGAATCTATGGGCTTTGAGAAAAGAAGACAAGAAGGATTTCTGCCCATTGCAGCTGCACAGTAAAGTACCATACCGCCTGTGGTTGAGCCGATTGTCTGAGGAAGGCAAAGAGCTGTGTTTACCATTGGCTTTTCATAGAGGTCAGGATTGTTCTGATCTCCGCATTTTGCTGTTTTATCACCGAACTGCAAGCTCTTCTGAAAGCTTGCAAGTGTATTGAATCCCTGCTTTGTAACCAAAGCTTCAGCAGAAGCTACTGTTCCGGGAACTACAACGCGTCCTTTAAATGTTTTCATTTTATTTAGCCCCCTTTGTAATCTGTTCAAGAATTTCAGCGTTTGTATAATAACGGGAAGTTGTATATGTTCTTAATTTATTAGAGTTAGTAATAACAGGCTTTTTACCGCAAAGAGGATTGTTCATATACATAAGAGGACAAATGTAGCTGAGAATGACACCTGTTGCCTTAAGTCTTGCTGCATAAGGAGTTTTGTTGAACTTTTCAACAACATTGGGAGCTGCAGTAAATACTGTGGGAATTGTGACCTTTTTGTTGCCGTACTTCTTAAGAGAAGCTTCAACATTCTCTGTCCATTCGATAAGCTGTGAATATGTAAGGTGGGGACAACCAATGAAGCAAAGCTTGGGTGTTGCATTCTTATCCTTCCAGATAACAGGATAATTGTTTTTAACTCTTTCAAGCTCCTTGTCATCAATGACATAAACCTGAGCATTTTCAGCAATAAGGTCTTTGCCGAATTCAACAGCTTCGGGAGTAAGTCCATCTATATGATAAAGACCTACCGCACCGTTTGAAGCAGTTGCTGCACCGAAATCCTTAAGATATGCCTTAGCGTTATCATCAAGAGTGTTACCGATCCATTTATCAAGACCAATAACATAAGGAACATCTTCCATAACCTTCATACCGATAGCGGAACCGAGAACCTGCGCTTCAGGAATTTTTTCTGTTTTAACTTCAACAATCCATGTTGCCTTTCTTCCTTCATCGGTAAGTAAACCAAAGTAAGGAACATAGCCTACAATAGAGCCGAAAATATCAATTATACCTGAGTTACGGTTGCAACGCGCACCGAGAACGGAGTTTGCATAAACAACTGCACTTGACTCAGCCCATGAAAGAACATCACCCTTTTTAGGTGTATTGCCTACTTCATCAAGATAACAGGTACAAGTATAAGCAGACTTACTTACAAGACCCACCTTTTCAAGCTGTGCATCATATTTTTCCTGTGCAGAATACATAAATTTGTTAAAAACAAGATTTTCAAGGAAATTAGCCGGAACATTCTTATCAAGGGGTCTGGGGTCAACAGAGAATTTCTGCTTTGACACAACTCCGCCGGCGATAAGCTGATCCATAAGTTCATAAACAGGCTTCATTACGCTGATACCGAAACTTGTTACAAGGTGACCTTTTTCACTTGTAACAGGAACCATTTTTGTAGCTCCGAAAGTTTCACCGTACATTACGAGCGTTTTCATAACCTTTGCCATTGTTTCTCCCTGTTTGCCGTTGAGAATATCAAGCTGTTCGGGAGTTAATTCCATTTTATATCCGGGCATTGAAATCATCCTTTCTCAGATGTATTTTTGTTACTTTTTATTATAACAAAATATATTATAATTGCAACAAATTTTACAAAAAAAATGTCATAAAATATTCATAAAAAAATAAAAACTCAAGAGTTTTTTGTATAGCAATATAAATTACAATAAATAATAAATTTCATACGGAAAAACATTCAAAATAACACTTCGATTGACTTTAATAATTATCGTTTTCGAGTTCAAATTAAATATGTACGGAGGTGATTTTTTATGAGAAAAATATTTAAAAATGTAAGTGTATGTATATCATTTATTGTTGTATTATTGATGAGTATGACGGTCTACGGAAATTTAACCCTGCCTGATAAATTATATATATCAGGCAATTCAATCCAACTGGGAAAAATCTTTACCGCAGACATAGCATCTGAACAAAACTCGGTTCAGGCTGCAAATACAAACGAGAAAAACAAATCTGATGTAAAAGCAACAATAAAATTAGCAAACACTATACCCGTAAAAACTGTATCATTACAGCAAAAAGAACGCGCATATGTGATTCCGGGCGGAGAGCTTATAGGAATAAAGCTTGAAACAGACGGTGTGCTTATTGTAGGTACAGAAACCTTTGAAAGTGAAAACGGTACCGCTTCTCCCGCAAATGATGCAGGAATAGAGGCTGGAGATGTTTTAGTGTCGATCAATCAGAAAAAAGTTACAGATAATAATTCTCTGACATTAGCTATTGAGAATTCAGACGGCTCCCCGCTAATTTTAACATTAATACGCGACAACAAAAAATTCACAACAACCCTACAACCACAAAAATCAATTGAAACAAAACAATATAAAGGCGGATTGTGGGTGCGCGACTGCGTGTGCGGAATAGGAACATTAACCTACACAGATGTTTCAACCGGCTGTTTTGCTTCGTTAGGACACGGCATATATGATTCAGATACAAAAAAAATAGTCCCCTCAACAAGCGGGCTTCTTTTGTCTGCAAAGCTTTGCGGTGTAACAAAAGGAAAATCAGGCTCGGCAGGAGAACTGAGCGGTTCATTCGGCTCCACTCAATACGGAAATCTGCAGCTTAATTGCGACAATGGAATTTACGGATTCATTACAGTTTTAGCAAGCAATGAAAAAACAATTCCCGTAGCGTTTCCAAATGAAGTGCATACGGGTGAAGCGCAGATAATAACAACAGCAACAGACGGACAAAAAAAATACTATGATATAAAAATTGAAAAAACCGATCCGTTTTCTGCAAACAACAAAAGTATGATTATAAAAGTAACTGATGAAGAACTGATAAATACAACAGGTGGAATTGTTCAGGGAATGAGCGGTTCACCGATTATTCAGGACGGAATGCTGGTAGGTGCGGTAACGCATGTTTTCCTTAACAATCCGCAAAAGGGGTATGCAATTTTTGCACAGACAATGATTGACACAGCTCAAACAATATTGCGCACAGATGAATTGGATTTAGCATCATAAAAAAACCAACCGAAACTTTGCCTGTTACGGACAGTTTCGGTTGTTTGAATTATAAGTCTATTCTGACTGTTTTAATTTCCCAAGGACGGAAACTTAATTTGCCGTCTGTTACATCCTTTATTTTATGTGAGAGTAAATCTGTTTCCTGTGTAACTGCACCGAAAGCACTATTTAATACAACAGAAGCTGTATTATCAGAATAATTGCAGAATCGGGCAAGAAGATAACCGTTTTCGGGATAAAGAGTTGTTAAAATTACATCTCCGCCGTAAGACTCAAAATCAATAAAGGTGCAATCCTTCAGCTTCCCGTCACCCTTTTTCAAAGGAATAACGGCAGGATTATAGCTATAAGAAACAGCAAGTCTGTGCAAATCAGCATCACTTATTGTTGATTCAAAAGGCAGCAAAGCGAATTCATCATCATATGTTCCCTCTAAAATTCTGTCTCCGCACAAATAAATATTTGAATACAAAAGCGGAACAAGCAAACGGTTTCCTTGTATTTCACCGCCCATACAGCCTTTATTCATTACGGCAAAGCCATATTTACTGTCTGAGAGTGCGAACCAATAAATACCGTTAATTTGTGTTGAATTATTAAAGGATTCTTCCTGAGATACTTTTTCATCAATTATTATGCGGTCTGATTTATACCAATAATCTTCAACCACTCTTATATCGCCGCTCCAGTCAGATATTGAATAAGGCAAATCGCGCATCATTCTTCTTGAGGAATCAAGATTAAGGTTAAGATTAAGACAAATTTTGCCCTCATGCAAATGTCCGTCAACGGTAAGTGATTTTTCAAGGCCTGCCTTATTCCCTGTTATTCCTACCTTTTCTCCGTGCAATTCAAATTGTGTTTTGCAGTCAATTCTTGCACTTTCACCACAGAAACACATTTCAAAGCTGTACTTGATTGTACCGATTGAGCCTGTTTGTTTTGCTGTTGCATCGGTATCAGTTAATGTAATTTCCCATTTGCCGACAGATGTACACATTTTTTCATCAACATATGCACTGAAAAGTCCGCCATTGCCGTTATCGGCAATCAAACGGTTATTTTTTGTGTCATAAATACTTAAAATACCGCTGTCTGCAAGAACAAATTTATAGCAAGGAGTAAGCAACTCTCCGCTTTCTTCATTCCATGAATATACATATTTTTTATCTTCATTTTCTGATAAGTGCGCCGCCGTAAAAGCAGGAAGCATTATATGTACTTTCTTTCCGTCAACATCAATCCATTCATCAACATCAAAAGAATGCATATTTACTGCAAGCATAGAGTCTTTTTCAGGTGAGGCAAAAAGTGAAGAAATATTCTTAACAGCATCCTCCTTTGCTTTTGCTGACGCACTGAGAGAAGCAGGAACAAAACGATGGGAAAGATCAAGCAAGCCACATATCGTTACATCGTGATGCTGGGCTGCAAGAGCATATTTCCATGCTTCTTCAAGCTTTTCTTCGTTTGCTTCAAAACTGAGCATACGGGAAAAAGCATTAAGCTTTTCTGCCTGAACAGCTGCCACCTCTGCTTTTCGAACACCGTTAAATATTTCATTACCGCAATATCCCCAAGGCATCTGAACATGGAAATCATTATCATTGGTAACAAGCTCATCTTCTGCATTTCCGTAAAGCTCGGGAATATCTTCAAGCAGAATATATTCATAATTATCTTTATTTTCCGTGTATGCTGTCAGCTTTTCAATTTCCTGTGTAAGGTCATCATATCTTGAAGCAAGAACCGGAGAATATTTTTCAAACATTTCTTCAAAATCTTCAAGCGAATAAAGCTGATTTTCAGGCCAACGGGAAAGTATCCAGTTGTCAACCGTGCAACAGTTAAAGCCTCTTCCCTGATTATCATATGTGGGAACAGAAGGAACGGAAGTTTTGTCTTTACCGACCCAGTTACCCCATGCCGAATCAAAGGTTCTTGGATAACCGTATCCCATAACATGTGAACGCAGAATAGCAGCATCATATCCGCAAAGCTTAATCAACTGGGGTGTCTGGTTATTTAATGCAAATTCGGAAATAGCATAAACATTCGGTGTTATACCGAAATAATGTTTGTTTGTTTTAACAGCATATATAAGCTGTCTTGCATTTGACTCCTCTGAAATTGTAAGCGACAAAGGCTGACCGTAGGTGGTAGCTCCCAGCCCGATACGGTCAGGATATTTATTAAGCAAATCTTTTATCATTTCCACTATCTCAGGATCACTCTTAGAAAACTCATCAAAAGTAAAAGATTCATAATCAAGCCCTATTTTAAGCTTTGGATATTTCTCCATCCATTTGTATATTTCTTTCAAACGAGGCTTTACTCTGTCTGCCCACAGGACATAACCGCCGTGATCGTATGTTAATATGTACAATTTCTTTTCTTTCATAAAAACACCTCTCTTATGTAATAAAGAAAATATACTACAGTAAACATTAAAAATCAATGTTTTGTCGAAAGACTAAATCACCAAAAAAAATGGACATTTTTTGGTGATTTTACAAAAGATTTTATTTGTTACATTCTTGATATAATTTTTCGGTTGACATAAAAATGTTGTTATGTAATAATATAAAGGATATTTCAGACAATTATTATATTTTATATACAATTTGTCTGAAAAAACACAGAAAGGTGAAAAATATGAAGAATTTGAAAACCAGAAGACTCATTGCAATTTTTCTTATGTGTCTTTTAACATTCAGCTTTGGGCTTATTTCTTCTGTTTCTGCAAGTGAAGTAACAGAAGCAGTATCACAGAGCACAGATGCTGAAACAGTTATTGAAGATGCAACTGAAGCTGTTGAAGAAGTTGAATCAAAAACAGAAACAGAAACTTCCGATACAGAAAGCTCCGACACAACAACAGTAGGGGCAATTGAAGAAGAAACTGAAGAAGAAAAGCCCTCAAAATTTTATGCAACAATCTTTGCTTTATTGCCTCCCCTGATTGCCATAGTTCTTGCTCTTATCACAAAAGAAGTTTACTCCTCTCTCTTTGTCGGTATTCTTGTAGGCGGTCTCCTTTATTCCGGCTTTAATTTTGAAGGCACAATCGTTCATGTTTTCAAAGACGGTTTCATTGCAAGCATTGCAGATGCATACAACATAGGCATTATTCTTTTCCTTATCGTTCTCGGTGCAATTGTTGCAATGATGAACAAATCAGGGGCATCTGCTGCTTTCGGCAAATGGGCTGCAAAACATATCAAATCAAGAGTAGGCGCACAGCTTGCAACAATTTTATTTGGTGTTCTTATATTTGTTGATGACTATTTTAACTGCCTCACAGTAGGTTCAGTTATGCGTCCCGTAACAGATAAGCACAGAGTTTCAAGAGCTAAGCTTGCATATCTTATTGATGCAACAGCAGCTCCCATTTGTATCATCGCTCCCATTTCTTCATGGGCTGCAGCCGTTACAGGCTTCGTTTCAGAAGAACAGGTTAACGGCTTTGAGCTTTTCCTCAGAGCAATTCCCTTTAACTTCTATGCGCTTCTCACATTGGTATTTATGGTGCTTCTTACAATTTCAAAAGCCGATTTCGGTCCTATGAAGCTTCATGAAATGAACGCTCTTAACGGGGATTTATTCACAAGCGATGCAGAATCCTTCAAAAATTCCATAACAGAAGAAACAAAAACAAAGGGCAAGGTAATTGACCTTATATTCCCCGTAGTTGTTCTTATTATTTCCTGTATTATCGGTATGATTTACACAGGCGGCTTCTTTGACGGGGTTTCCTTCATTAACGCTTTCTCAGACTGTGATGCTTCACAGGGACTTGTGTTCGGCTCATTCGTAACTCTTATCATCACAATTGCATACTTTATTATAAGAAGAGTTATCTCCTTCAAGGATTGTATGGCTTCCATTCCTGAAGGCTTCAAGGCAATGGTTCCCGCTATTATGATTCTTGCTTGTGCTTGGACTCTTAAAACCATCACAGACTCTCTCGGTGCAGGCGAATACATAAAAATGATTGTTGACAGCTCTGCTGCAAGCTTTGCAATGTTCCTTCCCGCAATCATTTTCCTTATTGCAGTAGGTCTTTCCTTTGCAACAGGTACTTCATGGGGTACATTCGGTATTCTTATTCCCCTTGTTCTCAAGGTTGTTCCCTATGAAAGCGGCGTCCTTTCAATCATTGCTATTTCTGCTTGTATGGCAGGTGCTGTTTGCGGTGACCATTGCTCACCCATTTCAGACACAACCATTATGGCATCAGCCGGCAGTAACTCAAACCACATCAACCATGTTTCAACTCAGCTGCCCTATGCCTTAACTGTTGCAGGTATTTCCTTTGTAACATATATTGTAGCAGGTATTACACAGAGATTTATTGAAAGCTATGCTGTTAATGCAGCTATTTCCCTTGCATTCGGTGTTATTTTAACCGTCGCTATGATTCTTGTATTAAAAGCTACAAACAAGAAATCAGCCAAATAAAATCAATTAAAAGCACAAACACAGCAGATTGATTTTTCATCTGCTGTGTTTTTTTATTCTTTACATAATAAGAGCATAAAAGAATCAGCTCTCGCAAAAGAGCTGATTCTTTTATAATTATTTAATTTCAGAAAGCTGAACAGGTCTGTGTTCTGCAACGGATTTCTTTGCAGCAAGACCGATTTTAACTGACTGCATACCTGCGTGAATACCAACGGGGACCTCAGTGTTGTTTTCAACAGCATCAACAAACTGTCTCATTTCCTCTGAGAAGGACTGCATATATCTTTCAAGGAAGAAGAACAAGGGCTTTTCACCTGTCACACCGTCCGCATTTGCAATAACTGCAGTTGAGAGTGTGTCATTGCTTGTTGCAACCATACCTTTTGAGCCGAAAAGCTCTGCTCTCTGGTCATAGCCATATGCTGCTCTTCTTGAGTTATCAATAACCGCAAGAGCGCCGTTTGCCATCTTCATTGTGATAATAGCAGTATCAACATCCCCTTGCTCACCGATAGCAGGATCAACAAGAACTGCTGAATTTACATATACTTCCTCAACATCACTGTTTGTAAGGAATGTTGCCATATCAAAGTCATGAATGGTCATATCAAGGAAAATACCGCCCGATACCTTAATGTATGCGGGGTTGGGAGGCTCAGGGTCACGGGATGTGATTTTAAGAATGTGAGCTTCACCGATCTTTCCTGCGTCATATGCCTTACGAATTGCCGCAAAGTTATGGTCAAAACGGCGATTGAAGCCTACCTGGAATTTAACTTCGGGATGTAATGCGAGTGCATCAGCAACAGCCTGAATCTTTTCAATGGAGTGATCGACGGGCTTTTCACAGAATACATGCTTTCCTGCATTGATAGCTTCGATAGAAATTGTTGAATGAGTGTCTGTTGAAGAACAAACAAGAACTGCATCAATTTCTTTGTCTTCTATAATCTTTTTGTAATCCGTGTAGATATCCTTTACGCCGAAGCCTTCACAGAAAGCTCTTGTTTCATCATTCATAAAAGGGTCTGCAACAGCCTTTACAGTTGCATTTTTTACATGATAAGAAATTGATTCAAGATGAACCTTACCTATTCTTCCTGCACCTATAATACCGATTGTAAGCATTTGAAATTTCTCCTTATATTTTAGATTGTGCCGTCCCAGGTTGAAACGGATTTATTTGTTTTTTCTTCTTCATCAAACCAACGCTGTGTTACACATTTGCTCTCTGTGAAGAATCTGTATGCATCCTTACCGAGACAATGAAGATCACCGAAGAATGAATCCTTATGTCCTGAGAACGGGAAGAAGCCTATCGGAACAGGAATACCTACATTAACACCAACCATACCGCCGTGGGTATTACGGACAAATTCTCTTGCGAAATAACCGCTCTGAGTAAATATAACCGAGCCGTTGGCATAGGGATTGGCATTCATTATTGAAAGACCTTCCTTGAAATCTTTACATCTTTTAATTGAAAGAACGGGCCCAAATACCTCATCTCTGCCTATTGTCATTTCTTCAGTAACATTATCAAAGATTGTGGGACCAACATAATAGCCGTCTTCAAAGCCCTCAACCTTATAATTTCTGCCGTCAAGCACAAGAGTTGCACCTTCTCTTACACCCTTATCTATATCTGCAATAACCTCATCATAGTGCTTTTTATATGTAATGGGGCCAAGCTTTGATGTTTTATCTACAGCAGGACCTACTTTGATAAGTGAAGCCTGTCTTTTAAGCTCTGCAACAAATTCATCGGCAATAGCTTCTTCAACAACACAGCAAGAAAGAGCCATACATCTCTGGCCTGCACAGCCGTATGCTGAATTTATGATACCTGCAACAGTTCTTTCAATAGGAGCATCTGACATAACCAAAGCATGGTTTTTTGCCTGGCAAAGACACTGTACTCTCTTGCCGGCAGCAGCTGCCTTCTGATAAATAAGCTTACCTACAGGAGTTGAACCTACAAATGTGATTCCCTTTACATCGGGATGTTCAATAATAACATCAATTTCTTTTCTTGAGCAGGTTACAACATTTACAACACCGTCGGGAAGACCTGCTTCTTTATAAAGCTCGGCTATTCTGAGAGCAGTTCTTGGAGTGAGTGATGCTGCTTTAAGTACGATTGTGTTACCTGTTGCAACACAAACGGGAACCATCCAGCCGAAAGGAATCATTGCAGGGAAATTAACGGGAACAATACCTGCAAAAACACCCATAGCTTCGCGGTATAAAACGGTGTCAAAGCCTTTTGATGCATCCATAAGGCTTTCACCCATCATCTGAGTGGGCACCTGAATAGCAAGCTCTGTGCCCTCTTTAGCCTTGAGCACATCACCCTCTGCTTCTGCCCATACCTTACCGTTTTCCTCTGCAACAAGTCTTGTAAGCTCTTCCATATGCTCAATAAGAAGATCTCTTACCTTGAAAAGCACCTGAGAACGCTTGATTGCAGGAGTTGCACTCCATTCAGGATAAGCAGCCTTTGCTGCGGCGATAGCCTCATTCACTTCATCAGCGGTACAGCAGGGCGCATAACCTGTTACCTCTCCTGTTGAGGGGTTATGAAGATCATAATAAATATCCGTTTTTGATTCAACATACTGTCCGTTACAAAAATATTTAAGTTTTTCGGGCATTACTGAAACTCTCCTTTATATTAAAGTTCTGCTTTTTCTGCGATATATTTTCTTGCTTTTACTGCATATTCAAAAGGATTTGCAATAGCAGGATCCTGCTCTGCTTCAACAAGCATCCAGCCTTCATAATTTGCCTCATCAAGTACTTCAAAAATAGGCTTGAAGTCAATGCAACCGTCCCCGGGAACTGTAAATGCACCGAGTCTTACTCCCTGCAGGAAGCTTAAATGCTCTTCCTTTACCTTCTTAACAACATCGGGACGGATATCCTTAAGGTGTACATGTTTTATTCTCTTAGCATATTTTTTGAGTACTGCCATATAGTCTTCGCCGCAATATGCAAGATGACCTGAATCAAAAAGAAGATATACACTGTCGTAGTCACAAAGCTCCATCATTTTATCAATTTCTTCGGCTGTCTGAACAACTGTGCCCATGTGATGATGATAAACAAGTGTTATATCGTATTCTTTAGCAATTTTACCGAGCTTTGAAAGACCGTCAGCAAACTTCTTCCACTCTTCATCATTCATAACATACTTCTTTTCAAAAACGGGAGTTTCCATTTGCCCCTGAATACTGTAGCTCTGTTCGGAAGCACCAATTCTCTTTGCGCCGCATGCTTTAAGAAATTCGCAGTTTTCTCTGAAATCCTTTTCTACTTCCGAGAAATCCTTTGTGAGAATAAAGGATGAAAACCAACGGTTTGCGACCTGAAGACCTCTGATATCAAGCTTCTTGGTAAGCTCTGCGGGATCTTTAGGATACTTATTGCCGATTTCACAGCCCTTATAACCTGCAAGTGCCATTTCGCTTACACACTGTTCAAATGTGTTTTCAGCACCGAGGTCGGGCATATCATCATTGGTCCAGGCAATGGGAGCAATTCCGAGTTTAACTTTTTCCTTGTTTAACATATCAATATTTCCTCGCTTTTTTAAGATTTTTTTCTTTTTCTTCGTATGAATCAAGAACAGCCTGTTTTTCGGAAGCACCGGCCAAACCGACATGCCACCATGCACCGTAGCCGTCTGTCATAGTTTTGGGAAGAACCTTTATATCAATCAATGTTGAAACAGTCTGCTTTTTGCTATCTTCCAAAGCTTCTTTGAGCTCTTCCATTGTTTTTACGGTGTATGTTTTTGCCCCGTAACCGGAAGCAGATTTTGCATAATCAATCGGCATAAGATTACCGAGCAGCTGACCGTCTTTATCTCTTGTTCTGAATTCTGTTGCAAGGTTACCGATACCGTTACTCATCTGAAGATTGTTTATACAGCCAAATCCGCTGTTATCAAACAACAGAACATTGATTTTTACATTTTCCTGAATTGCTGTTATAAGCTCACTATGAAGCATTAAATAACTTCCGTCACCGCAGAAAGCATACACTTCTCTGTCGGGATCAGCAAGCTTAGATCCGAATGCACCTGCAATTTCATAACCCATACAGGAATAACCGTATTCCATATTGTATGTATAAAGACTTTCTGTTGTCCACATTCTTTGCATACATCCCGGAAGAGAACCTGAAGCAGCAACTGCAACAGCATTTTTATCAATATTATTACGGATATAGGCAAGAACCTGTGTCTGAGTCAGGCTTGAACCTGTCATTTTTATAAATTCATCAATTGTGCTTTCCTGTCTTGCTTTAATAAGAGGTTCAAAGTTTTCTCCGTAGGAATAAGCTGAAAGTCTTTCCATTTCCTTATCCCAAGCTTCTTTTGCCTTTGTAAACTCATCGGTATATTCAGACTTATAACCGCTTTCCTCAAGAACCTGAGTAAGTTTTATAAGACAAGCCTTTGCATCACCAACAGCTTTTGTTGCACCAAGCTTATAAGCATCAAAACGGGATGTGTTGATTGTAACAATTTTCTTATCGGGATAAAGGGATTTTGATGCTGTTGTGAAATCGGAAAATCTTGTACCGATACCGATAATACAATCAGCTGCCTTAGCAACATCATTACCTGATGAATTTCCGGTAACACCAACACCGCCCATATTGTATTTACAAGAAGAAAATGTTGCGCTCTTTCCTGCTTGTGTTTCGCCGTAAGGTATATTGAATTTTTCACAAAAATCAACAAGTGCCTGTCCTGCTTCAGAATATCTTACACCGCCACCGCAGATAACCATAGGTTTTTTAGAAGATTTTATTACTTCAGCAATATCTTCAATTTCTTCATCGGGAGCTGTTACACGGGTTATTCTGTGAACTCTTTTCTTAAAGAATTCTTCGGGAAAATCATAAACTTCACCCTCAACATCCTGACAAAGAGAAATACACACAGCACCTGTGCAGGAAGGATCTGTAAGTACACGCATAGCATTTATCATTGCAGACATAAGATGCTGAGGACGGGCAATTCTGTCCCAATATCTGCAAACAGGCTTATACGCATCGTTTGTTGTTACAGTCAATGAATAGGGCTGTTCAAACTGCTGTAAAACAGGGTCTGGCTGACGGGTTGAAAAAGTGTCAGCAGGAAAAAGAAGAAGCGGAATATTATTTACTGTTGCTGTACCGGCTGCAGTTACCATATTAGCAGCACCGGGACCTATTGATGAAGCACATGCAATAATTTTTCTTCTGTTATTCTGTTTTGCAAATGCAGTTGCAGCATGTGCCATACCTTGTTCATTTTTTCCCTGATAAACCTTCAGATTGCCGGGATTTTCATCAAGAGCCTGTCCTAATCCGACAACAATACCGTGCCCAAAAAGGGTAAAAATACCGTCAACAAATTTGTTTTCAATTCCGTCAAAAGAAACATACTGATTATCAAGGAATTTAACAAGAGCCTGCGCAGTTGTCATTATAGCCATTAAAAAAGCCTCCTTATTCTTTAGTGAGCCATTCGTGCTCAGGGGATACAAATCTTGTTGTTTTATACCACGGATCTCCGTCTATGTGACGGATCATCCAGACATAGTACATATTATAACCGGGAGCAACAACCTGCTGATGGTCTTCACCGTCGTGTATAAAGCAAGCGGATGAATCCACACTTTTATAGACATTATCAGCATTAAAGCATGCTCCGAAGCCTTGCGGCTTATCAAATCTGTAGTAATAAACTTCCGGCTGAGGATGGTGATGAGGCGGATAGCTTGACCATCTGCCGGGCTTATTGAAAACCTCGCCCAACACCATATTGGAATACGGTGCATTGTCAGGATCAAACATTGTTGAAACAACTCTGTGTCCTGCACCGTCCCACTGACCTTTTCCGAATTCCTGATAAAGACAATTCTCAGGAGTATAAAAAACAGGCTCAAATTCTTTATTATTATCTGTTTGCTGAATAACTACCTCACTGTCTGCGAGTGCTTCAACTGTAAATGCGGTACATTTTGATGTATGTAAGCAGTAGGGCTTCATATCAAACGGATCTTTTCTTTTGCCGGTCTGAGAATGATTATTCCATAAAAACTTGATTTCACCCGCAACAAGAAGGACAGCGGTTTCATTTTCACTTTCAAAGAAGGAAACGCACTCCCCTGCTTTCAGATATTTAACTTTTATGTTCATTCCCATATCGGCATTTTTACCGTTTATTTCACATAAAACTTTTTCGTTATTTTCATTCAGAACAGGAACTTCAAACATATATTTATCCCCTCGCAACCATTTCACCGTAAAGAGCTTTTTCTTCGGCAATAAATTTTTCAACTGCTTGGAGGGACGGCATTGCTTCTGAGCAGCTGTGTGCAGAAATAAGCATCGAAGCTGACGCAGAGCCGTATTCAAGTGCTTCAATAACTTCACATCCGTCAAGCAATGCTCTTATAAAGGATGAAGCATATCCGTCGCCTCCGCCGAAGCCTTTAAGCATTTTTACAGGAAACGGCTTGATTGTATAGCTGTTTCCGTCATTTGTGTATGCGGTTGAACCTTCTTTTCCGTGCTTGATAACCACAATCTTTGCACCGTAGGAGCACCAGAGCTTTGCACTTTCTTCGTCACTTGCACAAACACCTGTAATGGCTTCGGTAAGATCGAATTCTTCTCTTGAACCGAGAATAATGTACGCATTGCGTGCAACCATAGAATAATAAACAGAGATTTCATCTTTATTTTTCCATGTATATGAACGATAGTCTATATCAAAGATAAGAGGAACATTATTTTTCTTTGCAAGCATCATTGCCTTAAGCGCTGCTTCTCTTGAGGGCGACTGACAAAGAGCGGTACCTGAAATCAACAAAGCTTTTGTCTGCTGAATATATTCTTCATCAACATCATCCGGGTGAAGCATAAGATCTGCAACACCTTCACGGTACATTAATATGCTGCTTTCGGTAGGACTTTTTATCTCGGTAAAAGTAAGACCTAAATTTTCTCCGTTCTTGCAACGGGTTATGTGACTGGTATCAATACCGTCATTTTCAAAATAATTTACAACATAATCACCGAACTGATCATCAGATACTTTCCCTATAAATCCTGCTTTTTTACCGAGTCTTGCAAGACCTACAGCAATATTTGCAGGCGAACCGCCGACATATTTATTGAAATTACTGCTCTCGGAAAGAGGCTTGTTCATATCTGTGGGATTAAAATCAATAGCAACTCTGCCCAAAAGAATGAGGTCAAATTTTTTTGATTGATCAAATTCAACATACTTCATTATCTTACTCCTTAGAATTATTTGTTATTAAAAACACCTATGTGTTTATATACATTGTTGTACACACCGTTTACCATTTTGTCGGACAATACAAAATAATCAACTTTATCGGATTGCAGACAATACTCTTTTGCATTTTTTGCAAGTGCATCAAAGCTTGCCGTAGCAATATTGATTTTTCTTATTCCCAAAGAAATTGCCCGTCTGAACATCTCATCCGTAATCCCCGTTCCTCCGTGAAGAACAAGAGGCACATCAACTCTTTTATTAATTTCTTCAAGAATATCAAACCTTAACTCTGGAAGCACAGGATAATTCCCGTGGGCATTTCCTATTGCCACAGCAAGAGCATCTACACCTGTTTTTTCGCAGAAATATTTTGCTGTATCGGGGTTTGTGCAGGCTATTATATGTTCTTCATTATCTCCTTCATTTCCGCCTACAACACCAAGTTCAGCTTCAACTGTTGCACCGTATTCTTTTGCAAGCTCAACAACTTCTTTTGTTCGGACAATGTTTTCACTCAGCACCATCAAAGAACAATCAAGCATAACTGAAGTAAAACCAAAATCCAAAGCTCTTTTAATGCAATTTAATGTAAGTCCGTGATCAAGATGAACTGCAATATCAACTGTTGCATTTTTTGCAGCACTGACCATCATAGGTGCCATAAGTTCTAACGGAGAATTCATCAATCTTTTCTCTGCTATCTGTAATATTATAGGGGTATTACTATCTTCAGCAGCCTTAATTGCTCCCATAACCATTTCCATATTACCGACACTGAAAGCCCCGACTGCATAATTGTTTTCTTTTGCATCGGCTAACAATTTTTTCATAGCAACCAAAGACATAATAATTCTCCCAAAAACACACATTATGTATAAATTATATAATAATTAAAAAGGCAATTCAACAGGTTTTATAATATTTTTACTGTTTCCTAACATTTTTTTATTCATTATAATCAGCAAAGCTAAAATATTCGGAATAAACATTAAAGCATTAAAAGTATCAGATATTACCCAGACGACATTAACATTCAATATCGCTCCCAAAAAAGCACATAAAGCAAATAAAATTTTGTAAATACTGTTGTATTTTGAAGAAAACATATATTCAAAGGCTGATGTACCGTAACATCCCCAGGGAAGCAGCGAAGAAAAGGCAAAAAATGTCAGACTTACACTAACAAAAATTTTCGATAATATTTCGGGGAAAACACAAGAAAGCATATCAGCAATAACCATAGGTGAAGCTGAAGCAAATGAAATAAATCCTGCTTTTTCACAAGAAAGAAGTGCAAAAGCTGTTAAAGAACAAATCACAAAAGTATCAAAAAAAACTTCTGTTATTCCTGCAAGACCTGATTGATTTTTATCATCAACACCCGAGTGAACAATAGCAGCAGTACCCAAGCCTGATTCATTGGAAAAAATCCCTTTGCTGATTCCGGTAGATATTACTTTTTTTAAGGATAATCCCGTGACAGCACCGTTTACACTTCTGATATTAAGTGCAGACAAGAAAATACTTTTTATTACATCAGAAAAACAATCAAAACATCTAATAATAACACAAACACACAAAAACATATATGCAACACTCATTATCGGCACAAGTTTTGCTGAAATTCTTCCTGTCTGTTTCATTCCTCCGTCAAGAAGCTTGTATATTAAAATACTCAGAAAAATTCCTGCTGCGATACGAAAAAAAATATTTATCTCAAAAAGTGTTTCAACACTTGAAACAACAGCATTAGTCTGCACAATATTACCCATTCCGAAAGAAACAAAAATTGTTGCAATGCAGAATACTTTTGACAGTATTCTGCCCTTTCCGTTTAAGCCGCGTTCCATGTAATACATAGGTCCGCCGTGATATACACCATTATACTTTACCCGATATTGTATCCCTGCATTAATTTCACAATACTTAACAGCCATTCCGAAAAAGGCTGAAAACCACATCCAGAAGATACTGCCTGGACCACCGTTAATAAGTGCAACAAGCACACCGGTTATATTTCCCGTACCGATGCTGCCTCCGAGCGAAGTAAAAAAAGCCTCAATTTCAGAAACACCGTCTGAAGTATTTTTTTCATTAAAAAAAATACTCTTAAAAGATTGACCAAAGCCTCTGATTTGTATAAATCTTGTTTTTAGTGTAAACAAAAAGAAAACAAGCATAATAACACAAAGCATGGGAGTGCCCCACAATATTTTGCCGTTGATTACATTTTCAAGAAAACGCATTTATCTTCACCCATAATCAAGCTATGAAAAAAAAGGACACGGTATGCTAAACATACCGTGTCAAAACACTATTTAATTCTTAGTTGAGGACATATGTTTTATCATATTCGGGAAGATATTTGCCTGATGCAAAATCTCTTGCTCTGAATACAACCTTATCTTCATAAACCTCAAGCATCATACCTGCAGGAATGTTAAGACCGTCTGCACCGTCAATGCCGATTGAGGGAAGGTTTACACCATGAATTGTTCCGATTTCTTCATATGTATACTGACCGAAGCCTGTGTGAAGATGACCTGTGATAAGAAAAACATTTTCATACTGGCTGAGAATAGCCTTGATTTCATCAGACTGTGCACCTACAGCACCTGCTTTTTTGTTGGTACCGTTACCCCATGTTACGGGAAGACCGTGAGTGAGAGTAAGAGGCTGGTGAAGTATTACAAATGCGGGTTTACCGTCTGCTGTTGCAGCAGCAAGTTCTGTATTAAGCCATTCAAGCTCTTCATCACCTATAACAGCTTCTTCAAAAGCAGCTTTTGTTGATCCCATTACGATAAACTTATAACCATTGATTTCATAGGAATAATACAGCTTACCGTCAATATAATCTTCACCGTCATTAGCAGCAGCGCAGAAATCATCAAAGCTGTCAATAACAAAAGATAATGCCTGCAATCTGATATCGTGGTTACCTGTCGCAAAAAGCATAACATCAACATTGTCTATAACAGAAAGACAATCAAGAACAAGATCCTTTTCAATTGTGTGTGCATTTTCTGTTATATCACCAACAATGAAAAGTGCATCAATTTCTTCTTCTGAATTTGCAACATCTTTACATGCAGCATCAAAAGCTTCTGCACGGGCATACAGATAATCAGAAACCTGTGAATCAGCCCAAAGAACAGCTGAAACCTTTAAGTTTTCAGCATCAAGTGCAGCAATCAAATCATCTGTTGCGGGTTCATTGTCAGCTGTTCCGAATATTGTGAACAGTGACATAAAAAACATCATCATTTTGAAAAAAATATCTGTAATAAAACTCATATTTTTTTTCCTCCGTTAATTTTTTATTTTGTTTATCTGAAAAGAAGGATATCAGAGAATCCCTTTCCACCGAATAATCTGAGCAAGAGATCACTGTAGTATTTAATAATCTTGAAAAGAAGAGCATCAAAGGAAAGCTCACTTTCCGGTTCTTCAACAGGTTTCTCTGTGCCGTTTTCTATTTTATAAATTATGTATTCAAGTCTTTCCACTGCTGATTCATAAGCTTCAACATCAACAACAGTATTATCTATAACTGCCTGCGCCTGAGCGAGTGCTGCTGTCAATCTTGCTGCATCTTCTGCTGAAAGTGAAGATGTATCAAAATTCTTCCAGTGCTTTATTGTGTTTATAAAACCACGGGAATCTCTTGAATTATTGAACTGCGGAAATGCAGGATCAGAATAAACATTTTCAAATGTTTCATCTGTAAGAATTCTTGTTGCAAGCTTGATTATAACATCATTTCTTGCTGTCTGTTCATGATTCTGTCCATAGAAATAGAAGGATGTTTCACACAAAAGTCCTGTTGAAGCATCAACAACTCTGTAAGAATCTATGTGATTTTCAGGATGTCCGCAAGTGCAATATGTACCTGCTGCAGTATAATCTTCAGGTAGCTTAACATCAACTCCGTAGCTTGTTGCACCGAAAGAAGTTGAATCAAGTTGAATAATTCCGTCTGCATTCACTTTATCCCAGGAATCACAAATCTGATATAATGAATAATTATAGTCAATTATATCAAAAAATTCAACTCCCTGCGACTTATATTTGAGAATATAACTGTCAAGATTGCACTGAGCATTATAATACCAGTCAGTCTGCTCTCTGATTTCCTTATCCTCTTCATCGCTGAGATATTTATCAGCAGCGCCGGGATAATTAGCAGAGGGAATCAAACCCCAAAGCGCTGTACTGTATTCAAGATAATCTTCAACAAGCACATCAACAGCTGTGTCTAATATATTGTTAACATCTGCATTGGGCAGAATTCTCAATATAATGTTAACAAGATATGCCAATGTTTGCTGATCATCATCAAAAAGAGACGGGAACATTGTTCCGTAAAGTGCTTCATCATCATCAAGAAGTCCGTATTCATAAATTTCACCAAGCAAACTGGAGCCGTCTGCTGCAGGAACTATGTAACACACTTTGTTTACATCATCTGCAAAATTTATGCCTTCAGTATCCTCATAATACTGCATAAGTGCAGTTGCAACGGAACCACCCTGGCTTATTGGAACAAGATTAACCTTATCCTTACCGCTTTCCTCTTTTGCAATCTGAATAAGTTCATAAAGACCTTTTGCAATCTCCTGCATATTTCCAAAGGAAACATATGAATAGAAATAGAGATTTTCTGCTCCGGCAATATTTACATAATCATTAAGCGGAATCTGATCGAGAATATAATTACGGTCATATTCTGAAAGGTTTGCAGCATTTGTTTTATACTCAGTAGCTTTAATGTTATATTTAAGCTTACCCTGACTATCAGAAGCAACCTTTGTGAGCAATGCAGAACCGAGAACCTCAGAAACAGCATCTGCACATCTGTCATTAAAGTCATACTGTGTAACTAATAATGAAGCCAACGGCAAAAGAGCTTTGGTTAAAGCCTGCTCAACAATCTCCACAGTTTCACCCATAAAGAACGGGGGGGAATATTCCTCTCCTTCACTATTGAGCATCACATTTCCGTTTTCGTCATAAAGCTTTACTTCAGACTGAAAAATTCCGGGAATAACAATTGAAGGATAATACTCAGTTTTTGCAGTTTCAATGGCAACAGCCATAACTGAAATACTGGTGAGTATTATACAAACTGTTAAAATGCAACTGAAGATTTTTTTTACATTTTTTTTCATAATAGCCCTCCTTACATTATTATATTATAACTTTGTGTTTTTTGTTTTTCAACAATAAAATAATTTTCGGCATAACAACAATTAGAAAGTGAAAAATTTGACTATTTTGCACAAAAAAAAAATAAATATATTCTCCGGCAAAACTCATCAGAAGCCGATATACAACTGATTATTGCAGCATATTTAATAAAAAACAGCAACATCCGTTTATATCCTGATGATAAAATTTGTTTTAGGATTTTTATAAAACTTAACTATTGATTTTAACGACAAACGGCATATATAATAGTTGTAAATCTAAAATTTTTATTTGCGGAAAGGATTCTGAATATGATAATCAACGCTAAAAAAGAATATGTTTTTGCCGAGAATAAAAAAGCGCCGAGCTGCCACGCATCAACAGTTCTCCCTCTTGACAACGGAAACATACTTATTGCTTGGTTTGCCGGTAAGAGAGAAGGACACGATTCTGTTAGTATCTGGACTTCATTGAGAGATAAAAACGGAAACTGGTCTGTTCCTGAAAATATATCCGAAAAAGAAAACATACCGTTATGGAATCCGGTTTTACATCAAAGAGAAGACGGAAAGATTATACTTTATTTCAAGCGCGGAAAAAAAATCCCAGATTGGCAGACATATTATATGGTTAGCTCCGATATGGGAAAAACCTGGTCCGAAGCAAAAGAGCTTGTAAAAAATGACACTACGGGAGGCAGAGGGCCTGTAAAGAATAAATGCATACGGTTAAACGACGGAACACTACTTGCCCCTGCTTCAACCGAACAAAACAAAAAATGGATTCCATTTATTGATATATCAACAGATGACGGACTAACATGGAAAAAAACAAAACTTATGGAACGACCTAAGTATAAAGGGGCATATGTTGGTCTGATTCAGCCTACCTTATGGCAGGACAGTACAAATAATGTACATTGCTTCCTGAGAAGCAATAAAGGTGCCATATATCGCAGCGATTCAACAGACAACGGGCAGACCTGGTGCAAGCCATACAGAACCCGTCTGCCGAATAATAACAGCGGTATAGATTGCACACTTGATAATAAAAACCGTTTATGGCTTATCTATAATCCGGTTAACATAAATTGGGGTGTAAGATACCCACTTTCACTCGCCTATTCAAAGGACAACGGAAAACATTTTGAAGAGGTGTTAAAGCCCGAATGCATCAGCGGTGAATTTTCATATCCCGCAATAGTATCAAAAGAAAACAAGCTTTATGTTTCATATACATACAAGAGAAGAAAAATTGTTTTCTGGGAAATTGAAACCGAATAAAAATTTCAGAGCTGTCACAATAAATCCATTGTGACAGCTCTGTTTTTTTACAAGTTGATTTTCTTGAACACAATATAACAAGACGGATATGATTCATAAAGCAAACCGATTGAATTATCCTCTAATATTGCCAGACAGGAATATGCATAGAAATCATCATATTTTCCGAACACCTGATATTCAGATTTATCTTTAATATCATAAGATTTCAGCCATTCGATTGTTTCACCGTTTATATGTCCGAGATATACTTGTCCGTCTGTTCTTGTTGCGTCTTTTTTATCTTTATGTCCGCTGGGAGCAGATATAAGAATATAATATCCGTCATTTTGCAGATTATCGGGCAAAGGATAATCCTTCGGCAAAGAAATAACTGATTTCTGACATTTCGGGGTGTAAAGTCCCGAACCTTTAAGTTTCTTAAATGTTTCACCGCCGTCTTCTGACACAGATAGCGGTGCAATACCGGCGGGACTCGGTCTGCCAAAGCAATATATTTTACCATCGGGAGTTTCAATCAACTGACATTCATCAATATTGTTGCAGAATCGTTTTTTCCCTCTGCGCCAGGTCTTGCCGTTATCATCACTCATAATGACACACGCCTTACCGATTTTGTATAAAGGTGCAAGCAATCTGCCTTTACACTTGCCGTGCTGCAATCTTAAACCTACACCGGGACCGGTTCCGAGAAATGTGCCGTCTTTGTTATCTTTAATCTGCGAATTAATATCGACAGGCTGTGAAAAAGTTTTTCCGCCGTCACAGCTTTCCATGCACCAGATGTAAGATGTAACAGCACATCTCAAGGGTGCAGCTTTAGTTTCTATACACAGCAAATCCGTTGAATCCTTATGATAAACCTTTTCTTTTTTTACAAAAACAGGATTGTGTTCATTAAAATCCGGTTTATGTGCATTAAGGTATATGTTGCCGACATAAATATCTTTTCCGCTTTCTTCATGAGGAATCAAAGGAGGATATGTATCAATATAGTCCGGCTCTCCAACGGCATAATACATATCTCCGATAGTAACAAAATTATATTCGGGGTTGTGATTTTTAGGCACATAATAATTGGTTTTTCTTCCGTCAGCAGCATAAACAAAACCGTCCTCGCGTAAAGTAAACACCTTGCCTTTTCTCGGACGCAATCCGTCTGCGCCGGACTTTCCCGAATAAAGAGCTAAATAACTTTTTCCGTTTACAGTAACATATCCGCTGCCCTTTTCAAGAAGGTTTTTCTTAAAAAGTCCTTTACATTCAGGATAAAAATCGACAAGCAAATTAACTTTACCGTCTTCAGTTTCCGTCATTACAGCATCAATGGCAAAAGATGCACTCCATTCATCACCGTCATAAGGATATTTTCTTACAGGCAAGCTTAATATTGTTTTTGCTTTTTCAAAGCTTTCTCCGTTATCAAGGCTCAGTCTGGCGGCAAGCTCGATTCTTCCCCAGTCTGCTCCGCATGATGCTTTATCTGCAACAGCAATTATGTTACCTTTATATTTTTCATTTCTAAGACATAAAAGCGAAGGTATACGGCAATCTATCATATTGTCATACTGCTGTGCATCGCCCTTATACTGCTCCAAAAAATCATAATTGGTTCCGACAAAAACAGGGATCTCATTCATAGAATCAACTCCTTTGTTTGTTATTTTATCACAATTTTTGGCAATAAACAAGATAAAATATATTGCTTTTTAATTATTTATATGTTACTATTATTTATATCTTAAATAGAATGAGGCTATTTTATGGAAAACGAGAACAATAAAAAACAGAATATTTTTCAATTTATAAAATTTGCTCTTTTTTCATGTTCCGCAGGAATTATTCAGATAGGCTCCTTTACCTTGCTTAATGAAGTTGTTCTGAAAACAGCATTTTTCCGGAATCTTCTTGCAGAAAATGACACTTTGGCAAAAATAATGAGCAATGAATACGGTCCCGTTTATCTCATTGCACTGATTCTTTCTGTTGTCTGGAATTTCACAATAAACAGAAAATTCACATTCAAATCAGCAGCAAACATTCCTGTTGCCATGTTAAAGGTTTTTATTTTTTATCTGGTGTTTACTCCCGTATCAACTTTGCTTGGAAATTACTTTACTGCAAAATTCGGCACAGTTCCTGCCATTGAATATATCGTTCTTGCGGTAACCATGGCAACAAATATGATTACAGAATTCTTATACTGTAAATTTGTTGTATACAAAAACCAAGAAAACACAGCAGTAAAATAAATTTTGTTTGAGGTGACATATGTCTGATTTTTTAACATCAAAAAAATTCATATCCTTTGCCGAAAAGGCAGTAACAGGAGTTGTCGGTAAATTTGCAGATTCACTCAATGATGACGGTCCTTGCTTTGTAAGCTATAAAGACTATAAAAACGAATATTTTTTCTGCGGAAACAATGAATTCAGAAAAAAAGCAAAAAGAACAGCGAAATGGAAATTAGGTTACGCTATTGCAGATCTCACACCTTATGATTTTAAAAACCATGATTATTATTTAGGCGGCTATCTTACGGGCACTAATCACTTCAACAACAAGGTTGAAACCCTTGTTGATAAAATGCAGTGCAGAATTATTGCTCTGGATGATTCTTCGGGAAGAGGTCCTTCATTTTTCGGAACAATTGACTGTATAGGCTTCGGCGGAACAGATATAAAAACCGTCAGAAGAAATTTCCTTGAATTGTTAAATAAAAAATATCCGGATGTAACCCCGAATTCCGTAAATATTTTTTCAACTCATGCTCACAGCTGTGTTGACACACAGGGCTTATGGACAAACACCATATCAAATGTAAAACGCAACTACAAAAAAAATAAAAGAGGTAAAGGCACATATGTTAGAGGTGCCGATTATGAATACATAAGCTTCATTACAGATAAAATTGCCCAAGGACTTCTGACTGCATATGAAGATATGTGCACAGGTACACTTACATATGCTATAAAAGATATCGGCGATGAGTATTTTACAAACAAGAACAGAAAATCGGCAACAAGCCTTGTAACGAAACTCACGCGCCTTATGTTTATTCCCGATGATACAGAAAAAACATCCACAGTAATAGCAAGTATCGGCGCACATCCTGATGTTGCAGGCTTACCTACCTCAGACGGCTGCGGTACCGGAAGAGAGCTTTGCGGCGAATATGTTTACTATATGGGCGAACACATAAACCGTGCAGGATATAATTTTATGTTCTTTAACGGTGCAATCTGTGCAATATATATGGCACGGGGGGCAACAAATGACGGACTAAGCTTCTCTCACCGATATGAAGAATCTATGCGCTACGGTAAAGAGCTTGCCAAAATAACATTGTCACTAACAAAAACATTTGAAGAAATTGAAAACGATGAGCTTCTCTCCGAACCACGGGAAACTATTGAAGATATGGCAAAGGCAGCTGAAAGAAATGCTAACTATACACTTTGGTATGAGGACTGGGAGCCTGTTGAAGAAAAAAAGGTTGCACCTGTTCTGAACATTGCCCTATCAACAGTCAAAGTACCCGTAACCAATCCGCTTATTAAAGCGGTAGGCAAGCTTAATCTTGTTGCTTATAAGGTTATAAAAGAAGCTGACAACACATATTCAATAGAAACAGAAATCGGATATATGGAATTGGGCAACTCCGATCTCAATGTTGTTTTCCTGCCCGGTGAATTCTGCTCCGACTTACTTGTCGGCGGTGATTCTCTTAAGGCTGAACACGCTTATCACGAAATCGATTTCCCGTATCCTTGTCTTACAGAAATATTTGAAAAAGAATTAACACCTTTCGGTCTTGCAAATGATGCAATAGGATATATTGTTCCCGATAACGACTATATAATCGGAGATTTTGTAAACCATTACCATGAGCTTATCTGTTTAGGTGAATACACAGGTTCAAGCATTATAAAAGGCTTTATTGAACTCAAAAATAATATCAGCTACAGGTGATCAGTATGGATATTGAAAATATACTTTCCTCGGCTCTCGGCGGTGTTATATCCGCAACAAAACAACGGTTGGCAGAAAAAAATCTGGCACTACCTCTTCAGGACGGCAATTTTGATTATGTTGAAAAAGCAAAATCAAAATACTTTACAGCAGGCTTCGGCAAAGCTGTGATGTTACCTGAAGATATTGACAAGAAAACTTATTATATCGCAGGCTACAGCGAAAACAATCCGGCCAGAGGTGTTATTGATCCGCAATACGCACACGCACTGTGGATTGATGATAATTCAGGCAAAGGCGGAAATTTGTTTATTTCACTTGATGTTGTAGGTTTACTCAACAAGGATGTAAATAAACTTAAAGACAGCCTCAACGATTTCTGCAAAGCAGCAAAATGCAGAAGTATTACTGTATTATCAACCCATAACCATGCAGGAATTGACACAATGGGTATCTGGGGCAAGCTCCCCTTATCCGGAAAAAATCCGAAATTTATGAACATACTTTTCAAAGCTGTAAAAAAAGCTGTTTTTGATGCGTATGAAGACAGACGCGAAGGAAAGCTTTATTACGGAACTGTTGAAGTGCCCGATATGCAGGAGGACATAAGAACCCCCGAGGTTTATTCAAAAACACTCACCCGATTCAGATTTGTTCCCAATGACGGAACAAGAGAAATATACTTTTTGAATTTTGCTTCACATTCTGAATCTCTCCAGGGCTGTAACTCTCTTGTAAGTGCAGATTTCCCCTGCTACCTTCGAGAAACAATCAAGAATGAAACAGGAGCAGAAACCATCTACGGTGTCGGAGCTATCGGCGGTATGATAAGCATGAAAATAGAAGATGAAAACAGACTCAGAAAAGAAAACCGTCTTCTTGAATCCACCCGTAATATCGGTGCTAAGCTTGCTTCGTATGCATTATCAATAAAAAACGAAAAACAGCTTAAGCCAAGAATCAGTTATATCAAGCAAGAATTTTACTGTCCTGTTGAAAACTCCGTTCTGACACTTGCATGTCTTCTGAAAATTCTTGATGCTGACAGATATTCTATTCCCTACTCAAAAGAGCTTGCTTTAAAAACAGAAATCAGTTATTATGAGATTGACAATATTAAAATACTGATGCTTCCGTGTGAGCTTTTCCCCGAATTAGCGTATGGCGGCTATCTTGATGATGAGCATTCGGCAGAAGGCAAATCACCAGATATAAATCCGTTACCGTTGATTGAAATTGCCGATGATGAAAATCTGCTGATTTTCGGACTTGCAAATGATGAACTCGGTTATGTTCTCCCGCCTAATGACTTTATGCTGAATAATAAAACACCCTACATAGATAAAGCCATTGACCGTCACGGCAGAAGACATTATGAAGAAACAAACTCTATGGGACCGCAAACAGCCCATATAATTGCAGAAAATTTTGCAAAACTAATGAATACGGTAAATGCTGCAAAGTCAGTTTAATAAATTTACCCGATTGAAAAATCGGAAAACAGGAGGAAATGAAATGAAAACAGCAAAAAAACTTTTAGCAATCATTTTAGCGTGCGTTCTCGCATTAACAGCTTTATCTGTTCCTGCATTCGCTGCTGAAGAAGTAAACTCTTCAATCGAACAGTCATTCTATCAGGTTGTTGACAAGCTGGTTGTATCAGTACTTAAAGTACTGAACTTCTTTATTCCGGGTATAAACTGGACAAACAAATGGCCTACAACTGCCACTTATCAGACGCCTGACGGCTTCTATGCAGGTGAAGATTCATTTGACTATGATGTAACAGAAGAGTCTGTCTGGAGTTGCGGCTATTCTTATGCTTCACTTCTTGAAGGACTTGACATCAAAGACGGCTCCTACTATATGGCAGGTACACTTGAACCTATAGCAGGTAGAGTTCCTACTGATGTTTTTGATGATCAAGGGGTTACAGTTTACGCAATCAGTGACGGCACAAGCGGTATCGTTGTTCACGCAGTTATTGACGGTTACGGTCTTGCAAGAGGCGATGTGCTTGAAATAAGAAACCGCCTTGCTGATTTTGCAAAAGAAAATAATATTATTGCAATAAATGTATCAGTTCTTCATCAGCACAGTGCTATCGATATTCTCGGCATGGGTGCTCCCCTTGTTCCCGCTCTCTTCACCAATCCAATCAAATCAATTCTCGGATTTGACACAACCGAGCTTGTTGGCGGCAAAAATACAACATTTATGACAAATATGTATAATGTTGTTGCTGAAGCAGTTAAAGCTGCAGTAAATGATATGACCGAAGGTACTCTCTCTTACGGCTATGTTAATGCGGCTGAATATATACACGACAAACGCGAACCCATTGTTATTGATGAAAACCTCAACCGTTTCCGTTTTGTTCCTTATGATAAAGCTCAGAATGAAATTTGGCTTGTTGAAGCAGGTATTCACTGTGTAGGCTTAGGTGCAGGTCCTGATATAATAACAGCAGACTTCCCCTACTATCTCAAAGAATACATTAAAGCAGAAACAGGCGCAGATGTAGCATACATTCAGGGTGCTGAACTTGCCATTACAACAGATTATGAACTTATAACTGAAGGAGAAGGCAAGGATCAGGATAGAATCAGAGCTTATGGTAAAGCTCTCGGTGATCTTGTTGTTTCTATTGATAATGATATTGAACTTGATCCTGTTCTTAATATTGCAATCACCGAAACCCGCGTTGAAGCTGACAACCAGATTCTTATTCTTGCAGTAAGAGAAGGTCTTCTTAACAGCGTAGTTGAAAAAGACTGTCTCGGCTACAATGTTGTTTCCGAAGTTGGATATATGGAACTCGGCAGCAAATACACCGTTGGTGTTGTTATGGCTCCCGGTGAAATTTCTCCCGAAATTATCTGGGGCGGTGCAACAACAGCTGAAAACAGTTGGATGGGCACAAGCTGGGATTATGATACTCTTGCAGATGTTACAAATGCAGATAAGGTTCTCTGCTTCGGTCTTATGAACGACCAGATCGGTTATATCCTTTGTGATAATGACTACCGTTCAATGTTTACCGAGAACGAAGAAATCAACGCTGTTTCAAAAACAGCAGGCTCAACTGTTGCAAGTGCATTTATTGAACTTGTTGATGAAGTAAAAAGATTCAGCTAAACAAAAAAATTCAGAAATAAAGGCATTGTGTTTTCCGCACAATGCCTTTTTCTTTACTATATTTATATAAATAATGTTATTTGATTACCTTTTGTTTTCTGTAATATATACCGACAGAAGCAATTAATGTAATTAAGCAAACAGCCGATCCGATAATAATAAACAGTCCTAAAATATCAGTAGCCCCACTAAAATAATTAGTATTCTTTTTATAATTGACTGTAAATGTATCATCATCAAAAGTAACATTTTTATGAAGCTCACTTATCAAAAGATACCCTTCATCATATACATTTTCAGCTTTGAACTTTTCCATTTCTTCAGCAGATGCAAATTCTTTCTCCATTTCCTCTGAGTTTATTACCCCTGCGGCTACCAGACGGTATCCTTTATCTGTTTTTTCAAAAATATCACCTATCTGACAGTAATACAGCACACATTCATCTGAAGATACGCTGTATTCCTCATGGATAACTCTGTATAATATTCTGTCCTCGGTAATATAACCTTTTAATTTACTGTATTCTTTTTTTGCTTCCTGCATAGTTGAGTACTGATGCCCTACTCCATCTGCAAAGCAATAAGAATCAGAATTAGTCAATGTAGAAATAAAAGCATTGACAAAAGGAAAAGCAACAGAAAAAACAATAACAGCAGAAATAATTATTGCAGTGACTTTAATATGTTTTTTTCTGTAAATCTTTTGTTCTTCCGATAATTGAGGTTGAGGGATGTTGAATTTTTTATACAGAAATTTGTAAACAAAAAATACCACAATGCCACCAACAACAGATGTTGGTAAAGCAGCAATAAAAAGAAATGACGGCCCGTCAAGAACAATATTAAGAATCAAACCCAATAATGTCACAACAGATAAAAACAGAATCAACAAAACATATCGCACACATTTCTTCATTATTTTTTCATAAGCTTGTTCTTCAATAATTTCATTATTCTGTAAATTTGAAACAAGGTTATTAGCAGAAATCAGCAAAATTGATAATGAGGCACCGGTTAAAAGCAATATTATCACATAACCAATCCATAAAACATTATAATCATAAACAATGTCAGAAATTGTATATGATAAAATCAGCGCTACCACGCCGAGAATAATCGCAATAATTGAATTGTTAGTAAACTTTACAGATGCTTTTTGGGCTAAAAACTTAATTCTTTCTTCACTTTTTTTGTTTTTTTGCTCTTCATAAAATATTTTTGTTACTCTCTCACCACGCAGAATTTCATCAACAGTAACAGAATAAAGCTCTGCAATTGCAGGTAACATCATCACCTCAGGACAACCCTCATCTCGTTCCCATTTACTTACCGTTTTATTAGAAACATTTAATTTGTCGGCAACCTCCTGCTGAGTCATACCGTTTGCTTTTCTTAAAGCCGCCAGAAAAGTTCCTATTGTTTTCTTTTCCATTAAAAAACCTCCTTTATGTTCTTGTGATTCCATTCTGCAATTAATAGACTGATTTTACAACTCATAAGAAGTAGATTTTGTCTACGCTTCGTAGATTTGTCAGCAAAAACAATTCAGAGATTTTATTTTTTGCTGAATTGGGCAATTATCGGTAAATGGTCGGAAAAAACTTCCGCCACAGTTCGTGTTTCAACACAATTAAGTCCCCTGTAAAATATATAGTCAATTTTTTTAACCGGATTATCGGACGGATATGTTTTAACTTCGGGATTTACCGATTTATCCTGTGTGTCAGAAAGTCTTTCTCTCAAGGGAGAAAAAACCTTATCATCAGGCACTGCGTTAAAATCCCCCATAAGTATTACAGGCATCGTTATTTCATCAATAATATCACATAAAGCTTTTACGGCATTTTTTCTCTCTCTTCGGGCAAGTCCCATATGAGTCACAAGAAAACATACATCTGTATCATCGAAATTTATAACAGCTTTTATTATACATCTTGTTTCATAATTTACTCGTTCAAACTTAAATACAGGGTCAGGAATTTTTATTGTTTCTGATGATTTAATAGGATATTTACTGACTATAGCATTGCCGTAGGGCGAAGTACTCTTAACCTTTATTGCCTCACCGAAATAGCGATAAAATCCGAGCTTATCACCGAGAATGTTTGTCTGATCAGTATAATCCTTAATAGCCCCTTCCCCTCTTACTTCATTAAGTCCGCAAACATCTGCACCGCTTTTCTTTATTGCATCTGCGAACAAATCAAGATCAATAACGCGATTTTTATAATCAAGACAATGCTGTATGTTAAAGGTCATAATTTTCATTTTCTGCATCCCCTTAAATCAACATTTGTTTTACGGAAGGATATTACCTGCCGCACGGTAAATTTCGTACCATTCCTCACGGCTTAAGCTTATTTCACTTGCTTTTATACAATCTGCCAGACGAATAAGGTTTGTTGTACCAGTAACAGGCTGCATTTTCGCAGGATGACGAAGAATCCAGGCAAATGCAATACTTGTTTTTGAAGCATTATATTTTTCAGCAATATTTTCAAGTGTTTTGTTAAGCTCAGGGAACTTTTCATCATCTATGAAGCAGCCTTCAAAAAAGCCGTATTGCATCGGTGACCAGGGCTGAATGGTAATCCTGTTCAATCTGCAAAAGTCAAGTACTCCCCCGTCACGATTAACCGCAGAATCATTATACATATTTACATTGATTCCCGATTGAATCATAGGTGCGTGCATAACGGAAAACTGAAGCTGATTTACACAAATCGGCATATCAAGGCAAGATTCAAGAAGCTGAATCTGATACGGATTCTGATTTGAAACACCAAAATGGCGCACCTTTCCCGAGGCTTTCAATTCATCAAATGCCTTTGCTACCTCTTCAGGCTCCATAAGCGTATCAGGACGGTGAAGCAACAGAACATCAATATATTCAGTGCCGAGTCTTTCAAGACTACCGTTAACGGAATTAATAATATGTTCATATGAAAAATCAAAGCTTCCCTGTTTGATTCCGCATTTTGTCTGAATTAAAAGCTTATCACGCATTGACGGAGTGATTGCCTTGCCGAAAAGTATTTCACTTTTCCCTCCGCCGTAAATATCCGCATGATCAAAAAAATTAACATCATGGCAAAGCGCAGTATCTATAAACGCAGAAACTTCCTTTTCACACATATCGCTTATTCTCATACAGCCTACTGCAACTGTAGGAACTTTCAAACCGCTTTTTCCAAGCTCTATTTTATACATAACACTCACCTTAAATTAATCTGGCTATTATTCTACTTTTTCACAAGTAACAATCGTGTTACCGTGATAAGAAAATTGTACCGTGTCTCCGACATTCAACAGCAGCATATTCTCATTTTCACTTGCTTTCGCTTTGAATATATTGTTATTTGTATCAATCAGATAGATATATGTATTTCCGTCTATGTCAATATATTTTATTGAAGAAATCGTAGCAGTTATTTCCTTTGTATCCGTTACAATTTCTTCAACTTCTATTCCGAGTGCAGTTTTATATTTTTCAATACATTCCGCCTGTGTTACTGCAGTTGTTACGATATTATACTGCTCTACATTAACGGTTGCATAAAGCTTTACCAAGCCTCCTGAATCTTTTAACACCATAATATATGTTGGATGTCCGTCAATATTAATCAAAGACGGAAATGAAGCCTGATAACCTTTTTCCTGCACTTCACCTTCAGCTGCTGCCATAGCGGATTTTTCATCAGCACCGGCTATTGAGTAATAACGGCTCTCGCCGGTTCTCTCGTTGGCAAGAAGAAAACCTATATTTGAACTGTCACCGTTTACAGATGTAACACCTGTATAAATCCAGATGTCACCGTCTTTTGCAACATAACCGTAGTCTGAAACGGGAGCTTCATCCATATCTTCTTCATCACTTGAATAATATGTTGTAACTTGTTTACAGTCTTTTTTAGAAAACAGACTGTTCGCAAATCCATTCCGGAACATACCGTACCAATTATACTGCTCACATATAAGATCCCCGTAAAAAACAACATCTATCCAATTGGGAATCTCATCAAGCTCATACTTTACAATTTCACCGCCCACGGGGTCAAGCACAACACAGCCCGTAACCGTTGTTCCGCCGAACAATGCTATTGTTTTCTCCAAAATCGAAGCAATATAATACGGTTTTCCGCTTTCATCTATTTCAAAATGCAAATTACCGAACATCAATGTTGGATATTTTGTCCAGATGTATCTGTATGCATTTTCCGAAAAGAACGCCGACGGCACATATTTCATTCCCTCTGAATTCTGAAAGGAAGCAGACATTGAAACAGGATCAACCGTAACATATCCCTTTATGCCGTTTTCTTTATTGTTCATCCATTTAAAAAAATCGGCATACTCTAATGCAGAAACCTTTATAGGCTTACCGTTATAATCAATCTGTGTATAATCATATGAAACATTAAACTGACTGACAACATCGGAAAGGGCTCCAATTTCTCGATCACCCAGCATCTGTGCAGAAGCCGTGTCCATCAAAGCAATAGAATCGGTTTCTACAGATTCAGCTAAATCTTCCGAGAAATCAGATTCTGTTATTTGCATAATTTCCGCATATGAGGTTGCATTAAATACTGTACTGCCCATAAGAACAGCTATTGCAATAACAGAAGTTAATAATACCGGAGCTATATAATATTTTATACGGAAATTGAATTTTGTAACTGTTTTGCGTTTATGCTTCGGACTTGCTTTTTTTGTGACCGAAACAAATCCGAAATCCTTATAGCCTTTTGCAAGCCGTACAAGAATAACAAAAACAAAAAGTGCCACATCAATTAAAATCCATAAAAGCAGATTATGTATATTGATAGCAGGACAAAAAAAATATATACTCACGCCCAAAACCGTCAAAGCCACGACGGATGCAAATATATACGGAAAAACATTCACTTTTTTCATAATTTAACGCTCCTTTTTTGATATCAAACAGATATCTTTTTAGATTTGTGATTATATAATACAACACTTTATTTTAATAGTTAATAACAAAAGGTGCAAAAATGAATATCCACTTTTGCACTCTCTGTTATAAACAGTGAATTTTTTATTATCTTAAAATCAAATAACCGCAAACATCTACCGTAATTTCGCCGCAAACACTTTCATCTGACTGTACATTTTTGTATTCTCTGTCAAGTGTTACTTTTTTAGCATCATCAGCAAAATTCATTATAAAGATAAGTTCTCCTCGTTTTCTTATACTGATACCGTTTTCCGATTTTATCGCGGTATCGCCTTTAAGAGAAATATCATTAATCAAATCTTCACAGAAGTTTGATGTAAAATCATCATCATTTCTGAAAGCAACATAATATGCTTTGCCTTTTCCATAAGCTTTAACTGTAACCGCTGGGGTACTCGTATAAAAATCTGCATTGTATTCCCCAAGCACTTCGGCACCGTTTGAATGAAGTATGTCACAGACATGCACAACATCATAAGCTTTGCCTTTATATAATACGCTGTTTTTCATTCCTTCGGGCAAAGAATCTGTTTCCTCTGCCCATATGCCGAAAATATCCTTCAGATTCAAAGCCGGAAAACCGCCGAGGTAACAAAGGTCATCCTTGTCTACCATACAAGAGAGATATGTTGTAACGAAATTACCGCCGTTTTTAATATAACTTTCTATTCTTTCGATTGTGCCACCTTTAAGCATATAAAGGAACGGAGCAATAACTAAATCATATTTTGAATAATCGTCATCCATTGCGATAACATCAACAGATATGCCCTTTTTCCAGAACGGCTTGTACCACTTGATGCACTCATCAAAATAATCCCTGCGTTCATTATTAAATCCGCAGAAGTATTGAGTTGCCCAGCTTTCCTCCCAGTCAGCAATAACAGCAATCTTACTGTTACATCTGCCACCGACAACATCATTCAGCTTTTCTAAAACCTGGCCTAAATGCGACACCTCTTTAAACACTCTTGTGTTTTCGTGTCCGCAATGGTCAACTACCGCACCGTGATATTTCTCGTGACCGCCACGGCTTTTACGCCACTGGAAATATTGAACACTGTCTGCTCCGTGAGCAACAGCCTGAATGGAAGAAAGCTCTTGCCTGAATGGTCTCGGCAGCTTATTTACAGGATGCCAGTTCACTAATGACGGTGTGCTTTCCATCATAAAAAACGGTTTTCCGCCGCCCATTGTTCTGAAAGCATCGTGTACAAATGCAACATTACAAGCCTCTTCTTCATTGAAGCCCCTGTCCCACGCAGGATAGTTATCCCATGACACAAGATCAAGCTTTTTAGCAAATTTCTGATAATCTATTCCGTCATACAATCTCATAAAATTCGTTGTTATGGGAATTTCGGGTGTTATTTCTCTCAAGGGTGCAATTTCATTTTCGAAGAATGAAATATGGCTGTCTGTAACAAATCTGCGCCAGGCTAATTTCATAGCAGAAACATGATTTTCACCTCTGAATTTGGGAGAATTTATCTGCGACCAGTCTGTAACCTGATGGCTCCAGAAACCGTTCCACCACTTGAAATTCAGTTCTTTTAAATCATTATTATATTCTTTTTTCAGCCATTCCCTGAAAGCCTCCTGACATAAATCACAATGACATTCACCGCAATATTCATTTGAGATATGCCACATCTTTACCGCAGGATGTTTTTTATATCTTTGAGCCAATAAACTGTTTATATTTCTTACCTTTTCTCTGTAAACGGGCGAAGTCAGGCAATGATTATGTCTTACCCCGTATTCATTACGAATTCCTGTTTCTTCAACTCGTAATACTTCAGGATATTTTTGCGCAAGCCAGTTAGGTCTTGCACCTGACGGTGTTGCTAAAATAACAGCTTTGCCGTTTTTGTGAAGCTTATCGAGCAAATCATCAAGCCAGGTAAAATTATATACCCCTTCTTCGGGCTCCAACATTGCCCATGAAAAAATGCTGACGGTTGCACTGTTTATATGCGCTAAATTCATAAGACGCATATCTTCATCAATAATTTCGGGAGTATTTAACCATTGATCAGGATTATAGTCACCGCCGTGAATTATATAATCAAAAATTTTATCTTTCATATTATTCTCTGTCTTTCTGTTAAGATATCAAAAATATTTTCGGGCATAATCTGCAATAATAATTCTTGCCTGCAATGAAATTTCAGGATCTTTATCTAAAGCATGCCCTGAGTTTTCGTAAAGTAAAAAATCATTTTTCACACCGTTTTCATTTAAGCATCTGATGAAATTATGTATATGTTCTAAAGGAACAAGCTCATCTGACTTCCCGTGAAAAACAGCAGTAGGAACACTGTTTTCATAAACATATTTCTGGGGTGAAATCTTTTTAAGAGCTTTTTGCTGTTCAACACCCATAAAATCATTTTTTGTGAGCTTAAATGCACAGCATTTTGAAAGAATATCATATTTCCAATCTTCAAATTCATCTGAAATCCCCAAAAGAAAATCGGGCGCTGAACAGTTGACCGGCGGACACCATACACAAGCAGAAACGGGCGGTATCTCAGCCTCATTCAGTCTTGTATATGCATAAAGAAGAGCAAGATGTGCTCCTGCCGAAGCGCCCGACAAAATCACTTTTTGAGCATTAATTCCATATTCTGCACATTTTTCTTTTATAGCCTTCAATGCAGAAGTTATATCGTCAAGTTCATCAGAAACACTTATATTGTCTGAAACATAACGATAGTTCATTGTTGCACAGAAAAACCCGAGATTGCACAGAAACTGAGCATCACCGTAATGTGCACTTTTGTCCCCGCTGTTCCATCCTCCGCCGTGAATAAAAAGTATTATTCCCGTATCGGATTTTTTATCTTTCGGTATAAATAAGTCAAATTTCTGTCTTTCGTGTTCTGAATACGCTATATTATAAACAGCATCAAAATTATTCGCCATAATCAGTCCTTTATAAAAACATCTTTAATTGCTTCAAGATAAGCATATCCGTAAAGATCATCAGGCTGGAGATAACTTGTTTCCGTCCATTCATTCCAACTGTTTACAGTAATAAACGGTGATTTCATTGTGCCGTTTGTAATTGAAGCATCTGCAAAAGCTTTAATTTTTTCACAGGCTGTCTTAAAGTTTTCAGGAGTATTGTTTTCAACAACTCCCGGCATAAAATTATTGAATCTTACATTATTGTCCCAACCAACTGAAATATTAGGATAGAACGGAATGTTCAATTTTTTTGTTTCTTCCTTAATAGCACAAACATACTTGTCAGTAATCTCAGTATAATCTCCGTCAAAATCGGTTGAACAGCCCCAGTTATAGCTCGTTACCGAATCTGCGTCGAGAAAAGCATACATCTCGGCAGAAGAAACACCTTTTTGGGAATCCTCATCACTAAGCCAATTAAAAACACGGTTTCTCCAATGAACAAATTGCAGATGAAGTCCTTTGAAGCCTGCTTCAACAGTTTTTTTACGGAACTCTTCAATTCCTTTTTTACATTCATCGCTCGTGCCGAAGGAACGGATAAAATTATCTATATCAAAAATCATATATACGGGACAACCGTCAATACAGTAATAATTTTCTTTGGAAAAATATTTTTCTATTGTTCTGTCACATATAAGAGAAAACATTTCGGGTGTAACCGCTCCGCGCCATATTACAGTAGAAAGATCATTGTCCGAATTACGCTTATCCCACAAATGGGTTGCATCGTGGTTTGCCCACATAAGACAAAATTTCATATCGGTATTGTTTCTTGCTTTCAAGAAACCGTCATTTAGACAGTTTTCAAGAAATGGTCTGTTATCGTACCAGTACCAATCATAAATAAAAACATTAACCCCGTGTGAAACAGCACAGTCAATCTGCATCTCCATAATTTTGCTATCTGCTTCGTTTACATATCCCCATAAAGGAATACGAGGCCAACGGCAACCCTTGTAGCCTTTATTTGTCATTGCTTTAACTGTCTGCCATTCACCATACCCTTCCGGCCAGAAAATACGCGTGCGAGGCTCATCTCCCGTATATGACGGCCATATAAAAGCGGCAATATCATACTTATTCATTTTTATGCTTCTCCTTACATAAAATCAGATTTTTTCTGCACACAAAACAAGATATCTTTTTTCAAGCTCATCATAATCGGCATAGTAGTCCGCCTGTTTGAGAAGAAGCTCCGCATCAGCATAAGGTTTAGTTGCTCTTGTATATATTGATACTGCTTTAAGATATCGGCGTAGTTCTTTTCTGACACGCATACTTTCAAAGAAGGTGGATGTTTCTCTGTTGAGCAACTCTTCCTTGACAGCTTCATCAGGACATACAATATTTTCCTGTCCGTATTTTCTGATAAGAGCTGCAGACTCTTTTTTTATCCGGAGATTTTTTATGGTATCTGAACGGATTTCTTTTTCTGTTTTTGTTGTTTTGGGCAGCTTTCTTGCTTTTTTTAGCTCCTGTTTTGCATTTTCATAAAAATACATTTTTCCGTACAACAAATCTTTTTCTGCTTGTTCAATTCGCTTTTTACCTGCTTCTCCGGAAAATTTATTAAGATCTTCGATTATAACAGGAGCACGTTCAATAGCAAGATTGGTTTCTTTTATTTTATTCAGAGATTCTCTTGCTTTTTTTATTGCTTCAAGTCGCAATAATTTTTCTTCATCGGTTGTATTGGGCATTTTTTTTGCAGTCTTCAATGCTGTTTTATCGAGAGCAAGAGGTGTTTTCCCGTAATGCTCTTTGGCCTCATAAATGATTCGCATAGTTATTCTCAGATCATCATCGTCAAGAAGACCAAGTGCATAATTTTCGAACATTGCACGGATTCTCAGCACACTAACATATGCCTCATGTTTATTTTCCGTAAGGTCATAGAAAATGAAAGGAATAAGATTAAGTGCTGCTCCGATAATCGACCAGAAAATAAGAACTTCAAAAAGATTGTTTCTTATTGTATCATCCAAAAGAACATTATATTTACCCTCCTGAAGCCCCATTTTTTCCTGAATTGTGGGATAGAACATACCTGTAAAGAAACCGATAAAAGTGCCGATAATACCAAGCGTACCGAAAAGACCGTCAACACGAACACCCGTTTTCCATTGATGATAATCTCGCATATCCGCACTTATATTATGCTGAACTATATTCCAGAAGGTATTTACAAAGGTATTAAAATACCAGATAACACACATCCATATAAGACTGTGATATGTAAAATAAAGAACAATAAGAACAACAATATTAACGGCATTGCATGTAATGAGAAGATTTCTTTTCCCCATAAATTTTATTGCAATCGGAGTAAGAAGCATTGACCATAACGCGGCATTGCTGATTATAGTATTTGCAGTTCCTTGATATACTGCATACTCACCTCCGGAGGAATACACAAATGCCCAGCCGAAAATATATCCGTATCCCGACTCAAGAAAAACCACCCACGCTGCTGCTTGTGTAATCCAGAAATATTTATTTTTTGAAACCTCACGGATTGCATCAATAATTCTTACCGGCTCAGGTTTACTTTTAGGAAGAATAAGCCTTTCCTTAACACGCTTAAAAAAGAAATTACTTAAAAATAATCCGATTATACTGAAAATCGGATAAATTATTCTGTATGTCCATATGTTATCCTGTCCCCATGTAAGAGCTGCAAGTGTCGGCAAAGCAAAACCTGTTATTGTGGGAGCCATTGAGTAGATAACCTGAGAAATGCTCATAACCTTGGAACGCTCATTACTGTTTGGTGTTATAATCTGCTGAAAATATGTATAGCTCTCATTATAAAAACATAAAAAGATGTTCAGGAGAATATACATAACTTCAACAACCACAACCTTTGTGATATAATTCCAATATTCATACGGTAGCCATACAAATATAAGAGAAATGAGCACTATAGGCAAACAGGTCATTCGGATAAAAGGCAAAAACTTTCCACCCTTAAGATTATGGTTATCATAATACCAGCTTCTGAAAAGTCCCAAAGGGATACCTATAAGATTAGCGAGATTCAGCATAAGCTGCAAATCAACAGGCTTAAGCCCTATACTCGCACCGACAAGAAAGTTAGATGAATTAAGAGCGATTGTTGAAGCTAACAATGTTGCCCAATGTGCACCGAAACCTGCGCCGCTGAGAGCGCCAATCTCCTTGTAGGCAACATAGTTACCGTCAGGCGGAACTATCCAATATTTTTTTGCGGTATCAATAGTATTTTTAACTTTGCTTTTCAGTGAATTTCTGTTTAAATTTTTCATATTTTCAACCTCCGTCTTCCATTTTATCATAAGACTTAAAAAAAATAAAGAATCTGAATACTTTTTAAACAAATTTTTTCTAAACACAAACAATTTACTTGATAAAAACACCAAATTATACTATATTAATATCAAGTGCATATTATACAGGAGCTTGCCGATATGAAACCGAATATTATTTTCTATTTTTCCGACCAACAGCGTTATGATACACTTACACCTGAGCTTATGCCAAATGTGTGGGAATTAGGTGAAGAGGGACTGATATTTGAAAACTTTTTCACCTGTCAGCCTGTCTGCGGTCCTGCGCGAGCATGCTTACAGACAGGACAGTTTGCAACCCAGAACCGTTGCTTCCGTAACGCTATTCCCTTACCCGAAAAAACTAAAACTCTGGCAGTCTATTTTAATGAAAACGGTTATGATACTGCATACATAGGCAAATGGCATCTTGCATCAGACGGTTTCCACGGAAAAGGTCTACACTGTGAAAAAACGGCTGTTCCTAAAGAAAAACAAGGCGGATACCAATACTGGCGTGCGGCGGATGTTCTTGAATTTACTTCACACGGATATGACGGATATATTTTTGATGAAAACGGAAATAAAATAGATTTCCAAGGCTACAGAGCAGACAAAATAAATGATTTTGCAATTGAATATATAAACAACCGCAATAGCAATAAACCGTTTTTTATGTTTATTTCACAGCTTGAACCACATCATCAGAATGACCGCGGACATTTTGAAGGACCTGAAGATATAAAAGAAAAATACCTTGAATATCCCTTACCCGATGACCTTACTTTTCTGAGAGGTAATTACAAAAAGGAATATCCCGATTATATAGCTGCAATAAACTCACTTGATACAAATGTGGGAAGGCTTGTAAACACCCTTAAGGAAAGGGGATTATACAACAATACTGTTATTATTTATACAAGTGATCACGGCTGTCATTTTAAAACACGAAATGCTGAATATAAGCGCAGTTGTCACGATTCAAGTATACATATTCCTCTGGTTTTCGGCGGCGGCGCAATAAATAAATCTGAAACAATGAATTGTCTTGTAAGTCTTATTGATATTCCGCCAACATTGCTTAATCTTGCAGGTATAGATATTCCTGAAAGCTATTCGGGTAATATTCTTCCGGTAAAAGCAGAAGATACTCCCGAAAGAGATTGTATTTTTGTACAAATCAGCGAATCCCATATCGGCAGAGCTGTGCGCACAAAAGAATGGAAATATTCTGCGCGGGCAATCGGCTCTGGTTGGCATAAACCGAGCGCTGTTCACTATTTTGATGACTTCCTTTATGATCTTAAAAATGATCCCCTGGAAAAAACTAATCTTGTCAACAACAAGAAATATACTGAAATTATTAAACAAATGAGGCAGTTGCTTTCAAGGGAAATGGTAAATGCAGGTGAAAAAAAACCTGTATTCCATAAGGCTTTAAAAGTGAGAAAATTCTGATAAGCACTTGCTTTTATCGTTGATGCTCCAATGCCGATAAAATAGCAGTTTTTTCAAAAAAATATTCTTTCTCTTCTTACTTTGTCGGTCATTATTTATATAAAAAAATAAGCATCGCATTAAAATTAAGAATTTTAAGGGAATTTTAGTCAGTCTTACGGTAGGAATTACCCTTGCCTTCTGTTCATCCTTACTCGGTATAGGCGGAGACCGCATTAATTTTGCTCTTATAATATATTTGTTTTCCTTTGATACAAAAACAGCAGCGGTATGTTCTCTTGTTATTATCCTGTTTTCTCCGTTTTCAAAGCTTACAACAACAGCATTAACAACAGGCTTCGGCATTTTTGATTTATCTGTTGCACCTGCAATGGCTCTCGGTACAGTTCTCGGTGGTTTAATATGAGCAAGTCTTAACAAAATACTGAGTGAAAAAATGTTAACAAAAAATTTCAGGACTTTCAAAAAAATCGAAAGTCCTGAATTTCATTTTAATTATAACTTATTTATCATACTAAGATGTTCAACATATAAATCCTTGATATCGTTTGTTTTCAGCAGTCCCCCCTGGAGTGCCATATGGTCACCGTCATAAACAGGCATAATATTCCAGACACCGGGAACCACATTATTTTCATCAAAATCTGTTGTGGGAGCATCTGACGGAGCAAGTGCAGAAATTGTGTTTACAAGTCCGTCATTTCTCTGCCAGGATTCATCTATAACATAACCTCCAAGAGTAACGCCTGTAAAAACTCCCATTTCTTCAGAAGAACTGATAAACAGAGATTCCATTTTTGATTTAACCGGTGAATATGTTCCGTCATCATTCTGTTTTGTTGCATCGCAGGCTATTGAAAAATAATATGTATTCTCATATGTTATTATTGTTTTGTTAAGTGCAAAAGCATTGTCGATATACATATCATAAGCAGCTGTATCCAAAGCACCGATTTCATCGTTACCGTCACTTGAGCAATAAGCTGTTGTGCCGTTATGTGGTGCTGCAAGAGATGTTATACTGTAAATCCAGTCCCCTTTTCCACCCTTGAAAAATTCAGAAAGCTCTTCCTCGCTCGTGACAGCCTTTTCTGCATCAGAACCAGTTTCCATTATGCTTGCAAAAAGACGGACTGTTGCACCACCGAAGGAGTGACCGAGCAGATTGATCTTATCGGCTTCACTCCATGAATCAATAAGTGCTTTTCCTGTATAGTCTGCACCGAATCTGTCGTGACCGAATTCCTTACTGTGAGCCTCACCATAGTCAACAACGGTACCCGTAAGTTGTGCATAAAGCTCACAGGCTCTGTCCCATGCACTTGAAGTCGGTGCAACAGAAGCGGCATAACAATCAAAACCTTTTTTATCAAGATATTCCATAAGGTTGCCACCGAACATACCCCAATAAGGCATAAAATTATTTTCGAAATCGTATTCGCCCCATCCCATAAGACCGTGAACAAATACATATTTGTAGTTAGTGTTCCATTCGCTGCTATCGGCCTTCAGACAATCAGATGAATATCCGAAAAGCGACAAAATTGAAAGAATAATACTTATAAGCTTATAACTTATCTGGTGAAATATTGCACTCATAAAATTTCCTCTCTTCTTTGAACTCCGACATATGTAAAAAACATATTGCCAATATGTTTTTATAATAAATCAATAACTTCCATTTTTCAAGAAAACTTTTTATTAACAAAATATGAATATACTAACACAAACAACCAAAAAAAACATTCATTCTTTATTTATATGCATCATTCTACCACAGGTAGAGTGACTTTTTACATATCTTAATATATAATTTATTCAGCTACAAAGGAGGCGGCAATTATGAATACAATCAACACAGGCAGATTTATTTACGAACTAAGAAAAGAAAAAGGACTGACTCAAAAAGAGTTAGCAGAAAAATTAAATGTAACAGACAAAGCGGTTTCAAAATGGGAAACGGGCAAATGTGCACCAGATATATCACTTCTTGTTTCATTGTCAGAAATACTCGGCGTTTCTGTCATTGAAATTTTACAGGGAGAAAAAATCAAAGAAGAATGCTTCCCGCAAGTCAGCGATGAAGTAATTGTAAAGACAATAAAAAAGAGCACAAAAAAACAAAAACACTTGATTTTAATTGTTGCAGCGTTTATGTTCATTTTTCTTTTGCTTATTTCCCTTGCTTATCCGACTTATCATTTTTTTAACAGTGCTCCTGCAGATAATGAAAACGCTATTATAAAGCAAGCTGAACACTATGTAAGATTCTGGGATGAAGAATCCGAAAAACCGAAAATTGTCAAACAAGTAAAAAAGGGAGATTTTTTCTTTTTTCTTATAAAAGGTAAAGAAAATACCGCAATGATAATTTTTCAGAAGAATAAGCTTTATGATAACAGAATTTCATTTTTCGGAGGCGGTAGCTGCAGTGAACCGAATAAAATCGTTACCTTTTGTTCAAACGACAATAATGCAACAATCAATGTATTTTACGGTTATGATATGACTGACCGTACATACAGTTATTATTATCGGGGAGTAAAATCAACAAAAGCTATTGAAGATAAGCTTCTTCTTGATGTTTTTATAGATATTGATGATACATGGACATACGCAAAACTTATCTATGATGAATAAATCTCTTATTTGAGGATATAAACTGAAAATTGTTTTGTATGTTTATATCGGGGATAAATAATATGGCAGAAAAAACCGAGTAGAGTTTTATCCCGCCTGTTGGCGTGGTACTCTGCTCGGTTTTTACTGATTATAACATTCTGTCAATATATCTATCCGTTTTTTAGTCGTTACAATTAAAGAAGCAGCGAACAAGACAGGCAGTAGAAGTTACTGCAAGAGAAAAGAAAAATAAAAGCGCTCCTGTAAGAATCGCACCGATTATGCTGGTAGCAACAAACTCAATGGCAAGAAAAACAACAGAAAGTAATATTGTACCGAGAATCCCTGTAAGCAGTGCTGTAATTATGTTGCATAAACAGCCACAGCCACCGTAACGGGAAAGAGCACCTGCAATAAGAGTTACTGCAAGGTATACCACCGAGATACCGAGAAGCACCCATAAAAACGCAGGAGTAAGCGTAATAACAGCGGTTATTCTGAGAAAAGCCGTTATTATACCTATAATAAGACTTGCAACCACTGCAATTACAGTACAGCCGATTCTGCAACTTTTGCATGATGTTGACATAATAATTCACCTCCCGCTATATTTTATGCGCAACAAAAACAGTGGTGAAAAGGTTGTCTGTATTATTTTTTATATAACAATGTGCGCTTGTAAATACACCTAAAAAACTCTGACGGCGTTTCATATTTTTTTAAATCCCTTGCATTTATATTAATAAAATGGTAAATTAAATAGAGAACTCAGATGAGGTGAAGAAATGGAAAGCATACTCAATACACCTATAGATATTTACGGAAGAACCATTCAAAACAGAATACTTTTTCAGCCTATGGAGGGCTGTGACTCAACAACTGAAGGAGCTGTCGATAAGCTGACTTTGCGCAGATATATGCGCTTTGCTGAAGGAGCTCCGGGCATAATATGGTTTGAAGCCACTGCCGTGTGCAATGAGGGCAGAGCAAATCCCCGTCAGCTTTACATAAATAAACATACCGTTGACAGCTTTAAGTCACTGATAAGTGCCGTCAAGGCAAGATCCGCAGAGCTTCACGGCTTTGAGCCTGTTATAATTGTTCAGCTCACTCACAGCGGACGCTACAGTAAGCCTCACGGCACACCTGAACCGATTGTTGCATACAGAAACTCTCTCTGGGAGCAAGGAAAAGAAAATCAACCGTTTACGGTAGCAACAGATGAATATCTTTCAACAATACCTGCAATGTATTCAAAAGCAGCAAAGCTTGCTCTTGAAGCAGGCTTTGACGGTATTGATGTTAAATGCTGTCACGGTTATCTTTTCAATGAGCTTTTAAGTGCATTTGACAGAAAAGGAAGCTACGGCGGCAGTCTTGAAAACCGCACAAGACTCTATTTTGATTGTATTGACGCTGTAAAAAATGCTGTGGGTGATAAAGCCTTTGTCACAACAAGACTCAATTCCTGTGACTGCTTCCCTTACGGCTTTGGCTTCGGCGTGAATGAAAACAACGAAATCGACCTTACCCAAACAAAACAGATTATTGAAAAGCTTAGTGAAAAAGGCATTGAATTTATCAATCTCACTATTGGAAATCCATATCTGATACCTCATATAAACCGTCCTTATTCAGTTAAATCTCCTGAGGACGGAAAAATAGGAATGAAGCGTGTATATGATGTCACAAAAGAGCTTACGGCTTCATTCCCCGATATAAAATTTGCCGTTTCCGCTCTCTCCTATGAGGGTGAAAACGCTGTAGCATATGCCCAGGAGCTGATTTCATCCGGTGTGGGTGATTTTGCAGGCTTCGGCAGAATGACCTTCGCTTATCCCACATTCTACAAAGATTATCTGTCAACAGGAAAACTTGACAAAAACAAAGTATGCATAAAATGCAGTAAATGCTCACTTCTTATGCGCGCAGGCACAGTTTCCGGCTGTGTTATCAGGGACAGCGAAACATATATGCCCTATTACAACAAGTTTGTTTTGAAAAAATAAGGAGAGAAAGCTATGGTTGCAATTGTAACAGGAGGCAGCAGAGGTATCGGCAAGGCTATTACCGAAGAACTGCTGAAAATCAATTACAGCGTTATTATCACTGCAAGAAACGAAAACGACGATATAAAAAAGCTTAAAGAAACTTTTGAAAACAGGGTGTTTTTTCTCCCCTGCGATATTTCGGTTGAAGAGGACAGACAAAAACTTTTCAGCTTTGCACAATCCACTTTCGGGAAAATTGATTTGCTTGTAAACAATGCAGGTGTTGCACCGAGAGAGAGAAAGGATATTCTTGAAATTACACCCGAAGATTTTGATTTTCTTACGGATATAAACTTAAAAGGAACATTCTTTGTTACTCAGGCACTTACTCCTTTACTTATCAAAAACGAAAAGTCCAGAATTGTTAATATATCCTCAATGTCCGCATACACAGCTTCCCTAAACAGAGGAGAATACTGCATTTCAAAAGCAGGAATTTCAATGATAACAAAGCTTTTTGCGGCAAGACTTGCACAATATGGAGTCAGCGTTATTGAAATAAGGCCCGGCATAATCGAAACGGATATGACCTCAAAGGTTAAGGAAAAATACGAAAAGCTGATTTCCGATGGAATTACACCGATAAACAGGATGGGACAGCCTGAGGATGTTGCTAAATGCGTTTTATCAGTTGCACAGGGGAATTTTGATTTTTGCACAGGCACGGTTATTGACTGCGACGGCGGATTTAATGTGAGGCGCTTATGAGAAAAATATACAAATGTCTTATAATAGGCAGCGGTGCGGCAGCTTACAGTGCGGCTGACTGGCTGTACCGTGAAGACATCAAAGACATTGCAATAGTTACCCAGAACCGTCTTGCGGGAACCTCCAGAAACACCGGAAGCGACAAACAGACCTATTATAAGCTTTCAATGGACGGTATCACCCCCGACAGCCCGTATAAAATGGCATCTGATATGTTTTCGGGCGGCTGTTGCGACGGAGAAAAAATGTACATTGAAGCAATAAACTCTCAGAAATGCTTTTTGCGGCTTTGTGATTACGGTGTCAACTTTCCTACAGACATTTTCGGGGCCTATCCCGGCTATAAAACTGACCACGATAATACACTCCGCGCTACTTCTGTAGGTCCTTTGACTTCAAAAATTATGACAGAGAAGCTCGAAAAGATTGTTATTGAAAAAAACAAAACTCCTCTTCTCGATAATAAGCTTGTTATAAAAATTCTCACAGACAGAAAAAGATGTTTCGGTGTCCGTGTTCTCGACCTTAAAAGCGAACAGGAAGAAAATATTTATGCTGAAAATGTAATATGCGCGACAGGTGCGCCTGCATGCATTTATAAAGACAGCGTTTATCCTGTTTACCAGCACGGTATGACAGGCGTGCTTATTGATGCAGGTGTCAGAATGTGCAACTTCACGCAATGGCAGTACGGTATGGCTTCTGTTGATTTCAGATGGAATGTTTCGGGCAGCTTTATGCAGGTAATCCCCCGTTTTGTTTCTGTTGATAATAACGGAAAAGAAAGAGAATTTCTTAATGATTATTTTTCTGACATTCATAAAGCTTACAGCTATGTTTTTCTGAAAGGCTATCAATGGCCTTTTTCTTACAGCAGAGCCGAAGAAAGCTCAAAAATCGATATGGCTGTACATAACGAGATGCTCAAAGGAAGAACTGTTTTTCTTGACTACAGAAAAAATCCCGAAAACTTCAGTTTTGAAAAGCTTTCAGATGAAGCAAAAAAATATATATCCGATACAGACTGTTATGCTGATACTCCGATAGAAAGACTGGAAAAGCTCAACAGCAAAGCTATTGATGTTTATCTTCGTCAAGGAATAGATTTACACAAAGATATGCTTCGTATAGCAGTTTGCGCACAGCATAACAACGGCGGTGTTTATACCGATAACAACTTTGAAACAGACATTAAAGGACTTTATGTTATCGGCGAAGCGGCAGGCACCTTCGGTCTTTCAAGACCGGGCGGCTCTGCACTCAATGACACTCAGGTAGGCGGTCTTATGGCGGCAAAGCATATAAGTAATAAAAATACAGTTTACTCAGATTTTCAGTATGACGAAGCCGACAGTAAAAATAACTTTATAAAAGATAAATCTGTAGACTATTCACTCCTTAAAAAGAAAATGAGTCAGGTAGCTTCATTTAAAAGAGATTATGAAGGTTGTATTGCACTTCTCGGTGAGATCAAAACAACTCTTGATAGTTATCCCGAAAGGCACCGCAGCCTTGCCGATTACTATCTTGACCGCGATATGCTTATATGTATGAAAGCACTTCTTGAGGCTATAATCTCTGAAAATCCTGAAACAGGCAGCCGTGGCGGTGCAATTTTCATAAAAGACGGTGAAACAGTAAAAGAAAATACTTACTACAGAGATTATCTTTCTGTCACAAAAAATGATGAAATCGAATTTGTAAAGGTTTCATCCGTTCCCTGTAAGCAGAAGCCCTTTGAACATTATTTAAGCAAAATAAATGAAGGTGAAATATTATGACCGCAAACAAAAGAATTGATATCAAAAGAGCAACAAACAGGGAAATTCTCGCATTTTCCCTTTTACCCCTCGGTTTTTTCTTTATTGACTGCACGGTTTATACTGTAATCAACTTTTATATGACCGATGTACTCAAATTAAGTATGGGACTTGTTTCCATAGTACTTCTGGGGACAAAGGTGTGGGATGCTGTCAACGACCCCATTATGGGACAGATTGTTGAGCGTACAAGAACCAAATGGGGAAAATGCAGGCCTTATCTTTTGTGGATTCCCGCATTTTTTGCAATTACAACAGCACTGCTTTTCCTTCCCGTCAGGTTTCCCGAAAGCTGGAATATCATAACAAAGGACGGCACCAACTTAGGCAATGCAGGTAATTTTATATACATACTCATTATTTATTTGCTTTACATTACAGCATACACAGCTGTTGAAATCCCCCGTAACAGCCTTACTCCCCTTGTTTTTCCGCAGAAAGATTTAAGAGTAAAAGCTGTTTCAATTTCAAACACAGTCGGCTCTCTCGGTACCATTCTTCCTTCCGTACTTATATGGACAATGGCAGGCCTTCTCGGCAACGGAAAAAAGGATATGACCGATATGGGCTACTTCTGGTCGGCTCTTATTTTTGCCGTTTTCGGTGCGGCAATTATGATGGGCTCCTTCTTCGGAATAAAAGAAAAGGTTTATATCCCCCCGAAAAAAGAAAAAGCTTCCAAAAATATCGGAATTATACTTAAAGACAAGCGTATTGTTATGCTGCTTCTTGCCGCATTATTCAACGGGATAATCAATATCGGTGCAATCTTCCTTTCATACTTTGCAAGATGGAATTGCATTGGTATTCTTCCTATGGATAAAATTAATCTTTTTATTGAGAGTATTGTCGGCAAGAATCCGAATATAGATGCTGTTGCTATTCTTCCAACACTCCTTTCTGTTATGAGCGGTGCATCATATATGCTTTCGATGCTGCTTGTTCCTCCCCTGCTTAAAAAAATGTCAAAAAAGCAGCTCTGGATATGGATGTCAATCCTCGGTGCTGCAGCTAACATTATTGTTTACATCATCGGTATTTATGTTGTCCCCTACAACACAATTCCCGGTTTTATCCTTTATGCTGTACTGCGCTTCTTCACAAACTTCCCCGTAGGTATGAGTACCGTGCTTATTGTTTCCATAATTGCCGATGTGACAGACAGTGTTGAAATGGAAAAGGGAGAACGACTTGAAGCTACCGTTTATTCTTTCAAGGGCCTCCTTTACAAAATTGCAGTTGCTGTTTTCAATGTTGTTGTGCTGCAAATCATTGACATCTTAGGCTACAATGCAGAAAAAATGGAAATTCTTACTGAAAATGTAACCAAACCGCTCATCACATCCACTGTTCAGGCAAGTATTATTGACGGAGTAAACTACACTTCACTTCTCAATGGTATTTTCTTTATGCTCACAGCAATGGGGGCTATAGGACTTATACTGCAGGCTATTCCTATGTTCTTCTTTAAATTTGACGAAAACGAAATGGATAAAAAGCTTCAGGAATACAGAAAAACAAAAGAAGCGGAAATTGAAGCAGCTCTGGAGGCGTAAAATGAACAGCTTAAAACTCGGTCTTTGCAGTGTCACTTTCAGAAAAAAAAGTGCCGCACAAGTAATTGAAATCGCTAAAAATGCAGGTATCAGTTATATCGAATGGGGCGGCGATGTACATATCACAAATACTGAAGAGGCGCGCATTGTTAAATCCATATGTAACAACGAGGGTATAAAAATCAGTTCCTACGGCAGTTATTTTAACAGTGCCGAATTTGATAAGAAAAAATGGGAACAAATCTGTGAGATTGCAAAAATAATGAATGCAAAATCAGTAAGAATATGGCTCGGCAAAAAGAACAGCGAAGAAACAGCATACAAAGAATACCGCACTTTACTTGAAAACACCAAGCAAATGTGCGATATTGCAAAAAAATATTCACTCACAGTAAGTCCCGAATGTCACGATAACACATTCAACAATAACACAGATGCGATTTTACGGTTTAAGAAAGATTTACAGAGAGAGAATTTCAGTACATACTTCCAGTCAAGATATTTCCGTATGGAATACGACCTTGACAGAATTGACAGAACCTTTGACTTTATCCAAAATGTACATATTTCCTACCGCGACCTGAAAAGAGAGCAGATATTCAGGAAAAAGGATAAAAATTATCTTGACACTCTGCTTAAAAAGTTGATTGAAAAAAATTTCAACGGCATTGTTATGGTTGAATTCGTTGACTTTGACAGTGAAAATGTATTTTACAAAGACATAAGAAAACTGAAAAGCTATTGAGGTGACTAAAATGAAGATAGCATTACTCGGAAATAATCAGGCTAAATTCAAGCTTGTTTTTTCCGAAAAAGTGATAAACAAGCTTAAGCAGTACGGTGAGGTTTCTTCTGAGCTTATTGACTGTAAAAACATAGAAAAGCACAAAGCATTTCTTGCCAACTGCGATGTGGCTTTTGCCACCTGGGGAATGTTGACACTCAGTGAGGAAGAAATAAAAAAATATATGCCAGAGCTTAAATGTGTGTTTTACGCAGCCGGCACGGTACAGTATTTTGCAAGACCTTTCCTTAACTGCGGTGTAAAGGTTTTCAGTGCTTTCGCCGCAAACGCCGTTCCGGTAATCGAATATACGGTATCTCAGATTATTCTTGCATCAAAAGGCTTTTATCAGGGCGCAAAGCGTTACCGTATTGCTCTTCCCTCTTCATTTTTACATACACAGAAAAGCAAAGGAAATTTCGGCATAAAAGCAGGGCTTATCGGACTTGGTGCAATCGGGTCGGGTGTTGCAGAAAAACTCAAAGACTATGATATTGAAGTTTTAGCCTATGACCCTTTCTGCAGCGAAGAAAAAGCAGAAAAGCTTGGTGTGCAGCTTACTGACCTTGAAACAATTTTCAGCAAATGTCTTGTTATAAGCAATCATCTTGCAAATAAAAAAGAGCTGAAAAATATCTTTACAGATAAGCATTTCAGTCTTATGCAGAAACATTCCACCTTTATAAACACAGGCAGAGGCGATCAGGTAAACGAATGGGCACTGGCAAAAAATCTTATTCTGCATCCGTCTAGAACTGCGGTTTTAGATGTTCTTAAAATTGAACATTTCCCCTATATAAATCCTTTATTCTGGTGTCCAAATGCCATTATAACACCCCACATTGCAGGCAGTATGGGCAATGAAACACACAGAATGGCTTACTATATGATTGAAGAGCTTGAGAGATATATTTCAGGTACAGAAACAAGATATGAAGTTACAACGGAAATGCTTAAATCAATGGCATAAGGAGAAAAAATATGATGACTTTCAATCAGGCAATGCAGATTTACAAAGCTGAACCTACAAAAGAAAAGCTACGCGAAGTTGCTGATTTGCTTCTCAAGGAAATGACGGTAAAAGAAAAAATCCGTCTTCTTCAGGGACACGCTATGGGGGTAACCGTAAAAAATTTCCTTACTAAAGGCAGATTCTATAACGGTGAAGCCTATCCTGCAGGCGGCTGCAAAAGATTAGGTATTCCTCCCGTACTGTTTACAGACGGACCGAGAGGCATTGTTATGAAAAAGTGCACCTGTTTCCCCGTTTCTATGCTCAGAGGCGCTTCATTTGACGACAAGCTTGAATATCGCATTGGTGAAGTTTTTGCAAAAGAGGCATCCGCACTTGATGCAAATCTCTTTGCAGGAATATGCATAAACCTCCTGCGAAATCCTATGTGGGGCAGAGCTCAGGAAACATACGGCGAAGACACTTATCTTTTGGGCAAAATGGGCGCAGCACTTACAAAAGCAATGCAGAACAACGGCATAATTGCCTGTCCCAAACATTATGCACTCAACAGTATCGAGGATCTTCGTTTCAGCGCAAATGCATTTGCAAACGAAAGGACTCTGCATGAGGTATATCTTCCTCACTTCAAAAAATGCATTGATGCGGGGGCTATGTCCATAATGGGTGCATACAATAAAGTCAACGGTACATATGCCTGTGAAAATAAAAATCTCCTCACAGATATTCTCAGAGAACAGTGGGGTTTTGACGGCTTTACATTATCCGATTTCTTCTACGGCATATACGATGCAGTAAGAAGTCTTAAATCGGGTATGGATATGGAAATGCCTTATCTTTTCCGTTATGCCGTTTTGCACAGCAAACTCAAAAAAGGCGATATAACAGAACAGGATATTGACACAGCAGCAGCAAGAATACTCAGGGCTCTTATATCCACTCTGCCTGAACATAAAAAGCAGCCTGAATCCGTAATCCTTTCAAAAGAACATATTGCTTTAGCAAGAGAAGCAGCTGCAAAAGGTATGGTGCTTCTCAAAAACAACAACAAAACACTTCCCATAACTGCGAATAAAAAGATTGCAGTAGTGGGCAGATATGCGAACAAAAGGAACACAGGCGACCACGGAAGCAGCAATGTTTTCAGTCCCTATGCAATAACACCTTACGAGGGTATGTGTAAGCGTTTCGGAGAAAACAATGTTTCTCTTTATAACGGCTGTAAGGTTTCAGATGCAATAAAGGCTTCTCAGGACTGCGACTACATTCTGGTATGCGTGGGAAGTGACTGGCTTCAAGAGGGTGAATTCCTTGTAAACTTAGGCAATGTAAAGAAAAAACCGAAAGGCTCAGGCGGTGACAGAGCTGACCTTCATATCCCTCAGGAGGATGTACAGCTTATAAAAGGACTGTCAAAGCTCGGCAAAAAAATGGTTGTCAACATAATGGGCGGAAGTGCTTACATAATCAAGGACTGGATTGACTGTGCAGATGCTGTTCTTATGTCGTTTTACAGCGGACTTGAGGGCGGTAATGCTCTTGCGGACATTCTCAGCGGTGATGTTACTCCCGGCGGTAAGCTGCCGTTCACAATAGCACAAAATGCAGACGATTATCCGCCGTTCCTGCATCTCGGCACAAAAAACAAGGATATAGAATACGGCTACTATCACGGATATACACTTTTTGACAAGCTCGACAAAGAGCCGCACTTCCCATTCGGATTCGGGCTATCTTATACAGAATTTGAGTATGGAAACATTTCCCTTGTGAATGACTCTAAAAAAATCACCGTCAGCCTGAACATTAAAAATACAGGCGACTTTAACGGCGATGAAATTCTTCAGCTTTATATCGGCAGTAACAACAAAAGCGTTGACAGACCTGTCAAGCTTCTCAAAGGCTTCAGCCGTGTTACGGTAAACAAAGGTGAAACGCTTGCTGCTGAGGTTTCGGCAGATATTGAAGATATAAAATTCTATAATCCCGACATATCAGAGTGGGAACTCGACGATTCATACACGGTTTATATCGGTACAGACAGCAGAAATGTTGTTGAAGCGGGAAAAATTACTTTCTGATTTTGTGAGGTAACTTTATGAAAAAAAGCCAATATTCTCCCGATGAGTTTATGTCAGGGCTGTACTCAAAAATCAAAAATGAGCCTTACAAAAACGCTTCTTCAAAAGAGGAAGCACTTACAATCGGAAAAGAAATCAGGGACAAAGCAAAAGAGCTTTTCCCCGTAGAAAAAATCTGCAATCTCAACGAAAAAACAAAACTTATCAAGGCTTCAAAGCCTCTTAATTATCCTGATTACACTTTGCAGAAATATTCTCTTAAGATATGTGACGGTTTGAATACAGCCGTATATCTGCTGACACCTAAAAAACTCAGCAAAGGGGCTGTCGGCGTGGTAGCGCTTTGCGGTCACGGCTACGGAGTTCGGCAGATTCTCAACATTTCAAAAAAGGGCAAGAAAAAGCATTTCAGATACCTTGATAATTATCAGAAGAATTTTGCTGTTGAGCTTGTAAAAAGAGGCTGTGTTGTTATTGCCCCCGAGCTTTTCGGCTTCGGCGAAGCAAGACTGACATCTGATTTATGGAAGCCTTTTTATATAAGCTCCTGCGACGAGCTTTCGCATCATCTTCTCCCCTACGGACTCACAACGGCAAGTGTCAGAATCTCGCAGGCACTTATGTGTGCTAATGTGCTGAGAAGTATGGACACGGTTGACAGTAACAAGGTATCCCTTATGGGCATATCGGGCGGAGGTCTTACGGCTCTCTACTCTTCCGTGCTCGATGAAAAAATATATAAAACAGTTGTATGCGGATATGTAAATACTTTCAAAGACAGTATACTTTCAATGTGGCACTGTCCCGACAATTACATTCCCGGTATACTTGAAACAGGCGAAATTTACGATTTTGCTTCTGCTCTTGCACCAAAGGAGCTTTTTATCGAATCAGGAAATAAAGACAAGCTTTTCCCGATAGAAGCAAGCGAAAGCGCACACAAAAACATCAAAAAGATATATGAGCTGGCAGGTGCAGCGGATAAGCTTCACATTGATGTTTTTGACGGTAAGCATTCAGTTTGCGGACGAAAGTCCTTTGATTGGCTGGCTGAAATCTGATTAACAATTAATATATAACAAAGTGGATATTCAACGCTTATTTGTTGAATATCCACTTTAATTTTTTCCTATTTTACAGGCTCAAGCGAAATACATATTTCAGCTTTCTTAACATTTTCAAGCTTAACTGTAAGCTTATGTATATCTTCATATTTTTCGTCGTATTCGAAAGAGCCTTTAAGAGCCTGAGCGTTCATAACGGAAAATGTTCCGTCTGAGTGTGAAACAGCTTTCATCTGCTTGTCACCGATTGTGAGTATTGCGGTTTTTCCGTCTTCCGAAATGTCAATTTCAGCTTTTGTATGCATAAACCAATAGATATCACTTTTAATAAGACAGTTTATTTCATCGGTAATTTTAAGAGAAGAGTAATTATTATAAAGCTCAAAATTTCTCTTTACATTTAACGCACCGTTCATACGGTATGCATCTGTCATATCAAGAGTACAAAATCCCCCACCGTCACGCGGCTCAAAGTGAATAAATTTGCTTTCGGCAAGAACATACTGGTCTTCAAGTGTCATTGCAGAATTTATGACAAGAGTATTCTGTCCTTCGGCGCGTTTCGAATAATTCTTCCATCTTCCGCCTGCGGGAGTGTTAAGGAAGTAACCCGGTGCATCATAAGGACCGGGACCTAATTCTTCTGCCCATCGCTCCCCCATAGAGTCGAAAACAAAAGTACCGATATCAAGATCCCCGTGGTTAATAAAGTTATAACCGCCCTTGATGCCTGCAAAGCTTGCATTTTCAGAGAGATATTCGCTTCTCATAAGCACCATATCCTGCCCTGCATCGGATTCAAGATAAAGCACGGTAGGCTCATCCGAAAAATCTGAGCTTTCGGCTGTATATTCTCTGTTGTACCAAAGCAATGAAAGTGCAGCCGCTTTGCCGCTGCCGTTTCTTTCTGTGTTTTCAGAAAGGTCGGGAGTAAACTCACCCGGCTCATCCCACATCTGATAACAGGACAGCAAAGGTGTGTCATACTCGTCGGCATACCAGTGAAGTGACGGCGAAAAACACATTCTCGGCTTATTATCGCCGAAATTAAACACACCTGTGGGAGTTGTTATGTACACGGGAAATTTACCAAGCTCCTTAAAGCCGTCAATTTCACTCATACCGTAATCCGTGCCAAAGAAATTCTTTGAGGTTGACACAAAATTAACTATAGCATCCATTCCCGACTGACTGTAACCGGGGCCTTCAGCATAAACACCGTCGGGAGTAAAGTTTGCAAAAGCTATGGGCATATTTTCATAACACATTGAAAGAAACTCTGCCGCACCGTCCCTGTCATATTGTGAGAAGGTCATACAGGCAATACCTATCCCGCTGTAGCAGATACTGTTCCAGTTATTCTTTGACCAGGTAAACCAATGATTGTCATTAAGAGCAGAGCTTATAGCATAGCTCCATATTTTTTCAGCAAGAAGCTTGCGAAAATCATCGTCAAGATAATCATAAAACCAGTCATATCCTATAGAAACTGCAAGTGCCATCTCAGCCGTTGCAAGAAAATGTGAGGTACACCAATCATCGTAGCTGCAGACCTTTTCAAGCTCGTAAACTGCTCTTTCGGCATATTTCTCGTCACGCGTAACCTGCCAGGCATAGCCTAAAATGATCATTCGGTTAATAACCTCACGGGATATGGGCAGAATACTGTCCTCTTCATCAAGTACATACGCCATAGGCGGATAAACACTCAAATCAAGAAGAGCATCAGCATTAGAAAGTACATAAGAAGTCAGTTTTTCGGTATATTCAGAAAAGCTGTCTGTTGTATATTCTTCCCTTACCTTTTGGAAATCTTCACGGTCTGCAAGAATAAAGGGATGCTGCACAGATTCTTCCGCCTTGATAAGTGCTTCAACAAGCTCCTTTTTATCGGGGAATTTCTGATTTCTGTCAAGACTTATATAATCTATACCAACCTTGACCATATCGGGTATAACGGCAAAATAAGGCACGATATTAGTAATTCCCAATATAACAACAAGAGCTATTGAAATTATAATTCCCGATATAGCTTTTTTGGCGGTTGATGACTTAGAAAAAATCATACTGTTTCTCTCTTTTTATAAATGACTTATTTGCAATATGTAATTTCAACATCGAACATTTTCTTGTTGCTTGAAACGACAAGATTTCCGAAAGGCAGGCAGCTGAAATCACTTACAACTATTTCCTCAGGAGTAACAACGGGATATGCAGGATTGTATGACTTGGAATTATGTTTCGGATTAACATTATTGAAAACATTAACAATTCCGATACCGTGAACAAATAAGCCGTCAATTTCTATTCTCTGAGGAAGATAACAGGTGTAACCGAAATCATGGTCCTCGGAATTGTTTGCATTAATAATATTGTTCAGCACTGCCGTGGGATAGTACTTGCAGTTACGGATAATAAGCTCTCCGTTCCAGGTTGAGCCGTAATCCTCACGAAGATCAACAAAGTTTGCTGAAATAACAGTTGTGTTTTCAATAAGTGCAGTTCCCATACCTATAAGCTTTATTCCGTGATGACCGAGAACAGAATTTTTTATTGTTGCATTAAGCACACCCTGATGTGCATCAAAACGGGAAAATGCACAGCCGTCATATACAAGATTTTTACAATAGTTAGTACCTGCAATACCCCAATAATCAGTATCTGTTATATCGTTTGTCTGCTTGCAGTTGATAAATTTTGCATTAACAGCCGTTGCAGCACCTATATCATAAGTACCCATCTGTACGGATGTTCCTGCGGAGCCTATTGTTGCATACTTTTTATGACCTGTGAATGTCCCGTTTTTTACTGTTACATCAGCACAACAGGAAAGGCTTACAAAAGCAGAATAGGGTGCACCTGTTTTTCCCTCGTTTATGACATCATGATATATACCGTCAATGACAGTATTTGAGCGTCTGACCTGAATACCTCTTGTGTAATAAGTATATTCAGAGGGTGCAGTATTTGCAATGGTAGTAAATCTGCCGCCTTTTACGGTTAATGTTTCTGTATCAACAGGATAAGCAGTAGCTCCCGTAATTGCGTTGAAATCCCATATAAGAGGAGTATCGGGTAAAATATTACCGTTTTCATCAACAAGTATAACATCAGACTGACTGCTGCCTGAGTTCTGGTTTGCACCCTTTCGGATATATCTCTTCACATTTGAGTCCGTAAGCACAACAAGGCTTTTACTTTCAAGTACAGTTCCGATATTCTCTGCATCAATTTTAAGAGGAGAAACCTTACCTGTTATATTCACACTCTCCTTTGAAGGAGCTATATTAAATATCCACGAGCTTCTGTTTTTAACATTTGTATCATCAATTATAAAACGGGCGGTTGACCAGTCAGTATTTGTCTTTATGTATGCAGTTTTTGCATCTCCGCCTATATAATAGGTTGCTGTTTCTTTTGCGAAAACACTTAATGCGTTCTGATTAGCATATTCATGGGTTTTAACAATAGCATCAAAATCATCTGTTTTACCGTCACCCACAGCACCGAATTGCTCATAAGTTACAAAATCGGTAAATTTTTTGTTATATTCATAACCGTCTGCAAAATCATAGCTGCCCTGAGAATTGAGCAATACTTCATCGGCAAAGGCTGCAATACCTCTGGATATACCGACAATAGAACTACCGGTGATATAAACATTGCCGTTTTCAACCTTAAGACTGAAAGAAGCCGAATCATTAAGCGTTGCATTAATTATAAATGCTTTCTCAACTGCATTTTCAGTAACAGCTATCTCTTTACCGCAAGCCTTGTGAAGCTCGTTATTAAAAGTTTGGGCGGCATTTGCAAACAACGCGTTTTCACCTTCAGGAATAACAATAACATAATTATCAACGGAAACACCGTTTACCGTTATATCTTCAAGAGGTCTTATGATATACGGACTTTCATAATTTCCCTGTGAAAGCTCATATTTCAGCTCCATTTCAGAAAAGAACTGAGTAAAAGGAGCAGGTAAAAAAGAAGCCAAACACATTATTATCGCAATTATTTTTGAACACATTTTCTCATCACCCTTAATTCTTTGTTGATATAGCAGACTAGTACTCAAAAAATAGCTACTATATTTTTATTGTATCATTCAGATTAAGTTTTTTCAATAGATAGTAATCAAATTTACATTAAGTTGTTTTTTTGTAAAGGAACAGATAAAGCTAGAAAAACTTGACAAACATATTTTTATATGTTATTCTTGTCAAAATTCTTTTTTGGGGTATTATTATGAACACATATCTTTTCAAAAATTTTGATATGGATATGAATTGGCTTGCACAGCATGACTATCAGTCATTACTGAGCGGGCTTATACCTCTATATTCATTTTGGGATTGATAAAAATATATTTCCATATGTTTATAACGGTGTAAGTATCTTCAGCTACTTACACCGTTTATTTTTTTATATTTTTTAAAGGAGAATTGTTATGAAATTGTTTGATTTAATCAAAAAGAAACTTTTCAAAAAGCAACCTGTAAAAACAGACAATCATCTTGTCGATTTTTATAACCGTATTGATGAGGATTCACGCCTTTTAACGAAGTACGGAAGAATCGAATTCCTGACAACCGTGAAATATATTGAAAAGTATCTGAAAGACGATATGAAAATCATAGAAATCGGTGCGGCTACGGGCAGATATTCGCATTATTTTGCTCAAAAAGGTTTTGAGGTTGATGCAGTTGAGCTCATTGATCATAATATTGAGATTTTTAAATCTAAAACTCTGCCTGATGAAAAAATCAGTATAAGACAGGGAAATGCAATCAATCTTGCCGAATATCCCGATAATAGCTACGATATAACGCTTTTATTAGGTCCGATGTATCACTTGTATACACTTGAAGAACAGAAAAAAGCTCTGTCGGAAGCGATGAGAATCACAAAAAACGGGGGGTTTGTTTTTGTTGCATACTGTATGGTTGATCCTTCTGTTTTAACGGGTATTTTCAAAAACAATAAGGTGCAGTATAGCATAGAAAACGGTCTTATAAATACCGAAACATTTGAAACATATTTTCCTCCGCACGGAATTTTTAAGCTGTACACTAAAGAAGAAATATTTGAGCTGACCGAATATCTGAATACAACAAGACTTCATTTTCTTGCAACTGACGGCTATGCTCTTCATATGCGTGAAGCAATAGATAAAATGGATAACAAAACCTATAACCTGTATCTTAAATATCATTTCAAAACCTGTGAAAGACAGGATTTGGTTGGTATGTCACATCATACACTTGATGTATTGAGAAAGGAGAATAAACAATGATAATAAAAAATGAAATCCCTATTCTTGAATTTGACACAGACAAAGAAGCAGTTATTGTTCCGACACACGAAAAACTAAATCTTAATTTGCCTCGCAAAGCCGTTTTCGCTTTTCTGGATGAGCATATTGAAAAATATGCAAAAACACATAACGGAGTCAGGGTTGGTGAATTTACTTCCGAAACAAAGGACTACCCTGTATATGTTATCAGCCACAAAGGAGAAGATGTTTGCCTTTGTCAGGCACCTGTCGGAGCTGCAGCTGCTGTTCAGATATTGGAATGGTTAATAGGTTACGGGGTTCGTGAAATCGTTACGGGCGGATGTTGCGGTGCGCTTGCAGATTTTGAAGAAAATGTTTTTATCGTTCCATATAGAGCATTGCGGGATGAGGGAACATCATATCACTATATGAAGCCGTCACGATTCATTGAAATTAACAATACTGCTCTAAAAGCAATTAAAGAAACTTTTGCGGAGTACGGACTGAATTACCGTAAGGTAATAACATGGACAACAGACGGTTTTTACCGCGAAACCAAAGAAATGGTAACCTACAGGAAAGAGGAAGGCTGTGAAGTTGTGGAAATGGAGTGCTCTGCACTTGCGGCATGTGCTTCTTTTCGAAATGCAGTATGGGGATGTATTTTGTTTACTGCCGATACACTTGCTGATGTTGAGAACTACAATGAACGGAATTGGGGCGGAGATTCCTTTTCCTTTGCACTTGAACTGTGCCTTGATACAGTTATAAAGCTTTGAGTAAGTCGTACTAACATTGAACATATATTGCAAGTCAGGTCACATTCTGCGATATGGACTTTGTAAAGAAAACAAGTATAATTAAATCGGAAGCTTCCCAAATAAACGAAAGGACTTTTCTGAATGAACACTGTATTTTCAAATAACTTAAAAAAATTCCGTCTGATTAAAAATTATACTCAAGAACAGGTTGCAAATATTTTAGGTGTAAGCTCTCACACGGTTTCCCGTTGGGAGTGCGGTACAACTCTGCCTGATGTTCTGCTTCTACCTGAAATTGCAAGACTGTATGAAGTTACCGTGGATGATTTGTACAAGAAAAATACCGTAGCTTACGCCAACTTCGCCCAACGGCTTTCCTCTGTTTATGAAGAATCGCGTGCTCCCGAGGACTTTATGAATTGCAGAAACGAATATCTCAAGCTTATAAAAGAGGGCGAATTATCAACACAGGATAAGTGGACATACGGTTGGATTCATATGTATATGATGAACTACTGCAGAGATGTGGCGGTGGAATGGTATGACAAAGCAGTGAACGATAACCCGAATGACGATCCGCAGAACTACAGAATTGCCTGTATGCAGAGAATATGGATGTTCTTTTTATTAAAAAAAGAAGATGAAATATTTTCCGAGCTTGAAGAAAAAGTAAAGTCAAATCCCCTTGACCCGATTGCAACAGACAATCTTCTTGTAGCACTAAGCTTTGCTGAAAAACATGAAGAGGGATACCAATGCTTCAAAAATGCAATCGAAAAATTTCCCGATGACTGGCATATGTATATTCACGGCGGAGATTTCTGCAAACAGCTTAAAAGGTATGATGAAGCATTGATATATTACAAAAAAGCAGGAGAAATCGGCACATATTTCTGTGATGAGCTTTATTGCATAGCAAGTCTGCATGAGGATTTAGAGGAATTCGAAAAAGCTTATTCGGTATATATGCAAATTGCAGATATACATCGCAGCAGAGGTTTTGATGTGGAAGCCGAAATGGCTGAAAAACAGGCAAAGGAATCTTTAGAAAAAATGAATAAATAGTCAAAAAATCCGAGGCTGTCAAAAAACCTCGGATTCTAATTGGTCTTCAGCAAAGACAAAACCCCCGGTTCTACCGGGGGAATTAAAATGCTTTAGTAAAAATAAAATGTGGCGAGCAATGGCAAGCCACAAAAAAGTAGAAAAGAAGATTAACCTCCGAGTATAATAGAAATGGTTTGACAGCCGCATTACTAAAATACAAGGAGGTTAAAAACATGTTTAAAAAAGATGGTAACAACGAAATAAAAACATTATCCCACTCAACATACAGATGTCAGTATCATATAGTATTTGCACCCAAATACAGAAGGAAAGAAATATATGGGAAACTGAAGAAAGATATCGGGGAGATAATAAGAAAATTGTGTGAGCAAAAAGGTGTAGAAATCATAGAAGCAGAAGCGTGTAAAGACCATATACACCTTTTAGTGTCGATACCACCTTACTTAAGTGTAGCACAATTTATGGGATATCTCAAGGGTAAAAGTACATTAATGATCTTCGACCGACATGCAAATTTAAAGTATAAGTACGGAAGCCGCCATTTTTGGTGTAGGGGGTATTATGTAGATACAGTCGGTCGAAATAAGAAACTGATAGAAAATTACATCCAAAATCAATTGGAAGAAGATTTTGCAAATGATCAAATATCACTCAAAGAGTACATAGACCCGTCTACGGGTAACAAGAATAAATAAGCAAAAAATAAACAGCCGCACGAGAGCGGCTGCTTGAAATAGTAATGCGATGTCAAACCTCTGTGCCGACTTTTAGTCGGCGAGCCAGCAGGCGGCCCTTATAGGGCCTGTGCAAACC
>JAZNOZ010000013.1:0-2454 GCA_045589395.1 Acutalibacteraceae bacterium | reverse complement strand
TTAGGGTGACGGTAGTAATCTGAACCGTGTTTTTTATCGGATGATTTCCGCCACTTCTTTGTTAAAATACTCGCCAATCCGCAAGGATTGGCTGCGTCTTTGCCTTGAATTGCCAAAAATCCTCTCGATAAAAAATCTTCGCCCTGAAATCAAAGAATTTTCAGATGATTTTTGTATGTTGAGAGTGCCGAAAGGCTGACGCCTTTCAAAGCCGAAACGCCGAAAAGCGCTGAAAAGGCTTGATTTCAGGCATGGTTCGGATTGCTACCGTCACCCTAATGTAGGTGTCGGCTTTATTCATAGCTTTTCTCCTTTGCTGTGTTTTGATTGCATTATAGATGATATAAATAAGGATTTCTCCCCGAAAGAGGAATTAATCGAAAAAAAAGCATGAAAATTTTTTTGTTTTCTTTAAGTCTGCAAACTATAACAAAATCTGCAAGTCCGATAAAACTATATATATCAACAGATTTTAAGAGTACCTGTTCGGATTTCAGCAGGCAACCAGCAGGCAACCAACAGGCAACCAACAGGCTTCGGGCAGGCAAGGGGCACCCAAAGGGCAGGCAAAGGGCAACTATTAAATAATGATAAGAAAGAAAAGAATGAGAAGAATGGAATAATTCAATAATTTAAGAAGTTAATAAATGATCAAAGAATGAACCCCCCTTACGGGGGTGTGTAAAAAAACTTAAATTAAAGATAATAGTTATATTAATTTTAATCAAATACGCTTCGCGTCCACACACACACTTTTGAAAAGGGGATTATGAAATTTTGTTTTATTCAATAAAATCAAGGCGCTGTGCTTGTACACAACGCCTTATTTTTATGAGAAATTAATTTTATTTGAATGTTCTGCTGTCCTTGAGCTTTTGTTCCATTTCGGCAACTGCTTCAAGGTCACCGTCTGAGGCTGCAAGGGAGGCTTCTTTTCTTCTTGCAAGAAGCTCAGCGTACATCTGCTCTTTTTTCTTTCCGTGAAGGTCATAGAAGAGCATTGGGATGATTCCGAGTGTGCCTGTCATCGCGGGAACAATGGTGAACATTGCGAAGAGATAGAACTTAACATAGTCAGGCTGTTCCTCGCCCTTTGTGTATGCGCCCTGGTCGTAGCCTACCATCTTTTTGAGTGCCGTTGTAACTACACCGCTGACGGAAGCGGAAACCTTTGAAGCAAGTCCTTTCGCAACAGAGGTCATAGCTTCTGTTCTGTAGCCGTTCTTCCATTCGCAATAGTCCATTGATTCGTTGTAAAGCTCGGTGCCGATAACTGACATAAGTCCGTAGAAAATAGTCCAGATAAGCTCCCAGAGAGCCATAGCAAAGAACATGGGAAGCTTCTTTCTGTAAAGACCACCCTTGAAGGTCTTGGGGTTGAAGCCGATACATCCGAAAATGAATACAAAAATATGCAGGAAATGGGAAATATTACGGCTTACAATGTAAAGCAGACGGGAGGAGAACTTTCGTCTGAACCACGGAACGAATGAATATGAAATTGGGGACAGCGGTGCTGCGGGAAGTCCTGCAACTAAAGTCATTGATGCAAAATGAAGCACATCTATGTAATAGTCCTGCTTACTGCCCGAAATGCCGAAGTTCGCAAGGAAATCGGAAATTGTGAGTAGGAGCATAGGCTTGTTGTTTGCAATTGAACGAAGCGAATCTCTTATGCTCGGTGTTTTTACGGACTGCATAATTCTTTCCTTGGAATTCATAAAGAACCAGAAGGACATACCCGAGGAAATGAGTGTTGTTGCGGCACCCATTCCGACAAAAGCACCCATAAGCTGCTTTTCGTGCGACATTGAGGTTTTGAAAACCTTGTTATCTATAAGGTCAAGCAGAATTGTCATTCCGTGCTCGGGGAGCTTTTCTCCGAAGAAGCCCGAAGCAAAGTTTGCTATAGTGATAAGCCTTGTTCGGTCAACGGGGTGCGGCGTTATCGTGGCTAAAAGTCCTGTTCTTGCAATACTCTGGAAGGTGCCTACACCCTCTCTGAGAATTTCGAGTGCAAGATAGAATACAAATTTAGTTGCAGACATTGCTGCCTTGCCCTGAAAAATAACGGGCATAAACCAGTAAAGCAGAGTTGCGATGCAGCCGGGAATTGCAAGACCTAAAAGATAAGGTCTGAACTTACCCCAACGGGTTCTTGTTTTTTCAACAATAGCCGCCGTGAAAACATCGTTTACAATGTCCCATATGCTGTTGACTGTTTTAACGATTGTCTGATAACCGAGGTCAATTTTTACTATGTTGGTGATGAATCTTGTGGAATAGGTGTTGATGTTAAGACTCTGAGCCGCATCCCACAAAACAAAGCCCATTGTTTCTTTTTTACCCACATAGCGTCTGTTTTCATACACATACCCTAACTGTTCATCGGTATATGCAGTGTTGAGATTGTTGTCCTGCGACAAAATATCATCTCCTTTGTTTTGCACTCAA
>JAZNOZ010000012.1:0-10255 GCA_045589395.1 Acutalibacteraceae bacterium | reverse complement strand
CATCTTTTTACTCTTGTCAAGCACTTTTTTTATTTTTTTCGAAACTTTTTTAGCTCCAACTCCCGTTGCGCTTTATCTAGCTCCTCGCTCTCAGTCGCGCTTCCGCTCTCCCGAGTGCTTGCATATATTAACACAACTTTTTGTGCTTGTCAACAGTTTTTTTAAACTTTTTTTGTTTATTTTTCTCAAAATTTAAACTTTTCCAAAAATATACAATATATTGTGTTTGATTACAATTTTGACAACTATTTTCAATATATTGTTATATTATTTTTGAATTTCTGAGAAATAATACTTGTATATCAATACAACACAATCGAAAGAAGTTGAACACAAAATGCATCAAAAAAACAGGAATGCAAAAAAGATAAAAATTGTACTTTCTCTCACATTATGCTTCCTTTTTATCTTCTCTGCATTCATTTATCCCGGCACGGCACAGTACATTGGTGACAGAATATCTGCAGAAATGACATTATCAAAACTCGGCTCACAAGGAGAAGAGGTGCGCCGTATACAAAACAAGCTCAGAAGCCTGGGCTTTTACTCGGGTGCTGTTGACGGCATCTACGGCACGGGAACACAGTCAGCAGTCAGAGCATTTCAAAAATCCGTGGGCATAACCGCAGACGGTGTTGCAGGACCTACCACACTTTTGTATTTAGGACTTACATCCTCAAACGGCTTTTCCTCCTCCGACACCTATCTTCTTGCAAAGCTCATTGCCGCCGAAGCGCGCGGAGAAACCTACAAAGGTCAGGTTGCCGTGGGCGCGGTAGTGCTCAACCGTGTTGCCCATTCATCATTTCCCGATTCCATAGCAGGTGTTATATATCAGGCAGGTGCATTTGACTGTGTACGCGACAGTAACTGGAGCGTTGCACCCGACGCCACCTCACGCCGGGCAGCACAGGATGCCCTCAACGGCTGGGACCCCACGGGCGGCGCTATATACTATTATAATCCCAATACAGCCACCAACTCCTGGATACGCTCGAGAACAGTCGTTTCCCATATCGGCAGACATGTTTTTTGTTTGTAATATATAATGTAATATATATAATAAATACTAACCCCCGGATAGTGCGTATACACTTCCGGGGGTGTGTTTTGAAATTAACTATTTTTACCAGTGAGCTTTTCCGCAGTTGCATATTCTTTTGTTCTCCATATTAAAGAGCTGCCAGAAAAATCTCGCGAATTTATAGAAGAACTGCAAGAAAGGACTGCTGCTGTGACAGTTACAGTCACAGTCAAGCTGTGTTGTTTCGGTTTCCGAGCAAGCAGAGCATCTGCGTTCTTTTACGGAATCATCAACCACATACCAGTCACCCCAGGAATGTCCCTGAGCAAAAACAGTTTGCTGTGATACAAGAATTTCACTGCAGGTGCCACATTTAACCCCGTCTGATAAGCCGTTTTCGGTACAGGTTGCAGAATATCCCTTGATTGTTTCTTTTGTGTGTCCTTTTTCTTTCACATAGTCTGCATTATAGCTGTCACCGCATACACAGGCATATATTGTATATCCCTGTTGTGTACAGGTAGGCTCAACAACCGAAGTTTTTTCATAACTATGTCCGACAACAAAAGTATTACCGCAACTATCACAAATATCGTCGTGATTCGTATCTGTATGCTTGCATTGCCAATCGGTTTCAACCATATTATCCTCATCGCATACAATGATATTTACAGTTGAACCGTCATTGACATCTGCTGTTGCTTCAACCTTACCGCCCGAAGTTTCATATATAACATCAATATCATTAAGGCCTGTTACCTGAACACCGTTTTCTGTTTCAGTAGCTGTAACTTTATCACCGTTTGCAACGCCAGTGATGGTAATTGCAACTATTTCACCCTTTTCATTGACATAAGTAAAGACAATATTTGCATTTTCATTAATTTTTGATAAACAACTTACGCTATTTGTGCTATCATCATCAACATAAAAAACGGCATTTTCATTTGAATCCAGAATAACACTGACTGATGAATTGTTATCTGATATCGACACCTCTGTATTATCCTTAATTGCTGTTATCTTCGTTGTTGCAATATCTTCATCAAGCCAATATGCTTTATAATCTGATATTGCAATTTCTGTATCACTTTCAATCCCAACCGGGATTTCTAATACATTATTTTCTATCACAATTTCTTCTGATATTACAACAAGACATCTGTTGCTATCAGCACTATTTGCAGACCAAATAGTATCATAAGTAAAATCAGCCCATGTGCCATAACTGAATCCACCGTTTTCAGAATTATAACAATATGCTGAACCATCATCATGTTCTTTATTCAATTTATATTCCCATGAAGAAAAATCCTTGCTTATAATAAAATCTGAAAGTTCGTAACAATGGTTCGAATCATTAATTTTGATATGATAACCGTCTATTTTTTCAGCTATACCTACAGCCAATATTTCATGCTTATGCTCTTCTTTATTAAACATTTTTGTATTATATACATATATACTTACTGGCTGCCCTTTGCCAGCAACAAAAGCCGAAACAGCATCAAAAAGTCCTTTAAGATTGTTTCTATTTGAATCATGCACTTCGATTACTTCGGAAGTATATTGGAGTAGATGAGAATATTTTATATAATCAAATAAGCTTATACCAATTTCGGAAGATTCATATGCTGACAGAAAACTACTTTCTATGCTATTTATATTCTCGGGAATTACCGTTATTTGTTGCTCTGTTTCAGCATCAATAGTTGAGTATGAAAATGTAGAAAGGAGATTTCTATTATTGATAAACGATGCAGTTGTATTTACCAATCCAAAACAAGCACCATGCCTCTTTTTTTCGTACTTCTTGTGCAATTGTGTTCCTTTGACATCTCCATAAAGCTTTTTATAAATTTCAACATCTATTGTAAAATTTAAGTTTGGAAAATTATAACTGTCTTCTTCAAAGTTGTAACTGTCAGGAAATTGTTCCTTATTATAATTATAATACCTATTGGCATTTGTCAATGATGTATTATAACTATCAATTGAAATTTTAGACCATTGGTCTTTTGTTCCTGTATAATATACATCTATAAGACTATCACAATCATCAAACGCACTTCTCCCGATTGATCTTACGCTATCAGGAATTACTACACTCGTAAGACTAATGCACTCGTTGAACACTCCTGTCGAAATCAATGTAACCTTATTTGGAATCACAATATTTACAAGATTATCGCAGTCAGTAAATGCAAACTCACCGATTGAACTTACATTATCAGGGATTGTAATATTTTTTAGATTGGAACAATAACCAAAACAATCATCTGTAATTTTAGTTATATTATTCGGAATTGATACACTATTAAGATGACTTGCTCCCCGAAATGCAGAATCACTGAGCATTGTTACACTTTCAGGAATTTTATATTCTGTTCTACTGTTACCTTGAGGATACCTTATTAAGTTTGTTTTATTCTTATTGAATAACACACCAAAGTCATCACTGGAAAACCAACGATTGTCTTCATCAACTTTGATACTCAAAAGTTTGCCACATCCTATAAAAGGATCAATACCAATTGTTGTCACATTTTTTGGAATAGTAATGCTTGCAAGTCCATGACAAGCATAAAATGCCTGTTTGCCGATTGATTTCAAATCATCTGGCAATGTAACACTTGTAAGTTTATAACAATTTTCAAATACATAATCACCAATTGCTGTTACACTGTTAGGAATTGTGATACTTGCAAGGTTATGACAATACCAAAATGTACCTTTACTAATTTGGTTTACACCGTCAGGAATATTAATGCTTTTAAGCTTTTCGCAATCTCTAAAAGCATATTTACCTATTGTTTTGACACTTTCAGGAATTGTGATGCGTGTAAGACTAAGGCAAGCATCAAATGCATAATCACCAATTGTTGTCACCGGATAACCACCAAGCGTTGATGGAATTGTGATATTTCCACTGATTGAAGTATTGACATCAGTAATAGCTGCATTATTGTTTGACACAGTATATGTATAATACCCCTCTGTTGCCGCTTTTGCTTTCGGCGCAAAAACCTCCCCCACCTCTTCAAGCCAGCCGCCGATATCAAGCTCTGGCAGTTCTATGTCAACAAAGCCGTCAAGCGGGGCGGCTGTGAGACACATAAGAACAACAAGAGCTATACTTAAAATCCTTTTCCAAATCTTCATACGAATACCTCCTGAATTTAACCGAATATATACACATTCAGCTTGTATTTTCACTTTTTTATTATATACCATTTTTAAAAATAGTCAACCCCTTGGTATACTACCAACAGGTTAATTATATAATTGGCTCATCAGTGGTAAAATATATCCGGTGATAATATGATAAAAATGAATGTTCAGCAATTGCTTGACAGTAAAAACAAAACTCGTTATTGGCTTGTAAAACAAATGCAGACCACATACAAAACAGTCAACCACATCTGTGACAACACTCTCACGGGACTGCAGCTTGAAACAATAGAAAAGCTGTGTCAGGTGCTTGATTGCTCTCCAAATGACCTTTTCACTATTGAAAAAGACAATTGACAATACATTTTAATATATACTGCCCCGATTTATGCTGTCAACACAAATCGGGGCAGTTAATTGTTTACACAAAATTAAAGGTCTGACCGGTAGGGCACAGAGCCCGAATCGTGCCGTAGAAAGCAAATTCTAACCATTTCACAAAAATTTCAGCATTATATCTGACAAAAGATGCGTGTAAATAAAAGTTACCCTCTCCTCAGGCGGAACGATGTGGGCATCGTTCCCTACCAACCGAAGACGAAAATGCAACAAAGACCTCAACTATCATCGATAATTGAGGTCTTTTTATACATTATATATTATATACGGTAAAAGCCTGTCTTTTTCATAACCTTACTCATTGTTCTGTCTGCAAGGCGCTGGGCTTTTTCGGCACCGGATTTTGCACACGCTTCGATATATGCCTTGTCCCCGAGGATTCTCTCGTATTCCTCTCTGAGAGGTCTGATTTCCTCTGCAACGGCTTCGGCAACGGCGGCTTTGAAATCTCCGTAGCCCTTGCCCTCGAATTCCTTTTCTATTGCATCAAAATCAAGTCCCGTACAGCAGGAATAGATGTTCATAAGGTTGTTTATACCCTTTTTGTCCTCTCTGTAGCAGACCTTAGCTTCCGAGTCTGTAACCGCACTTTTGATTTTCTTCACGATAACATCTGTTGAGTCTGTGAGAGAAACAAAGGATTTTACATTGGGATCAGACTTACTCATCTTGCTTTCAGGCTCCTGAAGTGACATTATCTTCGCGCCCTTTTTACCTATGTACGGTTCGGGGATTTTGAACACATTTCCGTATATACCGTTGAAGCGTTCCGCGATATCTCTTGCGATTTCAAGATGCTGCTTCTGGTCATCGCCTACGGGAACACAGTCTGCACCGTAAAGAAGAATGTCTGCCGCCATAAGAATGGGGTATGTAAACAAGCCTACATTTACATTATCTGCGTGCTTTGAGGATTTGTCCTTGAACTGTGTCATTCTTGAAGCTTCACCGAACATGGTGTAGCAGTTGAGCACCCATGCTAAAAGCGCGTGGTCCTTTACATGGCTTTGCAGAAAAACAATATTCTTTTCGGGATCAAGACCTAATGCAAGAAGCATTGCATACATCTCAACAGAACGGCGGCGCAAATCTGCGGGCTGACTTCTTACTGTTATTGCATGCAAATCGGCAACACCGAAAATACAGTTGTTCTCCTGTGACATATTATGCCAGTTCTTGAATGCACCGAGATAATTGCCGAGCGTGGGTGTGCCCGATGCCTGAACAAAGCTTAAAACAACCTTTTTGTTTTCTGCCTGAGTGTTTTCCATATTTATGCCTCCTGAAAAGTGTTTCACTGAAATAAATAAAATAATAACACAAACCGAACAAAAAATAAAGTGCTTTTCTTAAATTCACAAAAAATCATATATATTATAATTGTATAAATAATAAACAGTTGCAAAAAAGACTTAATTATGTAATAATATTCTCAAAGCGACAAAAAAACAACCTGTTTGTTTTTTGTAAAAAAGGAGCAGAATATGAAAAAATTTATTTCAGTCTTTATGGCAGTCACAATTCTTTTATCCGTTATGACGGTTTTCAACGCATGCAAAATGACAGTTGAGCTTCCCGAAACAACCACCGAGGAAACCACCGCCGTTGAAGAAACAACCGTTGACACTCTCACCGCGGGTATAAATCCTCTAACGGGCGAATATGATGCACTGTACACAGACCAGAACAACCGTATGGTTGCAATAGTTGTTGAAAACACACCTGCCGCAAGACCTCAGTGGGGACTCACCTCTCCCGATATTCTTATGGAATACGAGGTTGAGGGCGGTATTACCAGAATGTTATGGTTATATGCAAACTCTGACCACATACCTGAAAAGGTAGGTCCTACAAGAAGCGCAAGACACGATGTTGTTGAAATTGCATACGGCTTCAATGCTATTTTTGTACACTGGGGCGGCAGCACCTTTGCTTATGAAAAGATAAGAGAATACGGTGATGCACTTCCCCGCCGTGACGGTATGTATCACAAGTGCTTTTTCAGAGATAAAACAAGAAATGTATCAAGTGAGCACACAGGCTACACAAAGGGCTCATCGCTGCGAAACTCTTTTGCATATGCAGGAATAAGCACCGTACACAATGAAAATTATGTAAATCCCTTTAAATTTGCCGCTACTCAGAGAATCCTCTCCGCAAATCCCTGTAGCAGTATGAAAATTTCTTATTCCTCATCATATAATTATACATTCAATTATAATACTGCAACAGGAAAGTATGATACCCTCATAAACGGCAATCCCAGAGTTGACGATCAGGGTATTCAGTGCGCATATAAGAATGTAATTATTCTTTACACCGATATTGTAAGCCTTGAAACCGCAAAGGGACATCAGGAAATGCTCCTTGAAAACGGCGGCAAGGGCATTTATGCAAGCGGCGGCACATACGAGGAAATCACCTGGACAAAGACTGCCGAAACAGAGCCTATCAAACTTTTCGATATCTACGGCAATCCTCTTGAGCTTAATCAGGGCAACTCATACCTCGGACTTGTGAGAAGCACAAGAGCAGCAAATACCGTTATTTCGTAAGCTATGACAAAAGAAAATTTCAGTCTTATTGAAGCTTATATGCTTGAATGTGCAAAGGATTCGGCACACGATAAGGAGCATATATACAGAGTTTTGTACACTGCCTTGCACATCGCTGACTTCTGCGGGAATGTGAACCGAGATATACTTATTGCCGCATGTCTGCTGCACGATACGGCAAGACCCGAGCAGCTGAAAAACCCTGAAATCTGTCACGCCGAAAAGGGAGCCGAAAAGGCGTATAAATTTCTCTCAGAAAACGGCTTCGGTGATGATTTTGCCGAAAAAGTATCGGAGTGCATATTAACTCACCGCTTCAGAAATGACCGTGAGCCTGAAAGCATTGAAGCGAAAATTCTCTTTGATGCAGATAAGACGGATGTTGCAGGTGCTTTGGGTATTGCGCGTACTTTAGTCTATTCGGGAGAAACAAGAAGACCTCTTTATTCTCTTATAAGTGATACCCGGATAAACGACGGCTCAGCAAAGGACGATACCTTCTTTGCCGAATATAAATTCAAGCTCGAGCGGCTTTATGACAGATTTTATACCGAAAAGGGCAGAGAAATTGCCCTTAAACGAAAAAAACACGCAGAGGATTTTTATAATAATCTGCTTGACGAGGTAAGCGAAATACATAATTGGAAGAATTAAGCGATATTCTGACTTCGTCAGAGCGATATTATTGTCTTCGGCAATAGCGATATTTAAGCTTTAAGCGATATTTTATTTGCAAAAAATTTGCAAATAAAACTGTCAGGGGGACACTATGAATATACTTATAATTGACGGTCAGGGAGGAAAGCTGGGAAAGCTTCTTTGTGAAGCATTTTTATCGCACTTTCCCGAATGTATCTTAACCGCTGTTGGAACAAACAGCATTGCCACATCAAATATGCTTAAGGCAGGAATTAAGAATGCCGCAACGGGCGAAAATGCAATAAAGGTGGCTTCCCGTAAGGCGGATATTATTGTGGGACCCGTAGGAATAGTTGTTGCTGATGCGCTGCTCGGAGAAATAACTGCCGGAGCGGCAAATGCGGTAGGACAAAGTGACGCCAAAAAAATTCTTCTGCCCGTAAACCGCTGTGACATTCTCGTTGCGGGAACAGCCGAAAAAACCTTACCCCAGCTTGTGAATGACACAATAATTCTTGCAAAAAAGATAATTGAAAATTAAAAAGACTGAGAGGGAAAATTATGTTTCTTTGGTTAAAAAGCTTTTTAAGCGTTGTCCTTGCGGCAATTATTCCGTTCGGCTTTAATATGCTGACATTAACAAGTAAAACTCAGGTGATTGCAGTGAATGAATATGAAACGGCACAGACTTTTGAAACCTTCGGCACAAGCTCTGCATGGTGGGCACAGACAATAGATGAAAAGGAAACAGCAAAAGAAATTGCGCGTCTGCTTTATGACAAGGAAACGGGACTGGGGCTCGATATTTTCCGTTATAACATAGGCGGCGGTGAAGCGGAAAACCCCGAAACACGCATATGGGATACAACAAGAAGAACCGAAAGCTTCTATGTTTTCAACGAGGAAACGGGCGAATACGAATATGACTTCACGCGCGACAAAAACGCAAGACAGATGCTTGATGCCGCTATTGAATACGGCGCAAGTGAGGTAATACTTTTCTGTAACAGTCCCCACTTTTCAATGACAAAAAGCGGTCATGCCAGCGGTGCGCTTACTGCTGATACCTCAAATCTCCCAAAAGAAAACTATCAGGCATTTGTTGACTATGTTCTCACTATTGCCGATTGGTTTGCGGAACAGGGATATCCCGTAACTGCTATATCTCCCATAAACGAGCCTCAATGGAGCTGGGGCGGTGAATGGGTAGGTCAGGAGGGCTGTCACTACACAACAGATGAAGCGGTAGCAGTTCTTGAGCTGTTTGCAAAAACAATGGCTGAGAGAGGCTGTACATATAAATTAAGCGGTCCCGAAAGCGGGCAGATGGATGCCCCGCACTACGAGCTTATTGACAAATTCTTTGCAAATGAAACTCTCAACAGCGTATGCGCTTCCTTTGCAGGGCACAGCTACTGGCTCGACGGTAACAAGGCTGCTAAAGCCGAAACAGGCAAAAAATTCAAAGAGCAGTACCCCGACAAAAAATTTGAAATGAGCGAATGGTGCGAGCTGCCCCTGAAGATAGATTCAACCACCATTGACAGCGGTATTCATATGGCAAATGTTATTATAGAAGACTTAAATCTCCTAAATGCCGTATCCTGGCAGAGCTGGACAGCCGTAAACGGTGACGGTCTTATGGAGATAAAAGACGGTGAGCTTGTTATTTATAACAGATACTATGCATTCAAGCAGTTTACCTCTTTCATTGAAGCGGGAATGACAAGAATAAGCGTTCTTGACAGCTTTGAAGAAAACTCACAGATAGCCTCAACAGCATTCACTAACGGAGAAAAAACCGTTATAGTTCTTATAAACAATGCCGAAAACGAACAGAGCATAAGGCTGTGGGGCTGCTATAATGAAATGGAAATCCACCGTACAGACAAAGACACAAACTGCGAAAAGGTTTTCGACGGTACATTTGAAAAGAATCAGACATTACCTGCAAGAAGTATAACTACTTTTGTGCTGGAAAAATAAATAAAAATCTATCCGTTCCCCATCCCTCCTGCACAGGAAGGATGGGGATTTTTTCTCGCTGCCTGTGCCGTATGGCTTTACGACGGTCCGTTGTCTGCACAGCTTCCTGCTCCTGACATACTCTGAAACATTCAGCAATACTGTGATTGCGGTACGCTTCACTACGATGCTCCCGTTTTCGGATAAAGCTTAACACATATTAACATACCGCCGGGGAAATCCCCGGCGGTATACTGTATATTTTGCTTCTGCTTTTTCAGTAGCGCATACCGAAAAGCACTGTGCTGACCTGAAAGCATATGTCCGATGCTTTGTCAGGGAAAATACAGACAATTGAAGCTTAGGGTGACGGTAATAATCCGAACCATGCCTGAAATCAAGCCTTTCCAGCGCTTTTCGGCGTTTCGGCTTTGAAAGGCGTCAGCCTTTCGGCACCCTCAACATCCAAAAATCATCTGAAAATTCTTTGATTTCAGGTCGA
>JAZNOZ010000011.1:0-36661 GCA_045589395.1 Acutalibacteraceae bacterium | reverse complement strand
CCGCAGTTGTAAAATGCATACCCGCCTACGCCCTTAAGGGTGCTCGGCAAATTAATGGTTTCCAGATTGCTTATTGAATTTGTGATCTCACAAGAAAATGCATACGAACCGATATACTCTATTCCTTCGTTAAGCGTGATTTCAGTAATGTTTAATGGATTATAAATGCTTTCAGCTGAAAACGCGCCACTGAATATGTATTTAGAGTTCGTTATATTTACCTTCTTTAGGGTAGATGGGATATAATAAGTGGCACTTGAATATTTTTCTGATACAAGTTTCGAACCAGAGAGATAATCATTAGAAGCATACTGAGATACCTTTGTTCCACCCGTATAACTGGATGTGCCAAACATATATCCTAACGGATAATGGTTCACATAATATGAGGAAGAGGTTCCGACAGACTGATCGTTTCCTACAAAAGGTATGGTTAATTCTTCAAGGGAGGAACATCCGTAAAACGCACCATTACTAATACTTGTTATGTTGTCACCAACAACAATTTTAGTAATTTGGGTTCTATAAGCATACCACGGGGCATAGCCTTTGGAATAGGTCGACATAGCACCTGTACCACCGATGGTCAGCGTGCCTGCGTCATCAAGCTCCCAAGTTAGATTTGTTCCGCAAGTGCCGGAATAAAGCCCGGTGGCTTCCTCGGCAGACACGGTCACGGGATTTGCGACTATCATTATAGCGCTAAGTAAGCAAAAAACGAATAGAACAAAAATCCTTGATAGTTTCTTCATTTTTATTTCCTCCTAAAACAAAGTTTCGCAGTTTATAATTCAAAACAATTAAGGCCAATATCGCCATCTATTTTGATGTTTTTCTCAACCCCGCAATGATCAAAGACTATACTTAAAATACTGTCATTCTCCATAACGGTTATTTCTGATACCGAAAAGGTTTCATCTTGGGAATATTTCAACAGAATTTTATTCAAGTCGCAAACTGTACGCATATCCGAAAGATTGTTGCCGGAAAGCGTTACTCCGTTTCCAACAGAATAATATTCGTTTTCAAATTCAAAGGCAGTCACATTTACATTGTGTTCCCAAAACTGATAAATATCTTCTTTGTTTCTAACTGCAAATTCCAAATTTACAACATGATCCATTTTTATCAACGGAACTACATCTAACCATTTATTGTTGAAAACAATTTCAATAAAATTTAAATCTGCAAACTCATCGCCCTTAAGGTGTGGAAAACAATCCAAGAAATACGCTTTTTCTGAATCAACTAAAAAGAGCAAATACATATCGCTTCGATTACTACGCATTTCAAAGTCACTTTTTGCTTCGTCTTTGCACAGATGTAGGTGATGAACATTCCATTGGTTAAGTAACTTATCGTATTTTTCAAAAAGAAAAATATTTCTACTTAAATGGTTGTTTATGTTTTCTCCTTCGCTAAACTTTACTTCGAAAAAGCGAATCAAGTCAACGATATCATTTGAAAAATTATTTTCTATTTTATCTTTCAATTCCTTTGAATACACAACTGTTCGTCTTTTGCTTGGTATCCATTTTCGGTTCAAATCAAACAATGTTAACAGAACTTTTGTGTAGTCAGCTTCTTCGGAGCATTGAAATCCATGTGTGTTAAGAAAACCAAGAACTTTTATTCGGATTTCTTCTTGTAGTTCAACCATTAAACCACTCTCCATAGTATTATCCGACTATAATTTTCAAGACTATCTATCATTAACATATCGAGACTTGCCAAAAGGCACACCTTTTGCAAATACTTTTACATTATATATTTTACCATAATCAACCACCAATTATCAAGATTTTATAAAAATATAAATATAACTTTCTATTGAAATCTTTCATTTTATAAAAATATTTTAAATTTTAGGGATATTTTGCTTATACTTAGCTCGTTATATAATTGAGTGGATCGCTTTCCATTGCTTTGGATGATTATCTCTTGAGAGAGAAGAAAACTTTGATTCAGAAGTGGCTGCTTTAACCACCACTTAAAAACATTCTAAAATATAATAAAAAAACTCTTGACAAACGAACATTTATTCTGTTATAACAACATATTTCGAAATTTCGACATTTTACACCTTAATATGAAGATGTGTTAAAACATAACATTCGTGGCTTATGCCACCGCCTTCACAAATGCCACCGGTCTGTTGGCAGAGAAGGTTGATTATACAGTCCCGTCTTTGAATTTCAAAGTCGATACATAGAACATCGGATTTAAGCGAGAGCAGTGCTCCCGCTTATTCGTGCTACCTATGTATCGGCTTTTTTATTTTCTCTTCAAAGAAAGATACGCTATACAGCATTTTCCGTTTTAAGTAAATGTACCTTGAAAACTGAATATTATAGCAGTTTCTTAAGTTCTTCTTTGCTGTTCGGTATTTCTCCGAGGATAACCTTGTCGAGCAGCATATTCAGTTTTTCGGAAATAGCCTTGCCTTTTATTCCCATAAGGGATAAATCGTTTCCGTTTATACTAAGCTGAGAAAGTGTATATACGCCGCCGTTGCTTATGTCTTCAACGGCGGTTTTTATTTTTTCAGTCGGAAGCGAAAAGCATTCTTTTAATGAAATAAGATATTGTGCTGTTTCAATAGAATGTTTATTGACAAAATGTACGATGCTCAGATTATTGTTAAAATCTTCATAAATGTACTGAGCAAGTACCGATACTGTGTTCCTGAAATGCTTGTCTGTTTTTAACCTTGTGCATATTGCCTGTATGCTTTCGCCGGATAATGATGCTGTCAATGCCGCAAATGCCGTGATTTCGTCTGATGCCCTGCTTACAGCGTTTGCATTTTCAATGTATTTTTCTTCGGAAAGCTCTTTGAGCTCGGGTAATACCGTTTCAAACACATCGCGGTATTGAATTAATATTTCGCTTGCATTTTTACCCGTCAGAAGTTTTTTAAGCTCAACGAAAATTCTTTCAACACTGATATTTTTAAGTAAAGCCTTGTTTTTGTGTATACTTAGTGCCGTGTTTTCTTCTATAGTGAAGCCGAGCTGACTTGCAAAACGGACAGCGCGCATAATTCTTAAGGCATCCTCCGAGAAGCGCACATCTGCATTACCCACGCAGCGTATTATTTTATTTTTGAGGTCTTCCTGTCCGCCGAAAATATCAACAAGAAGTGACTTTTCATTGAAAGCCATAGCATTTACAGTGAAATCGCGTCTTGATAAATCGGCTTCGATTGAACGGGTGAATTCAACATTTTCGGGACGGCGGCTGTCCTTATACTCACCGTCAACCCGAAAGGAGGTAAGCTCAAGATTTTTTCCCTTATTGACAACGGTGACAGTGCCGTGCTTTTCTCCCGTATTTATTGTTCTGAAATTCTTGAAGCACTTTTTTGTTTCTTCGGGAGTGGAGGAAACTGCAATGTCATAGTCATTCGGCACCTTGCCGAGCAGAGCATCGCGCACACAGCCGCCCACAATAAAGCCCTCGAAGCCGTTGGCTTCAAGCACGGATAAAATTTCATTCACATAATCGGGTATAAACACTTTTGTCACCTCCCGTAATATTATAGCAATTTGTTTTCTATGTTGCAATTATTTTCTTGACCTTGGAACACTTATGTAATAAAATATTTACAGTAAGTAATTGAAAGCCGGTGTAAATATGGTAGATTTAATTGTTATAGGCGCAGGTCCTGCAGGACTTACAGCCGCATTATATGCTTTAAGAGCAGGAAAGAGTGTTACTGTTCTGGAAAAGGGAGTTTTCGGCGGTCAGATGACATATTCCCCGAAGCTTGAAAACTATCCCGGATTTCTTGAAATTTCGGGCAATGAGCTTGCCGATAAAATGATGGAGCAGGTGCTCTCTCACGGTGCCGAGCTTGAAATGGAAACCGTAACAGCTATTGAAACCGTAGGTGAAACAAAAAAGGTTATTACCGAAAACGGTTATTTTGAAGCAAAGGCAGTTATCATTGCAACAGGAGCCGCTCACCGTCATTTAAGTGTTGAGGGTGAAGAGGAGCTTATCGGTAACGGAATTTCGTTCTGTGCCGTTTGTGACGGAGATTTTTATAAAGGACAGACCGTTGCAGTTATCGGCGGAGGAAACTCAGCCTTACAGGAAGCCTTGCTTCTCTCAAAAACATCCTCAAAGGTTATTATTGTGCAGAATCTTTCTGTTCTTACAGGTGAACAGACAGGTATTGATAAGGTTTTCGCAACCGAAAACATTGAGGTTATATACAACAGCGTTGTAACGGGCTTTGAAGCCGACTCCTCGCTTACGGGTGTTAAAATAAAGAACACCGAAACAGGAGAAGAACAGCTTATTTCCTGCTCGGGTGTGTTTGTTGCAATAGGTCTTATTCCCGATACCAAGCCCTTTAAAGAATTAATAGAGCTTGACAGCTACGGTTATGTCAAAGCAGATGAAAGCTGTCTTACAAATATTCCCGGTGTTTTCACGGCAGGTGATTGCCGTACAAAGGCTGTCCGTCAGATAAGCACAGCCATTTCAGACGGTGCAGGAGCAGCTCTTGCTGCCTGTAAATATATAGGTTAAAAAGAAAAGGAAGAAAAAAATGATAGTTGATAACATTAAAAATGCAAAGCTTTATTACTCACTCCACCCCGAATTCAAGGCAGCTTTTGAGTGCCTTGCTTCACTTGACGAGAACAGCGAAAACAAGAGATATGACATAAACGGCGACAAGTGCTTTGTAAACCTGGCTGAATATGAAAACAAGGTTGAAGCAGAATGTAAATACGAAGCACACGCAAAGTATATTGACATTCAGTTTATGGTAAAAGGCAAGGAATGTATTGACTGTGAAGATAATGCCGCAATGACCGTTACAGAGGATAATATGGCAGAAGGCGACATAGCTTTTTATGAAAATCCCGAAAAAAGTTCTGTTGCCACACTTTTTGACGGTGACTTCGTTATAATTTTCCCCGAAGAAGCACACAGACCTATGAGAGCATATGATGAAAAGCCTATGAAAGTTAAAAAGGCTGTTGCTAAGATTAAGCTTTAATACTTCCCGGGCTTAAAAATTATAGTGGGGGATATTTAATGAAAAAACTTTATACGGATGTAAAAAGTAAGATTTACAGAGCAACTGCAATTACCTTTATTGTACAGCTGTTCGGTGCTTTGGGAGCAGGCTTCTTTTTTGTAATTCAGAATCTGTTTCAGCAGTACCATATCTTCGGACTCACAGGTGCAGAGAATGAGCCTACATTATGGTTTGTTCTGTTCTGGGCAACTGACTTCTTCTTTATAGTAACCGCACTTATTGTTTCCTATCTTATTGCAGGGCTTCCTGCCGTAGCACCGTCACTTGCTCTGAGTATATATTTTGCTCACTTTGCTGCACCCACGGCAGATGCTGTTAATATGTATCCCTGCTTCTTTGCAACCCCTGCAAATTATTCATCGGCTACTGCAATAGGCTATATGGGATATCTTATCATGGCTGTTGTTCTGTCTTTGCTTATCAAGCTTTTGTATATAGGCTGGACTGAGCTTAAGCCCGTAATCGGCAGAAAGCTTGACAAGCTTTTTAATTCTTTAAGAAAAAAGATAAAGCTTATTCCCGATGACCTTAAAGGTCTTACCCTTATTGAGGGTGTTGACCTTATCGTAATGATTCTTATTATTCCCGTAGCCTCTGCCGCAACAACATTTGTGCTTGTAAAATACGGCATTGAGCTTCCGTTTTCACTTCTTGCAGACAGACTTTCGGAGCTATTAACATCCGTTGCCTCCGCAAATGTTATCCCTGCTGCTGTTATTATGGGACTTATGGTAGGCTTTGATCTTATCGGCCCCGTTTCTCTCGCCGCATTTTCTGTTGCAACCGCATCCTTTCTTGCAACGGGAAATGCACAGCTTATAACAATTTACAGTGTTTGCTTCATAAGTGTGGGCTGGACAGCATTTTTCGGTGTTCTGCTTTGCAAGATTTTCAAAAAAGGTCACACGGACACAGACGATATGAACCTTGCGACCTCGGGACCTATCAATGCCTTCTTTGAAAACATAAAGCTCACAACGGCATTTTCAATGCCTCTTGCAATGAGAAGCCCGTTTACGGTAATTCCCGGACTTATGGCCGGCTCCGCGGTCGGCGGACTTCTTACAGCGCTTTTCGGTATAGTAAACACAGCATATACCGACGGCTCTTTGCCCCGTTATGCTACAGGTAATTACACATACGGTGCAGTTGACTATACATATGCCCAGCTTTTTGAACGCGGTGAAATCTATATGAGCTTCACTCTTCCTTTGCGTTCGGGAGATTTTCTCACCTGCAGAATACCTCTGTTTTGCATAATTATAGGTTCCGCAATAATAGGCGGATTTGTTATTATGCTGCTTAAGACAGGGGAGAAGAAATTCCTCGAAAAGAGAGGCTGTCTTGTTGAAGCAAACGGAGATTTTGTGCTTGAAATAAGAGAATACGGCAAAAAGCTTGCCGAACAGATAAAGAAATAATAAATATTGCCCGTACATCACTTGCGAAAATGATGTACGGGCTTATTGTTACATCCAGAAAAGCTTTTCCGAATCGGTAGGCAAAAGATGAGAAATATCGTTCTGCAGAGCAAGCTTGGGATTTCTGCCTTCTCTGAAATTGATTTTAGTAACACAGGCATTGTAGGAACAGAAATCAACATTGTTAATATTAAGTGCAGCATTGCACAGGTAACTCATAAATGTGCCGTGGGAAACTATAATAACGCTTTCGTGGTTACGGTGCTTTGCCTTGAGAGTATCTATAACACATTTAGCTCTTGCTTCAAGGGAGGCATCACTTTCGTTTTCCTTAACAAATTCTCCGTTTACAATAAGTGTGTTTGCTTCAACGAGCTTGTCCCAAAAAACAATTTCCGTGCCGGTTGCAAGAGAAATTTCCTTTGCTGTATCCTTTGCTCTGTGAAGCGGACTTGAATAGATAAAATCGGGCTTGAAATTCTTAAACCGTTCACCTAAAGCCCTTGCCTGAGCTTTCCCGTGCTCACTTAAGTCGGGATTTGTCTGTTGTATTTTATCATCGGGATTTATGTTCCCTCTGCTTTGGGCGTGGCGGATAATATATAATTGCAGATAAACATCATCATTTCTCATTTTGTTTCCCCCTTTCATATTTATATTAACAAAAATAATCCTTATGTTCAATAAAAAATATAAAAAGGGTATTACTGCCACTTGAAAATCTTATTGGTTATGTGTATAATTTACATAAAGGCGGTGTATAAATATGTCTGAAAAAAAATTGGCAACTGCGGTTTATCGGTCCAATGACTTTGAAAACCGCCGTTTTGTAAGCAAGAAGGAAACCGTTGCATATGTTCTTAACGATGCTGCTGCAAGTCTTAATATCAATGACTTCAAAGAGCGTTACATATACGATGTTGTTAAAATCGATTTCAATTATCTTGCTTTCCATAACGGTCTTACAACAGTCTGGGACACAATAAACGATACTTTTATCGGTGTTATTGTTGAGAAAACAAGAACCCGTTGGGGTAAGTTCAAGCCCTATCTTATGCTGGGGCAGTTCCCGCTTACCATTCTCGGTATGTGGTATTGGCTTATTCCGTTTATTTTCCCTAATACACCGGGTAATTATCTGCCGAAGCTTATTTTCTATACGGCAATGTCAATTATTACCGAAACTGCAAACACTTTCACTGCTATTGCACATACGGGATTTTTGTCAACCATAACCCCGTCGCCGATAGAGCGATCGAGGCTTATTGCTCTGGCGAATGTTGTGACACACATTTTCGAGGATGTGCCCAAGCAGGTATTCGGTATTATCTATGACCTTGTTATAAATAAGGTGCTTAAAATCCAACTTTCAAAGCTGTTTGCTACCTTCGGTATTGCCAGTGCTATGGTCACAGCTTGCATGGCGTTCTACTTCTTCTTTGTTTCAAGAGAACGAGTAATTCAGACCGTAAGAAAGCCAACCGTAAAGCACTCAATGAAATCAATTATAAACAACAAGCCGATGCTGATATCTCTGCTATCGCAGTTTTTCTCCGGCTTCAGCATAGGTACGAGCAGAACGAACTTCTATATAGATGTTATCGGCTCGATTACTTGGAAAACAATAGTAGGTATTCCTGCATTCCCCGTAAAGTTTATAAGCTACAGCTTTGTAAATCCCTTAAGAAAGAGATTTTCAACAAAGGCGCTGTGGATATTCGAGGACTTCTGGACGGATATGCTGTGGATGATTGTTTTCGGTATAGGCTCCATAAACAAAAACTTTATGAAAAAGGGAATTATTCTGCCGTTGATGGGTTTGGAAGAAATCTTCGAAATGTGCGTTTACGGCTTAAGGCGAGTTATTCCTGCCGAAATTCAGAACGAGTCGCTTGACTACTGCGAATGGATAAACGGCTACAGAACAGAGGCTATGACAGGTGTTTCAATGTCTATCATTTCAAAGCTTCAGTCTGCGGTTATGAGCTTTATTACCAATATCGTAATGGGCAAAATAGGTTATGTTCAGGGCCGTGAAATAGGCACACAGACAGACCTTACAAAGTGGTGGATATTTGCTCTCGGTACAGGTGTTCCGATAATTTCATCTGCTCTCGGTATTGTTCCTAAGTTCTTCTATCCTCTTGATGCAAAAACAAGAGAAAAAATGTATAAAGAGCTTCAGGAAAGAAGAAGCCTCAAAGCTCAGGTTATGACAAATGCTTCTGCAGAGGATATTGCAAAGGCTGTTGAAAACGAATATAAAGATTAAGAAAATTTTTGTGTTTACACCGGGTATCGTTGATGCCCGGTTTTTTTGTTAAAATTGTTTATATGAAATGTTTTATTATGTTATATTTATTGAATAGTATATTTTTTTCTGTTATAATCTTAATATCCTATAAAACAAAGGAGCTTGTGTTATGAAAGAAATTACTTTAGTTATTATGGCAGCAGGTATGGGCAGCAGATACGGTGGTCTTAAGCAGATTGACCCTGTCGGTGCAAACGGTGAAATCATACTTGACTATTCAGTTTACGATGCTATTGAAGCAGGTTTTGATAAGGTTATTTTTGTTATCAAGCATGAAATTGAAGAAGACTTCAAGAGAATTGTTCAGGGTAAATATGAAAACAAAATTAAGGTTGAATATGCTTTTCAGGATATTAACAATCTGCCTGAGGGCTACACTGCTCCCGAGGGAAGAACAAAGCCATGGGGAACAGGTCATGCAGTTTTGTCCTGTGACGGTATGATAGACGGTCCCTTTGCAGTTATCAATGCTGATGACTACTACGGCAAGGAAGCCTTCCGACTTATCTGCAATGAGCTGAAAAATATGGACACTGAAAACGAATTCTGTATGGTTGGCTTTAAGGTTGAAAACACTCTTACAGAGAATGGTTTTGTTGCAAGAGGAGTATGTCAGACCGATAATGACGGTTATCTTACCGACATCGTTGAAAGAACAAAAATCGGTATTAAAGACTCTAAAATTGTGTTTACCGAGGATGACGGCGCAAGCTTTACCGAGCTTGAGAGGGGCAGTATTGTATCAATGAATTGCTGGGGGTTCAGCTCTATGATGATGTCGGAGCTTAAAAACCGCTTTGCAGCCTGTCTTGAAAGAAATAAGGATAATATGCTCAAGTGTGAATATTTCCTGCCCTTTGTTGTTGATGAGCTTCTGAAAGAGGGTAAGGTCAGAGTAAAGGTGATGGGTACATCGGAAAAGTGGTACGGTGTTACATATAAAGAAGACAAACAGACAGTTGTTGCTGCTCTCAGACAGAAAGTAGCTGACGGTTTTTATCCCCAAAAGCTGTGGTAAGTGTGTTTGACGGCATACACGGGAAAGCTAAAAAATTAAGGAGATAAAAATGGCACATTCATTTGAAGTTAAAGGTACGCAGTTTTATCTGGACGGGGAGCCTTTTAAGATTTATTCGGGTGCTATGCATTACTTTCGCACCCTGCCCGAATATTGGGAAGACAGATTATTGAAGCTGAAATCAGCAGGCTTTAATACTGTTGAAACCTATGTCTGCTGGAATCTTCATGAGCCTCAGCAAGGTGTTTTTGATTTCAGCGGTATGTTGGATATAGTACGGTTTATTGAAACAGCTAAGAGCCTCGGCTTATATGCAATTGTAAGACCGGGTCCGTATATCTGCGCCGAATGGGATTTCGGCGGTCTTCCCGCCTGGCTTTTAGCCGATAAAAATATTGAGCTTCGCTGTAATAACGAGGCTTATCTTAAATATGTAAGAGCGTATCTTGAAAAGCTGTTTTCACTTCTGAAGCCCTTATTTATCACAAACGGCGGTAATATTCTTGCCTTGCAGGTTGAGAATGAATACGGCAGCTATTCTAATGACAAAAAATATCTTCGCGCGCTTGTTGATATTTATGATGAGATTGGTGCAGATGTGCTTAAGTTTACCTCTGACGGTGACTGGTGCAATATGCTCTCGGGCGGAACAATAGACGGTATTTTGCCCACTCTTAATTTCGGCTCGCGTGCGGCAACTGCTTTTAATGCATTAAAAGACTACGGTGAAATACCTAAAATGTGTATGGAGTTCTGGTGCGGATGGTTTGACCACTGGGGTGAAAAGCATCACACAAGAAAAGCAGATAATTTAATTCCCGAGCTTGAGGAATTCCTCAAGCAGGGCGCATCCTTTAATATGTATATGTTCCACGGCGGAACTAACTTTGGCTTTACTGCAGGTGCAAATCATCAGAAGGGCTATGAACCTACGGTGACAAGCTATGACTACTGTGCTCCGTTAACGGAATGGGGCGATTATACCGACACCTATCATAAGATAAGAAAATTGCTTTGCGAAAAGCAGAATATTCCTATGACTGAGCTGCCGCCTTCACCTGTAATGCAGAATATAGGTACGGTAAAGCTCACTCAATGTGCTGATTTGTTCGAAAATCTTGATAACATTGCTATTAAACATTACTCGCCGCTTCCCAGAAGTATGGAGGCCTACTCGCAGAACTTCGGTCTGATTTATTATGTAACAAGACTTAAGGGAAAGTATGATGCAGGTTTTCTTTCGGTTGAGGATGTGCACGATTATGCACATATTTATTTCGAGAAAAAGAAAATTGCAACAATAAACAGATGTAAGGAAAACTCTCCGCTTAATAAGCTTAAGCTCAAAAAACAGCTTTTTATCAAGGGAACAAGCTCTGAAAGTGAAATTAGTGTGCTGGTTGAGGGTATGGGCAGAGTTAATTACGGTAAGGAGCTTTATGACCGTAAGGGAATTTCAGCTATACGCTTCGGCAATCAGGTGTTGACAGATTTTGATGTTTATACACTTGCTTTGGATAATCTTGAAAAACTTAAGTTTAAGGATATCGGTACTGAAAGCAAGGACAATCCCGTGTTCCTTAAGGGAACATTCAAAGCAGACAAGGGTGAGTGCTTTGTTAATATGAATGGATTTACAAAGGGGTATGTTTTTGTTAACGGATTCAATCTCGGCAGATATTGGGATATAGGCCCTCAGAAAGCCTTGTATTTACCCTCTGCCGTACTTCGGGAAGAAAATGAGATTATAATTCTTGAGCTTGAAAAATATAAAACAACTGAAATTATGATTCAGGATAAGCCTATGTTGGGGTGACAATTATGTCCGATATTAAAGAGATTAAAACCTTATCCTCTCTTGAAAAGCTTTATGGCGGTGATAAATTACCGATAGCTGAATATAAGGGCTTTGCTATGCTTAAAAATGAAAAAAAGTCCTTTCAGATAGCTGTTGAAGCTATGAAAGAGAGCGAAGCCGATATACTTTTTGAAAGCACGGTAAAAAACTTGCGTGTTTATACCGTTGAAAATGTAAGGTCTGATATGCCTATGTTCAAAAAAGGGGCGGATAAGTATTACAGGTTCAGTGAAGATGGTCTTTACCCTGATTTGCTTTTACCCTCTGAGGGCAGAATAAAACTGAAAAAGGGTATAACCGTGCTCTGGGTTGAAGTTGATGCCGCAGAGAATGATGTCGGTAAGCACAGAATTGATTTTACCGTAGAGGACAAAACGGCGGGTATTGATATTGAAATTATTGATGCCGAGCTTGATTTTAAGGATTTTGTTTATACCTGTTGGTTCCACACAGATTGCCTGATGTCTTACTATAAATTTGATGCCTTTTCCGATGAATATTGGCGCGTTACGGAAAATTTCTTGAAAACAGCGGCTCAATACGGTATGAACTGTGTTCTTACTCCTATTTTTACTCCGCCGCTTGATACACAGAAGGGCAAAGAAAGACCTACCGTACAGCTTATTGATATAACAGTAAGCAATGGTGTTTACTCCTTTAATTTTGATAAGCTTACTCGGTGGATTGAAATGGCTCAGCGTGTCGGCATTGAATATTTTGAGCTTGCTCATTTCTATACACAGTGGGGAGCCAAGCACGCTCCTAAAATTATGGCAACTGTTGACGGTAATTATAAAAAGATTTTCGGTTGGAGAACAAGAGCAAGCTCACGCAAATATAAAGATTTCCTGACTGCTCTTTGTGTTGAGCTCAGGAAATATCTTGAAGAAAGAAAGCTTAAGGATAAGGTGCTTATTCATGTAAGTGACGAGCCTAACAGATCAATGCTGCGTGCATATAAAAAGGCTTCTGCTCACATTCATAGCCTTTATGAGGGCTACAAAATTGTGGACGCTCTTTCGGATTACTCTTTCTATGAAAAGAAGATTGTATCTAATCCCATCCCGTCAAATGATCATATAGACAAATTCCTCGGTAATGTTGATAATCTCTGGGTGTATTACTGCAGTGCTCAGCATAATCATAATGTTGCCAACAGATTTTTCTGCAATGAGTCAATAAGAACAAGAGTTATAGGCTATCAGATGTTCAAATTTGACATAAAGGGCTTTTTGCAGTGGGGATATAATTTTTATTACACAAGATACTCGAAAGCTCTTGTAAATCCTTACGAAGTTACAGATGCAGGTAAAGAATTCCCGTCAGGCGACAGCTTTATAGTATATCCTGCTAAGGACGGTACAGCGTATCATTCACTCAGACTTAAAGTCTTCTATGATGCTTTGCAGGATATGGCGGCACTCAATACTCTGGAAAAGCTCACAGACAAGAAAAACTGTCTTGATATAATTGAAGAAGAGGGCAGGCATAATATAAGCTTCCGAGAATATCCGCACAGCAGCACCTGGCTTCTCACAACAAGAGAAAAAGTAAATGCGGCTATAAAAGAGAATATATGAGAAAAAACGGGTTCAGAGAAGAAAAATAGCGGCTTGACTATAATACGGCTATTCGCAAGAAAATATTTTCTTGCGGACAGCCGTATAAATAAATCAATGTATTTTGTGGATTAAGTGCTTATATCAAACGGAGAATTTTTTTGGGAGGCATATTAAACAAATGATATCTGATGACAATAAAAAATTTGTGAGTGCCTTATGGCAAGAATATGAACCGTATATCCGTAAATTATGTGTCTTTAAGCTAAAAAGCTTACCCGATTACATTGATGACTGTATACAGGAGGTTTTTCTTGTCTTTGCCGAGGCATTGAATAACGGAAATAAAATAGAATATCCCAAAGCCTGGTTAACAAAGGTCGCAAATAATAAAATTAAAGATATTTATGCTCAAACAAAAAAAGAAACAGAAAAATTTGTTTCTTTTGAAGCGCAGGATATTGATAATACATATTACGGTGTTGTTTATGATGAACATTTTGCAATTGCAGATAAGCAAATTCCGATTATAAAAGAAAAAGTCATCGGAATGTTTAATGAAAAAGAAAGACAATTATTATATGACAGATACACGCTGAAAAAAAGTATTACACAAATTGCGGATGAATATAATACTACTCAAAACAATATTTATCAAAAATTATTCAGACTGAAACAAAAAGCAAAGATGATAATTGAAACGGTGTTAAATGAATAATCTGCACAAATTCAGTTTTTGTTCTTTGTATAATATTTTCTTGTAAGAATTAAATATTTTTTAGACTGTATAATCGGAGGTCGTATTTATAATGCTGACAAATGAGGATTTTTTAGCATTTCTCAATGACCGCTCCTTTGTCGGTTCTTTTGAAGAGCAGCTTGCAAAAATAATTGACGAAGAGTTGGAAAAGCCGGAATCGGAAATGAACACAGAGCTTATTGAGTATTGCTTGGATAAATTGAATGAACACAATAATAAGACTGAAAGAACAGAAGAAACAAAAATCAATACTGATTTTAACGGTAAGCGTATAAAATTTAATCTTAAAAGGCTTATTGCCGTAGCGGCAGTAATTTGTATTTTTGCTGTTGCAGCGGTAGTATATGAAAATCGGCAGCCGACCGTTTCCTATATTGTCGGAAATTATGCTATAGATATCAATGATCCTGCTCAGGTTGTCGGCTCAAAAGACTATGTTTTTGTCTGCGAGGTTTTAGAGGTAAAGGACTGTAATACACAGCTTTCAGAGGATGAACTGCCCGACCTGATAACTGAAGCAGATACCCCGATGACAAGATGTGTGGTTAAGGTTCTGAAAAACATAAAGGGAAATCTCAAAGCGGGAGAAACGGTTACTTTTTATAAGGACTGCGGTTTAAGCCGTAACGGAAGGGTTTTTCATATTTATGAAAATGATCTGATGCCTCAGAAAGATAATATTTATATTTTTACAGGTTACGGACAATATGACGGTACACTCACCGGCGGCGGTGAAAACGGAACGATTTGGGTGTGTAATTCGGGTGAAAAATACGAGGAAACAGAAGTCTATAAGGAATATGTTGAATATGTAAAAAATCAGGTTGCTCCGCCTATTGAATATCCTCATTATCTTGCGTATGCCGATGTGAATTTCGGTGACGGCTCAATAAATAAAAAGATATATGAGGAATTTAATTAAATAATATATGAAAATATCCCTCTTGCCGATAGTTGATATATATCGGCAAGAGGGATATTTTATTGCGTAATTTGCGGTAAAAATGCACAAAAGAAATATGTGATATTTGGCAAAATTGCTTTTGTAAGATTTAACTGTTTGCAAGACTATAATAGTGAAAGGAAAAATTTGTTTTTTCTTAAAATAAATTAAGAGGTGAGTCCGATGTGGTAAGCTGCATTTTTTATCAAAAAATATGCTATGCTCACAATTGACAGTTCAATTATAAAAGTGTATTAGCGGCTGAAAAACATTAGTTTAGTTCAGCATAATGGTTTTGTTACAATTTTATATTGATGATAGTTTCTTGGATGAATAGGTAAAATAAATTATCGTGATAGGAGGCAAGTTTAATAATGAAATTAAGTTGTTTAAAGTTATTGTCGTGTGTATTGGTAATTGTAATGATGTGTTCTTTTCCTTTTACCCTTACTTCATATGCCTATGGTCCAACAGCACCAAACAATGATTATTGCTATATCCGTGCAGTAAAAAGCGGAAAATATATTACTGTACCAAACGGCACTGTATCCAATGGTAAAGAAATAAAAATTTATAGTGCTAACGAAACTGCATCGCAAAGATGGCATATATATACATATTCTGATGGTTACAGTGTTATTCGTTCTGCAGTTAATTTAAATTATTATCTTTCGCTTAAAAATAGTACTTCAACTAATAATGCAAAATTAACGATTGAATATATAGCATCGGGTTCGGTAATACCATCAAGGGCTATATTTAAGTTTGTTAGCGATACAGAATTGGGGATAACTTATATAATTAATAAGAGTACAAAAGAAGAGCATAATATGAATAAAGTGTTAGAAGCTTACGGTGGGTTTACAAGTGATGGAACAAATATTGTAAATTACGATGCGCATTCCGGCATAGATGTTGCTTATAACCAATTTTGGGTTATAGAGAGTACAAGCAGGCAAACAGCTTTATGGGGATATGATTTTGTTGATAGCGGTGGTCATTGTGATTGGAGTTCATCTTCACAATATACAGATATGGTTACAGAAGCGGCTTCCGCGTGGAATAATAGATTAAATAAAACAATTTTCAGAAAAGATTCATTGGCTACATTGGAAGATGTAAAAATTGTTGATAGTAACCAAAGTCTTTCAAGTACCCAAGCTGTTGCTAATACTAATGCAACGACTAAGCAGGTAACTTTTTTTACAGCGGCAATGGAAGTTCTTCCTGCTGATGTAGTCAGAATGACCACTGTAACACATGAGTTAGGCCATTGTTTGGGACTGTTTGAGAGTGGACAGCTTGGAAACATAATGAAACAGGGCGGTTGGGCATATAGAACATCAATTAGTTTGGATGATGTTGCATCATATAATCTTACATAGCGATGAGCATGTTTAGTTCAGGAGGTGCTATTATGAAAAAAAGTTATATTTTTGTTATGTTTATATTATTAATTTGTATTTGTACTATCGGTGCAGTATCATATAAAAATCAGCAGCCGGAGTTTTCTTATATCATTGGCAATTATGTTATAGATATCAATGATCCTGCCCAGGTTGTCGGCTCAAAAGACTATGTTTTTGTCTGTGAGGTTTTAGAGGTAAAAGACTGTAATACAGAGATTTCTGAAAGTAAACTGCCCGACCTGATAATTGAAGCCGATACACCGATGACAAGATGTGTAGTTAAGGTTTTGAAAAACATAAAAGGAAATCTCAAAGAGGGAGAAACTGTTACTTTTTATAAGGACTGCGGATTCAGCCGTGACGGAAAGGTTTTTCAGATTTATGAAAACGATCTGATGCCTCAAAAAAATAATATTTATATTTTTACAGGTTACGGACAATATGACGGTACACTTACAGGCGGCGGTGAAAACGGAACGATTTGGATATGTAATTCGGAAGAAAAATACGAGGATACCAAAATCTATAATGAATATGTTCAATATGTAAAAAATGAGGTTGAACCGCCTATTGAATATCCGCATTATCTGGCATATGCTGATGTGAATTTTGGTGATGGCTCGATAAATGAAAAGATTTGTGAGGAATTTAATTCAACTGTTCATGAAGTTAAGTGGAAAACATTAGAAGAACTTCTGAGTGAAGATGCTGATGATACAGGCAGAAAGCCGTTAGATGAATATATTGCACCATAAACAAATTGTGCTTATAATAAATCCCCCTTTCTGCCCCCCTCTTTTTTAGAATTAGTCGAAACTTTTATATGCCATAAAAAATTTATAAAATTATATTTTGGAGGTATAATATTATGTTAAAAAAGTTTTTAAGTTTTTTATTAGCATTCATTTTATGCTTGTCTTTCAATTTAAACACATTTGCTCAAGAAGAAACTATTTCGGATGGTGAATATGTTTCTATTCCATCTGTTGAGAATGCAGAGATAGGTTGTAATATTGAGAATAATTCAGTGAGTACATTTTCAAATGGGGATTACATAAAAGTTGGGGAAAAAACATATCGGGCAATTATTCGATATTATGATTATATTTGCTATAAACATAAAAGTGCGTGGTATATAATGACAGGTCTAAATTTGACTATGGCACTTTATCATAGTAAAAACTCAGGAAGTAAATCACTGTCTTTTACGATGTCACAAACTTATTCATCTGAAACCGCAAGGGAATTCAGCGTAGGGGCCGGAGCAGAGACCGGCATTGACGATATGGTAAAGGCTTGTGTAGAATTAGGTTACGGTGTAACCAAAACAACAAAAAGAGAATACCAGGTATCCAGTACGATTCAAGCAACAATCCCTGCAACATCTAATACAGGTTATTATAAAATGCAAGTCTGTCATAATTTCTATAAAATGAAAATTATACGACAGCGTACTGACGGAACAGAGGCTTCTACACATATAATGGCTATACCGTATGGTACATCATACGCTGCAGTATTATATTCAAGTTCAAACGCATCAGGGACATGGTTAAAATGGTGATTTAAATGAAAAAGATATGTTCTGTTTTTTTGATTGTAATTTTGATAGTAGGTTTTAGTTCATGTATAAGAACAACTCATCAGGTTAATTTTTATCCGGAATTAATACATTACAAGCTTTATCGTTCCGATTCTAAAAACGAATTTAGTTTTAATATGAATGTAACCTCAACTCAAAAAAATCCAAAAATAGAATTTATTTCTGCAGAGGGCGTTAATACTGAACATCTGACTGTAACATTTTCAAATGATACTTTTGAAAGCATATCGGATGTTAAAACGGATGGGAAGTATGTCATTCTTTTAGGTGTGCATTGTTGCACGGATACTGAATACACAAAAATAGACTCTATGAAACTGCTTGTAAATGACAGTGAGACTGAGATTGAGTTTCCAACTCCCATAGAAAACACATTCTATATTTATGATAGTATAGAGCATGTGCTTTCTCAACGAAATATGCCGATTTATGTTTTTCCGCAATCGTTTGTAGGGGAGAATGAAACTGATTACGTTTTTTCGGTTGAAGCGATTTATGATGTTACTGTAAATTCTTTTAATTTCAACGCTTTCCTTGATTTTGCTGATGCAGAAGTTTTTATTAATGGAGAAATTATAGGTAATTTAAAAAATGTTTTTCCGATAAAATTGACACAAGGAGATGTTCTTACTATAAACAGCAAGATTAAATATGCAAACGATGATTACTGTGGTATGGAAAATTTATACCTAAATGTTGTTGTTGAATGTGTAGTCAACGATGAAATAGTCACTGAATACTATCCATTGGTTGCAACTTTTATCGGGAACTCTGATGATGTGCAAGAATTTATGAATGCTTTTGAAAATATTTAATGTATATACGTCATTGAATATCACAATTCAAGTTTTTGTGGACTGTTTAAGGGGTTCTTGCAGGTTGAACCCCTTGATTTATAGTGTTTTATGTGGTCTGAGCTTTTTTACAGTCCCTGCTGATTGTTATCAGTTGCATTTAGAAAGCTTCTCAAGCTCTGCTATGTTGTTATAGCAATCGCGTCTTTGAAGTGTTTTCTTTGCATCAAGGTAGGGCTTTGCGGCTCTGTAGTAGATTGAGTTTTCGTCGGTAGCCTTCTTTATCTGCTTTTGTATATCCTTTTTCTTTCTCTGCAGATTTTTTATGCTCTCGTTATAAACAGATATATCAAGCCCTTTTTCGTTGGCTGTTTTTTTTGCTTTTATTGCATCGTGAATTGCCTGTGCTGTTTCGTCTTCAAGGGTGAACAGCTTATTGAAAACAGAAGCATCAAACTCAACAATACCGTCGGGGAAGTATTTTTTTCTTGTTTTCTCGGCGGTTTTTATATTTCTCAAAAGTGCAAAGCAGTCGCTTCTTGCCTGTTTTTCAGCCTGAGTGTTTTTAGGCATACGCTTTATATCTTGCTTTGTGAAAATTTCAACCTCCGAGAAATTGTAGCCCGCTTGAGCAAGCTTTGTTGCAATTTCAATCTGCAGCTTGCCGTATTCGCTGTTATAGCGGTTAAGCTCATCATTAACAAAATCTGCAATTTCAATTTTCTCATTTTCGATAAGCTGCTGCTTGTATTTTTCTTTTGCAATAAGGATTTTCCCTTTATCCTTGCTCCTTTTAGCCGCCTTTATTTCCGATTTACCGGGAGTAATTTTCTGTTTTCCTGCAAGAGCTTTTGTTTCATTCAGGATTTTTACTGTTTCCTCAAGGTCTTCTTTTTTATAGCTGCCGTTTGCAAAATCCTCGAAAAATGCGCGTATTTTTAACACGCTTACAATGCTCTTCTGATTTGTTTCGGTGAAGTTATAGAAGAAATAGGGGATGACATTAAGTATGGCACCGACTATTGAAGCGAAGATAAGAATAGTGCTTATATTTACAAAATATTCGTGATTGAAAAGCACATCATATACATTGTCTGCGCTGTAGCCTAAGGCTACGGCAGTTTCCTTGTTAAGACCTGATTTTGAATAAATTATCGGCAGAACACCTGCAGTTGCCATAGAAATTATATTGCCGATAAGACCGACTGCAGAGAACATACCGTCTATTCTCTCGTCCGAAACATACTGCTGATAATCTCTTATATCTGCATTGACGCAGGGGGAGAGGAAATGTCCCAAAGAGGTTATGAACTGATTAATGAATGTGCAGATAAGCAGAAGCCATATAATATAGCTGCTGCCTGTTGAACGGACAACGGGCAACATAAAGGCAATAAGAGCAATATTGAGCATATTTGAGAAAATAAGAATTTTCTTTTTGCCGTATTTCCTTATAAATACGGGTGCTACGATATTCGGCCAGAATGAGGCATTACCTGCTATTGCGGTTATTACAGAATACTGTGCTGCCGTGCATGCTTTCTGATAGTTATACATCCAGCCCATAATGTTACCGAAAGCACTTTCAAGAAAGCCGAGCCACCCTGCAAGTGATATTATCCAGAAATATTTGTTTCTTGCAACGGCACTTAACGCATCGCGGAATTTTATATTTATTACATGGGTTTTAGCCTGAACTATTTTTTCCTCGGTGTTAACATAAACAACAACGGAGATGAGGAAGCCGCCTAAAATCATAGCGGGAAAAAGGGTTCTGTAAATTTTAAGGTTATACAGAGTGTCATCCCCCGTTATCCATTTAGCAACAAGCGGTAAGAATATACCTGCGATTGACGGTGAGAGATTTTCAACGATGCATCTCACCGATAACACATCCGAGCGTTCAATACTGTTCGGCGACAAGACATTGATGAGAGAGTCGTATGCATCAACATAGAAATTATAGAAAAACTGAAAGCCTATATTGAAAAGCAATACCGTGATACTTTTACCGAGAAGAGTCATTGATTCATAAGGCATTGTGATAAAGCCGATACCGAGAATGACACTCGGAATCCCCATAGTTATCAGATACGGACGGTATTTACCTTTCATGCTTCGGGTATTATCTATAAGATTTGCTCTGAGAGCTGTGAGAGGGAAGCTTGTTGCAAGGCTTATGAGATAAATTATGTAAAGCGCTTCAGGGGTAATTCCTATTGTGTTGCCGAGCAATGTGTTCCCGACGGAAATTACCATCTGTGAAACACAGTATGTTACAAATCTCACACCGATGCCCCCGCCCGACAAGGAAGCTATCTCCTTTATGCTCATATATCTGCCCTCTGCAGGAGTTGACCAGTTATTTTTTAATACTGCAAAAGCATTTTTTACGGTACTTTTAATGTTCAAGCAAATCATCCTCAAAAAATAATTGTGTTGACGCTTTCGGGAGTAATTATAATATTTTTTCCGTTTACAGTCTGTTCTGACAGATTTTCTTTTTCGTTTGTTACAATAAGTTTTATATCTGTTTTGCAAGTAAGTTCAACAGACTTTTCTTTGTTTGTGCTGTTGATTACGATAACAATATTCTGTCCGTTCTTTTCAAAAGCTAATACCTTAAGCTCTTTATCTTCACATAAGGCTTCAATTCTGTTTGCTTTGTAGGGGATATATTTTGAGAAATTACCCGTTGCATAGTAGCGTTTTGTCATTTCATAAGTTTTTGTGTCCGGGTTTATATAAATAAGTCCGTCGCAGTAATCAACCTCAGAAACGGCAATCCAATGCTGCCAGGAGGTTACATTCAGCATTGTGATGTCATCATATATAACCTCAGCCATAATCAGAGCAGATTTCATTGTTTTATCTCTGCCGCTCTGCATATGACACCATTCGCTCATTTTTACGGGGAGTGACGGATATTTTTTGTCGAGCCACTTTCTGTATCTGTTGAGGAAAGCGTGTCTGTCATCCATAAGACCGAAAGGTATGGGAATAGGGAATTTGAGAAAATAGGAGTGCACATCAACGGCATCAATTCTGTCGCGGACACTTTTGTGCTTCATCAAAGCTCGGGTGTAGCTTTTATTGAACCAACGGATATCTCCCGACTCAACACCCGAAAGCTTTACATCATTGAGCACAGGGCGCTTATTCATTTCATCTGCAAAGCATTTCATAACCTTGGCAGCAGACCACGGGGAATAATGACAGCCCTCCTGACCGCCTGTCCATATCCATATAGGCTCGTTTATCGGGGAGAGATATTTTACGGGTAAGCCTTCTTTTACAAAGTGCTCGGTTACATCGAGGCAGTATTCTGCAAAAGCCTTGTAATTTTTTCTTGCGAGGTTATCTCTCATAATCTGACTTTTTTTAAGGTGTGACCAGCCGTTTTTGGTAAGTCTTTCTATGGGAGAGTTTACAAAAAGGATAATTTCATCGGCTCCGTCCTTTGCCGCCCGGTGCATCATATAAACAGCGTTGCTGTCTTTGGAAAAATCATATTTTCCGTCGCCTTTATCAAAGCTTTGAGTGCGCCGCAACGGGTTATCAATATTGCCGTTCATTGAGTCCGCAGAGCCTGCACCTATGTTATAGCGGTAGGTGCGAAGACCTATGCCGTAGCTTTTATTGTAAAGTAAACGGGAGATTTCGTCACGAAGCGAGATGCCGCTTTTTCTGTCAATTTCTGTCCAGCCGCCAACCTCCTGTGCCCACCAGGCACCCGAAGCACCAAAGCCTTCAAATTCAGAATATATCTTGTTTGCGTTTATACGGATTTGCATTTGTTTCCCCCTTTGACTTATAACTGAATATATAATAGCAAAGAGGAACAGAAAAGTCAAAAAAATAAAATGTAAGGTGATTTTGTTTTTTTGACTTGCATTTGTATTTTTGAATACTTATAATCAAGGGGAAAAGAAATGTTAAGAGAGGAAAAGAAATGACAGATAAAGAAAAAATGCACAGCTGTGAGTTATACTATCCGAGCGGGGAAGAAATTATGAGAGAGCAGGCATTGTGTCTTGAAAAGCTCTATGACTTCAATGCAACAAGACCTCTGGAAACCCAAAAGCGTACCGCAATGCTTAAAGAGATGTTTGCCGAAATAGGTGAGGACTGTTATATTGAGCCGCCGTTTCACGCTAATTGGGGCGGACATCATGTACATTTCGGCAAAGGCGTATATGCTAATTTCAATCTCACTATGGTTGATGATACTCATATTTATGTCGGTGACTACACAATGTTCGGACCGAATGTTACAGTTGCAACTGCAGGACATCCTATCCTCCCCGAGCTCAGACAGAAAGCATATCAGTATAATGCAAGTGTATGTATCGGCAAAAACTGCTGGATAGGTGCAGGAGCAATAATATTGCCCGGTATTACTATAGGGGACAATGTTGTTGTAGGTGCAGGTAGTGTTGTGACAAAGGATCTCCCATCGAATGTGGTTGCAGTCGGTAATCCTTGCAGAGTATTAAGAGAGGTGAATGAGCACGACAGAGAATACTTCTTTAAGGATAAAAAAATAGATTATTCGGAATTAACAAAATAAGACAAAAAAATCGCACAAGGTGAAATTTGCTTGCCTTGTGCGATTTTTTTATTTATTCATAAGTTTTGCGGCTGTTTCTAAGGCTTCAACAGAAAAAGAGGGGATTCTGCCGAGTCCGTCGGGGCCTATGTTGAGAAGATAATTTATTCCCAAAGAATTTAACTGTTTTTTTCTTGAAACAATTTCTTCAGGACTTATCCAATCATTGTCATAGTATTTATAGCCCCAGGAGGAATTAAGCGTACCTGCTGTTTCGTAAAGTCCGTAGGGAGAATATTTGAAGCCGTCTATAGAGTTCATATCTGTGTTTTCACTCGGTGTAAGCTTTGTGGGGTATTCGTTATCTCCGAGTGACACATAGTCATATGCTCCGTTGCCTATTCTTGAATTTATAAGACAGTCGGGTTGATATTCCTTTACAAGGTTATTAAGCTCAAGGCTCTGTTCTTTGCTTATTGTGTGGGGAACATCAAACCAAATAAGACAAAGCTCTCCGTAATTTGTGAGAAGCTCTTTCACCTGCGGCTTGATTTTTTCTCGGAAGCATATAGAAAAATCCTTTTTGCTTCTGTCGGGAAAATCCCAGTTGTTATCCCACGATGTGCCCGAACAGCCCGTAAGATTTGTATAACCGCCGCCGTGAGGATGATGCCAGTCAAGCTCCTGAGAATAGTAAAGTCCGAATTTAACTGAGTGCTTATAGCAGGCTTCGCCCAATTCAGCAACAATATCTCTGCCAAAGGGGGAAGCGTCAACCACATTGAATGAATCGGCGAAGGACTTGAACAAAGCAAAGCCGTCGTGATGCTTCGAGGTGAAAACAAAATATTTCATCCCGCATTCCTTTGCAAGCTTTATCCATTCCTCTGCATTGAAATAAATCGGATTGAATATTCGGGCTAGCTGTTCGTATTCCTTATTAGGAATTGCCATAAAGCTCTGAATCCACTCAGCATAATCTTTGACTCTGCGCCCCTTATATTCACCGCCGAGCAGAGAATACAATCCCCAATGCGCCATCATACCGTATTCGGCTTCTTTGAACCATGTTCTGTTATCCATAATTTATATTCCTTTAAGTTGATTTTATTTATATTTTATATGACAAGTACTATACAGTCAATTATAAAAATAAATTATTATTCTACTTATATTCAACGGAATTTATAACTTGAGATTTTATCACTCTTTCCCCAACATTTCAGCGTATCTGGCGGACAGTATTTTTGACAAAACGCAAAATACCAAAGTCAACAAAAAACCGATTCCGTAAAAGAAAAGAATACCTTGCATAACATCCAAAAAGCCTGCAAAATCAACAACTGAAAACAGGTCGGAAATCGCGGTTTTCATTGAAAAGCTTTTCAAATTCAGTCACATTTTCACCGTCCTTTCAGCTATTAGATAAGGGAAATATAAAATCGTTACAAAAATTATAACATATTTTTTTTGAAATGAAGCAAAAAAGGTGCACAACGGCACCTTTTTTTAATCAGATATTATTAACCACACCCGTAAAGAGAGGTAAATTGCCTTTTGAAATAACAAATACAAAAGGTCTGTCAAGCACAAAATCTATTATTTCTTCAGGAGGCATAGCAGAACCTGCACCGGGAATTTCTATATATGTTGCCGCCTTTACACCTTTTTCATCAATTTCAACTCTTGCGGACTGATTAACGGCTGATACATATACGGGAGTATCTGAAGTGATTGCTGTAAAATCAGAGCTTTCCATATCAAATACTTTTGTAACTCCCATTTTATTTAATCCGTCTTTTAAGTTTACTGTCGAAGAAACATCAAACTTAGGCACAGACAGATTGACCTTCATATATTTTTTGTTCTGCCAGCCGTCTTCCTTGCTTCCCGTAGCAATCATTTCTCCGTAAGCACCGATGTTTAATATATCGGCAGGAGTTTTACCTTCATCGGGAAGAATGAACCACATTGTGCTGCCGTTTTTGAGCGTTAAGCCTACCGCACTGAAATCATCGTGCCAATAATAATACATCTGACAGAGCTTTTTATTCATATAAGTGACATTTGAATTACCGTCAGCACCGTAAAAAATCCCTTTTGTATTATCTTTGCTGCTGAATTCATCGCTCCATTTAGCTTGGAAGAATAGTGTTGAATAGAGTGCGAGAACAGTATCGGGGGATAAATTGATGTTATCGGTCTTGTTCTTTAATAGTCCGCCTGTATTTCTATTAAGCCATTCGCCTATAGCTTTATCGGCACTTTTATTGCCAAGGTCACATTGATATACAGAAGCATAATAATGATATGCAAGATTATCCATAGCCTCCTGATTAAAATTAAGTCCGTCTTCAAGCCAAAGAGAATTGGCCAAGGTGCATATTTCATTTCTGTCATCCTCATAAACGGATTCCCAGACTGCACTGACCTGACTTCTGAGTGTTTCAATATCCATGACACCGAATAAATCTAAAATTTCCTTGCGACTGTCACCGTCTGTTAATTCTGCAAGCATAGAAAGTCCGATATATGCATTTATAGGTGACCACAAGGCATTTTCATTGTTCTGTGAAGTGAGGAATTCAGCAGAGCTTTTGGTGAAAAACGGTGACAGGGAAATAGCTGCATTTTCTCTTGTTGTTCGTCTGTTATTTAATTCTGCCTCCCATATTCCGACATCTGCCATATAGCTTTCTCTATCGTTATAATCATCAAGGTCGGGATGCTCCATAATGCGTGCATTGTCGGGAAGAGCAATGGCAGTTGCTGTAATTATAGGTGTATTGAAGAAAGAGCTGATACAAATTATAACTGCTAAAACAGCAGCAACTGCACCTATCCAATATGGTATTTTTTTCATTTTCTCCGGAGCTTTTTCAGCTTCCGCTATATATCTGCCGTCTATCTTATCCATAATTTCCAATACTTGCTTACGCTTCATAGTAGTAACCCTCCTTAATAAGATACTCTTTTAATTTTGTTCTGATACGGTTTAATCGTACCGATACGGCACCGCTTTTCATTTTGACTTCTTGGGATATATCTTCTACAGTATCTCCGTACCAATACCTGCGAATAAAAATATATCTGTTCAAAGCACTGTCTTTTTCCAAAAACTCATTTATTGAATTTGCAATTTCCTGAATAAGTAAAGCCTGCTCAGGGTTATTATCTTCATCCGGTAGACAAGCACCAAGCTCATCCAACGATAAATCATAACTGCTGTTTCGTTTTTCGGCTGAAAGATACTCTAAGCGTTTCAACGCCATATTTCTTCCTGTACGATATACATAAGGAGCCAAAGGGTCAGGTTCTTTAGGTGGTATAGCATTCCAAATGGCAAGATATGTATCATTTGTTGTTTCTTCTGCATCGTGATGATTCCCGAGAATGTTCATTGAGATTCTGTATAAGGTGCTTCCAAAACGCTCCTTCAAAACTTGAATTGCCTCTTCAGCTCTCGCAAAGAAAAGCTTTATTATTTGTTTATCTTCCATAAAAAACCTCCTCTCACTTATATAAACCGATTTTATATTCTTGATCTTACAAAAATTTTAATTGTTTATGTCGGCACCGCCGACAATGACACAGCGTTTCATAATTGCCCTCTTTTTTCTTCTGCGAACTTTCCGGAAAGACCGAAGCTGTGTTGCATAGGCCCCGAGCCTTGTCCTAAATCAAGCTGAGCCGAAAGGATATAGGAAATATACTCCTTCGCACACTGTACCGATTCTGCAAGATTAAATCCCTTGGCAAGGTTGGAAGCAATGGCAGATGAAAGCGTGCATCCTGTGCCGTGGGTGTTGGGATTGTCAATACGTTTGCCGCAGAACCATTGGTATTCTCCGTTTGCATACAACAAATCATTTGCATCATTTATGCTATGACCACCCTTAAGCAGAACGGAACAGCCGTATGTATCACCGATGAATTTTGCCGCAGAAAGCATATCTTCTTTGCTTTCGATGTTCTTCCCCGAAAGCACCTGTGCTTCGGGGATATTCGGCGTAACGAGGGTTGCAATGGGCAGAAGCTTCTCTGTTAAGGTCTGCACAGCATCGGACTTCATCAAAGAAGATCCGCTGGTTGCCACCATAACGGGATCTACTACCACATTTTTTGCCTTATGGTAGCTGAGCCTATCTGCAATCACGCAAATCAGCTCAGAAGAAGCTACCATACCAATTTTTACGGAATCGGGATAAATGTCCTCGAACACCGCATCTAATTGCTTACTCAGGAAATCCGGTGTTGATTCCTGAATCGCTCTTACGCCGGTCGTGTTCTGTGCCGTTAGCGCCGTGATTGCACTCATAGCATAAACACCATTCATCGTCATTGTTTTCAAATCTGCTTGAATACCGGCGCCTCCACTACAGTCGCTTCCTGCAATGGTCAATGCTGTTTTCATTTTCATAAAAGTACTCCTTTCATTTTTCAGCATCGTTTTGTATAGCGGCATAAGGTGGTGCCCCCAATCTGCCGCTTGAAGCCTGCGGTTATAAACCGTAAGCAAATTTCCAAAAATGTTCTGTCTGTGTAAAGTTCTCAATAAAGCAATCCGAAACGGAGTGTAGTTCCACTTGCTTCGTTTCGTGTGAATCAAATACCGCAACGGTTATAAAGCCATCAGCCTTTGCTGTTTTGGCAGCGTGATAAGCATCCTCAAAAACAACTGTGTTTGCTCTTGTTGTCCCAAGGTAATCCATTGCCTTTTGAAAGATGATTGGCTCGTCCTTGCCGTGTCCCACATCGGTACAGGTAAAGATTTCAAAAAAGAAAGATTCCATACCGCATCGCTTTAATGCCGCTTCTACTTGATAACGGTCTGTCGCGGTGGCAATACACATTCTGACTTCTTGTTTTTTCATTTGTTCAAGGAATGCTATCACACCTTCCTTGGGTTGAACCGTATGAAAATAGAAGCCCTCTACCGTGCGATTGACACCGTCCATAATTTCTTCGACCGTGAGCGGAATTTGATAACATTCACGGATATACTGCGCCGATTGAAGCAAACTCATTGGCTTTAATACCTTTCGCAAATCTTCCCTTGGTTCTATGCCGACGGATCGGAGATAGACTTCTCCTGCGGTATCCCAAATGAACATCGAATCGAAAAGCGTTCCGTCAAAATCGAAAATGGCTCCCTTTAGCATAAGCCAAGCTCCTGCGCTCTCGCTTTTAATTCCTCTGCCGCTGTCTTGGGATCGTCTGCTTTCATAATAGCGGATACCATACAAATTCCGGCAATGGGGATGCCTGCAAGAACATCAATATTATCCTTGTTGAGTCCGCCGATGGCATTGGCAGGAATCGGTACTGCGTTACAAATGTCCCGAAGCGTATTGGTAGAAGTCAAAACGGTCTTCACTTTGGTCGTTGTGGGATAGATGGCTCCCACACCGAGATAGTCAGCACCTTGCTCGTAAGCTTCCTTTGCCCAAGGAACCGTCTTTGCTGTTGCGCCAACGATTTTATCATCGCCCATCAGTTTTCTTACGGTTGCAATGGGCATATCTTCAGCTCCTACATGAACACCCTCTGCATCAATGGCAAGAGCAATGTCTACACGGTCGTCTATGATCAACGGCACATTATACTGCTTGGCGATGGCGTGAACCTTCTCGGCAAGCTCAATATATTCACGCGTGCTCTTGTTCTTTTCACGAAGCTGAAGAAGGGTTACACCACCTTTGAGTGCTTGTTCAACACGAAAAAGGAATTCCTCCTCGGTGTAGTTCGTGCTATCGGTTATAAAATATAAACTCGGATCAAACTTTTTCATTTTTTCTCTCCTTACACATACAGATAATCGTTCAGGACAGGCTGTAAGCCTTCCTCTGCGATATCTTTATACATCTTATCAAGACTGCGGTTATCGTCGATCTCAAACTGCTCGTCGCCCTGAACATCATCCGTTTCTTTGCCGGTGTATTTGCTTTCGTGATCGCCGATACCGGTGGAAACACCAGCCGAAACCTTTGTAGCAGCAATCTTCACAATACCGTTTCTAAACTCGGCACTCTCACGGGAAGATACCGTAATGCCAACAAACGGCAAGAAAATGCGGTAAGCACAAAGCACCTGACAAAGCTGCTTTTCGTGAACATCCAAAGGATTGATCTTATCATTGTTGATGATCGGTCTGAGCCTTGGACAGGATAGTGACATTTCAGCATGAGGGTACTTTCTCTGCAGATAATAGACATGCAATGCACTTGCCAAGGCATCCTTACGGAAGTCAGAAAGTCCGAGCAGAGCCGAAAAAGCAACACCTCGCATACCGCCACGAAGCGCACGCTCCTGTGCATCAAATCGGTATGGCCATACACGCTTGTGACCGAGCAAGTGAAGCTGTTCGTATCTATCAGTGTCGTAGGTTTCTTGGAATACGGTCACATAGTCCGCACCGCATTCGTGAAGGTGCTTGTATTCATCGGTATTAACGGGATAGATTTCAAGCCCGACCATACGGAAATATTTTCTTGCCAGCTTGCAGGCTTCACCGATGTATTCCACATTGCTCTGTCCTCTGCTTTCACCGGTAAGGATCAAAATTTCTTCCATACCGCTGTCGGCAATGACCTTCATCTCTTTTTCAATCTGTTCCATACTAAGCTTCATACGCTTAATGTGGTTATAGCAGTTAAAACCGCAGTACACACAGTAGTTTTCACAGTAATTAGCTATGTAAAGAGGAGTGAACAGATATACAGTGTTTCCAAAGTGTTTGCTCGTTTCAAGTCGTGCTCTCTGCGCCATCTGTTCAAGGAACGGCTCTGCCGCAGGCGACAGAAGTGCCTTAAAATCCTCAATCGAGCAGGTGTCGTGCTCCAAAGCAGCTTTCACATCAGCAACGGTGTATTTTGAATAGTCATACGAGTTCATCTGCGCCATAACGCTTGCACACACATCAGACTCGATTACTTCCATCCCCGGCAGATATTCCATATGGTTCTTGCGTGAGGAATGATCAGTTTCGAGTCTGTGTTTTTTTGCAAGTGCTTCCGGCGACAAATGCTCCGAATCTACAAAAAATTGATTTTCCATAACCATCACCTTAATCTCTGAGGAAGCCTGTCAGCGGATCGGATGCTGACGCACCTCTCGTCAGAACTCTGCCAAGTCCGGCAAGGTATGCCTTGCGTCCGGCTTCAATAGCGTTTTTGAAGGCGGACGCCATCATCGGAAGGTCACCTGCAGTTGCAAGGGCGGTATTTGCCATAATAGCGGCGGCACCCATCTCCATAGCCTCACAAGCCTGGGAAGGTCTGCCGATACCGGCATCTACAATGATAGGCAGGTCGATTTCATCGATAAGTATCTGAATAAATTCCTTGGTTGCAAGGCCCTTGTTGGAGCCGATGGGAGATGCCAGAGGCATTACTGAAGCGGCACCGGCATTCACAAGATCACGGGCAACATTGAGATCGGGATACATATACGGCATAACCACGAAGCCTTCTTTGGCAAGGATCTCGGTCGCCTTGATGGTTTCTTGATTGTCAGGAAGCAAATATTTGGAGTCACGCATAATTTCAATTTTTACAAAATTACCGCAGCCAAGCTCACGGGCAAGGCGTGCAATTCGGACAGCTTCTTCGGCATTTCTTGCACCGCTGGTGTTGGGCAGCAAGGTGATCCCTTCGGGGATGTAATCAAGAATGCTTTCCTGTTCCTTGGTATTAGCACGGCGGACCGCAAGAGTGATAATTTCTGCACCTGCATCCTTTACTGCCGCTTCAATCAGCTTCATAGAGTACTTACCGGAGCCGAGAATAAAACGGGAATTAAACTCGTGTCCGCCAATAATCAGTTTATCGTTGTTCATTTACATTTCCTTCTTTCTTTAAGTTTCAAATTGTTCTGCCAAAATACGCAGGACTGTGTGCGCCTGATGTGCAGCGCAGAGCATAACACGGGAAGCAACAAGACTACCTACCTCTGATACATCGCTTGCTCCATCACCGCAGAGATAAAATCGGCTCATAACCCTTCGTGATTGAATTGTGTTTGCACTACCCATTCCTGCCATTCCCGAAGCCGCCACAAGATACTTATCCGGCATTGTTTCAAGAACAAGGTTTGTAAGCATCGCCTTGCACTCCGCATCGTCAAAGGCTTCGCAGATAATATCTGCACCTTGCAGCAGATGGACGGCATTTTCTTTTGTTACACGGATAGTATGCGTTTCAAGAGTAACATACGGAGCGATCTCTAAAAGATTCTCCCGCAAAGCATCGGTCTTGCTTTTACCGATCTGATCGGCTTTATACTGCTGTCGGTGTAAATTGGTAATATCCACACGGTCAAAGTCAATGAGAATTAGTTTACCAATGCCGGTACGAGCAAGAGCGATAGCAATATTTGAACCAAGGCCGCCAAGACCACATACAGCGACTGTAGTTGACGAAAATTTCTCTTGTATATTTTCGCCGTGTCGCTCGCACAAAGCCTTGTTCCATTCATCTTTCGTTGGGATCAGATTAACCACCTCCCACAAAGCTGACGACCTCTACGCTGTCGCCGTCTTTCAAAACAGTTTCGCCATACTGCGCCTTGGGGACTATGTTTCCGTTGCGCTCTACTGCGATTCGTTTTGGATCATAGCTTGTAGTTGCAAGATATTCCGCAACTGTCTTACCTGCAATATTCAGTTCCTCGCCGTTGATCTTTACCATAAAAACACCTCCAAAAACAACAAAAAAGGAAGCTACCGATTTGGTAACTTCCTTAATGTACTTCGTTATTCCCAATATCCTTGTATCAAGCATCCCTACGTTGGCATTATCCAAATCAGGTTCTCGGTCGAAGGTCACACCTTCCTCTCAGCCTGTAACACAAGCTCCCGTTGATTCAATTGTCGTATATATTATACACTGACTTTTCGAAAAAAGCAAGATGTTTTGCGAAAGTTCACACTTATGGCACAAATAAACACTTCATTATTTGTTGGTAAAAAAGATGGATGGAACATAGACTTAAGCAAATTAGCAGGATTTTGCTAAAAATCCGATTAGCAGACGATTAGCAAGAATTAAGGCGTGGTACGCTAAAAGTTCGAGCTTGTTTTGCTACCATAAAAGCAAGAAAACTCACTCAAGAAAATGAGTGGATAAAGAAAAGCAAAAGTGTCGAAAACATAGTATTTTCGGCACTTTTTGGCGCGCTTGCCCGGATTCGAACCGGGGGCGTTCCGCTTAGGAGGCGGACCCTCTATCCTGCTGAGGTACAAGCGCATATACGATACAATTCGAACACATTACCATTTGCCTTTTTGCAAAGGCGAGCGTTAAAACGCCCACTTAGGAGGACCTTATTCTATCCGTTGAACTATCGGGGCAGATATTAAATTATTCACTGTATGCAATCGAATATACAACCTTTGGCAGATGATATATCTCACTCTTAGGAGGGATTTATTCTATCCATTGAACTAAGGAGGCATATATCTTTTGAAATTTTAGCAAAAATTAAATGTATTGTCAATGTTTTTACGCTTTGTTTTTTGATAAGACAACTTGATATATTTTTTTGTTTATGTTAAAATTATATGAAAAGAAAAACAAAGGAGGAAATAAAGGTGAAAAACAGGCGTATAGTATTGTCACTTCTTAGTTGTATTGCGATTTTTTGTACCCTTTTTGCTTTGGCTTCCTTTGATATTATAGGCGTTCCTGACGCTAAAAATGAAAAATTATTTCTGAATGCTTCTTTTGTTGCAAATGCAAGTGAATCTGTCAGCGGAATATCTCCTCTTGATACTCAAGGTAAGTATACCTCTGTTTTCAAAAAGCCGCAGACTGATTTTCTTGCTTCAAAAACTCAGGTAAAAACCTATGAATTTACGGTAAGCAAGCGCGGTGTTATAAGCTATTCTATGTCGCATCCCGCATCTTTTGATTTAAGCGGCTGGAATGTGCGTTTGTATTACGAATATTATGTAAACGGTGTTGACGGTAAAAAGGCTTACAGACTTATAAACACCCTGCAGACAGACAGCGGTAAGGAAGTTGACACAAGCGTGAATATCGGTGTTATGCCGGGAAATTACAGACTTGTGGTGTCGGCAGGTGAAATATATAATGCCTCGACATATGAATTGAGCTGTACATTTGAAGCAAGAACGGATTATGAGGTTGAATATAACGATACTCTTTCAAGATATACCGAAATTTTTTCAGGTCTGCCCGTTCACGGCACAGCGTACAATTCAACCGGGGCTGCAGATGTTGACTGCTTTATGTTCCGTGTGGATTATCCGTCTTATGTAAACATAAGCTTTGAGCATCCGAAAAAAGACCTTGTTTCGGTCTGCTGGAGATTGATTCTCACGGATGCAGACGGAAATGAGATATTTGCAAAATCCTCTCTGTTTTCTCAGGAAAAGATTGAAAGCGGCAGTATAGGTCTTGCCCCCGGTGCGTATTTCATAAGTGTTGCAACTCATGTTTACTATGATGTTGAATATACCCTCACATTCAATAAAACAGCAAGTGAAGCATTTGAATCCGAAATCAACGATACTGCAGCTACCGCAGACAAGATAACATTCTCTTCTGCTGTTTCAGGCTCCTGCTCGGACAGAAGCACAAATGTTGATAAGGACTGGTACACATTCACCCTGTCAGCAGACGGTTATGTCAATCTTAAGTTCACTCATACGGTAAGCGACAAGGAAAACACATATGACACATGGCGTATTTCCCTTTATAACGAAAAAAAGAATCTGCTTTACAGAAAAAATATCCCGATGAATTCCGAGAGCTTAAAATCGCCTTCTTTAGGACTTGCAAAGGGTAAGTATTATATACTTATAGATAATGAGGATATGCGTTCAAGTCTTGAAACATATACTCTTGAGGCGAGCTTTGTGAAATCGTCAAGATGGGAAAAGGAGCCTAATAATTCTCTTAACTTTGCAAATAAGCTTACCGCTGCTTCAGCTGTAAACGGAACTATGGTAGAAATCGCCACGGATTACGATACGGACTATTTTAAGCTCACTCTTGACAAAAAGCAGAATATTTCCCTGTCACTTTCACACAGCAAGAAAACAGGCAGCAAGGAAGTGTTTGTTTTTACCTTGTATGATAAGGATATGAAGCCTGTTGCCCCCTGCGACAAAAACGGAGAATATTATTTTAATGCTTTCGGTGAAATCATTTATAAGGTTTCAAATACGCTTGATGCAGCCGAAACACTTGTTTATTATAATTCCTTGCCTGCAGGCACATATTATGTCAAGGTAACCTCGGGAATTTATTATTCAAATATGAAGTATTCACTCACATATAAAATCAGATAAAAGGGGATTTTTTATGAAATATTCAGTCAGCTCCTATAGCTATTCTCAGCTTGTAAGCAAAGGCGAATACACCGAAATTGAGCTTATCTCGCTTGCAAAGGAAATGGGCTTTGACGGTATCGAGTTTGCCGAAATACACACTCCTGCGGGTATGGATAAAAAGGAATATGCCAAAAAGCTTCGTGAGGAGGCAGATAAGGCAGAAATCGCGATTGTTGCCTACTGCATAGGTGCCAATTTCCTTGAGGATACCGACAAGGAGATAGAACGCCTTAAGGGTGAGGTTGACATTGCTGAAATTTTAGGCGTTCCGGTTATGCGCCACGATGCTTCGGGCGGATATTCGGATGAAGTCAGACATCAGAGAGGCTTTAATAATGCTCTGCCTGTTCTGGTAAGAGGCTACAGAGAGGTAACCGAATATGCAAAAACAAAAGGAGTCCGCACGGCAATAGAAAATCACGGATTTTTCTGTCAGGATTCGTCGAGGGTTGAAGCTATTATAAACGGTGTTGCTAACGATAATTTCGGTGCACTTATTGATATCGGTAATTTCCTGTGTGCAGATGAAAATCCTACTGTTGCCGTGGGAAATCTTGTGCCCTATGTTTTTCATGTACATGCTAAGGACTTCCATGTAAAAAGCGGTAACGGTTTTGCTCCCGTTGACGGATTTTTCAAAAGCCGCGGCGGTAATTTCCTTAGAGGTGCAATAATCGGTCACGGTGATGTGCCTGTTGTTCAGTGCTTGCGTATAATTAAGAATTCAGGCTACAACGGATTTATTACGGTTGAATTTGAGGGTATGGAAAATGCCAAAAAAGGCGTAAAATACGGTCTTAATACCCTTAAAGCAATAGAAGAAATTATCTGATGTGTAATAAAGAATTTATGCTCAAAGCCATTTATGAGGCTTCTGTGGCGGCAAAAGAGGGAGAAGTGCCTGTAGGGGCGGTTATTGTCCGTAACGGTGAAGTTATCGCAACGGGCAGAAACCGCAGGGAATACGGCAAAAATGCCCTTTATCATGCGGAAATAGAGGCTATAGACAATGCCTGTAAGGCACTCGGCGGCTGGAGATTACCCGGATGCGAAATGTATGTGACCTTAGAGCCCTGTCCTATGTGTGCGGGAGCAATAATCAATTCTCGCATAGAAAAAGTAGTTTTTGGTGCATACGATAAAAAAAGCGGCAGTGTAGAAAGTCTTATAAAAATGTTTGAGCTTCCGTATAACCATAAGCCTGAGGTGGTCGGCGGTTTTATGGAGGAAGAATGTGCCGAACAACTGAGCAGTTTTTTTAAGGAATTGAGATACAGGAAAAAGAATAAAGAATAAAGAGTAATTAAAAAACAGATGTCATTTCCCGTTTGAGAAAGACATCTGTTTTGTTTTTATGTTATTTATCAGTTGCCGAACATAATGAGAAGGAAGCCTGCTGCTACTGCAGAGCCTATAACACCGGCAACATTGGGACCCATAGCGTGCATAAGAAGGAAGTTTGTGGGATTATATTTTCTGCCTTCGTTCTGTGCAACTCTTGCTGCCATGGGAACAGCTGAAACGCCTGCAGCACCGATAAGAGGATTAACCTTACCGCCTGTAACAAGATAAAGAATTTTACCGATAAGAACACCGCCTGCTGTGGAGAATGCGAAAGCAACAAGACCGAGAGCTACTATCTTGATTGTTTCAAGCTTTAAGAAGTCTGCACCGTTTGCTGTTGCACCAACGCATACACCGAGCATAATTGTTACAATGTTCATAAGAGCATTCTGTGCTGTGTCGGAAAGTCTGTCTGTAACACCGCATTCTCTGAAGAGGTTACCGAGCATAAGCATACCGAGAAGGGGAGCAACAGAGGGGAGAAGAAGAGCAACAAGTACAAGGACAACAACAGGGAAGATAATCTTCTCGGTTTTGGAAACCTTGCGAAGCTGAGTCATCTTTACTTCACGTTCTTTTTTTGTGGTGAGTATTTTCATTATAGGCGGCTGAATAATGGGGATAAGAGCCATATATGTATAAGCCGCAAGTGCTATAGGTGGAAGTAAATGAAAGTC
>JAZNOZ010000010.1:0-7851 GCA_045589395.1 Acutalibacteraceae bacterium | reverse complement strand
AATTTTCTATATAAAAAAAACGGCAGGAAATTCGCCGACACCCCATAAGGAAGTATTTGTTTCTCGATGAAAATTCCCTGTATTTTTGCCAAAAAGCCTCGCAAGGCGCCAGCCTTGCTGCGTTTTGTGGCTTCAATACAAGAAATTTTCTTATCTTACGAAACTGCAAAGCACCTTAAAATGAAAATTTTGAGTGCAAGAAGAGGCAAAACCGCCCGATAAAGCTGACGCTTATCGGGCGGTTTTAACGAATTATTGTGCCAAAATTTCACATTTTAAGGAAATACTTCCTTATGGGGTGTCGGCGTTTACTGCCGTCTGAAAAGTATGTATTCTTTCTCAATTAATTGCTTATACCCTTGCTTTCCCTTTTACATCTGTTTTTCGGACTTTTTTCTCTTTCAGCATCAGTAAAACTGCAAGTGCTATTGATGCAAGAACATTTGCGAAAAAGGCATACAGCATATCTATATCCGCATAAGAAAATCCCGATGCTGCAAAGGTTTTAAGCAGAGGTGAAACTCTGTCGTTCTCTCTGAAAAACATTTTGATAAGCTCATTGCCTATAAATACAACAACACCGCCTGCAAGGAAATAGAGGAATTTATCCCAACCGGGATATTCTGCATAGAAGTCGAGTCCCTGTCCGCAAAAAGGAGCCGAAAAACTCCCGTTTTTACAGCTCCTCAATGGATTCAATATTTTTTTCTTTGTTTTTCTCAATTATTCTCAGTATTGCCTTTGCAGCACCCGAAATAAATATTGAAATTCCCAGAAGTATTGCAAACACCTTACCTGCGGTAAACGGACAGATTGTTGCAATCGCCCCGAAAACAACAGAAACAGCATTGATAACAAGCAAGGGATAAACAATTTTAATCCCTTTTTTGACAAGACTTAAGGTTCTTCTGAAAGCGGCAACGGAATTTAGAACCGCAAAAACACCCGAAAAAAAGAGAGTCAGAAAAAAAGGCAGCTTATGAAAAAGCAATAAAACAATGCCGCTTAAGAGAAAAAAGATACCGAAAGGGAAATCCCACCATTTCGCCTTGTTTTGCAGGTCACGGATAAAATATACAATTATTTCAATAACCCCTGCAAAGCCCAATATCAGTCCCAATGCCTTATTGACAACGGAAACAGGCATCGAGGGAAAAATAACGAACAAAAGTCCGCACACGGCAATAAAGAAATTCAGAGCAATATATGCACCGTTGCTGTGCCGTATTGAATTCAAGTCTATTTTTTTAAAACCCAACATTTTTTTCACCGTTTACTATTTTAGCACTTAAAACGGCAAAATGCAAACATATTTATTCTCAGATTACACTATTCAGCCACAAGGACAGATACACGGCAGTTTTCGGGATAGGTCTTTGCAATAAACTCAAAGCCGCACATAACGGTTTTACAGCATTCCTCCGCTTTTTCAGTCAGAGTAAAATGCAGTAAAAGTGAACCGTCTGAAGCACGGTATTTCTTTATTTCAGTCTGTTTTTCGCTTTCCAACACTCGTATTCTTTCATACATAGCCTTGCACAAGGCAGAAATTCCCGCACAAACAATATCCTTTCCCTTTTCGGCATAATATGAGTGTCCGATACACGAAAAGCACAGCACTCCGTCTGCAAGCGTGAATTCAATATTTGTCATATACTGTTTTTCCTTGCTGCCTCAATTTTCAATTTCAGGGCTTCATCAGCCGCAGGAGCTGCAAATGACTGCCCCTGTACAGACTGCGACACAACAGGATTATATTTTCTGCCGTTTTCCTCAATAATATGCATAAGCTTTTCCTTGTTTTCAATATCCACAAGCTGCAGACACGCAAGACTTTCAATGCTTTTTTCGGGATTGAAGAAGCCCATTGAATAGAAGTTGAGAGCATCATTATTCTGAGCGGCTCTTGAATATTCATTGAGCTTGTGCGCCTTTACCACAACATCAAAAACAGGGAGTCTTTCGCCCAGCTCAATACCGAATTGAGTTCCGAGAGAAACGGGACGGATAGCAGAGTTATCGTAGTCGCAGAAGGTCCATTCGCCGTTATCTCCGAGTATTCGCATGCTTCTGGGAACTGTGTAAAACTGTCTTATAAGCTCAATGCAAAGTGTGCATACCTGAGAAAATGCACGGTAGGTAGCATTTATCATATCGCGGGAAACCTTGTTTCCGGATTCCTGCAAAAGGCTTATAGCCGCACCCGAGGTAACACCGCCCGATGTGCTGCCCTGAGAGAAATCACGGTTTGCACTTGTTTCCTTTAATTCGCTTATCTTGTTATTGAGAATGGTAACATATATTGAAGAAAGAGGATTTACCGAAATTTCCCTTAAAGAATCCTCACCTAAGGAGGAACCGTTTACATGAACAAAATCCTTATCGAAATCGGCAAATTCCTTTTCGTTTACAGCTCCGTCGGTACGGGTAAAATATCTTCTTCTTGAAGCCATACGGGCATTTTTAAGAATCTGTGTGTTAAGTATGTCAATTTCCTCCTGAGCAGGCTTCATTATATCAATAAAGCCGAAGCCTATGGGAGTGCCCTCCTCCTTGAAAAGAGGATCAAAAACAAAGGGATAAAGCCCGTGGTCATACCAGCCCGCATCCTTTAATTCCTCATCATTTTCCGTAGCATACAATACGCAGTCATTCACAAATTTGCAGTAGTGAAGCACCTGTCTGCCGTTTACATTCTTCTTGTAATACCAGTCAACAACAGAGGATTTGTCGGAGGTATCAACCGTTGAATCATAGCTGTACAAGGCTACATCCTGTGACGGTGTTGACAGCCTTCCCTCAAGAAAGGGATACTGCTCAAGCAGAATATCGTTGTCAACAAGCTCCACATGGAAAAGATTGCGGCTTTTCTGAATATCCCTGACACCCGGCTCCCAGAAGAGATTGAGCAAATCAATCTGCTTTATATCAATGTCACCGAGTCCGCCCGATGCCTCGGGATTCCACAAAACCGAATAGACGGCAGTCCCCGTTTTGAGCTTATAGAATGCCGCATCGGAATATACACTCTCCCAGTTGCTTCTTTCAAAAATAACGGGAAGTATACTCGTAAGCTGCTCTGCCGAAGCCGTATCGGACTCCTCTCTGGGAAGAACCGTGCAGCCCGGAATTGAATCCATAAAATCGGCATGCTTGTTAAGTATGGAATTAAAAAGCCATGCCGTAGGCTTCACATTCTGAGATTCATTTTCTCTCAGCTGCTCCCAATGGCGCATTCTGTACCAACGCTCATTGTCTGTTATTCTCGCCTCAAGCCTTGACTTTGCGGCCTTATATCTTGCTAAAATATCAGCCGCCTTTTCTATTTCTTCTTTACCTATGGAAAGGCTCTCGGCTGTAGCTGTGCCTTCTGCTTTTGTTTCCTGTGTGTTTTCTTTCATATTTAGTCCTTTCTGTTATTTATAAGAGAATTTGTCGTATAAATCAAGCGGGTCATCAAGCAGTATGACCTCGCTTTCTGCCCGTTTCGGCGTAATCGGTCTTGACATACAAAAATATCTGAAGGAGTCGGCAAAATGGTCCTCCTGAGCAGTGTTGAGATCCTCGGGAATACTCTCGGAAAACTGCAAAAGCGGTAATGTGCGGATTGCGTGCTTACAGGTGTTGAAAAAGTAAACCATAGGGAACCCGTTATCATCAAACGAAAGACGGTAATGACACTGCATCCAGCCGGGAATACGCTTGTTGTCCCCCTTCCCGAAGTAAACAAGATTTCTGTCGGCAAAGGAGATGATTGCCTCTCCTCTTGACACATCCCATATGGACGGATCGGCAACTCCCGTTATCTGCTTACCCTTAAGCCAGCGGTGAGTGCTTTCTATTCTGTGTATTTCTGAAAAAATCCTGTCGGGATGCCACTTGACTCCCTCATTCGGAGTGGCAGTACAGCCGTAAAGCTGTAAAATAAGATAAGCTCTGCCCTCGTAGTCTACTGCCCACCAGTCACACGAAAAGGGCTTTGCAAAGCCGAAGTCAAAGCTTCTCACAATAGTCCAGTCCCTGGGTATTTCAAACGGCTGAATAACATGGGTGAATTTCCTGTCCTTATAATGCTCGGGAATATCCCTGAACTCCTCAAAGAACTGTCCCTCAAAGATATTCCAGTCCCCCTCAAGCCACGCCTTCCTCAATTTCGGCGGCAAGGCTTTAAGCTGGGAAATGTATTCGGGGTTAGTTTCCATAAGAGCTTTATTGTCTGTAACAAGTGAACGGATAAAAGAGTAGTCCTCACCGTTTTCGCTCTCCTTATAAGCCCTGTCAACAAAAAGCCGCTTTACAAAGGAATGTCCCACACCGCCGGGATTACAGGTAAGATATATCCGCTTCGGAAAGCTGTTAACTCCTCGCACACACGCCTTGAAGCGGTCAAAAAGCTCCTCGGAAAACTGGGTTGCCTCATCTATGAAAAGAATGTCGACCTCCGTACCCTGATATTTGTCAATATCGCCTTGTGTCTGGCAATGTCTGAAAAGAATTACAGAGCCGTTAGGAAAGGAAAGCTCCTTGGTGCTGTCCTTATAAACAGCAAAGTCCCCGAGCATCTGTCTGAGAGGTCCTATATGGTTTGCTCTCAATTCAGGATAAGTCCGCCTTACTATCATTATTTTTATGCCGGGAAAACCGAATGCCAATAAAACAGCCTTTGTTCTTACCGCCCAGCTTTTGCCGCCACCTCTTGCGCCTCCGAATGCCACATAACGGTGGGTATCCTTGAGAAATTCGCGCTGTCTGTCATTGGGCGCGGACAGAAAAAGAGTTTTATCGGGCAAAGTCAGCCACATCTCCCTCCATAATAATGCGTATTGTTTCAGCGGTGTCGCTGTTGTCTTTATCAAGGCTTGTATTTATTGCGATAAGCTCCTTAAGCACACAGCAAAGCTCCTTAAGCATTTTTGCATCTGTATCTTCTTTATTCTCAAGACTCCTCTTGCAAAGATTAAATGCTGCCCTGCTTACAAGATCCGCACTGCGGTTAAGATATTTACCGCGCACTTCCTTTTTCATATTTTCACTCCTTTCAATGGGATTTTATAATTAAATAAACAAAATTTCTCCCCGAAAGTGCAGAAAATAGAAATTTATGAGTGTTGACTATATTTTCTTTTTGATGTATAATTTTATTGATTGTTTATAATTTATTAACAATCACAGTTGACGGAACTCCGTCAGATATTAATGCGGAACACCGCAGGAAAAGAAGGACTAAAAGTGAAAAAAATTATTGTTGCTGATGATGAAGAGCTCATCAGAAGACTGGTGAGTGACTTCCTCATCAATGAGGGCTATGAGCCCCTGCAGGCTGATGACGGTGATGTGGCATTGCGCCTTTTTGAAGAAAATCCCGACACCGCCTTACTTATTCTTGACATTATGATGCCAAACATTGACGGCTGGGAGGTCTGCCGCAAAATCAGAGAAAAATCTGATGTGCCCATTATAATGCTCACCGCGCGTTCACAGGAATATGACCAGCTCACCGCATTTGAAGCAGGCGCGGATGACTATGTAACAAAGCCGTGCTCATTGAGTGTGCTTATGAAAAGAGTGAGCGCACTTCTTCGCAGAGGTAAGGTAAGCACGGGCAATGAAAATGTTATGTCCGTTGATGAGCTGTCGTTTGACTCCTCTGCGCACGAGGTATGGCTTGAGGGCAAGAGCATAAGCCTAACTCTTAAGGAATACAATATTCTCCAGAAATTCCTTTCCTCTCCCGGCAAGGTCTTCACAAGAGAGCAGCTGCTTGCCGATATATGGGGCTATGATTTTGACGGCGATGAAAGAACTGTTGACTCACATGTTGCAAGACTGCGCACAAAGCTCGGTGAATGGGGAACCTCTCACATCAGAACCATTTACGGCACAGGCTACAAATTTGAGGTAACAAAAAATGCCTGATAATATTGATACTAAAAGAAAAAAAAGAAAACAAAAGGGTATTGCCCAGAGTCTTGTAAGAGCTATTGCCCTTATTCTGTTTTTAACAATTCTTGTACCCTTGGTCATATATAATATGCTGCCTGACTGGGCGTACTATATAACCCCGGGCACAAGACTGTGGTTTGCAGCAACTGAGCTTACGGATGCCTACGGCTCTGACAGCTTCCTCGAAACGCTGCGCTCCGTTGAAACGAGCTATGACTCCGTTATCGAAATTTTCAGTAAGGATAATGAGCTTATTTATTCCACCTATGCAAAGGTTGAAAAGCTCCCCTATCCTCTTTCAAAAGCCGAAGCACTTGATGAGAAATACCGTCTTACATATGTAACCACAAGCGGCTCTGTTGATGCAGGCGATATGGGACTTGTTCTTAAAATGCACGACACAGGAACCATTAATATAGACTTCCTTGTGTGCTATGCGTATCTTCCCACAGGCGAGAGAGCTGAAATATGTATGCAGGTAAGCGTGCTTACCTCAAACTCACGAATAGACTTCATTGTAGTATTCACCCTGATGATGTTCATTCTTATGGTAGCAATGCTTGTAATTGTGGGTTATATCCGCCGCTTCACCCGTCCTATACAAAATCTCTGTGACATAACGGACTCAATGGCAAATCTTGATTTCTCAAGAAAATGTCCGCCGACAAAAATTGATGAAATAAATCAGCTTGCCGAATCCGTAAACGAGATGTCAGACTCGCTTGACACGGCATTAAAGGACCTTAAGCAGAAGAACGAACAGCTTCTCAAGGATATTGAAAACGAAAAAACTATTGATAATCTGCGTCAGACATTTATCGCAGGTATTTCACATGAGCTTAAAACTCCCATTGCCATAATTCAGGGCTATGCCGAGGGCGCAAAAATGTTCTATGAAGCAGGAAATCAGGAAACTGCCGTAAGCTATTGCGATACTATTGAAGAAGAAGCAAAGCGAATGAACAGTATGATAATGCGTCTGCTTGAAATCACCCGCTACGATTCGGGTGCGCATCAGATAAAAAGAGAGAACTTCTTTGTAGCACTGTTAGTTCAGGACTGGATAGACAGAAACTCAGCTCTCCTTGCAGAAAAGCAGATTCATATTGAAAACCTTATCCCTGCCGAAATTATGGGCAACGGTGATACTGTTATCCTCGAATCAATAGTAAACAACTATATTTCCAATGCAATTTCCCACATTGACGGTGAAAGAATTATAAGAATAACTGCCAATGAAACCGAAAACGGTAAATACAGAATTACTGTTTACAACACAGGTAAGCACATCGCAGCCAAGGATATAGACAAAATCTGGACCTCTTTCTACCGTGCAGACAAATCACTCTCCCGTTCACAGGGCAGATTCGGTCTGGGACTTGCAATCGTTGCATCAATCCAAAGACTTCACAACGAGAATTACGGCGTTGAAAATTCTGACGGCGGTGTAACCTTCTGGTTTGATGTGCAGAAAGCTTAATAAGTAAAAAAAGAGGTAACCGCGGTTACCTCTTTTTTAGTGATGTTTTTACATTGTGAAGATGATATTGCAAACTTCGTTTGCAGTACTATTATTGCATTCGCAATAGTGTTATTTTCTGCTTTAGCAGAAAGTGGTTTTTTTCTCCTTGAAACTGTGCGAAGCACAATATCACTACGCGAAGCGTAATATCTCTCGCCGCAAGGCGAATAAGAACCTGACTTCGTCAGAACCTTGTTATTCGCTTCGCTCATAAGAAAACTGAGGGTGCAAAAAAACTTTCGTTTTTTCGAGTCGTACTCTAAAGGACAAAAAGAGTTAATGTAGCAAAAACTGCATTAACTCTTACTTTTTTGCACTGTCACTAAAAGTGGTGAGTAAGTGCGCTTTTAACTTTAGGGTGACGGTAATAATCCGAACCATGCCTG
>JAZNOZ010000009.1:0-20086 GCA_045589395.1 Acutalibacteraceae bacterium | reverse complement strand
GTTTCAAATGATGAAAGGGTTATCGTTGATACATTTCTTGATTTGAAAAATGGCGGAACGGTAGACTTCAACTTGATGTCAGAAACTTTGTTTGATTGGTCAAAGAAATGGATTGCTGATAATAATTGAGCAAATTCCAATTTGATGAGGGATTAAAAATGGACTGTTGTGAGAATCATGAACTTGAGATTATCAAAGAATATGAGCCAATGCCGAAAAATCAGGACGGGAGCATTCGTTGGTTTTTATTTCGATGGGATGACGGTAAAGACGGTGTGCGTCGATTAGTGAGCTGTAGAACTTGCGGTGCATTATATTTGGTGCAGTCATACCATCTGCATAAATTTTCCGAGTTGAGAGATACGCTGTTTGAGAACTACTATTCTGTTAAAGACGAACGAGAGGCAGATTATATCAACAGGAAATATACAGGCATTCAGTTAGAGCATAAAATGAAGCCAAAATTCCAATCACAGCGAAAGACAAATAAATGATCTGCTTCAAAGAGTTATACAAATTCCAATTTATCGAACAGAGCCGATATGCTACTTTTGCTACTTTTGCTTATTTTTACCTCAATTCTGCTATATTTGGTTACTCTTTCGCCCAAAAAACCACTTCTTAGGAAGTGGTTTTTACTATAAAGAAAACAAGTTTTTTCTTATAAAATTTATCCTTCATTTCTACCGAACAGGATTTTCAAATAAATTATAAAGTCGCTTTGCAGATGAATAATGAATAATTTTGACATAGCAACACACTTATGTTAAAATGATTATGTGAAATCATATTATTTCAGAAAGGACAGTTACCATGGCTCGTAATATTGATTCAGCATCTGCCAAGCAAACAATAAAAACTTTTACTGAATTTCTAAATAATACTGAGGCTGTATGCAATTATGCTAACAATTGCAATGCCGAAATAATCTCTTTGGCCGAAGCACTGATAAGAGAAGAAACTCTCAAAGTACTTGAAACCATTTCAGCAGAAGAACTTAATCGCAGTAAAAACGGTTTCAGAATAAAAACTCTAAAAGACAGCGGATATTCTACTATAGCCGATATAGAAAGAGCCACAACTGCTGACCTTTCAAGAATTAACGGAATAAGCCAGGAGGCCGCGTCTGCCATAAAAACAGCCGCTTCAAAGATTTCGGAAGTATCGGCACAAAGCGTACATATTAAAATCAGCAGTGACAATAAAACCTCTGCAGCAACAGCGCTTGTTTCTGCAGTTTCAAAATATATAAATCTTGAATCTGTAATAAACTCATGCAAACAATTATCAAAATTCAGACCGAAGATAAATACAGCGGTAAAAAATTGTACACCTCTTACATCAGGTCTCAAGTGGTTGTTTACTTCCGGTAAAAATAAGACACTGGCAGAAGAAAGCTATGCGTATCTTTGCGAAATATCTGCAGGTGATATTATTGCCACAGCAAGTGAATCTGCAGAAAAATACAAAAATATTATAAAACAAACAGAAAAACAAATCTGGGCACATTTTTCGTCAGAGTCTGTGTCATTTTTCAATGTTCTTGAAAATGTTGTGCCACAATTTATGCAGACCGACACATCTGTATTCGGCTTACCCGAAGAATTGGCTCAATCCATTCAGAATGTAACAATTCATACAGAAGGCCTAAAGTGTACGCTCAGACACTATCAGGAATGGGGCGTAAAATATATGCTCCATCAAAAAAGAGTTCTTCTTGGCGATGAAATGGGACTCGGAAAAACCGTCCAGGCTATTGCTGCAATGGTTTCCCTGAGGAACACCGGTGCTCATCACTTCGTGGTAGTCTGCCCTGCAAGTGTAATTACTAACTGGTGCAGAGAAATTCAAAAAATGAGCGACCTTAGCGTTACCCGTATACACGGAGCAAACAGAGCCGATGCACTTCAGTATTGGAAAGAAAACGGAGGTGTTGCAGTTACTACTTATGAAACTACTGAGCATTTTACTTTAAGTGAAAAATACAGATTCTCCACCCTTATTGTTGATGAAGCTCACTATATCAAAAATGCAGATGCTCAGAGAAGCAAAAATGTAAAAAACATCTGCAGACACGCAGAAAATATTATATTTATGACAGGTACAGCACTCGAAAACAAGGTTTCCGAAATGGTGTCACTTATTGATATTTTAAGTCCGGCCGTAGCAAGCAGTGTACGGGGAATGGAATTCTTAGCTTCCGCACCTGAATTCAGAGAAAAAATTGCACCTGTTTATTATCGCAGACGCCGTGAGGATGTGCTTACTGAACTTCCCGAGCTTATTGAAAACACAGACTGGTGTACAATGAGCAAGGAAGAAGAAAAAGAATATAACGCAGCTGTTATGTCCGGCAACTTTGCAAGTGCACGAAGAGTTTCATGGAATATATCTGACTTAAAAAACTCCTCAAAAGCAAACCGACTTCTTGAAATCGTTGAAGATGCACAGGAAGACGGCAGAAAAATTATTGTATTTTCATTTTTCCTTGATACCATTGATAAAATTACAAAGCTGTTAGGTGAAAAATGTATGGAACCTATAAACGGCTCTGTACACCCTCAAAGACGCCAGGAAATAATCGACGAGTTCGACAAGGCTCCCGCAGGCTCGGTACTCGCAGCTCAGATTCAGTCCGGCGGTACAGGACTTAATATACAAAGTGCAAGTGTGGTTGTGCTTTGTGAACCACAGTTCAAGCCGTCGATTGAAAATCAGGCAATATCCCGTGCTTACCGTATGGGACAAACCCGAAATGTTCTTGTGCACAGACTTCTGTGCGATGAAACGGTGGATGAAAGAATTTCTGAACTTCTGCAAAATAAGCAGGAAATATTTGATGCCTTTGCCGACGAATCTGCAGTTGGTACTGAAAGCCTTGAAATTGACGAAAAAACATTCGGCAGCATAATGGAAGCTGAAAAGAAGCGCATAGAAAAAATCGTATCTGCTGATACATAACAAATAATTTCAGAAAAATAACTCTCAAAAAAACAATAGAATATTATCTCTCTAAAAGTAAAAGGTCATCAATAAAGTTGGTATTATTGATGACCTTTTATATTATGTAATTGTTTTAATTGAAGAAATTTCGTTTACTGCAAAATATACAGAAAATACTGTGTAATTTATTGGAAAATTCCGGCAATCCAGGCAAAGAAAGCTTTTATTGCTTGTATTATCTGCTCAAGCAAAGACAATGATTCTTCAATATCGGGAACTTCCATATCCATTGAAAGTGCGCCTATAAGCATATAGCCGTCAACAACAACCGTTATTGTGTTCGCTGCATCAACTTCTACTCTTTTTCCGTTGACATAAAAATCGAATTCATCATCAATCCACATATCCTGAACACGCACAACAAGTATTGAGCCCTCTTCAACTTCAAGCGTTGAGTTCGGCCCCTGCGGGAAGAAATCTCCGCCGTTAACGGATACTTCGTACCATCCGATACCATCAGTTTTTCCGAAACAAATATGATGCTTACGAGGAGGCAGAGGAACTGCAATAACTGCTACAGGAATAAGTCTTATATCGCCGTTACCGAAATCAACTGTAATTGTTGCAGTACCGATACCGACAGCTGTAATATTACCGTCAGCATCAATCTTAACAACATTTTTATTAGAGGAAGAATATACCGGTCTGATTGTGCCGTCATCGGGAGTAATGATTATGCCGATGTTTTTAATCTGTCCGATTATAAGATCGATTCTGTCAGGAACTTCAATAACATATTCGGGATTTTCAGGTTCTTCAGGTTTTTCGGGTTCTGAAGGCTCTGTAGCTTTAACGGTAACAGTAACAGTTGCTGTCTTTGAGGGATCATCCTTTGATGTTACTGTGATTGTTGCAGTACCCTCACCTACAGCTGTAATCTTACCGTTTTCATCTACCTTTACAACATTTTCATCACTTGATTCGTATGTAACTTCTTTATTTGTTGCATCATTTGGTGTCACGGTAATTTTTATTTCATCAGTTTCACCGGGTTCAAGCTCAATTTCTGTTTTTTCTGCTTCAACATCTTCAACGGGAACTTTTTCAGGTTCGGGCGTTTTTACTGTAACAGTAACAGTTTCTGTCTTTGTGGGATCATCCTTTGATGTTACTGTGATTGTTGCAGTACCCTCACCGACAGCTGTAATCTTACCGTTTTCATCTACCTTAACAACACTTTCGTCACTTGATTCGTATGTAACTTCCTTGTTTGTTGCGTTATCCGGTGTCACGGTAATTTTTATTTCATCTGTCTGACCGGGTTCAAGTTCGAACTCTGTTTTTTCTGCTTCAACATCTTCAACATCAATTATAATCTTTTCAAACTTACCCTTGAGGACAACATCTTTTTCGGGCATTGTAAACATACCGTCGGACACCTGTGCATCAGCTGTTGTCCAGCCTGTAAATATATAGCCTTCCACTTCGGGATTATCCTTGACATTAACTGTTTTACCGGCTGAGTAAGCTTCCTTGTCCGGAAGCTCAGGTGCACCAACGGGAACTTCACCCTCATATTTGTATGTTACATTATAAAGCTTACTCCATGAGCCTACAAAGTGAACATCATTACCGATGATGAATTTATTGTCTTTGATATCTGCATTATCTACTGTTGACCAGCCTGAGAATACATAACCATCAGCATCTTCATTATCATCAACTGTTACCACTGAGCCGCTTATATATTCGGCTTCTTCGGGAGCTGTTACATTTTCGGGAATCACACTGCCGATAAAAGCATATGTTACCTTATATTTTCTGATTACCGTTACTGTAACTGTTTCGGTAATCTCAGGATTATCCTTAGAAATAACAGTGATAATTGCAGTACCTTCACCAACAGCAATAACATTACCGTCGTTATCCACCTTTACAACACCGGGGTCACTTGATTCGAAAATAAGGTCTTTGTTTGTTGCATCTTCATTTACTTTTGCTTCAAGATTCTTAGTTTCATCAATCTCAAGGTTAAAATCTTCTGTTACAGTAATTTCTGTTACGGGAATCTTAACTGTTACTTTGATTTCTTCCTTAATGCTCGGGTTATCCTCTGACTTTACCGTAACGGTAGCATTACCTTCGCCTACTGCTTCAATATTACCGTTTTCATCAACCTTTACCACAGTTTCATCTGAGGATTCATATACAACCTTCTTATTGGTTGCATCGTCATTTACCTCAGCATTAATTTTATCCTTATCACCTTTATTAAGGTTGATTTCTGTTTTATCAACAGTAATTTCCGTTACGGGAATTTTTACCGTTACAGTAATTGTGTCGCGCTTAGTCGGGTCGTCTTTTGCGTATACGATAACAGTTGCCGTACCTTCACCCACAGCTTTAATGTTGCCGTACTTATCAACAGTTACAACACTTTCATCACTTGACTCATATACGATATCCTTTATCGTTGCATCCTCAGGCTTTACATAAACATTTATCTTCGCTTCGCCGTCTTCATTTATTATAATATCTTCGTTATTAATAATTTCAACACTTTCAACGGGCTTTTTGAAAAAGCCGTAAAACACAACATCATTTTCAGGCATTGTGAAGTCATCGCCGATAACCTCTGCATCCTCGGTATCCCAACCTACAAAGACATATCCGGGAACATAGGGTATACCGTAAACAGGTACATCCTCACCGGGCGCGAACCAAAGCTGAGTATCGGGAATTTCCGGAGCGCCCTCGGGAACTTCAAAGCCTTCTGTATATCTATATTCAACCTTATAAAGCTTAGTCCATGAACCGACAAACTCAACATCGTTGTTGATTATAAAATTACCGTCAGAGTCTACGGCCGCATCATCGGTTGACCAGCCCGAGAATATATAATGCTCTGCCCAAGCATCATCTTCAACTGAAACGGTTGAAGCCTCTTTATAGATTTTTGACTCGGGAGCAGTAACATTTTCAGGAATTATGTCACCGACAAAATTGTATGTAACAGTGTACTCATTTTCTGTAGGCTTTTGACTTGCATTGGTAAGATATCCGCCATCCTCCTTAAATTTTGCATATTCAACACTGGGAGGATAGTAAGCGCTCGGGTGTTTTTCATTATATATCTGCTCATTTTCTTCCTGACTGTCTTTACCGCCTATAAGCGCATAACAACAGTTGAATACACCGTCGTTGATATTTTTAATAGCCTGTGTTGTCCATCCGTCACCGACATATATGTTTTTAAGATGTTTACAGTAGTAGAACATAAATCTCATTGAGGTTACCTTTGATGTATCAAAGTTGCTCAGATCAAGTTCTTCAAGAGCTTCACAGTTTTTAAACATATTTTCCATCGTGGTAACATTACTGGTATCCCAGCCGGTTAAATCAACACTTTTAAGAGAGTATTCGGGAGATACCACCTGTAGGGGGGGTCATTTCAAAAACACCGTACATATTAGTAACATTTCTTGTATCCCAGCCACTGAGGTTTGCACTTTGGAGAGCATAGCATCTGTAGAACATACGCTCAAGAGAAGTTACATTTGAAACATTCCAGGAGCTTGCATTAATCTCTCTAAGCTCATAACAACCGTAAAAACAGTATTTCAAAGTAGTTGCAGATGAGGTATCAAGTTTGCTGAGGTCAATACTTTCAAGCACATTGCAGTTACCAAACCAATAAAGGAAACTCTTTACATCACCTGTATGGAAGTGTTCCATACCTCTGATTTCTTTAAGGCTTGAGAACACATAAAACATATGGGTTGTATCCTCATGTGCAGAAACACCACCATCACCGGCAATGTAAACATCGTAGCGTTCCTGCCCGGCCAGAGCAGTAGCATCCTGATTAAGATACATCCATGACATTACCTCTCCGCTGCCTTCTTGGGCAGATATATCCCATTTTTCAATCGCATCGTTCATAGCAGCAACATCTATTTTATCAAGAAATGTAACCGAATAAACCTGTCTGTAATACTTATGAAAATCATCACCGGAAGCAGCATTGAACGCCTTCATTGTCGGATACGAAGCAGTATCAGCAGCAAAAGCACCGACAGGCAACATTGTGAATATCATTATAACAGATAACATTAATGATAAATATTTTTTTAAGCCGGAAATTCTCATAATTTAACCCCTTTACTGATTTCAGGTATATTTTCTTTCAGCCGATTTCAATATAACATAAAAATGTCAACTTTTCAATATACAAAAAACGGGTTAAATGTGCATTTTCAGCTACATTTATAACAAATTAATCATTTTATTTTGCATTTTTTACAAAAAACAGAAATTACACTTTATTATAAAATTTCGCCCATGTGGCAACCTTTTTAGATTCATATTTTTTTGGCACAGCATGTACTATAACCAATGCAAACGGTATATCTATCAATGTTCGCATGCACGGTGCAAACAAAGATGAAAGCATCGGTAAACAACGAATAATTTTCAAGCAGTTACTGATTTTAATTTTTCCGTATCTTATCATTTCTTCCATATTTACATTAACAATATCACTTTCAAGAAATGCATCAATGTTTTTGCTGTCTGCAAACAGACAAAAGTTTTTTATTTTATTTAAAAAAACAAGTGTTTTGCCAAACCTATTAAAATATTCATACTGATATTTCCAAAGTGATGCTTTACTGTAATCTCCGTTTGCAGCCAGAATATTATCGGCAAGAATTTTTCCCGCCTGCATACTTAAAGATATACCGCAACCGTTAAGCGGCTGAACCATACCTGCGCTATCCCCTACGGCTGCATAACCGTCACACACTATTATCGGTATCATTTTTGTCAGCGGAATATCGGCAAAAACACCGCCTCTTAATGTTTCATTGCTGATATAGGGAAATTTGCTTCTGTAATCATTCAATGCCTCTGCAACATCTTTTTCTGTGAGTTTTCCTATTGCACCGAACTTGCCGATTAATACATCAATATAATCTTTTTCTCCCGAAGTCCAATCAATTCCGGGTCTGTTCATATGAAACAGATTTATCAGATACGGTGGTTGACTTATCTCCCCTGTTGTGTTTTTATAATAAGCTCTGAAGATATGAAAAATACTATTTTCAGTAAATTGATTCTGTATTCCGCATTCAGCAGGAAGATTTGAACGGACCGGAGAATACATACCGGCAGCATCAATAAGCAAGTCACTTTCATAAAAACATTTTTTACCGTCCTTAAGCGTTTCAATACCCTTAACTGTTTTATTCTTAGTTACAACAGGCGCACATACTTTTTCTCCGAAACTGAATGAAACACCAACCTCTTTTGCACATTCACACAGATAGGAAGTTAATATTTTTCTGTCCATCACAATTGTGCTTGATTTTGAAGGAAAAGCTATTTTTGCTGCAGATGAAGACGGATTGATATATCCGTGCTGCTTTGCAGCTTGAAACATATCAGATGCAGGTTTTTTTATCCCCGCTTTTTCAAATGTATCCATATCAAAACAATCGTGCCAATCGTGACCTAAATTATGCTCCTGCTTTTCTTCCAAAACAGTTACAGCTATTCCATTTTTTGCAAGATTAATTGCCGCTGTCAAGCCACCGTAACCTGCACCTGCGATTATTATTCTACTCACCTTTCAGTTCCTCTTTTCAAAAAAACATACATATATAATGTCGGCATTTTTTTGAAAATTATGTTATTACAAAAAATATTATCTTGAAATTACAGACTGTTAGTCTTATACTGAAAACAGAAAGGATGGTATATATTTATGAATACAATTAAAGTTAACAAATTAAACACTTTACTTATTGCCCATCGCGGTTTAAGCGGCATTGAACAGGAAAACACAAACGCGGCATTTATTGCAGCGGGCAACAGAAGCTATTTCGGAATTGAAACAGATGTTCATGTTACCGTTGACGGCAAATTTGTTACTATTCATGATGACACAACAAAACGAGTTGCTATTGATGACCTCACAATTGAAAAATCAACCTTTGACACTCTCCGGGGCTTGACTTTGCTTTCTAAAGACGGCACAAAAAACAGAAACGATATGAAAATACCCACTCTTACAGAATATATCTCCACCTGCAAAAGATATGAAAAAACGGCAGTGCTTGAACTTAAAAATGAGTTCACACAAGAAGATATTGCGAAAATATGTGATGAAATAAATGTACTTCAATATCTCAACAATGTTATTTTCATTTCCTTCTGCTTTGAAAATCTTGTCAGAATCAGAAATCTCTATCCCGCACAGACAGTACAGTTCTTGACCTCTGAGTATTCCGTTGAACTTGTTGAAAGACTGGTTGAACATAATTTTGACCTTGATATTCTTTACACCGAGCTTAACAAAGAAAACATTGACCTGCTTCACAGTAAAAATATTAAGGTAAACTGCTGGACCTGTGATGATAAGGAAGCAGCTGAAAAGCTTTGCTCCTACGGCATTGATTTTATAACCAGTAACATTTTAGAGTAAATATAGACATAAAAATCCGAGACTCACCAGAAAGTGAATCTCGGATTTTTTTAGTTATTAGTTTATGTTTTCTGTTTATCTGAAAAGGTTTTCAAAAAAATTTTTTATCATTTGGAAGAAATCCCTTATACTCTGAATAAATTTCTGGAAACCTGAAAGAACCTTTATCTCCTGCCACTGAGCATAGAAAGTAACCTTTGTGCTGTCAAGAATTACTGTATCACCAGCATCATAAATACTGCTTGAACCGTCAGGGGTTGTACTCCAGCCGACAAAATAATGGGAAGACTTTGAATATTCGGCTTTAGGCAATGTATAACTATCCCCTACCTTAACAGCATCACGGTTAAACATATTACCCGTGCCACCGTTTGCATCAAAAAGAACTCTTACTGAATTCTCGGCAAATCCGTTATCAAGAAATGCTTTTCTGTTCTTCATAAACTTAATAAGCACTCCGTTTACCTGATTTTCATATTCGGATTTTACTTCAGCCGGATTTAAGGTTTTATATGTATTCCAAAGAATTGCATTCATTACTGCAGATGAGGTGATTTTATCTGCGGAAGCCTTAATTCCGTTAAAATATTCATCATTAAGCATCGGAGAAAATGTATCGTTCCACCTTTTACTTGCAAGGGTAAAAAAATCATCCTGTCTGAAAAGAGCATTGAGAATTGTGGGAAGATACTGTGAATTATTAGCTGTCAGATAATAAATACCCGATGCCCACCACTCTGAAGCTACAGATATATTTGAATCATATGCAGAATAACTGTTACCTAATGCAAAATCCAAATCCCATACAGGAGAGGCAACAAAGATATCACTGTTTCTATCTTTATAAATATAAAAACTAGTAATTCCTGCATCAAGATTCTTTACATATTCCTGAAAAAGATACATTTTAACGAAAGATTCAACATCAATATATTCAGTATAATGTTTTCCCAAAGAATTGTATCCGTTTGCAGAAAATACTGCATCCTCAAACTCCTGATAAAAGGCACTTATATATTTGACCTGTGCTTCACTTGCATATTCGGGAGATTTGAGTACAATTGTCTGATTTCGGTTTGAAATAAAACCGCTTACCTCATTGACATAACGATTGGGAAGCTCATATTCAAGCAAATAGCCGCCCGTGATATTTTCGGAATTATTGGGAATATTAACCCATTTTTGAGTTCCTGCTACAAGCTTCTTATAGTCTGCCTGATGAGCACCGCCAAGGCTGTATGCATCAAGGTCTTTTTCGTTTACATCCTCAGTATCTCCCTCAAGGTCGTTTATATCAACGCGTGTTTCTCCTACCTCAACACTTTCACAAAGGAGGTAATTTCCGTAATAATCACCGTTTACATATAAATCAACGGAAACATTTTTTGATGAAAATTCAAGACCGAGATTATCTGCCAGATTATAGGCAACATAATTTCTGAGCATAGATTTGTCCACATAGTTTGCAAGGAGAGACCACTTTTTTGCCTTGCCCATTTCAAAAACATCTGTCTTTTTGTCAAATTTTATATTATAGGGCTTCTTTTGCATATTCCATGTGGAATTACCTCTACCCTTGATATACTCAAGCTCCTTGTCCTCCATTACGGTTTCGCCGTCTGCAAGTATTGTTACAACGGCAGGCTCCTTATGGGATTTATCAGCGTGAACCGCATTCATTGAACCGGATTGAGTTGTAATATGAAGTGAGGGAATATTTTCTGATTTAAGTACAGTAAGCCTATAGCTTACTCCGTTTGCGGCAAGAGTGTAGGATTTACCAGCTTCAAAAGCAACTGTTCCACCGTTTTCAACGGAGTTTCCGTCAAGGGTAACATCAGCAGAAGCAGTAAAGCTGAGAGCAAGCGTTGTCATATCAGCATCAGATGGCAGGAAAAGGAAATACTGTCCGTCACCCTTCCACCAATTTACACTGACACGGCTTTCCCCTGCATCAAAGCTTACAGACAAGTCTGTAATTCCTGTCTGAGCCGCAGATACAGTGAAAACAAAAAGCATTGAAAGCATCACTGTTATAAAAGCAACAGCCAATTTTTTAACAATTTTCATAAGATTTCTCCCTTTTTTGTAAATAAATGTACATATATATATTAACATTAAAAGGAAAAATAATCAAGTAATTAGAAAAAATATATATTTTTTTCAGTCACTCATTGACTTATGTGTGGGAAATTCTGTATAATGTATATTAAAGAATAAAGAAAGGAATGTTTTTATGAAAAACTTCTTAAGAAAATCTCTTGCAGTTGTTCTTTGTATGATAATGGTGTTACTTACCTTTGTAATGTCCGTTTCCGCAGCAGAAGGCTCTGCAATTGATCAGTCAAAGCTTGAAAGATACCATGTTACCTCCGAAAAGGTCTATTCTCTTGTTGGCGGTATAACAGAAAGAGAAATCGTTCTCAATAATGATTCTCTCAGCTATCAGCAGTATATTTTTGTAGTTGAAGTATCTGCTGACAACAAAGAAACCACATTTGTTACAGGTTATAATGACGGTGATGCCGATGAATGGGAAATGGCAACATCAAGAGAGCAGGCACATGCACTTGAAGAAACCCGTAATATCAATGTTGTAGCATCCTTTAACGGTGACTTCTTTAACACAAGAACAGGTGAACCCACAGGTCTTGTAATTATGCAGGGCGAAACAGTCAAAGCAACAAACGGATATCCTTTCTTTGGTATTACAAAGGATGGAACTCCCGTTATCAGACCCGGCAACGGCAGAACAGATGACCTTCAGGAAGCAATTGCAGGTTACTGTATGCTTGTTGAAAACGGCAAGTGTGTAGCCGGTAAAACAGGTAAGCTTGCTCCCCGTACAGCTGTTGGTATCCGTGATGACGGTACGGTTGTTGTATGTGTAAACGACGGCAGACAGGATCCCTATTCCTACGGTTTTGACAATCATGAAATGGCAAATGTAATGTACGCACTCGGCTGTAACACAGCTCTTAACCTTGACGGCGGTGCTTCTTCTTCTTTCCTTACACAGCGCGAAGGCACAAACGACATTGAGCTGAGAAACCAACCCAGCAACGGCTACGAAAGAAAGTTAGGTGCTTCTCTTCACATCTACACAACTGCACAGCCCACAGGCGAATTTGACCACATTACTTTTAATGAGCCTGTTTTCCGTTCAAACATTGAAAAGTCAATAAACATTGATGTTTTTGCAGTTGATAAAAACGGATATAAAACAAGCTTCCCGGCAGGAGGTTATCTTGAAATTGCAGATGACTCCTATGGTACTATCAGCGGTACAAAATTCACAGCTAAAGACAAAACCGGCAAAACCACAGTAAATTATGTACTTGACGGCGATGTTATTGCAAGTGCAGAAATTGAGGTTTATAAGCAGACTTCTATAACAGAATTCTTCAACAAAATTGTTGATTTCTTCAACAAAATCAGACATATGTTTGAGCGCATTATTGAAGAAATAGGTGAAAGAGTTTTCGGTCTTTAATTCAAATTCATAATAAAAAGTATCGCAAGCCTGTATTTTTACAGACTTGCGGTATTTTTTTATATCAGTTCAAATAAAACTGTTTCATATTTTTTCATTTGCAGTGAAATAAAATCAGTTACATATTCAGGAAAATCTGCCCCCAAAAGCGGTCTTACTTTATATTTTCCGGGAAGAGCTATTTTTATATTATCGTCTTGAATCGTATGAATAGCAAGATATCCGCCACCGCAATATATAACATTACCGCCTGAATTATAGCAATGCACGCCGTTGTCCACAAGAAAATCGCGCAGTTCTTCGGTTGAAAAATGTGCTTTTTCTTCATCGGGTTGCATATATGGAATGTTATGTGTTTTGCAAAGTTTAACAGCTTCCCTACCGCTTTCAGACGGTAACGGGGCGGTAAATATTGCACACTTATATTTATGTATCACTTTTTCGGCGTCCTCAGTCATACACAAATCAAAAGGTATGCCCGTATTACCCATAGCACATCTTATAATATTCACGCTATGACAAAAATGACTTCCCCGAGGATTGTTTAAATATGCTTTTTCATCAACAAAAAGAACTGTCTGTGAATTCGGATAAAAGTTTATATCCTTTTTTATTGACTGCTCTGCAATATTTTTTATCTTTTCCATTTCAGCCATTATTTTCTGATCGTGATACCAACCGCCCCACATATCAAACCACCATACCCCTGATCCCTTTGTAAGCTGATGAGCAAAAGCTTTTGTTACAGCAGAAATCGAAAGCTCAAGAGTTTCAGGCCCCTGCCACACCGTTTTATTTCCGTTTAAATCTGTAAGTGTGTATATATTATCAGGATAGCGTCCCGGACGGGATACTTGCATTTGTTTTGTAAGAAATGTTCTGATATCGCATTCAACAAAATAAAGCTTTCTGTGTTGTTTCAACGACTGTGTCGGGAGCATATCCCCCCAGTCAATTCCGAGTTTTCTGTTTTCATCATATCCGCAAGGCGATGAAAAGAAATCAATATAGGGCGAATCGATAATAAATCTTAATCCGTGAAGCCCGAGAAGAACATCATTGACAAAGGCATTATACCCGTAAAATACACCTAAAATCTGCTTTTTGTTAATATATTCCTTTAGTACCTTACAAAAGTGTTCAACGGTTTGTGCCGCCATTTCACAGCAGAATTCTCCGTAACGACTGACTGTTTCATTGAAATCTGTCCTGAACAAATCATCTTTTGTGATATACATAACATTTTCCTGATTATATTTTTCTTTCATCCACAAACGGAATTTCTCAAGGCTCTTTTCAGAAAATGAACCAGCCATATCGTGATGCATCCACTCCTGAGTTGTTCCGCCGCAGAGCTGATATCCTGCAATTGAGTTTTTATAATCAGCCGCAAGAAAATGTGAAAGCATTTGTTTCAGAAGCTTTGCACCGTCCTGAAGATACTTGGGAGAACAGAAAGATTCTCTTATTCCTGTCGGGGTTACAACACATTCAGACGGATTTTTTTCTATCCATTTGCGGGGCATTGCTACATTTATTCTGGGGAATATCAAGGCATCGGGACACTCTGCTAAAATTTTACGGACAACACCGTCAAATTCTTCATAATCGGGCACATCGTTTTCAAAAACACCCGTTAAAAACGGAGAAAAGCCAGTAACATTATTTATCGGCAAATCAGTGAAAGAAATATTTATAAAAAATATCTTGTATCCGCTCTTGATAAAATCGGAAAACTCTCCGCATTCTTCAAAATATGTGGTATATGCTAACGGCGCATATGGTTTTCCGTTAACAACAACAAACGGCTTTTCGTTTATAAATCTTATTTCAGACTGCATACTGCCACCTTCTTCTATCAGAAAATCCTCTTATTTGTTTAATTCCATTATACTTCAATCAGATAAATTAGTTTTTTAATCTTTACTATTGACATAAAAAACATAGCTGTTGCGTACACATTTTCAAACATCGTTATTGTTTTTTTCCAAGCTGATAAAAGGCTACGGCGGAAGCTGCTGCAACATTCAATGAATCAACACCGTGATACATCGGTATTTTTACTGTAAAATCACAATCAGCTATAGTTTGCTCTGAAAGTCCGTCACCTTCAGTTCCCATAATAATTGCAAGCTTCTTTTCATCAGCAAATACGGAATCATTGATAGCATGTGAATTATCTTTAAGTGCCATTGCAACGGTTTTAAAGCCGAGTGACTTTATTGTATCAAGACGGTCATCATCTGAGAATGTCCATTCAATCTGAAAAACGGTTCCCATGCTGACTCTTGCGGCACGCCTGTATAAAGGATCTGAGCATCCGGGAGTAAGAATTACCGCATCCATTCCGAGTGCTGCAGCCGAACGGATTATTGCACCTACATTAGTCGGATTCATAACCTTATCAAGTATAACTATTCTGCTTTTATTTTCACAGATTTCTCTTACATCGGGCAATTTTTTTCTTTTCATTGCACACAGCATACCTCTTGTAAGCTTAAAACCTGTTAGTTGTGTAAGAACATCGAATTCTGCACAAAAAACAGGAGTATCCTTTATTCTTGCCAGAATTTGCTTGCCTTCTCCCTCAATATGTCTTTTTTCCATAAGACATGAAACAGGTTCATATCCCGCATCAAGCGCTCTTTCAATGACTTTGGGACTTTCAGCAATAAACAAGCCTCTTTCAGGAAACTCTTTGTTTAACAGCTGCACCTCACTTAAGCGTGCATATACATCTAATTCAGAAGCAAAAAAATCTGTTATTTCTATAATTTTGTTCATCGTTTTCTCCATCGTTTGCTATACTGCAATTAACTGTACCAAGTTACCGCCTTTCCGAAAAAAAACCGTCTATCATCAAAAACGGATTTATTTGCGGTACATATCATTTTAGAACCACATTTCAACAACACGGATTTACTTAATATTTATATTCCTATAATTTTTCTTATTTCTTTTGCATCGATATCACTCAGACTGCAGTTTTTTGAAACAGATATGTACGCAGCAATACCTGCAGCCTCGCCGATTCCGATACAGATAGGCATCACCCTAAAATTTGAATGAACCATATGTGTACCCGAAATGTTTCTTCCGCAAAGTAAAAGATTTTCTTTGACTTCGGGCAACAAACACCGATAAGGGATTGTATAACCTTTCTCTTGACTAAAATACTTTTGTACACCTGTTTTGTCAAGTCCGGCTCCGGTAATATTATGTACATCAAAATTGAAATACGCATCTTTTACAACATAATCGTCAAAAATTTTAGCTTCTAAAATATCCTGCTCATTTAAGGTATATTTACCTATAAAATGCCTTGTTTCACGAACACCCATAAGAGATGCAGAGCTGATAACATAACAATTTTCGTAACCGGGAACGAATTTACGAAGATAGTTTACAATATCATCCATCTGTCGGCGGCATATGAGTGTAGCTCGTGTCAGATCATCGGCATTTGTGCCGTCAATATCAATTGCATTTGTCATATTGCATGTGACAATACCAGGGAGAGTTGATTTATAAGTGAGAATGTGCCCCGCAGGATAGGATATATGTTCTTTTGCAAGAGCCTGAAGTTCACCTTGCGGTGTTTCATAGGTTGATTCAAATGAACCTAAAAATGCAGCTCGGTCATAATCAACACCGCCGACCTTGAACATAAGTGTTGCAGGTTGCATTTTGTTATCACTTTCTCTGCCGAGAACAAATTCTGCTCCTGATCTTGCGGCAATATCACCGTCACCCGTAGCATCAATAGTGATTTTGGCATAAATATCTGTTTTGCCGGATTTATTGATAACAGTTGCACCGAGAATTGTATCTCCGTCGCAGATTGCATCCTCTGCAAAAGTATAAAGCATCACCTTGCAACCAACCTCACAAAGCATTTCAAGATAGAGTGTTTTCAGCTTTTCCGGGTCTATAAGGTTGGTGATTTTGTTTTTGAATTCCCCTTCATTATTTCCGGCAGTTCTTTTCAGAATTTCATAATACAAAGGACTCCTGCAACTGCCTGTCCAATGACTCATAAGTCCTGAAGTTGAAATTCCACCCACATCTCCGCTTTGCTCAACAAGAATTACCTTTGCGCCATTTTTGGCAGCACTATATGCCGCCGCAAATCCGGATGGACCGCTTCCGAGAACAAGAACATCGGTGTGCATTTCCAACTTTTTAATCATATTTAATACTCCTGCAAAATCTTATTTGTAGAATTGATTATATCACATATAATATAAAAACACAATCGGGGACAGGTAAAATCTGCTTGTCCGTAGGACAACTTCATTGTACCGAAGGCACACTTCATTACGAAGCAATTCATTTGCCTATGGCAACTTCGTTTTGTGCCTGTAAACGAAACAAAGTTGTGTCCTGCAGAGATTTTGAGGCTATTTGACTTCAGCGGTTTGATTAAAATAAAAATAAGGAAGTGGCATAAGCCTTGCGAGGCTTTTGGCAAAAATACAGGGAATTTTCATAAAGAAACAAATACTTCCTTACGGGGTGTCGGCATAAAACCTCTTCCTTACTGGAGTTGCGAAAAGCAAAAGACATCTCAGTCGAACCGCATTGGTTCAGATTCGGGATGTCTTTCAAAAACTCATTAATTCAATTTATCAACAAGTTATATTACTCTTATAAGTTTTTCATTTTTTCACTACAAAAATCTTTTAATAATTGTGTTGTTTTTTTGTTTTTGTATATTTTACCCTGAAAATAAAAGCGTTTTTTGTTTCTGTCATTATACACAAGTTGATAATATCCGGCATTAGTATAGCGTAACAATTGTTCATAACTATAGTAAATGCCTGTTATATCTTTTAAGCAAATTACTTCTTTACCAAAAGGATATTGTATTATAATCTCTTCTTCAGTGAAGGTATATTTAAAATGTGAAAACAATAGCTCAATCAAAGCAATAACGAAAAGACCGACTGCAAGGAAATATACTTCCATAAAAATAACTATAACACAAGAAATTAAACTAATGGCAGGAAAAGAAAATATTTTCAAATTATATGATATCTTTTTCACCGTTTTCACCTTACAAATTATATTTATTTGATTAACTATATCACACTTTATAAAATATTACAATTAGGTGCGGGTAAATTACATTTATCCAAAAGGCAACTAAATCAATGCAAAGCATTGTAATAAACTTCTAATATTGCTTATATGAGGTAGGGGTTTAAGGCATAAAAAAAAGACCTATTTTTTCAGAAGATAATCTTCCTTAAAAATAGGTCTTATGTATGGAAATATTCAATTTTTAGTAAATTCCCCGGTTCAAATCCGAGTGGTCTTAATAGCCGATTTTGGTTCTATCGGTAAAAGCTCAAAAAATTGGTCTTAAAAAAGCTGAAAACCTTTGATATATCAAGGGTTTTCGGGCTTTGGTTCACTTTTGGGTGAACATCATGGGAGTACGTCTCATTTTAGAACCAAAGTTTAATATATTGAATTTATCTTTCCAAACTTCTTAACCAAGAGGATAGCTTATTTCATCTCCCCAACTTAATACTAGTTCGAAATAATTATCTACTTCTAATAAGCCATAAGCCCATAAAAAAGCCCTATCTTTTTCGCTAAGTTCATCAAGCTTTTTCCAACATACATTTTTAATAGATTGCTCTTCCGTTTGAACTTCAGGGTCTGTACCTATAATGGTTTCTTGTTCGTCAGAAACATCAACTAAAAAAACATGTTCCACGCTTCCGTCTTTACAATGCAGAATATTTAGCGGTCTATTAACTACACCGTCCAAACCGCATTCTTCTTTCAATTCTCTAATTGCAGCTTCTTCGGGAGTTTCATCTTTCTCAATTCCACCGCCCGGAAGTTCCCATCTATTAAAATGAAGTGTTTTTATCATAAGAATTTGGTCAGCCCTCACAACCAACGCCATACTTCTGTTTCGCACTGATATTCCTCCATTAAATTCTAATTAACTGTTCCAACATTACGATTTATCCTTCATAGTTTTGCAACTCGCAATCAACATTCTTCTTATACGACCACAAAGGTTTCTATTCTTTTTAAATGTCTCTTCAACAATAGATTTTGTATTGAATAAAAGTTGTAACCAACCCTCAGTTTCACTACATTCTTTTAGTGCAATTTCAAACTTGGAAAGCATATCCGCCCTGCTTTGTCCGTAATTTGCTTCACGGATATTTGCATATACACTACTTGAACTTTTACGGATTTGAAACAATGTATTTGATGGTGCTTTAATATTTTGGCAAAGCAATTCAATATCAGTTGCAAGTTGCTCCGAATAAACAAGCAAATAATTTTTGGACATATAATCACTTCCTTGTTTTAAATTGTACTATAAAGTTACAATAAAATCAAGGCGAAGCCTTGTATATCATCAATTCCGTAGGAATTGCATATCATCAAAACGGAGTTTTGTATATCATCATTGCGAAAGTTTTTTTATACACACCTAAAGGTGTGATGAGATACAGCCTGACGGCTGATGATATACCATTGCTTTCGCAATGGATAAAAAAATTCCTGTTCTTACGAACAGGAATTTTTTGGCCTTACTACCCAATTCTGAACCGCAGTTCGTTAATTTGCAAATTTTATGGTTTGAATCTAAAAGATATCTATTACTAAATTACAATCAATCATATTCGTATTGAATTTTCGGAGCAAATCGTGTATAATGAATTAAAAACATATTCCTTATATGTTCCGTACTTACAAGCGGATAAGGATAGGATGGATTATATGGAATTTCAAAACTATTTCCCCATATGGAATAAATTAAACTCTGTTCACCAAGGACATATACTCAGTTCATTAATCACCCGCACGGTAAAAAAAGGAACGGTAATCCATAACGGCAGCAATGATTGCACAGGACTTTTACTCGTAAAGTCCGGTCAGCTTCGCGCCTACATACTTTCCGATGAGGGACGGGAAATCACTATTTACCGCCTGTTTGATCGGGATATGTGTCTGTTTTCCGCATCCTGTATGATGCGCTCCATTCAGTTTGATATTACCATTGAGGCAGAAAAGGACACCGACCTTTGGATCATACCCGTGGAGGTATATCAAAGCATTATGGCAGAGTCCGCACCGGTGGCGAATTACACAAACGAGCTGATGGCCACAAGATTTTCCGACGTTATGTGGCT
>JAZNOZ010000008.1:0-59781 GCA_045589395.1 Acutalibacteraceae bacterium | reverse complement strand
GCCTTGGCCTCCGACTTCACTTGTACCGCCACCGATATCAACAATCATACTGCCTGTTGCATCAAGAACGGGAAGCCCTGCACCGATAGCTGCCGCCATAGGTTCTTCTATAAGGCTGACATATCTTGCACCTGCGCTTTTTGCCGCATCGTGAACGGCACGGCGCTCAACCTCGGTAACACCCGAGGGAATACATATCATAACTCTTGCTCTGCTGAACGGAGAGCCTCGCATCGCTTTTTTTATGAACTCGCGGAGCATATCCGCAGTCATTTCAAAGTTTGCTATAACTCCCTCTTTAAGAGGTCTTAATGTTGTTATTGAACCCGGGGTTCTGCCTATCATCTGCTTGGCTTCCTCGCCAACGGCAACAACCTTAACGGGATTTGCCTTGACATCAACGGCAACAACGGACGGTTCTCTTATCACAATACCCTTGTTTCTTACACATACAAGAGTATTTGCAGTTCCTAAATCAATGCCGATATCCTGTGAGAACAGCATAAATGTTCATCCTTTCAATAATCAGAATGTTGAACTCATATCAGCCTGTACTTGTTCAACAACATTTGTTTTTGCTCTGGAGCTTTTTATCTTTTCGAGAAGCTTTTCATAGAAGAGATCTTCATCAATAGGAAGCTCAACGGTTTCATCAAGCCAGGAGGAAAGGAAAGCTGCATTTGAAATTGTAAGACCGTTTATTCCTTCTTCGCCATTTGCAACAAGGGGCTCACCGCGGAGAATGTGTGCGGCAAAGGCATTCATAACTCCTGTGTGCTGTTCATTAAGACCGTCTGTTTCAACAGTTTCCCATTCACCCTCAATAGAGCCGAAGCCTTCAGCTGCATTTTTTGTAAAATCATCGGTGCTCTGAGCGAGTCTGAACATTCTGATTTTTTCATCTTCACATATTATTTTTGCTTTATCGAGAGTAATTTCAAGTCTGTTTGTGCCGGGGTAGTCACCTGTTGTTGTGATAAATGTTCCTGTTGCACCGTTAGGATATTCAACATAGATGGAAACATCATCCTCAACCTCAATATCGTGCCATTTGCCTTCATGGCAGACAGCCTTTACTTTTGTGGGCATACCGCAAAGCCACTGCCATAAGTCGAGCTGGTGAGGACATTGATTAAGCATAACACCGCCGCCTTCGCCTGCCCAGGTAGCTCTCCAGCCGCCTGAATTATAGTATGCCTGTGTACGGTACCAGGAGGTTATAATCCAGCTTACTCTTTTTATCTGACCGAATTCGCCCGAATCAATTATTTCCTTTACCTTACGGTAGATGCAGTTTGTTCGCTGATTGAACATTATTGCATAAGTCTTATCGCTTGTTTTTGTGAATTCAATAAGCTCTCTTACCTGCTTTGTATAAACACCTGCAGGCTTTTCGCTCATAACATGAAGCCCGGCTTTCATAGCTTCTATTGCAAGAGGAGGATGGTCATAGTGAGGTGTTGCAATGATAACAGCATCGCAAAGACCGCTGTTGAAAAGCTCGGTTGCATTATTGAAGCAGGCAATTCCGGGAACCTTTTCCTGAGCTGCCGCAAACTTTTTTTCGTCTGTATCTGCCACGCAGGTTACTTCAATTTCAGGCATTTTGCCGTTTACATAATTGTTAAGATGGCTTGACCCCATATTGCCTATGCCGATTATACCGATACGCACTTTATCAGACATTATAAAAAACTCCTTATTATATTTATTTATACACGGCAAGTATAGCATAACTTTTATTATGAAATCAATATGTATTTACAGTTTTTTTTAAGAGCAGTATAATAAGAAAAAAATCTTACGATTTATCACCCCCTGCCTCCAATCTTAAGGGAAAGGTGTTTCTTAATATAAGCAAATTGTTCACTTTTGCGAGCAATTTCCTATATATTAAAAAGACAGCAAACAGTGTTCAGTTTGCTGTCTTTTGTGAATTTTTATGCCATTAACTGTCTTATAAGCTTTTCGCAGTCGGCCTGATCCATAATCTTGGGAACGGGATAAAGCGGATTACCTTCTTTAAGCGCTCTCTGTGCGATTAATGGAATGTCTTCTTTTTTAATAAAGTCGAATTTTTCGGGAATTCCCATCTTTCCATTGAATTCTCTTATCTTTTCAATGAAATACTTTGCCTTTTTCTCTGTTGAAAGAGAAGCACAGTCGCTGAATGCAATATCAGCAAGCTTTGCTAAGGGTTTATATGCCTTTTCACCGTAATAATCAAGAACATAGGGGAGAATTACTGCGTTTGCAAGGCCGTGAGGTGTGCCGTACATACCGCCGAGGTTGTGCGCGATTGAATGCACATAACCTACATATGCTCTTGTGAAAGCAACGCCGGCAAGATAGGAGGCTTCAAGCATATTTTCTCTTGCTTCAAGGTTTTTGCCGTTTTCATAAGCTTCAAGGATATTATCGAAAATCATTTTTGTTGCTTTTTCGGCGGCTTTCTTTGTTCCCCTTGTATTGCTCTTTCCTATGTATGCTTCAACAGCGTGAGTAAGTGCATCCATACCTGTTGTTGAAGTGATTTTTTGTGGAAGACCAACGGTAAGCTCAGGGTCAAGTACAGCTGTTTTCGGTCTTAATGCCGGGTCATTTATTGCATTTTTTTCGTGTGTTACGGGGTTTGAAACAACTGCTGCAATAGTTGTTTCCGAGCCTGTGCCTGCTGTTGTCGGAACAGCAAAGAGAGGCGGAATCTTTTTAATAACCTTAAGTACACCGCGAAGCTCCGGAACTGTTTTGTTGGGGCGGGCAAGTCTTGCACCGCAAGCCTTTGCACAGTCCATAGGTGAGCCACCGCCGAATGCGATGATACCCTTACAGGAGTTTTCAAGATAAAGCTCACGGGCATCTTCAATGTTATTTATGGTGGGGTTGGGCTGAACATTATCAAAAACTGTATACTTGATACCTGCCTTTTTGAGTTCTTCAAAAAGCGAATCAAGAAGATTAAGGCTCATAAGCCCTTTGTCGGTAACCACAAGGACATTATCAATGCCCTTATTTTTTATGTGTGCGGGAAGCTGCTTAACAGCACCTGCGCCTTTGATAAGCTCGGGCTCCGACCAATCAAGGAAATTGCAGGCAACCTTCATTACATTCTGATAGATTCTGCAATATGCTTTGAATGCTTTTGTCATTTGTTTCCCTCCGTTGAATTTTTTATAACATTAGTATTATATTTAACCTTTGGCAGAAAAGCAAGAACTATTTTGCGATTTTTTGTTCTTTTCTGCTCTTTATAAAAGCCTTTCTTTTTGGAGCTAAGAATTTGTTGGCTGCGATATTAAGTACTGTATTCAGAAGATAAAGAGCAATACCCGCAAATAAACAAACGCTGAAAGAGGGTGAGGTTATAAAATTTACACTTGTGCTTTCAAGGGTATTAAAGAAAGCACTGAATGTAAAGATGCTTGCACAAATCAGCACTACGCTTAATATGTTGCACACTATGTTTCCTGTGTTTCCGAGGCTTACGGAGCGTATCATAAGCAGGAAAAAACTGAGCACTGCCAGAATGAAGGCAAGTAAGAATAAAGCAAAAGCTAGGGCGAGTAAAAGAAAGGTTTGTCCCATAACCTCGCCTGAAAACAGGGAAAGAAGAGAGCCGAAATCAAGGGAATTTCCGACTATCCATAAAACGATGCTGAGTACGCTTATTGCCGCATCTTCCTGATTGAACGGGATATTTATATGTACATTGACAATGGGAAGCACAAGCAGAACCAATGGCAGGAAGGTGCAAACAAATCTTACGGTCAAAAGCCTTGAGCCGAAAAGCGTTGTTTTGATATTATTTTTTCTTTCGCCGAGCTTTGCAAATGCAATTTCTGAACGCGCGGCATCTTCTTCAAGGCGCTTTTCCCAGTTGAAATTCGGAATGTTTGTTTTGCATTTAGGACATTCCGCTTTTATATCCCATGCTTTGAGTTTATAAGAACAGTTTGGGCATTTTGCCAAAGCTATCAATCCTTTCTTTTAGCAAGACGGAGCATATTCCATGACATAGGTTCAAGCTCAGTTTTGAGAATTTTGCCGTCGCGGGCAGATATTTTTTTGCTTGACGGAGTAACAGCTTCTTTGTCGCGTGTGTTTATTGCATCAACAGGGAAGCCTTCTATTGCAATATGCTCAACAGGCTCAAAGTCTTCAAAATCAAGCAGCTTTGTTTCAAGTGTGATTTTATCTTCCGTATCTCTGTTGACAGCAAATATAACAAGCTCATCGCCGTTTTCGCTGATAACACAAGCTGTGTCAACATCAGGAACATCACTGTACCATCTGGTGTCGTGCTTTGAAACATCGTTTACTGCTTCAAGCGTATAGCCTCTGGCATATTTTGATGCATACATAAACGGATAGAAAATAGTCTGTCGCCACGCTTTACCGCCGTTATCTGTCATAATGGGAGCAATAACATTGACAAGCTGTGCAAGGCAGGCAATTTTAACTCTGTCGCAATGGCGAAGTATTGCATTCATCATTGTGCCCACAACAAGAACATCTGCAAAATCGTACACATCCTCAAGTATATGCGGTGCCTTGCTCCATTTTTCAAAGGGAGTGCCGTTTGAATGATACCATACATTCCATTCGTCAAAAGATATATTTATTTGCTTCTTTGAATGGCGTTTGCCCTGAACATAATCGCAAGCGGCAATAACGCTTTTTATAAAGCCTTCAGTTTCAACACCCTTTGCAAGGAAGTTTTTAAGGTCGTGGTCATTGTTGCCGTGATACTGATGCATTGAAATATAGTCCACATGGTCATATGCAATATCAAGTGCGGTGCTTTCCCATTCACCGAAGGTTTTCATGCTCCAGCCTGAGCTTCCGCAAAGAACAGTTTCTATAGTCGGGTCTGTCCATTTCATAACTTTTGCTGCTTCACAGGCACAAAGACCGTATTCTGTTGCATTTTTCTGTCCCATCTGCCATGGACCGTCCATTTCATTTCCCAGACACCACAGCTTGATTGAATGGGGGTTTTCAGCACCGTTTTTGCGTCTGAGGTCGCTGAAATATGTGCCTGACGGATGATTGCAGTATTCAACAAGATTTCTTGCGGCATCAGGACCTCTTGTGCCGAGGTTTACTGCCATCATAGCCTCGGTGTTTGCTTCTTTGCACCATTTTATAAATTCGTCTGTACCGAATTCGTTTGTTTCTGTTGTGCCCCATGCAAGCTCCAATCTTTTCGGTCTGTTTGCAACGGGACCTATACCGTCTTCCCAGTTATAACCCGAAACGAAGTTGCCGCCGGGATAACGGACAATCGGAACATCCAGCTCTTTTATAAGAGAAATAACATCGCGGCGGAAGCCGTTTTCATCAGCTTCGGGGTGACCGGGCTCAAAAATGCCGCCGTATACGGCTCTTCCGAGATGCTCAATAAAGGAACCGTAAATCCGTTTGTCTATTTTGCCAACCTTGTATTCGCTGCAGAGAGAAATTTTTGCATGCTTCATTTTTTAGTCACATCCTCATTTTTGTATATAAATCTGTCAAGAATATTCTTGTTCTCTTCAAAATCAACAACGAGCACCGCCATTGAATTTTTTGTTGCATTTGACCATGTTCCGTCTGCGGGAATCTGCTGCTGCTCAACTCCTCCGGTGATGCAGCGTAAAGCCTTGAAGCCGAGCGACATAAATTCATCCTTGGAAATATTTGAATCCACTTTTTCAACAAGACTTGTTGCAATGGAAATCAGTGTTGCAGGCGAGGTCTTTATTGCCGTGTTTATTACAGAGGTCAGCACTTCTCTCTGACGCTGGGTGCGCTGGAAATCCGACTGCCCCTTTCTTATGCGGCAATACTGCAGCGCCTCGTTGCCGTCAAGAAGAACATTCTCACCGGGCTCTATATATACGCCCTCTCTTTTGAGAGCCTTGCTTTCAATGGCGGAAATTTCTTCAACGGTTATTCCGCCGAGAGCATCAACCAGCTCTATCAGAAGCTCATAACCGATTTTTACATATCCGTCAATATCTATACCGAAATTATATTCGATGGTATCAACAGTCAGCTGAGGACCGCCGTACTGGCATGCATGGGTAAGCTTTGTGTTATAGTAGCCGGGAACAAAAACATACATATCTCTCATAAATGATGAGAGCTTGACCTTGCCGTGTACGGTATCTAAGGACAGAAGAATCATTGAGTCCGAACGGGTTGATTTATTTGTGTTCATATTGTCAACGCCCATAAGCAGAATGTTTGTGACCCCCATACTGCTCATAAGCTCGGAAGAATCAACATGTTCATTCGGAACAAGAGGCTCCGGTGTATAGTTTTTAAAAATGATTCCTGTAAGTGCAACAGCACAAGCCGAAAATACTATTATAAGGGAAAGCAGAACGGCAAGAACTTTTTTTAATGCAGAGTGCTTTTTCTTTGGTTTCTTTCTTTTCCCTTTTTTATTTTTGTTTTCGGGCGGTTTATTTGCAGACATTGGGGTATTTTCAAGTTTTTCAATATACATATCGGGATTTATATTTGAATTGGTGTTTTTATTTTTGTTAAAATATATATCGTTTGCCATAAAAACAACTCCTCATTTCAGTATATCATATCTATTTTAACTGTTTTCAGACAATTTTACAACATATTTTTTAATATTGCTTAAAAATCAGTAAATCTTTTGATGAAAATACCAAATATATTTAAATCTTTAAAAAAAACTTGAAAAACGGCGGGTTGTTATATATAATTGTGTAAATGATTTAAATTGGCGGAGAGAAAAATGTTAGGAAAAATGGTTAAGGTTAAAGTGACTAAACCGTGCAATTCATATGATCCCCGTACCGGTGTAAGATATATCGTGAACTACGGTATAGCCGAAATGCAGACAGATAAAAGGAGCTTTGTTCTCGGTGCATATATTCTCGGTGTTAATCACCCTGTAAGGGTTTTTGAGGGAAAAATAATTGCGGTTATGCACTGTAATGACAGCAGAAAATCCATGCTTGTTGTTGCACCTAAAAATATGCGAAGGATTAATTATGAAATAAAAGATGTGCTTGAGTTTGCACACAGCAGAGATTCTTATTCTCTGGAGTGCCTGTATGAGCATTCCTGCGGTGCTGTTGTATTCAGAAACATAAACGAGGAGTACAGATACCTGCTTATAAAAAACAAGCGCAGTAATCACTGGGGGTTCCCTAAGGGACATATGGAAAAAGGCGAGAGCAGAGAAGAAACAGCTAAAAGAGAGGTTCTTGAGGAAACAGGCATTCACATAGATATTATCGATGGCTTCTGCAGTGAGTCGCAGTACAAAATCGGTGCAAAAATTGAAAAGAGAGTTGATGTCTTTTTAGGCTCCACCGAGGATACACAGACTGTTATTCAGAAGGAAGAAATTGAAGATTATATATGGCTGAGATACCCGGAAGCCTTTAGTATGCTGAAATTTGAAAACGATAAGGAAATTCTTTCGGATGTAAGGCAATTTATGCTTGAACATGCAATATAATTCAGTATGAGCAGAATATGAAAGAAGGGGTAAAATAATGACCGAACAGTTAGTCAGTTGGTTCCAAGGTCTTTTTGCAGACGGTGTAGGCGGAGAGATAATAGCATTTCTTGCTTCGTTATTGCCCGTTATCGAATGCAGAGGCGGTATGATAATTGCAAAGGGATTTGAAATTCCGTTCATAAAAGCATTTTTGCTTTGCTATATCGGCAATATGATTCCCTTGCCGTTTATTATTCTTTTTATCAAGAAAATTTTCAGCTTTATGAAAAAGCATAATATTCTTACCGGCTTTATTGAAAAGCTTGAGGGAAAAACCGCAAAAAATCAGGATAAGGTTATGAGATACAAGCAGTGGGGCCTTCTGCTGTTTATTGCAATTCCTCTTCCCGGAACCGGAGGCTGGACGGGTTCGTTGTTTGCCGCATTGCTCAATATTGATTTCAAGAAGGCGCTTCCCATTGTTGCTTTGGGTGTGTTTATTGCAGATATGATTATGTCCGTTCTTACTTACGGCACGGGAGCAATTTTCGGTTTCTGAGTCAAAAGGAAGGTTTGTCTATGATTAAAAGAAAGAAAAAGTCTGCTGTTGAAGTATTGCCGTTTTCTGATGAAAGCAGCAATGAAAATACAGTTGCAGATGAAAACGAAAAAGAATTAAAGCAAGTAAAAAAGAATGTCATCAGAGAGTTCTTTTTTACCCGAATATTAAAAGAAGATACCGATATGTTTACATTTGTGATGACAGCAGTCAACATAATCGTATCTGTTATCTGGGTAATAGTGTATATTTCACTGCTTATGTACAGAAATTCTGTTTTCAGCAGTATTGAAATGAGCACATCTCTCAATGTTCCTGTATATACCGTTATATTTTCTTCACCGCTTTTTGCCGTGCTGAGAGTGCTGGTATATATGCTGCCTGCAGTATATATTGTGTGGGCGGTTGCTGTTGCAACAGCGGTAAAAAGAAAGAAAAAGCTTTGCACGGGCGCATTCTTATATGCATCCGTAGGATTGGATTTTCTTGTTGCCATACTTACTTTTATTGATTTGGCTGCTGCAAACCTTATTTTCGGTGTGCCGGCTTGACAAATCGGTTTTGTTCGGTTATAATCATTTTACTTCAAAGGCTTTGAAGGGAAGAAGTAGTACGGAAAACTGCTTAAAGAGAGTTGCTGTCAGGTGAGAAGCGCAGGTAAGTACCGTATGAATACATCCCGGAGCTGCGCACCGAAATAACAGTAGGCTGCGACGGTATCGCCCGTTATCTTGCGAAAAAGTGTATTTTTCACTTGTTAAGGAAAAGACTGTGAGGTCTTTTTGAAAAAAGGTGGTAACACGGGATTTTATGCCTGTCCTTTTGTTAAGGACAGGTTTTTTTATTTTTTAATGACTGATATAAGGAGTAACAACTATGCAGATTTACGAAGAATTAGTAGCCAGAGGACTTATTGCTCAGACTACGGATGAAGAAGAAATAAGAGAGCTTGTGAACAGCGGAAAGGCTATATTCTATATAGGCTTTGACCCTACTGCAGACTCTCTTCATGTAGGCCATTTTATGGCTCTTTGTCTTATGAAAAGACTTCAGATGGCAGGCAACAAGCCTATTGTTCTTATAGGCGGCGGTACGGCATATATCGGTGACCCCTCGGGCAGAACGGATATGCGTTCAATGATGACAGCCGAAACCATACAGCACAACTGTGACTGCTTCAAAAAGCAGATGGAGCGCTTTATCGAATTCGGTGAAGACAAGGCTATTATGGTAAACAATGCCGACTGGCTTCTTAAGCTTAACTATGTTGAGCTTTTAAGAGAAGTCGGTGCATGCTTCTCCGTTAACAATATGCTTCGCGCTGAGTGCTACAAGCAGAGAATGGAAAAAGGTCTTTCATTCCTCGAATTCAACTATATGATAATGCAAAGCTATGACTTTTTAGAGCTTTACCGCCGTTACGGTTGTAATCTTCAGTTCGGCGGAGATGACCAGTGGTCAAATATGCTCGGCGGCAGAGAGCTTATCCGCAGAAAGCTTGATAAGAGCGCAAATTCTATGACAATTACTTTGCTTCTCAATTCAGAGGGCAAGAAGATGGGTAAAACCGCATCAGGCGCAGTATGGCTTGACCCAAATAAAACTGCACCCTATGATTTCTATCAGTACTGGAGAAATGTAGGTGATAATGATGTTCTCAAGTGCATCAGAATGCTCACATTCCTGCCTTTGGAGGAAATCAACAAGATGGATGAATGGGAAGGCAGTCAGCTTAATACTGCTAAGGAAATTCTTGCATTTGAGCTTACAAAGCTTGTTCACGGTGAAGAAGAAGCGCTTAAAGCACAGGCAACTGCAAAGGCTCTTTTCTCTGACGGCTCAACAGATGCTCCCGAAGCTGTGTTAACTGCACAGGACCTTGTTGAAGGTACTTTGGATATTCTCTCCGTGCTTGTAAAAGCAGGTCTTTGCACATCCCGTTCAGAAGCCAGAAGAGCAGTTGAGCAGGGCGGTGTCAGTGCAGACGGTGAAAAGATTGCCGATATTAAAAAGACCTTCAGCGAAGAAGAGCTTAAAAACGGTGTCCTTGTAAAAAGAGGTAAAAAGAACTTTAAGAAAGTTATTATTAAGTAAAATAGTTTAGGAGCTGTAAAAAAACGAGAGTTTTTTTACAGCTCCTTATTTTTTATGCAAACAGACTTTCTTTACCTACCCGCCGTATGCTGATTTTTATATCAATGCCGTATTGTATTTTATCTGCAAAATTTCCCGAAGAAATATATTTATTATAAAAATCGGTGTCTTTCAGCATAAGAATCTTTCCGAAACGGCAGATATCACAATTGTTTGCATAAAAGGCTCTTTTAAGTGTCTGCTGCACTCGGTTTCCTATAATTGCAAGCGCATTTTTTTTGATTATTTCGATATCTTCTTTGCTTATAACGGAAAAGTCCGCATTTTCATATTCAACAATATCGCATCTGAGATTTATGCTGATGTTGAAAAGGGCATTATCTTCTCTGATTGTCGGTGTAAGCTTTGTTTTAGCCGAAACTATACCGAGAGTAAATGTGCCGTCTGGTGTTTCAATGGGAATACTTGCACCTCCTGCCTGATTGGTGAGCAGCATAAGCCCTAAAGTATCTTCATCGTTTATTACTGTCTGCAGGCTGTTATCGTAAAAAAGTGCAGTGCCGTAAACAAAAGCAATCATATTATCTGAAAATTCGTTTTTTTCAATGCCGATAACAGGGCAGTATGCGCAGTCTGTTTCTCCCGATATAAGGTTTATGAATTTATATAGCGGAACGGTTACGCTTTTGCTTGTGTATTCACCTGATTTTATTGCATTTTCAAGCTCTCTTGCACCTATGACAGCCTCTCCGAAAGAAGCGGAAACAACTTCTTTTGCAGTGGAAAGAGATACGGCTAAAAGAATGTCCGTTCTTGTTGCATATTCACGAAGAAAAAAGTCAAGTGACTGACTTAACTTTTCTTCGGCAGCTCTTTTTCCGAGTACGAGTATTCTTGCCTGAGAATACAGCGGCTTGAAGCCTGTTTTTGTGTATATCTGTATCAGCGCATCGCCCACGGTTTGCCCCGAAAAGCTGAAATGCTGAGTAGTCTGAGAAACTCCTGTTGAGCCCTGCGAGGAGGCATTCCCCGAGGCTTCGCCCGAGGCGTTCAAAGCCTGTACTGTTACTTCATAGCCCTCATCCGTTACATCAATTCCGAGCGCAGTTATGATTAATCTGTCATCTATTTCAACGATTTCTACGAAAGAGCACGCGCTGAAAAAGAAAAGAAGGGACAGCAAAAAAAGAAGCTTTATACCTGATTTTCCTGACATAAATTTCCCTCTTTTCTGAGTTTTTTTCTGCTGATTTTTGTTGAAAAGAAAACTGCGATCGGAATTAAAGCTGTAATAACAATATACAAAACGGAGTTTATACCGGAGCCGATAATTTCAGAGAAGGTAACAACCGTGCCCGATGTGAGCAGGAATACTGTAAACACGCTTACGCAAATACCTGTATGAAAAAGCTTTGAAGGCTTTTTGCCGAAGCCTTGCTCGATACATTTTGCCGCAACAAGACAGTAAAATGCTGTTTTCAGCAGAGTGCAAAGCACCCAAGTGCCCGTTATCAGGTCATCAAGGCGTTCAAAAATGCTGAGTTTCGCAATCAGAGTGAGTGCATATAGCTGAAACAACTGCTTTTCGCCGTATGCACCGAGAATACCGTCTATGCAGGTAAATAAAATTGCAGCGATAACCCCGAAGGACAGTATCCATTTGGTGAATCCGCTTCTCAGCTTACCCGTAACCTCGGGGGCGATTATCATAATACTTACAAGCTCCATGGTTCTTGTTGCCGAATAAAAGGAGCTTTCCGCAACAGGAGTTATCCCGTTTAACAAAACAGGTGAAAAGTTTGTGTACTGAAACTCCTTTATAACCGAAAGGGTGATAAATGTTGTGGATATTCCTACAGCAAAAAGAATGATTACAGAGCTTCGTCCTATAGCTTCAATTCCTTTGAAAACGGTAAAAAGAGAAGTTATAAGAAGTATTGCGATGAAGAAAGAAATTTCGGCTCCGGGGAACATAATCGTGCTTACAAACAGCTCAAATCTGCTGACACTTATCCCCGCCGCATAAATAAAAGCACAGAAGTAAATAAGAGCAATTATTTTTGCGAAAGCATCGGAGGATTGTTTTGCCGTACCTATTATTCCCTGTGAATTATCCTTTTTGATTACTAAAAAGACAGGGATTGAAAAAACAAGCTGAAGCAAAACAAAAAACACGCTGAGAAGAATACTGTTTACTGTTTGGGCATTTGCAGTTTCCGGTGTCATATAGGTGAAAAGTGCTACAACTCTGCATACAAAAAGTATACAGTAAAGCTGTGCCGAGCTGATTTTTCCCGTGCTTGTCATCCGCGTTTCATTCCTTGTATAAGATTATTTTTTTTGCCCATTTGCCGCCAGTCTGCTCTGAAAACAGTATCTCTCTGAGCAGATAGAATAAACGGCGAGAACGGTGCCGATAAGGGGATTTTATAAGGTCTGGGTGAGCATAAATCAACAAGCATAAGTCCTACACCGAGTGTTACTCCGTATATCCCCGAAACTCCGCCCACTATTATGAAAGCAAAGCGAAGAATTGCAACAGGCTCGTGAAGTCTTGAAATAACCGAAGAGCTTATTGCCGTTAATGCAACAACAATTAGCATCGGAGCCGCTATAAGACCTGCCGTTACTGCGGCATCACCTATTACCAAGGCTCCTACAATGCTTACTGCGTGTCCTATGGCTTTTGGCATACGAAGACCTGCTTCGCGTACGATTTCATAAATCAGGTGTATTATGAGTGCTTCAAGCATAAGAGGAAACGGTGTTTTACTTTCTGCGGCTGCTATATCAAGCATTATATCGGACGGTATTATTTCAGGATGAAAAATACATATTGCAACAAAAAATCCCGGTAAGGTTGTTGCGACCAAAAAACTTACAAAACGCAGCATACGCATAAAAAAAGCATAATACGGGCGTGAAAGATAGTCATCGGGGGTGTGAAAATAATCTGAGAAAAGGTATGGTACTATAACGGCATAAGGAGTGCCGTCAACAATGATACCTATTCTTCCCTCGCTCAGCATTGCTGCAAGCACATCCGGTCTTTCTGTAACACCTGTATCTGTGAATAGAGATTTTTTTTCGCTGTCAAGAAAGGGGCGGATATAGCCCGACCCCAGAACTGTGTCAAGCTGTACCTTTTTGAGTCTTTCCTTGACTCTGTTCAATAATTGAGAGCTTACTCTGTCGTTCATATAACACAGTAAGACACAGGTGTTGCTGCTTTCACCGAGTGTCTGTTGCTCCATTATCAGCGCCGGTGTTTTCAGCCTTCTTCTCATAAGAGTGGCATTGTCCTTGAAATTGTCCGTAAATGCTTCCGTAGAGCCTCTTTCATTCTGTTCACTCTGCGGCTCGCTTATAGCTTTTCTTGAAAAGCCTTGCGCGGCAAAGGAAAGGGAATGAGAAAAGCCGTCTGCAATAAGCACCAGATTGCCCGAAATAATGCTCTGTATATTTTCTTCAAGAAATTGAAGATGCTTTATATCTGTTCCTGTATACATAAGCTTTTCTATCTGCTCATACAAGTCATCTGGGCTTGTTTTTCTGAACGACAGGTCAGTAACAGGTTGCAGTATACAGTCGCTTATTCGCTGCTCGTTGCACATTCCGTCAATGGCAAAAACAGCACATTGCGTTCCCTCGATAACAATGCGCCTTATAAGCAGATCAAAGCTCTCCCCGAAAGCATTTTTTATATTCTGAATGTTTTTTCCCAAAGCCGTATCAAGAGGAGTTTTCTGCTGTTCTTTTTTTGTTATTGTCTGACTTTCCGTGTTTTTGCTTTTCACAAAAATTCCTCCTTTGTATTATGTATTGACAAAATTATTCAGGTTATACTGTTTGTAGATTCAAAAACGGGGAGAAATTATGCTTACTGTTTTTTTCAGAACAATTATTTTTATCTTGTTTATTGTTATTGCATTACGGATTATGGGCAAAAGACAAATAGGGCAGCTTCAACCGTCTGAGTTTGTTGTTACAATTCTTTTATCGGAAATTGCCGCCGCTCCCATACAGGATACCGAAATACCGATTTTCAGCAACATCATTGCGATGAGTGTGCTTGTCGGTATAGAGCTGCTTATGTCTGCTGTTTGTCTTAAAAGTCTGAAGCTCAGAAGTGCTCTGCAGGGGAATGCCGTGGTGCTGATAAACAACGGAAAGCTTGATATGAAGCAGTTAAAAAGACTTCGGTATACCGTTGATGATATTATGGAGGCATTAAGACAAAAGGATGTTTTTAACATTGATGATGTTCAGTTTGCCGTGGCTGAAACAAACGGAAGCCTGAGTGTTTTGTTAAAGCCCGAAAAGCGAGCTCTGACTGTCGGGGATGCAGGAAAAGACGGCGGAAACGATGCTATGGCTTGTGTTGTTGTTGCTGACGGACAGATTATCCGTTCTGATTTTAAGTATTGCGGTATGACTCAGGAAAAGCTTGTAAAGCTTATTAAAAAATTGAAAGTCAAGCCTGAGGATATATTTCTTCTCACGGTTGATTTAAGCGGAAATACCTGTCTTATCAAAAAGGAGACGAATTCAGAGTGAAAAGAGTAGTTCTTGCCGTTTTGCTGATATTTTGTTCTTTTGTGTTATCGCTGGTTGCGCATTTTTATATAATAAATGTCAGCACAGAGCTTGAAAAACTGCTCGAGGCAGTGTTGGCTCAAGCCCCCGAAGAAGCTGATAATATAAACACGGAAAACATCAGTCTTGCGTTGGAAAAATGGAATAGACACGGAAAATTTTTCGGAGTTCTTCTGAGAAATTCTGCATCCGGTGAGATAGATAAGGTTTTTGGTGAGCTCGATTTTTTTTTGAATTATCCGCAGGGTGATTCTTTAAAACAGGCTGCAGCGAAGTGTGTTATTCTGCTGAAAGGGGTGAAAGAAAATGAAAAATTCAGTTTTGATAATATTTTTTAATATAAAAAAGAGTGTTTGTTGAAAATGCCTCTTTACTTTTGCTTTTATAATATATATAATATAAAGGTCATAGAACTTTTTTTGGAGGCAAATTTTGACTGACCTTAACAGAAAAACTGTTTTTGTTTCTCCCTCTCAGATGCAAAAGCAGCAGGAATTTATAAATCTCATAAAAACAGTGCTTGCGGCAAAATATCCTTCTTCTGCCCCTAAAGCCTTTGTACATACTTATGGCTGTCAGGGAAATGTTTCCGATTCCGAAAGAATAAAGGGTATGCTCTCTCAGATGGGGTATGTGTTTACACAGGACAAACAGGAGGCCGATTTTGTTCTTTTTAATACCTGTGCTATCCGTGAACACGCTGAAGACAGAGTTTTCGGTAATGTGGGTGCGCTTAAGCCGCTGAAAAACGAAAAAAAAGATATGATAATTGCTCTTTGCGGATGTATGATGCAGCAGGAGCATGTAAGTGAAAGAATCAGAAAAAGCTATCCGTATGTCAACCTCGTTTTCGGTACCTTTGCAACCCACCGCTTCCCCGAGCTTCTTTATTCGGTACTGAGAAATAAAAAAAGAGTTTTTGATGTAAAGGAAGACGGTCCGATTATCGCAGAGGGTATGCCCGTGTACAGAGATAACGATTTTAAGGCATGGCTTCCGATAATGTACGGCTGCAATAATTTCTGCAGCTATTGTATCGTGCCTTATGTGCGCGGCAGAGAGAGAAGTCGTACTCCCGAAAGTGTTATCAACGAAGCAAAAGAAATAATAGCTCTCGGTGCAAAGGAAATAACACTTCTCGGTCAGAATGTAAATTCCTACGGAAAGAACAGCGACTTCGGTGTGAATTTTCCGAAGCTGCTGAGAATGATAAATGACCTTGACGGAGATTTCAAAATCCGTTTTATGACCTCTCACCCCAAGGACTGCACCAAAGAATTGCTTGATACTATGGCTGAATGTAAAAAAGTTGCAAGGCATCTTCATCTTCCTTTTCAGTCGGGCAATAACAGAGTGCTTAAGGAAATGAACAGGGGATACACGAGAGAGCAGTATCTTGAGCTTATAAACTATGCAAAAGCCGTTATGCCCGATATTTCAATCACAAGTGATATTATTGTCGGTTTCCCGGGTGAAACAAAAGCGGAATTTGAAGACACTCTTTCTCTCATCAGAGAGGTTAAATTTACTTCGCTTTTCACTTTTATATTTTCAGCCCGTGAGGGCACAAAGGCACAGAAAATGGAGGATAATGTGCCCTACAGTGAAAAATCAAAATGGTTCTCTGAGCTTCTTAAGGTTCAGGAAGGCATTGCTTGTGAGAGAAGCCGTAATATGCTCGGCAAGACCTACACGGTGTTTGTTGAAGGCACAACAAAGGAAAATGACGGAAAACTCACAGGCAGAACAGACGGCAGTATAAATATAGATTTTCCCGGTGATGAAAGCTTAATAGGCACATATGTCAATGTTAAAGTAACAAATGCGCTGAACTGGATTTTATCGGGTGAAATATGTGAATAAAAAACAGAAACGGAGAAAAACACAATGGATGTAATCAAATGTACAAGAGAACTCGGAAAGGCTATTCAGCAGGATGAAAGATATCTTAAATTCGTTGAGGCAAAAAAGGCTAACGATGAAGATATGCAGCTTAATTCTCTTATAGGCAAGCTTAATCTTATTCAGCTTTCTTATCAGAATGAGGCTTCAAAGGAAGCACCCGACGAAAAGAAGCTTGAAGAAATGGATGCTCAGTTCAGAGATATTTACGGCGAAATTATGCTTAATGAAAATATGCACAAGTTTGAAGAAGCAAAGCAGGGTGTTGATGATATGATGAACTATGTTATTCAGCTTCTCACTCTTTGCGTAAACGGAGATGACCCCGAAACAGCAGAACCCAAAGCAGCAGACGAAAGTGCTTGCACAGGCTCCTGCAGCACCTGCGGCGGATGCGGCTGATAAAAGCTTGATTTATTACTGAATTTTTTTATTTGAAAGGCAGAAAAAGAATGGCTGAATATACACCCATGATGCAGCAATATTTCAAAATAAAAGAACTTCACAAAGACGCTATTCTTTTTTATCGCCTTGGTGACTTCTACGAAATGTTCTTTGACGATGCAAAAACAGCTTCAAGAGAGCTTGAGCTTGTTCTCACCGGCAGAGATTGCGGTCAGGAGGAAAGAGCACCGATGTGCGGTGTTCCTTTTCATGCGGCAGAAACTTACATAGCACGACTTGTTGCAAAAGGCTATAAGGTTGCGATTTGTGAGCAGACTCAGGACCCTTCTCAGGCAAAGGGAATTGTTACTAGAGATGTTATAAGAATAGTAACGCCCGGAACGGTTACAGACAGCATTATGCTTGATGAAACAAAGAACAATTATCTTGCAGTTGTGTATAAATCTCAGGAAAAAACAGGTCTTTGCTTCTGTGATATTTCAACCGCTGAGCTTTGTGTCAGCGAATATACAGATGATAAAAGCGGAGAAAAAACCGTAAATGAGCTGGCGCGTTTTATGCCTGCAGAGCTTATAAGCAACGAAGAAGCCGCTGACAATAAACAGATACGCACCTTTGTAACAAGAAGAAGCGATATTGTTGCTTCGCTCAAAGAAGATCGAGAATTCGATTTTTATAATGCCAAGAGTATATGCGAAAAGCATTTTAATTCATCGCTTGAAGAGCTTGGTGTTGTTAACTATCCTTTGGCTGTCTGTGCATTGGGTTGTATGCTGCAATACCTGTTTGATACCCAGAAGAACGGACTCGAAAACATAACCGAGCTGAAAATACATAGTGAAGAAAAATATCTCGCCCTCAATGCTGCGGCAAGAGCAAATCTTGAGCTTACCGAAACACAGCGTCGCAGAGAAATCAAAGGCTCACTTCTGTGGGTGCTTGACAAAACAAAAACTGCTATGGGCAAAAGACTTCTTCGCTCATGGATAGAACAGCCGCTTGTAAATGTTTCATCGGTTGTATACAGACAGAATGCCGTTGAAGAGCTTCTTTGCAATAATGTTATGCGCTCGGAGATTATGAGTATTCTTTCGGGGGTAAATGACCTTGAAAGAATAATAACCAGAGTTGTGTACGGCTCTGCAAATGCAAAAGAGCTCAGAAGTCTTGCGCAGACACTCGAAAAGCTTCCTGCTGTAAAAGCATTGCTTGCTGATGCCGGTTGTAATATGCTTTCAGATATTTTAAGAGAAACAGATGTTTTATCTGATGTCTGTGAGCTTATCAACGAATCAATCAAGGACGAGCCTCCCTTTTCTGTCCGTGAGGGCAACATGATAAAGGACGGCTACAATGAAGAGCTTGATGAGCTTCGTTTGATAGTTGACGGCGGTAAGGATTATCTTGCAAGAATAGAGCTGGAGGAACAGGAAAAAACAGGTATCAAAAAGCTGAAAATCGGCTATAACAGAGTTTTCGGCTACTATATAGAAGTTCTTAATTCATTCAAAGAGCTTGTTCCCGAAACATATATAAGAAAACAAACACTTTCAAACTGTGAAAGATATATAACTCCAGAGCTTAAAGAGCTTGAATCAAAGGTGCTCGGTGCTCAGGAGAGAATAGCAAAGCTTGAATATGAAATATTCAGCACGGTAAGAGAAAAGGTTGCAAACGAGCAGATGAGAATAAGAGCAACAGCATGTGCCTGTGCAAAGCTTGATGTTCTTTGTTCGCTGGCATATGTTGCTCAGACAAACTCATATGTGCGTCCTGTTGTTGACAATTCGGATGTTATTGACATCACAAACGGCAGACATCCTGTTGTTGAAAAATTCCTTGACGGTGCGCCCTTTGTTCCGAATGACACCTTGCTTGATTCCGGTGAAAACCGTACCGCAATAATAACAGGACCGAATATGGCAGGTAAGTCAACATATATGCGCCAGACTGCATTGATAGTTCTTATGGCTCAGATGGGCTCGTTTGTTCCTGCAAGCAAAGCCACTATAGGTATTGTGGACAGTATTTTCACCCGAGTCGGTGCCTCGGATGACCTTGTTGCAGGTCAGTCCACCTTTATGACGGAAATGAGCGAAACTGCTTCAATACTGGCTGCCGCTACTTCAAAAAGCCTTATCATTCTTGACGAAATCGGCAGAGGCACTTCGACCTTTGACGGTATGAGTATCGCAAGAGCCGTTTTGGAGTTTGTTACAGATAAAAAGAAAATCGGTGCAAAAACACTTTTTGCAACCCATTATCACGAGCTTACCGAAATGGAAAACGAGATGGACGGTATTAAAAACTATAATACCTCCGTAAAAAAACGCGGTGAGGATATAACATTCCTGCGCAGAATTGTGCGCGGTCCTGCGGACGGAAGCTACGGTATTGAGGTTGCAAAGCTTTCAGGTGTTCCGCAAAGCGTTGTAAACCGTGCAAAGGTAATTTTAGCAGGACTTGAAAGCGGAGAAAAAGTTGAAATTCCCGTAAAAATTCAGAAAAGTGTAAAAGAAGAACCCGATAATATGCAGATGGGACTTTTCGGCGGTGTCAACGATGCCGTACTGGAAGAGATAAGACAGATGGATGTTAACACGCTTACGCCCATTGAAGCATTAACGAAATTGTATGAAATAAAAAGCAGAATTATCTGATAAGTGTTTATGAAGAAAGGCAGGTGACAGATTATGCCCAGAATTAATGTATTACCAAAAGCCGTTGCAGAGCTTATTGCGGCAGGTGAGGTTGTTGAACGCCCCGCTTCCGTTGTCAAAGAGCTTGTTGAAAATGCAATCGATGCTAAGGCAACTTCCGTGAGTGTGGAAATAAAAAACGGCGGAATAAAATATATCCGTGTTACCGATAACGGCTGCGGTATTCTAAGAGAAGATGTAAAGACCGCTTTTATAAGCCACGCAACGAGTAAAATACAATCGGCAGATGACCTTAATTCTATTTTTACTCTGGGCTTCCGCGGTGAAGCATTACCGTCTGTTGCCGCTGTGTCACGCTTGTCTGTTCTCACAAAAACCGCCGAAGAGGAAATCGGCACCTCCTTTGTAATAGAGGGCGGTCAGGCAGGGGAAACTGAAGATGCAGGCTGTCCTGACGGAACAACAATTATTGTCAGGGATCTGTTTTTTAACACTCCCGCGAGAATGAAATTCTTAAAAAGAGATATAACCGAGGGCGGTTATGTGGCGGATATAATAACAAAAACGGCTCTGTCACATCCTGAAATAAAATTCTCGTTTATCAAAGACGGGAAGCCTGTTTTGTCAACTCCCGGAAACGGAGATTTGCTTTCAACGGTATATTCACTTTTCGGCAAGGATATTGCAGATGCTCTTATTGAATGCTCCTATGAGCTTGAGGGAATAAAGGTTCACGGATATATTTCACGGCCTCTTAATAACCGACCGAACAGAAATATGCAGTTCTTTTTTGTAAACGGCAGATTTGTCCGTATACCTGCTGCCGTTCCCGCATTGGATGAGGCTTATAAAAACAGAATTATGGTAGGCAAATTCCCTATGTGTTTTTTGTTTACCGAGATTCAGCCCGAAAAAATAGATGTAAATGTTCATCCCGCAAAAACGGAAATCCGTTTTTCGGATGAGAGAAAAATATTTGAGCTCTTTTATTATGCCGCCAAGGGTGCGCTTAATATGGGGGATAATAAAAGACCTGATGTTAAGCTTAAAAGCGAAAGAGATGTTCTCAGAAAGCCTCAGGAGGAAGTACAGCAGCTTGAAATAAAAGCCGAGCCTGTGCAACCGACACAGCACACAGCTATACTGAGAGATACCTCCTCTGTGTTCAATAATTTTATAAAAAAGGTAGATGCGCCGCCGGCAGAAGCAAAAAGCAGTGCTGTAAGCTCAGAAAAGCCTTTCGCACAGTTTGCTCAGCAGCAGAAAGAAAAACCGAAAGCAGATATTTCGGTTGTATTTGAAGAAAATAAAAATGTACCTGAAAAAGATGTAAAGCTTTCTTTTGCCGAAGAAATTAAGACAGAAGAAAAAACAGAAATAAAAACGCAAATAAACACTCAGCCGGAGCACAAAGAAGAAATACAGGAAAAGGTGCAAAAAGCCGTTCCTTATTTTAATGTTATCGGCGAAGCTTTTAAAACATATATTCTTGTTGAATGCGGCGATAAGCTTCTTATTATAGATAAGCATGCCGCACACGAGAGAATGATTTTTAACGAGATAAGTAAATCTAAGGGCAGAATAAATTCGCAGCTGCTGCTTTCTCCTGTTGCGGTAACACTTTCGGGCAGAGAGCACAGTGCTGTTATTGATAACCTTGATATTTTTTCTCAATGCGGTTATCTCGTTGAGGATTTCGGTGCATCCTCTGTTATAGTCAGAGAATGTCCCGTAGAATTGAGCAGGGAGGATATTTCTTCTCTTATCTCTGAAATGGCAGGGCAGCTGCTTAAGGGAAATATGAATCCCGTTCCCGAGAAGCTTGACTGGCTTTATCACTCAACTGCATGCCGTGCCGCCGTCAAAGCCGGTGACAAAACAAACATACTTGAAATGACTTCTTTTGTTAAAAGGATTCTTGAGAATGATGAAATACGATACTGCCCTCACGGCAGACCTGTAGTGTATGAGCTGTCGCGCCGTGAAATAGAAAAGCAGTTCGGAAGATTAGGTTAATTTATTATGGTAAGTGCTATGGAAAAAATTCCCGTTATTGCCGTGGTCGGAGCAACAGCCTCGGGCAAAACAGCTATGGCTGTAAATTTGGCAAAGCTTTTTAACGGTGAAGTTATATCCGCAGATTCAATGCAGATATACAAGGGAATGAATATAGCAACAGCAAAGCCTGATTTGACAGAGCAGGGCGGTATAACCCATCACCTCATAGATTTTCTCGAAACAGATGAAAAATACAGTGTTGCGCGTTTTGTTGAGGATGCCAAAAAATGCGCAGAGGATATATATTCAAGAGGAAAAATTCCCGTTGTTGCAGGTGGCACAGGGCTGTATATTGATTCCTTTCTTGAAAATGTTTTGTTCGATGATGAACCCGATAACTCGGAAATCAGAGAAAAGCTGCTTAAAAGGCAGCAGGAAGAGGGAATAGAAAGTCTTTTTGAAGAGCTGAAAAAAATCGATCCCGAAACTGCGGACAAGCTTCATATTAATAATGAAGGAAGAATAATAAGAGCACTTGAAATTTATTATCTTACCGGGCAGACAAAAAGCGAAAGACTTGTGTTATCCAGACGCGAGCAGTCGTTATTTTCTCCCGTATATATAGGTCTTGATTATAAGGACAGAGAAAAGCTTTATTCCAGAATTGACCTTCGTGTTGACATAATGATGAAGAACGGACTTCTTCAGGAGGCAAAAGAGTATTTTGCCATTGAGAGAAATTTGACCTCCGCACAGGCTATAGGCTACAAGGAGCTTGCTCCCTTTTTCAACGGAGAAATTTCTCTTGATGAGGCTCTGGATAATCTTAAAAGAGCAACAAGGCGTTATGCGAAACGACAGCTTACATGGTTCAGAAAGAATCAGAAAATAAATTGGATATATTGCGATGAATATGAAGACTATCAGGAAATTCTGAAAAAGGCTTCAGGTATTGTAAAAGAATATTTTGACGGAAAGGTGAGTGAAAATGGAGAAGAATGACAGCAAAAAAAATGTACCGAAAAAAATCAGCTTCAGAGTAAAAACTGATATTGATTTTAATTTATCTGCAAAGGTAAAAGCTATATTGAGCATTGTTCTTATGGTAGTCGTGCTTATCTTTTCCGTACATCAGGTTTTCGTTCTATTCCAAGAGGATAAATCCGATGAAATGCAGACACAGACTGCAAATCTTCAGACAATATACAGAAATATAAACGCACGCGGATTTGTTGTCCGTAAAGAGAATATTATTTCCGGCAGTGCTGCGGGAATGGTTGTGCCGCAGGTTGAAAACGGAAGTAAGGTTTCTTACGGTGATACCGTTGCAAGAGTATATAAATCCGAACAGGCAGCCAAAAGTGCAATGGATGCCCAAACTCTTGAAAATGAAATTGCTTATTATGAAAGTATAGCATCCACACTTTCGGGAAGCTTACTTGCAGATATAGATTTATATGAGAGCAATGTGCTGAACTCTCTGATTAAAACGCAGGATTGTATTGCCGGAGGTTCTCTTAAAGACCTTGTACCGCTTTTTCAGGAGCTAAGACTTGATATTACAAAAAAACAGATTGCAGTCGGCGGAAAAATTGATGCAAGTGAAAAACTGAACGATTTGTATGCACAGTATGAGTCGCTTAATGCTGCCGCAGCAGGCTATACTCCCATAACAACCTCTCAGGCAGGCTTTTTTGTCAATGAAACCGATTCGCTTGAAGGTGCTGCAGATTTTGAGAATGTAACCTCCCTTTTGTATGATGATGTTGAAAATCTGCTTTCAAAAGATGTTTCCTATAACAGCAAATCACTTGGAAAGGTTATCACGGAGTTTACCTGGTATCTTGTCTGTAATATACCCGACAGTCAGATTGACGGTATCAAGGCTGGGAATTTTTATAAAATCGGGTTTTCCGAGATTTCGGGCTATGACTTAAAAATGAAGGTTGTGGCAATGAATCAGAATTCAAACGGATACACAACGGTAATTTTTGAAAGTGATGAAATGAATAATGATATTGCAACACTTCGAATAAGCGATATCAAAATCCGTGCAGAAGAATACACGGGATATGCAATAAGCATTAATGCTGTAAGAACCCTTAAGGAGGAAAAAGACGGCGTTGAAACAAGCACAGTCGGAGTATATGTAAAGCTGGGCAGTATTGTCCGTTTCAGAAAAATTGAAATAGTGTATTCCGATGACAGTGTTATTCTTGCATATTCAAAGCCCGGAGAAAGCGGATATATTGCAAGATATGATGAAGTAATAACGGAAGGAACGGATTTGTATGACGGAAAAATTATCGCCTGATATTTCTTTTGATTATCTTGATGAGAACTATAAGGAAATAAAAGCAAATATTGCCGAAGCTGCAATAAAGGCTTCAAAAAATCCCGAGGATGTAACTCTTATGGCGGTAACAAAAACAGTACAGCCTGTTTTTATAAACCACATAATCTCCCTTGGAGCCGGACTCATCGGTGAAAATAAGGTACAGGAGCTTTTAAGTAAAATCGAGTATCTTAAAACAGATAAGCTTGATATGCACATTATAGGGCATCTGCAATCAAACAAGGTACGGAAAATTATTGATATTGTTTCAATGATACAGTCACTTGACAGTATTTCTTTAGCAGAAGAGATTTCAAAACAGGCGCAGAAAAATTCTCTGACCATGAATGTTTTAATGGAAATCAACATCGGTAAGGAGGAAGCCAAAACAGGCTTCTTTGAGGAAGAATGTATTGAAAAAGCATTTCAGATTGCCGAAATGCCTGGTATAAATCTTCAGGGTCTTATGGCTGTGCCTCCTATTTGCGACAGCGAAAAGGAAATCAGAAAGTATTTTGAAAGAATGAACACTCTGTATCAGGTTTGTAAGAGTAAGCTCGGAGAAAAAGCACAGCTTACCACTCTTTCAATGGGTATGTCTTCAGACTATGTTCCCGCAATTCTTGAGGGTGCAAATCTCGTCAGAGTCGGAAGTGCACTTTTTGGCGCAAGAAGATATTAATAAGGTATTAAATAAAATTTATAATAAAGATTTAATAAGAAAGGAAAATAAAAATGAAATTTACAGATAAACTCAAACAGATGGTCAGCATTGATAACGGCTATTTTGAGGATGTTGATCCTGAGGAAATAGATTCCTATTCTCAGTCCGAGCCGGCACCCCGCCGCAACAGCTCTGTTCTCCGTCCTGAAAGAAGAGAGGTTTCAGCTCCCGTTTCAGGCTCAACAAAGGTTGTTGATATTCACACAACCGCAAAATTACAGGTGGTGCTTAAAAAGCCCGAGCACTTTGATGAAGCTACATCAATAGCTGATGAGCTTCTTGAAAAAAGAACGGTTGTGCTTAACCTTGAGTTTACCGCTAAGGATGAGGCAGGAAAGCTGTTATGCTTCTTGAGCGGTGTTGCATATGCAAACGGCGGCAAGCTTAAAAAGATTGCAAACAACACCTATATCATCACTCCTTATAATGTTGATGTTATGGGAGATTTACTTGATGAGCTTGAAAACAACGGAATGTTTTTTGTCTGATACTAAAAACTATTGGAAAAAAGAGTGAAAGGAAGAGATAGAAATGCTCACACCGGCTCAGATTAAACAGTTGATCCCGCAGAAGGATGAAGGCGGCTTTTATCAGTCCGAACAGGTTGATCAGATATTAACCAGAATTGCTGAAGATTACGATGAAATTTTTACCGAAAACGGAAATCTTATAAGAAAGCTAAGTATTCTTGCCGCAAAGCTTGATGAGTACAGAAAGGATGAAAACATACTCCGTGATGTGCTGCTCAATGCTCAGAAGAGTGCTGACCTTATCATTTCAGCAGCTCAGGAAAGAGCAGATGAAATGATAGAGGAGGCAAACCGCAGTGTTCAGGATATAGTCGGTACAGCTGACGGTATTATAGAGAATGCCAAATTTCAGGCACAGAAAATAAACGATGCGGCAGAAGCGGAATATTCAAGTATTATTTCTTCTGCAAAGGTGCTGTCTGAGGGATATATTACAAGTGCAAAGGAAAACGCTCAGCATATAACGGATGAGGTTGAAAAGTCCGTTGAAGAGCTTATGGCTGATTGCGATGAAAAGGCAATAGCTGTTCTTGAAAGTGCACAGAATAAGGCTAAGGAAATTCTTGATGATGCGAAAACTGCCGCTGATAATCTTGTTGAAGCAGCTCAGTCCAAGGCAGAAAGCCTTACACAGGAAAGTGAAGCTGCCGCAACTGCACTTAAAGAGGAAAGCGAAGCAGCTGCTTCGAAAATTTTAGAAGAGGCAAAAGAACAAAGTGCACAGCTTCTTGAGGAATCACAGACAAAGAGCACACAGCTCCTTGAAGAATCTCAGACAAAGAGTGCACAGCTCCTTGAAGAATCACAGACAAAGAGCACACAGCTCCTTGATGAATCACAGACAAAGAGTGCACAGCTTCTCGAAGAATCACAAACAAATAGCACACAGCTGCTGGATGAAGCAAAGCAGCAAAGCACACAGCTTCTTAAGGATGCTCAGGAGCAAAGCACATTGATGCTTGAAGAAGCAAAGCAAAAGGCATATGAGCTTGTAACTCAGGCTCAGACTAATGCAACACAGCTTCTTGATACTGCAAATGCACAGGCAAAGGAGATTGCAGAGGTAAGCAACCGCAATGCATTCTTATGTCTTGAAGAAGCCCGCACAAAGGCAGAAAATGCAGTTGAGCTGTTAAAGGAAAAAAGTGAAAGTGAATTTTCTCTGGCTAAGGAAAGCTCTCAGAAGCTGTTAAATGAAACAAAACTTCTTTGTGAAGAGCTTAAACTAAAAACATTTGAAGAAGCAACAAGAATCATAAACGAAGCAAAAAACAAGGCGCTGGAGCTTGTAGAGCTTGCAGAAAATGATGCAAAAGCAGTTACTCTTGAAGCTGAAAACAGAGCAAATCAGGCGTTGCTCGATGCCGATAACACAGTAGAAAAAATACTTTCCGAGGCAAAAGAAAAGAGCAATATAATGGCAAGTCTTGCAACTCAGAATGCAAAGAGTAAGACAGATTCTGCTGAGAAAAATGCTCAGGAAATGCTTGATGATGCAAAAAGTAAAGCAGCGTCAATGCTTATTGCCGCAAAGACCGAGTGCGAGAGAATGTCGGCTATAGCATCAGACCTTAAGGTCAGAATAACAGATCTTCTCACAACTGCTGCACAGAATTATAACACCGTAAGAAGTCAGGCAAAGGGACTCAGAGAAAACCTTGAAAAGCAGGTTATTGCAAGTGAAGAAATGCTCTTTGCACAGAGAGCAGCACTTGAAGTTCTGCCTGCTTTTGAAGATGATTCAATATTCAATGTTAATCTTGATGCTGTTATAGAGCCTGTAACAGAGGGAATAGATGCTGTTGCAGTGCTTAAGTCCTTCGGACTTGATGATAACAGAAGTGTTGTTAAGGAAGAAATTGCTGATGCCGAGGACTATTCCGAAATGGCAAGCGCACCAAGCTTACAGTCCATAACAGTCAACTCCGATTTTGAAAATGAGGTTAATGTAACAAAAGAAATTGCAGCCTTTGATGAAGAAAACATTGCAGAAAAGGAAAACAGCTTTGAAGATTTTTCTGCTGTTGAACTTCCCGAAAGCGTTAATGACTGTGATATAAGTAAGGTCGGCAGTGCAATTATGGATGAACTCAATGTCAGTGTTGAGCAGGAGGAAACCTACACGGCACAGACAATCAGTGAGGATGCCGAAGCACTCAAGTCTGATATTGATGCAAGTGTTGCGGACTTTACGGATTCTATTTCTGCCGTAACTCTTGAAAACAATGTAACTTATGATGAAGAGAAAACAGTGCAGGATGAAGCGTCTTCAAAGCAAGAAGAACCCGCTAATGAAGAAATTTTTGAGATACCTGAAGTAAATATTGATGATTTTGCAGATTTTGATTCAATTGATTTTCAGGAGGAAACGGAAGAAAAAACCGCGGAGCTTATCAAAGAAAATGCCGAGGCTGTAGGAGAAGCGCTTGCAGCTGTTGAAGCAAAGGCGGCTGAAACAGTACAGGAAAATGCCGAAGCGGTAAAAGAAGCAGAGGATGCCTTAAAAGAAACTGTACAGGAGGCTCAAGCAAAGCTTGAGGAAAGTCAGCAGCAGGCAGAAGAAATTCTTGACAAGAATGCTGTTATTGATCTGGAAGATGATTTTTCCGATATTGCAGACAGCCTTTTTGAAAATATTGCCGATGCAATGGGAGAAAAGCATTCTGTGGTAAAAGCAATAGGTGCAAAGGTTAAACCGGCTGAAAGCATTGCCAAGACTGTGGAAGAAGCTGAAGCCGAAAATAAGGCAAAGGCTGAAAAGGAAGAAGTTGATGATTTTGCACTTATTGATGATACCCTGCGTGAGCCCGAGGTAATAAGCGATGAAACAGCTCAGGCAGAAAAAGCATTAGAGAAGGAAGCAGAAGGATTTGTTATTGATTTCAGTGCTTTTGAAGATGTTCCTGTTGCTCGTCCTGTTGTTAATAATAATTCAAAAGCAAAAAAGCGTTCAAAAAAAAGAAAGAAATAAATTGTTGAATAGTCGCGGTATGCGAAAGGAGCAGTTTTGAAAATTAACAAAAAAAATGTGCAACGCATTTTTATTCAGTTAGCAGGAATTGCAGTTCTGATTTTTATTGACTTTTTAACCAAAGAAGCCGCAATTAAATATCTTAAGGGAAACGGAACCCTTGTGCTTATAAAAGGAGTTTACGGACTTACATATGCAGAGAATACGGGTGCTGCATTCAGTATGTTTTCCTCATCAACAGATATGCTCTCCCTGGTTACGGGGATTGCAATAACCGCTGTTCTCATATACATCATCTTTTTCAAAAAGCCGCTTGTATATGACATCTGTCTGCCGTTTATTGTTGCGGGAGGTCTGGGAAATCTTATAGACCGTATGACAAGAGGTTTTGTTGTAGATTATCTGCACACATTGTTTGTAAATTTTCCCATATACAATTTTGCGGATTGTCTTATAACCTGTTCTGCCGTTGCACTTATAATCTATCTTTTGTATGAAATAGTAAGAGATATAAAAAAAGAAAAAAATAAGGAGCAGGAAAATGGCTGAGGAGTACATTCTTGTATCCGAAGAAAATGCGGGTGAAAGACTTGATAAGCTGATTTCGAATGAAATTCCCGAGCTTTCAAGAAATGCAGTTCAGAAGCTTATTGCTGATTCACTTGTGTTTGTTAATTCAAAAGCGGTCAGTAAAAGTATCAAGGTGAAAAAGGGCGATGAAATAGTTTTTGAAATTCCCGAGCCTGTCGAGCTTAAAGCCGAGCCGCAGAATATACCCGTCCAAATAGTATATGAGGATGATGATCTTCTTGTTGTGAACAAGCCGAAAGGAATGGTTGTGCATCCTGCGCCGGGAAATCCCGACGGCACTTTAGTAAATGCACTTTTGTATCACTGCAAGGGAAGGCTGTCGGGTATAAACGGTGTTATAAGACCGGGAATAGTTCACCGTATAGACAAGGACACAAGCGGTTTGCTTATAGTTGCGAAAAACGACACTTCGCATGCTTTTCTTGCCGAACAGATAAAAGAACATTCTTTCAAAAGAGAATACAGAGCAGTTGTTGTCGGGCGTATGCCGAATGAAAAAGGAACTGTTGATATGCCTTTGGGCAGAAGCAGAAACGACAGAAAAAAGCAGGCAGTAAACGGACTTAATCCGAGAAATGCGGTCACGCACTATGAGGTTTTAGAGCATTTTAACGGCTTTGATTACTGTCGCTTTACTCTGGAAACGGGCAGAACTCACCAGATAAGAGTGCACAGTGCTGCTCTTGGCAGACCTGTTGCCGGTGACACTGTTTACGGCTCGTCTAAGAATACATATTCTCTTTCGGGGCAATGTCTTCATGCTGCGCTTATAGGCTTTATTCATCCCACCACCAAGGAATATATGGAATTTACAAGTGATTTGCCTGATTATTTTACGCAATTTCTGAATAAAATCAGTAAAAAATAAATCTAATAAAAAAAGGAGACTTTTGTATGGAAAATGCAGAAAAAAAACAGCTTAAAAAAATAGCCTGCAATGTCAGAAAAGGCATTATAGAAGGAACTTTTAATGCAAAAAGCGGACATCCCGGCGGCTCTCTTTCTATTGCAGATGTGTTGACATATCTCTATTTCAAGGAAATGAATATTGATCCCAAGGATCCTAAGAACGAAAAGCGTGACCGTTTTGTACTTTCAAAGGGCCATGCCGCACCTGCTCTCTATGCAACTCTTGCACACAAAGGATTTTTCCCCGTTGAGGATCTTAAAACTCTTCGTAAATCCGATTCATATCTTCAGGGACATCCTAATATGAATTATGTTCCCGGTGTTGATATGAGCACAGGCTCTTTAGGTCAGGGGATCTCTGCTGCCTGCGGTTTCGCACTTGCTTCAAAGATAGAAAACGATTCATTCAGAGTATATACTGTTCTCGGTGACGGTGAAATTCAGGAAGGTCAGGTATGGGAGGCTGCTATGTTTGCTGCTGCTAAAAAGCTTGACACCCTTACAGTTATTGTTGACAATAATAATCTTCAGATAGACGGCAGCGTTGAAGAAGTAAATTCACCTTATCCCATTCCCGAAAAATTTGCTTCCTTCGGTTTCAATGTGATTGAAATAAACGGACATTGCTTTGATGAGATAGAAGCAGCTGTTAATCAGGCTAAGGCTTGTAAGGGCAAGCCTACCGCAATCATTATGAAAACCGTAAAGGGTAAAGGCGTTTCATTTATGGAAAATCAGGTTGGCTGGCACGGCTCTGCTCCCAATAAGGAGCAGTACGACATTGCTATGGCAGAGCTTGATAATGCAATAGCAGAACTTGATGCATAATAAGGGAGGAAAGAAAAATGGCAGATGTAATTAAAACCGCTACCAGAGATGCTTACGGAAAAGCATTGGTAGAATTAGGTGAAAAGAATGATAAAGTTATTGTTTTTGATGCAGACCTTGCAGCTGCAACAAAGACAGGTATGTTCAAGAAAGCGTTTCCTGACCGTTTTTATGACACTGGTATTGCAGAGGGAAATATGATGGGTGTTGCAGCAGGTCTTGCAACATGCGGATATACTGTTTTTGCAAGCTCCTTTGCAATGTTTGCTGCAGGCAGAGCTTTTGAACAGATAAGAAACACAATCGGATATCCCCACATAAATGTAAAAATCGGTGCAACGCATGCAGGTATCTCCGTCGGAGAGGACGGAGCTAGCCATCAGTGCTGTGAAGATATTGCGCTTATGCGTACAATCCCCGGTATGACAATCATTAACCCTGCAGATGATGTTGAAGCAAGACTTGCAGTTCTCGCTGCAGCTGAAATGCAAGGTCCCGTATATATGCGATTCGGCAGACTTGCAGTACCGCGTGTGTTTGATGAAAATTATAAATTTGAAATAGGTAAGGGTACATATCTTGCAAAGGGAAGCGATGTAACAATTGTTGCAACAGGTCTTATGGTTGAAAGAGCTATGGCTGCTGTTGAGCTTCTTAAGGCAGAGGGGATAAATGCTTCTCTTATCAATATGGCAACAATCAAGCCCATAGATAAGGATATTCTTATTGATGCTGCTAAAACAACAGGCTGCATTGTTACGGCAGAAGAGCACAGCGTTATCGGAGGACTCGGCAGTGCTGTTGCAGAAGCCCTCTCTGAAAGCTATCCTGTGCCCGTACTTCGTGTAGGTGTTGAAGATACCTTCGGTAAATCAGGTCCCGCACTTGAGCTTCTTGAAATTTTCGGTCTTAATGCTCAGAATATTGTTGAAAAAGCAAAGAAGGCAATTGCTTTGAAAAAATAAAATCCGGGAGGATATTTTATGTATAATAACGCTAAGGCTTTATATAAAACTATTGGTATTGATACCGATGCCGTGCTTGAAAAGCTCGGAAAAATATCAATTTCAATGCATTGCTGGCAGGGTGATGATGTAGGAGGCTTTGAGAGTAATGAAGCGCTTTCGGGCGGAATACAGGCAACCGGTAATTACCCCGGTAAGGCATCAACCCCCGAGGAGCTTATGAGTGATATTGACAAGGTGCTTTCTCTCGTTCCCGGCAAGCACCGCATAAATCTTCATGCAAGCTATGCTTTTTATGACGGTGAAAAGGTGAGCCGCGATAAGCTTGAGCCTCATCATTTTGACAAATGGATTGAGTTTGCAAAAGAAAGAGGCTTAGGCTTGGATATAAACCCCACTCTCTTTTCACATCCTATGGCAGCAGACGGTTTAACGCTTTCTCATCCGGATGAAAAGGTTCGCCGTTTCTGGATTGACCATTGTAAGGCAATAAGAAAAATCGGTGCATACATAGGAGAAAAGCTCGGTACACCTTGTCTTAACAACATATGGATTCCTGACGGATATAAGGAAAATCCTGCCGACAGACTTTCTCCGAGAGCTCGCCTCAAGGCTTCTCTCGATGAAATATTCAGCGTGGAATATGATAAAAAGTATCTTGTTGACAGCGTTGAATCCAAGGTTTTCGGTATAGGTGTTGAATCTTATACTGTCGGTTCACACGAATTTTATATGAATTATGCGGCAAAGAACGGCTGTATGTGTCTTCTTGATAACGGACATTACCATCCCACAGAAAGTGTTGCCGACAAAATTCCCTCTATGCTTCTTTTCTCGGATAAGATTGCTCTTCATGTAACACGCGGTGTTCGTTGGGACAGTGACCATGTTGTTGCTTTTAACGATGAATTACAGGATATTGCAAGAGAAATAGTCCGCTGCGATGCTCTTGACAGAGTTCTTATCGGTCTTGACTATTTTGATGCAAGCATCAACCGTATCGCAGCTTGGGTTATCGGTATGAGAAATATGCTTAAGGCTTTGCTTGCTGCTATGCTTGTTCCCCATAAAGAGTTGGCTCAGCTTCAGGATAATGGCGATTTTACTGCTATGTTTGCTCTCAGCGAGGAATACAAGAATTATCCTATGAGCGTTGTGTGGGATTATTTCTGTGAAACAAACGGTGTTCCCGTAAGAGAAAACTGGCTTGATGAGGTCAGAAAATATGAAAAAGAAGTTCTTAATGAAAGGAAATGACAGTACAGTGAATTCTCCTCTTGAATTAAGAGTAATGCAGGAATTTATTGAAACCTGCACAATATCGTGGCAAAAGGGCTGGAATGAAAGAAACGGCGGTAATATGTCCTACAGAATGAAGGAAGAGGAAGTTGCCGAGGTTGACCGGTTTTTTACATATGATAAGCCCTTTATGAAAATCGGATTAAAGGTTGAAAATCTTGCCGGTGAGTTTTTTATTGTAACAGGAAGCGGCAAGTGCTATAAGAATGTTGCAAAATATCCCGAAGACAACATCTGTATTGCTCAGATTGACGAAACAGGTGAAAACTACAGAATTGTGTGGGGACTTGTAAACGGAGGTAAGCCCACAAGTGAATTTTCCACACATCTGCTCAATCATTCTGTTAAAAAAGAAGCAACTGACGGCAAATTCAGACTTATAATGCATGCACATCCCGTAAATACAGTTGCGCTTACATTCATTCTTCCTCTTGATTCCAAGGTGTTTTCAAGAGAGCTCTGGGAAATGATGCCTGAATGTGCATTTGTTTTTCCTGAGGGACTCGGTGTGTTGCCTTGGATGCTTTGCGGCGGAACAGATATTGCTTATGCGACAGGTGAGCTTATCAGAAGATTCAATACTGTTATCTGGGCTCATCACGGTGTGTTTACAAGCGGTCCTGATTTTGATGAAGCTTTCGGTATAATGGAAACAGTTGAAAAGGCTGCTGAGATGCTTGTTAAGGTAATTTCATGCGGCGGAAAGCGTCAGACAATGAAAAAAGAACAGATTCTTGCTCTTTCAGAAAATTACGATGTCAATATTGACAAAACTTTGCTTGAATAATACACATTTTTCACAAAAAATAAATTTCTCTTGTAATATACGACTTTATATGTTAAAATAAGATAGTATTATTTTGCATAGGATTGGTGATTTTTTATGGCTAATTGCCCAAAGTGTAATTATAAACTCCGTTTAAGAGATTGGCGTCCCGAATGTCCTAAATGCGGTGTCAATGTTGTTTATTACGGTATTGAAGATTCCCTTCGTGCTGAAGCAGATGCTGCAGAGTATGAACACGCAAAATCTCAGCCCAGATTTGACCGACTTAAGGCTTCTGTTTACGGCCATCCGCTCTCAATTGTAAAATTAGTTGTCGGTTTGCTTCCTATCGTTGCAACGCTGCTTCCTATGGGAACACTCTCATATGTTCTTCCCTTTGGGGCACATGAAACAAGTGTAAACATTGTTTCCGTTGTAACATACATAATTGATAACGGTCTTGATGTTAATCTGCTGTTAAGCCTTTTCGGCAGTGAGCTTGTAGGAACTGCGATGATCTGTTGGGCAGTTGCTCTTGTCGGTCTTGTGCTTGCAGTTGTTATTGCTCTTGTGGGAGATATCCTTAACATTCTTTCCTGTTCTCCCAAAGGCTTCCCCAGAAACATCACAATGGCTTCTCTCGGTATGTTTTTCGCAACTGCTGCTCAGGTAGCATTTGCTGTTATGGTAAGTCAGCTTAATGCAAACCTTCCCGGCATATTCACAGGCTCTGTAAGCTATATTGCTTATATTGTAATGATGCTTGTTTTTGTTGCAATTATTGTTCTCAATGTTGTTTATAAGAAGATGAATATTCCTGTTAAATATAAGGATGTTTCAGAATTCCTTCTTCCCTACAATGAGCGTCCTTCAACTCTTGCAAAGCTTGCTGCACAGCAGTCTGCAGAAGCAAATACCGCAAACGGTGAAGCTTAATAGTTAAAGATAAGAGGCTGTATTTAACAGCCTCTTTTTTTAGGAGAAATCTATGTTATTATGTCCTGTTTGTAACTCTCAGCTGGAGCGTATTGACAATTCATACCGATGTCCGTCTTCTCACAGCTTTGATATATCAAAAGAAGGCTATGTTAATCTCCTGGTTTCATCCAAGGCAGGGGATAAAACAGGTGATAATAAAGATATGGCAAAAAATCGCCGCAAGGTATTGTCAGCCGGCTATTATGAGCTGCTTGCAAAAGGTCTTGTTGAGAAAATAAAAAGGCATTACACAAACGCAGATTTACTTGATATCTGTTGCGGCGAGGGGTATTATTCTGCTTTTGTTGCCGAAAAGCTCCCCGAAATGAATGTATACGGCTTCGACCTTTCAAAGGAAATGGTACGACTTGCGGCAAAAAGAAAAAGTCGTGCCTGTTTTTTCGTTGCAAATATGAAGAAGATTCCCGTTGCAGATGAAAGCTTTGATGTTGTTATGCATTTGTTTGCACCGTTTAATTCTGCCGAATTTGCAAGAATATTGAAAAAAGACGGTATGCTGATAAGCGTTGTGTCGGGTGAAAGACATTTATTGAGGCTTAAAGAAATTCTTTACGATAGGCCTTATCTTAACGATGAAGTGCCTCCAGATGCGCCGGATTTTGAACTGACGGAAAAAATAAAGCTTAGCGAAAAATAAATATCAGCTCAACGGAAGATATATTGGCGTTGTTAAAAATGACTCCGTATTATTATCACACGCCAAGCGCGGGACTTACCCGTATTTCAGAATACGAAAGCCTTGAAACTGAAACAGAGTTTGTCCTGTTCGTTTTTAAGAAAAAATGAGAAAAATCCGAAAGGAATGAAAAGATATGCCCGTTATTTTTGACAGTGAAAAAAAGATTTTTAAGCTCGATACTCTGAATTCAAGCTACATTTTCAAGATTTACAGAGAAAATTATCTTGTTCATTTGTATTACGGAGCAAAAATCCCCGATTATAATCTTACTGATTTTGAAAAGAGAAATATGTACGCATCCTTCAGCCCATCAAACTGTAATATGACAGACTGTGATTTCTCAGCAGATACCTATCCCTTTGAAATCGGCTGCAACGGAGCGGGAGATATGCGTATTTCTGCTTTGCAGATAAGAGGGGAAAGCGGTTGTGCCGCAACAGATGTGAGATATGTTTCTCATAAGATTTATTCGGGTAAGCCGTCACTCCCGGGGCTTCCTGCGCTTTATGCCAATACCGATGACGAATGTACAACTCTTGAGGTTGAAACTCTTGATAAAGTAACAGGTGCAAAAGTAACACTTATTTATACGGTTTTTGAAAAGCTTTCAGCGATGACCCGTTCATTGGTTATTGAAAACACCTCTGATAAACCGTTTGAAATTGAAAGAGCATTAAGCTTCTCACTTGATTTGCCCACCAGTGATTTTGAGCTTTACACTCTTTACGGCAGACACAATAAAGAAAGAGTTGTTGAAAAGCGCCCTCTCGCTCACGGCTTGCAGGGAATTCACAGTAAGCGCGGCTCATCATCGCATCAGCACAACCCCTTTATGGCATTGCTGAGTCTTGACGGTGGCGAGGAATACGGCGATGCATACGGCTTTAATCTTGTGTACAGCTGTAACTTCACTTCACAGATAGAGGTTGATTTCAACTGTTCCTCCCGTGTTGTAATGGGTATAAATCCCGATGATTTCGGCTGGACTCTTGCTCCCTCAGAAAAGTTTTATTCCCCCGAGGCTGTTCTTGTTTACTCCGATGAAGGTCTTGGCGGTATGAGCCGTACATTCCATAAGCTTTATAATAATAACCTTGTCAGGGGTCCCTGGAAAAACAAAAAAAGACCTTTGCTCATCAATAACTGGGAAGGTACATATTTTGACTTTACCGATGATAAGCTTTTTGATATTGCAAAATGGGCAAAGAGTGTAGGCATAGAAATGCTTGTTATGGATGACGGCTGGTTCGGTGTGCGTAACTGCGATAACTGTTCTCTCGGTGACTGGTATGTCAATGAAAACAAGCTAAGAGGCGGTCTTTCCAAGCTTATTGAAAGAATAAAGGGGTTAGGACTTAAGTTCGGTATCTGGTATGAGCCTGAAATGATTTCTCCCGATTCAGACCTTTACAGAGCACATCCCGATTGGTGTATACATGTTGAGGGCAGAGAAAGATCTATCGGCAGACATCAGTATGTGCTCGATATGACAAGAGAAGATGTCAGAGATAATATTTTTAATCAGATGAGCGAAGTTTTCTCCAACAACGATATTGACTATATTAAATGGGACTTCAATCGCAATATTTCCGAAGCGGGCTCTGCAAAGTTGCCGCCCGAACAGCAGAAGGAATTTTTTCACAGATATATTCTCGGCACATACGAGCTTATGGATAGATTAGTTAAGGCTTTCCCGCATCTGCTGTTTGAAAACTGTTCCGGCGGAGGCGGAAGATACGATCCCGGCATGATGTATTTTTCTCCTCAGATATGGTGCTCTGATAATACAGATGCTCTCGAAAGACTTGATATTCAGTTCGGGTCATCCCTTTGTTATCCCGCATCCGTTCAGGGCGCACATGTTTCCGCAAGCAGGAGAACAAGCTATGAAACAAAGCGCAATGTTGCAATGTGGGGTAGCTTCGGCTATGAGCTTGATCCTGCAAAGCTCAGTGAGGAAACAAATGAAACAGTAAAACAGCAGGTTGCAGACTATCATAAATACTATGACCTTATTCATTACGGTGACCTCTACAGACTTATTGCTCCCTATAATGATCCCTATAAATGTGCATGGGAGTTTGTAAGTGAAGATAAAACACAGGCAATGCTCACCGTTGTTTTCAGACATTATGTTGAAAAGGGTAATTTCTTCATAAAGCTGCGCGGACTTGATGAATGTAAGTACTATATGTGTGAAGAAACCTCACAGATTTATTCCGGTGCACTTCTTATGAAAGCAGGTCTTAACCTGAATGATTATCCCGATTATGATGGCGATAGTTTTGCTTTGCACTTCAATGAAGTAAAATAATGAACAAAAAAACTTTCCTCAAAAAAACGAGGAAAGTTTTTTTACCTTATTCTGTTATAGAAATGTTTTTAATTTCATCCGGTCTGTTGGACATATAAAACTCAGTAATATATGCTGCACATTCTTCGGCTGAAATATCCAGTTTTCCGCTCAACCAATGAAATATTACCGATTTTAATGCACCGAGAGTATAAATAATATATGTTCTAGCTTTAGATAAGCTTTCGGGCGGGAATATTTCAACAACCTGAGAGGCGAATTTTTCTTCCAGGCATGATATTATTCTGTTCACAAACTTTTCTGCTTCGGCGGATAAAAGGAAAGAAGAGTATTCTTTCTTATGTAAATCAAGATAGTTCATTGCAAGCTGAAAGGCAACTGCAGGGTCTGCAATAATATTTTTTATTCCAATCTGAGTTATAGCATAATCAATCGATTCAATAATGCTTGTTTGCAAAGAGGAGTAAAGGTCATAAATATCAAAATAATGAGCATAGAATGTTCCGCGAGCAATACCGGCTTTTTCAACCACATCCGTAACGGTTATTTTGCTGAGCTCTTTTTCTGCAAGCAGTTGAGCAAAAGCCCGTTTAAGGAGAGTTTTAGAGCGTACGGCATTTTTGTGCTCTGATTTTTTTTCATATGTCATCAGAAACTTCTCCTGAAATCACTTTGACTTTTTTGAATATTTTGTTTTATATATAATTCTCATAAGAGCACTTTCAATCAGGTTTATGGGCTTATTGTCTGTGCCGTAAATATTTGCGGCAACCATAGCCTTACAGCCCTTTTCTGTTACAAGCTTAACTGCATTTGCTTCATCTTCATCAGCACCGACACAAACAGCACCGTTGTTTTTGAGAAGAACAGCATCTCTTGATTTGAGAGCCTTTGTAACAGCTTTAGAACTCTTTATTGTATTGTTGGGAGAGTAATCAACATTTTTAACGGTGATTCCTGCAATCTGTGCAAAGTCATCAAGGAATGGACGGATAGTTTTTCCTATTTTTGAAACAGAAAGAACATCCTCCTCCTTTGTATGGATAACTGCATTGACATCCTCGCGTTTTTTGTATATTGCACTGTGCAGTACTGCTGTTTCGGGGCAGTCGGCTGTTTTGTCAACAGGCTCACCGCTTGCAATATCAATCATTACGCTTTCTCCGCCGTTAACAGGAGTCATTCTGATTGCACCGTATTCTCTTGTTGAATTATAAGCTTCGTATTCAACAGTTGAGGTTGAAGTCATAAGATTGTTTGCAACATATTCGCTGAGAGAATTGAAGCTGTCAACTGTTTTTCCGGTAAGCTCTCTGTATCTTTCAAGAAGAGCAGCCTTTGAAACCTCTTCAAGCTCATTTGCAACTGCAAAAGCATCGTCAAGGTCTGTGCCTACGCATAACGCACCGTGATGTATCATAAGAACAGCCTTTGAATCCGAGCGCTTAAGCGCAGCAACAACACCCTTTTTGAGCTTTCCTGTGCCGGGAAGACCGTAGGAGGCAATAGGCACATCAGTGCCTATAATTTCCGCGGATTTCCCTGTGATATTGTTTATATCAAGACCTGAAAGCCCAACAATAGAAGCAAAGGTCTGATGTGTGTGAATAACAAAATTAACATCACTTCTTAATGCATAGCACTGTGCATGAATACCTTTTTCTGATGAGGGCTTAACATCGCCGTCATAGCTTAAATCGTTTATTGTTACAATAACAATATCATCGGGAGTGAGTGTAAGATATCCTTTTCCGCTGGGGGTGATAACAAAATGATTATCATCAATTCTGCAGCTTACATTTCCCCAGGTTCTCTGAATAAGTCCGTTTTCAACGAGCATCTTTCCGGCTTTGATAACGGCAAGTTTTGCTTCTAAAATATCCATAATCTTTTCACCTTTTTCAAAAAACAGGAGCCGTGCTGAACAGCTCCTGTTCCTTAATGTAATTATTCTTTAACAGCAATCTGAGAGAATACCTTATCAAAACGGGTAAGAGCATCATCAATTGCTTCTTCTGTGTATGCAGCACTTGTGTAAAGACGGCTACCTGCAAGAGTAACAATGCCTTCAGCCATATAAGCTGCACCCATATGAGTCATTTCTTTCTTTCTGATATCTGTTGCCTTAAGAACAGCGGGGATAGTCCAAGGCTTTGACCAGTCAATAGCAAACTGGAGAGTACCTACTGTTTCCATATGGCAGATTGAACCCTGGTTGAATGCTACGAAGGGAAGGTGACGCTTAGCAATAATTTCCTGAAGTCCCTTTGTGATTCTGTCACCCATTTCGCCAGCTTTCTGGCAAGCGTTTGTTCTGTCGATTTCTTCGAGAGTGAAGTAGCCTGCTGCACAGCTTAAGGGGTTAGCTGAAAGAGTACCGCCTGTGAAAGCCTTCTTAACCTTAACAGCACCGTCAAGACCTGCACCGAGATACTTCATATATTCCTTCTTACCGCCTACGCCACCTGCACCGGGATATCCGCCTGCGATAACCTTACCGAATATTGTAAGGTCAGGAGAACAACCGAAGTAGCCCTGAGCACCTGCCATACCAACACGGAAGCCGGTAACAACTTCATCGAATACGAGAAGAGCGCCGTACTTTCTGCAAAGTCTTTCAACGCCCTTGCAGAAGTTTGCATCAACAGGACGGGAACCGCTTTCGGGACCGAGGGGTTCAAGATAAACAGCAGCTGTGCCGCCTCTTAAGAGGTTAAGACGAAGAACTCTTTCAAGTGAATCGAGGTCACCGGGGAAGAATTCCTGAGTATCTCTCATAATACGGGCAGGAACACCGTTTGCCTGAGTGAACTTCGTGCCGGGGATACGGATACCGTAACCGAGCTGGTCTGACCAACCGTGATAAGCACCGCCCATTTTAACTATGTTCTTATTCTTTGTTGCAAGACGCGCAATTCTTGCTGCTACCATACAAGCTTCTGTACCTGACTGAAGCATACGGAACATATCAACAGTTTCAATACTGTCTGCAACCTTCTTAGCAAGCTTGTATTCAAATTCGTGGAAAAGACCTGTGGAGGGACCGCAGGTGTTAAGTACATCAATAACCTGTTCACGGATACATTCGGGGTTTGAACCAAGAACTGTGGGACCGCCTGCCTGGAGGAAGTCATAATATTCGTTGCCGTCTATGTCATAGAGCTTGTAGCCGTCTGCCTTTGTGAAGACAAGGGGGAAGGGATAGTTAAATGCAAGGTTGTGCTGAACACCGCCGGGGATAATCTGCTTAGCTTCGGAAATCATTTCCTTGGACTTTGCACATTTCTTTTCAAAGTATTCTTCTTCATATCTTTTGAGAGCTTCATCCTCGATTGTGTAAACCGGCTTTTTGATAAGCTCATCAAGCGCATTGTTTATTTTCGCTGCATCGGGGTACTGGGAAATTGCAAAACGAGTATCCATATTTTTTTGCCTCCTGAATAATGCAAAATTTTATACATTAAGTATTCTAACATATATTTATAGCTAAAACAAGAGTAAAAAAGACAAAACTTGTTTTTTTATAAAAAAACAGGAATTTTTTTCAGACAGTTTTCAGCGCAGGAAGTATCTTTTCTTCGGAGATTTCTATAATACCGTAGCGGCCGTCCTTTACGGCACCGGGGTTGAAAAGATGTATGCCTGCATAGTATTCATTGTTCGGTATATGTGTGTGTCCGTACAGACATATATCTGCTCCCTTTTCCTTTGCTGCAAAATAAATTGTGTTAAGTCCGCTTTTTACATTATATCTGTGTCCGTGACAGGCAAATATTTTTTTTGTACATAAAGTAAGATTTTCCTCAGCTGAAAAATTATAAAGGGAAGAATCACAGTTGCCCTGACACTGATAAACAGGTACATTTTGTGTAAATTCTCTCACATCCCACATATTTGTACCGCCGTCACCGAGATGTATGACAGCATCAATATTTTTTTCTCTTCTTAATATATCCTTTAATGTGATAGTGTCCCCGTGGGAATCTGACAGAATCAGCAGCTTCATTAAGAATAACACCCGACTTTCTTTCATAATATTAATTGACTCAATAGAGGAGGTTTTGTTATGAATTCAAATGATATCAACAGCCTGTTAAACGGTATAGGACAGTTACCCGAAAGCCATGAAAAAATTGCAAACAGTCTTTTTGAAAAGTTGAATACAGATCAGAAACAGAAGCTGACTGCTGCACTGAACGATCCGCAGCTGCTTCATAATCTGTTGAATTCACCTGAAGCACAAAAAATTATATCAAAATTTTCCGGAAAAGAAAAGAGGGAATAATTTTATGGACATAAGCTCATTGCTCAGCGGACTCAGCGAGGAGGATATTCAGAAGCTTAAGGACACAGCAAGTCAGATTTTCGGAGAAAGCACAAGTCAACGGGAGAGTGAAAGCAAACAGCCCGATTTTTCAAAAATTCCGGGTTTAACGGGCTTGGGAGGTATAGATGCAAATATGCTCGGCAGCGTGGCTAAATTTTCATCAATGCTGTCTGAGCCTGATGACAGATGCAATTTTATTCTTGCATTGAAGCCACTGCTGAGTGAAAGTCGCAGAAATAAAGCAGATGATGCCGTAATGATGCTGAAGTTTATGAAAATTATAAGTGCGATGCAGGAGAACGGCAGATGAAAGAGTATACATATAATGAACTTGTTTCTATGCAGGAAGAGGCAAAGCAGCGCGTTATGGAAATGCAGAAAAAATCAAAATATGCTGTTGATGATATGAACAGAAGTTTTGTGCGCAAGCCGGATAATGAAAATGCTGAAGAGGGCAGTAAAAGCGGCAACACATTTTCTCAGCGTACGGTTCCCGTAGCGCAGCAGCCCAGAAATATTCAGTATCCCACGGGGCTTGTCAATACCGAAATCGAAAAGCAAAAAAAGGCTTGTGAAAAAAAGACCGAAGCTAAAGCTGCAGACAAAAGCAATGAAAAAAAGCCTCAGGGGAAAAATGATGCAATGTCAAAATTTTTTAATGTTTTCGGGAATCTAAACCGCGAAGAAAGCGAAAAAATGCTGATTCTTGCGTTGTGTATGCTGCTGTCAAATGAGCAGGCGGATGAAAATCTGATAATGGCATTGCTTTATCTTATATGCTGAATGAAAAAAATGTAACATTTTACATAGTAAGTGTTGGATTACTTTTGTTGATTGTGACAAATAACCAAAGATGAGCTTGAAAATTTGTTTATAGTTGAGGTAAAAAAAGATGTACTTGTTAACAAAAAGATGATAGAATGGTAACATAAAAGACATAATTAAAAGGGAAAGAGGTTTTGTTATGATAGAAGTATTTGTGAACCGTATATTGGATTTTATTGAATCAATAAAAGCATTGTTGGCTAATTTAGGTATATTGTAAATGCAGTTCAGCTTTTTTTCTGTAAGAGCTGTTCTGAAACATATATAAAGAACAGATTGTCGGTTGAAAAATCGGCAATTTTTTCTTTTTTTGGTATATTGTTATAAATATTCATTGACTTTACTTTGGAAGTTTGTTAATATAGTAATGATTATAAAGGTTTATAACCTGAAATATAGGAGGAATGTGTTTTGACAGATTCAAAGACTCTTGCATACATAAACATGTATGCGGTTCTGGGAACCCTTGAAAACCTTTGCGAACTTGATGAAAACGCAAGAGCTTTGCTCAAAAACAAAAAGCCTGTATCTATAGGTCTTGAGGTTAAGGACGGTCCTGCAGCAACCCTTATGTTCAAGAACGGCTACTGCCGTATGGAGGACGGCTGCAGAAGTGATTGTACAATAAAGATTCCTTTCTCTTCATGTGAGAAATTCAACGGAATGATTGACGGTACCGTAACTCCCATCCCCACAAAAGGTCTTATGCACATCGGATTTTTGCTTAAAAGCTTTATTCCGCTTACAGACCTTCTTTCAAAGTATATGCGTCCCGATCCCAAGGATCTTGAGGACAGAGCTTTCTTTGAAATGAGCACCACACTTATGTTCTACACAATTGCTGTAGCAATTGCCCAGATAGGTAATAATGATGCTATCGGTAAATTCAGTGCAGACCACATCGTTGACGGTGATATCCTTATGTCAATCGGCGATAAACTCAGCGCAACAGTAAGATGTAAAAACCATCGTCTTATCACAATAAAGAAGGATATGGGTAACCCCAGATCTCTTATGAAGTTCTGTGATATGGATCTTGCGAGAGCATTGTTTGACGGAAAGGTTAATGCCGTTGCCTGCATTGGTGAAGGCACCATTATTATGGGCGGTATGATTTCTATGATAGACAATCTTAACAGAATTCTTGACAGAGTTGCACTCTATCTTGCCTAAAGGAGGAATTGAAAATGGCAATAAAAATTAATGACTATACAAAAAGCCGTGAGTGGTTTTCAAGAGCCACAAAGGTAATTCCTTCAGGCGTTTACGGACATTTAGGTCCTGCAGAAGGCAACTTTATGCCTGTAACTTCTTTCCCCCTGATGGGTGACAGAGCACAGGGTACTTATTTCTGGGATGTTGACGGCAACAGATTTATAGATTATATGTGTGCATACGGTCCTAATGTTCTCGGCTATAACGATCCCGATGTTGATGCTGCAGCTATTGAGCAGCTCAAAAAGGGTAACTGTATGACCTCTCCCTCATATAAAATGGTTGAGTTCGCAGAGCTTATGGTAGATACCGTAAACTGTGCAGACTGGGCATTCTTTGCAAAGAACGGTAACGATGTTACAACAGCTGCTATTATGACTGCCCGTAATGCAACTCACCGTAAGAAGATCGTTTTTGTAAACGGCTTCTATCACGGTGTTTCTCCCTGGACACAGAAAATAGACTATCCCGGTGTTATTCCGGAGGATGTTGCAAATAACCTTTACATTGACTGGAATGACTTTGACCAGCTTCAGCAGGTTTTTGATGACAATAAGGGGGAGATTGCCGCATTTATTTCCACTCCCTATATGCACGGTAACTATCTTGATAACTCTCTGCCCGCAGACGGTTATTGGAAGAAGGTAAGAGAGCTTTGCACCGCAAACGGAACTGTTCTTATTGTTGATGATGTAAGAGCAGGTTTCAGACTTGATATCGCAGGCTCTGACCATTATTACGGCTTTGAAGCAGATCTTATCTGTTTCTGTAAGGCTCTTGCAAACGGATATAATGTATCCTGCCTTTGCGGTAAGGACTTCCTTAAGGGTGCAGTAAGCGGCCTTTCCTATACAGGTTCCTATTGGATGAGTGCAATGCCCTTTGCTGCAGGTATTGCCTGTGTAAACAAAATGAAAGCTCTTGATATCCCCACAATGTTCAGAGAAAAGGGACTTAAGCTCACAAACGGTCTTAAGGAAGCTGCAGCAAACAACGGCTTCAATATGGTAGTTTCAGGTGAACCCGCATTGTTCTATCTTCGCATAGCTGATGACGATTCACTCTTTATCCATCAGGATTGGATTCAGGAATGTGTAAAGAGAGGAATTTTCTTTGCAGGTCATCACAACCATTTCATAAATGCTGCTCTTACAGATGAAGATATAAACTATACTCTTGAAGTTGCAGACGAAGCATTTAAAGCAATAAGACCTAAGTACTAAAAAATTCAGGGGGATATACTGTATTCCCCTAAAATAAAGAGGAGGAAAAACATATGCCTTTAACCAAGCAGGAATGGCTTAAACTTGAAGAAAAAGCCAATGATTTGCGTAATCTCACCCTTGATACAACATATTGGGCAGGTTCCGCACATATCGGTGGCGGTCTTAGTGTCCTTGACATTATGACGGTACTTTATCACAAATATATGAACATCAAGGTGGATGATCCTCAGTGGGCAGACCGTGACAGATTTATTCTTTCAAAAGGCCACGCAGGTGTTTCCTATGCCGCAACACTTTGTGATTACGGCTTCAATGATGTTGAACAGCTTAAGACCTTTAATCTTTACGGCTCAAAGATGGGTATGCATCTTGACTCAAACAAGGTTATCGGTGTTGATGCATCAACAGGTTCTCTCGGACACGGTATGTCTATAGCAGTAGGTACTGCTCTTGCTGCCCGTCTTCAGGGAAAAGATTATAAGACTTTCGTTGTTCTCGGTGACGGTGAATGTGACGAAGGCTCAAACTGGGAAGCTGCAATGAGTGCAGTTCACTACAAGACCACAAATATGATAAGCTTTGTTGACCGTAACAGATGTATGATTGACGGCAGAACAGAGGATGTTATGAATCTTGAGCCTTTCTGTGCAAAATGGGAAGCTTTCGGATTCATTGTAAAGGAAATTGACGGTAACAACATCAAGGAACTTTGCGAAGCAATTGATTTTGCTTATGAAAATAAAACAGATAAGCCCGTTATGATTGTCTGCAACACTCTCAAGGGCTGCGGTATTGACTTCATTGAAGACGATTACACATGGCATTACGGTGCTTTTGATGATGAAAAATATGCAAAAGGTAAAGAAGCTCTCAAGGCATCATACGCTAAGCGTATTGCAAGAGTTGAAAAGGAGGCTAAATAAGTATGGCAGGCGGTTTAAGTTATACAGCTCTTGATTCTACATCACTTTCCACAGCGGAAATTTACGGTAAGGCACTCGTTGAGCTCGGCAGAGAACATCCCGAAGTTGTTGCTCTTACTGCAGACCTTGCTAAGTCCACAAAAATCGGTGAATTCCAGAAGGAATTTCCCGACAGATTCTTTAATGTAGGTATTGCAGAACAGAATATGTTCGGTGTTGCTGCAGGTATGGCAAGAGCAGGTCTTGTTCCTTTCCTTTCAACCTTCTCACAGTTTGCTTCTCTGCGTTCTGCTGACCAGTTGTCAACCGACCTTTGCTATCAGAATGTAAATGCAAAGGTAATTGCAACTCATTCAGGCACATCCTTTGGTCAGGCAGGTTCAACACACCATGCAATTTCTGACCTTGCTGTTACCCGTTCTTTCCCCAATCTCACAGTAATTTGTCCTGCTGACGGTATGGAAACTTATAATGCGGTTATGGCTGCATACAACACACCCGGTCCGTTCTATATCAGAATTAACCGTGGCTTTGACCGTGTTCTTTATAAGGATACAGATTACGGATTTGAAGTAGGTAAGGCTGTAACCGTAAACGAGGGAACAGACCTCACAATCATTGCCTGTGGCTCCTGTGTATTCCAGGCTGTTCAGGCTGCTGATTTCCTTGAAAAAGCAGACGGACTCAAGATTCGCGTTCTTGATATGCACACAATCAAGCCCATTGACAAGGAAGCTATTGTTAAGGCTGTTATGGATACCCGCAGAATTATTACAGTTGAAGACCATAATGTTGTTGGCGGTCTCGGTTCTGCTGTTGCAGAGGTTGTTGTTGAATCCGGTAAGGGTTGTGCATTCAAGAAGCTTGGTGTTCAGGATAAATTTGCTCCCATCGGTCTTCATGAAGACATCATGGCAGATCTCGGTATTGATGCTAACGGTATCATTGCTGCTGTCCGTGAGGTTATGAAAGCTGATTTCGAGCTTGATGATGACTGGAATGATGAGGTTTAATTTTAGAAAGGGTTGATTTTAATGGCATCTGAAGCTATTTATACTAATAAAATATTCCTTTGCGGTGCTTTGCCCCTTCTGAAGACTATTGTCGCTGATGTTCCGTCTCTTAATTCAAAGTTCAAAAAGGTACATTGTGTTTTTCAGGTAAGCTGTCTTGATCCTGATGCTCCTGACGGAAAATGGGCAACACACTTTGTTGTAAACGGTGATGAATGGAAGGTTCACGCCGATAAGGTTGCATACAGAGTAGGCAAGCAGAAGTTTGTTGAACTTGAATTCAAGAGCGTTGAAACCATGAATGCATTTTTTAAGGGTAAAATAGGTCCTGCAACACTTCCTAAAATGAGAGGTGTAAACTTCATTTATGAATTCGGCGTATTTATGATGGCTCTTCTTAAAATGGCAGATCTTTTAGGACTGGAAACTCCTCCTGAAGATGAAGACACAAAGCGTTTGCTTGTTAAATGTTATTTCTATCTTCTTTCTGTAGGTATTTCCACTCTTAATAAGCTCGGTCACGAAGCAATTCACGACTGGACTCTCAAGAGCCCCGACCGTGTTTATGCATGGAAGGTTGACGGTGAAGAAAGTGTTTCCGCTTATATCCGTATCAAAGCCGGTAAGTCGAAGGCCGGTAAAGGCGAATATAAGAGAGCTATGCCTTTCTTTACAATGAGATTCAACAATCTTGATTCTGCATTGGGTATACTTATGTCAACTGATGATATGCTTGAGTCCGTACGCGGAGGAAAGCTTATTATGGAAGGTGCTCCCGAATTCGGTGCTCAGTTGGGTGACTATATGATGCAGATCGGTGCATACGCAAAATAATTTATCGCAGGGAGATTCAAAATCTCCCTGTTTTTGCATTATACGAGTGATATGTGGTGAAAATTATGAAGAAAATAATTTGTATAATTTTGTCGCTGACTTTTTTTGCTTCATCGGTAATATATTCGTTTGCTTCAGAAGAAACTAATAAAATGTCGGCACTTAAAGCGGCAGACGGCAAAATAATAAACGAAGAGGGTGAACAGGTGATATTAAAAGGTACCAACCTCAGCGGCTGGCTTGTTTTTGAGGAGTGGATGGGGCTTGCCAATGTCAAAGACGGCACTCAGCTTATTGATACTCTTACAGAACGCTTCGGTTACGAAAAGGCAATGGAATTGCTCAATACATATTACGATAATTATATAACCGAAAACGATTTTGATATTATGGCAGCAATGGGCTTTAACTGTATCCGTATTCCGTTCTGGTACAGAAATTTCACGGATGAAAACGGAGAGTGGAGGCTTAACGAAAACGGAGAAATTGACTTCTCCCGTCTTGATTGGGCAGTTGAACAGTGTGCAAAAAGAGGAATGTATGTAATTCTTGACCTGCACGGTGCCCCCGGCGCACAGAGCATTGCACATCACGCAGGAACTTCGGGTGTGTGTAAGCTTTATGATGACAGTGAAGAGGGTGAAATGTACCGTGAACAGACAGCTTTTCTGTGGCGTGCGATTGCAACACATTTCAAGGATAACAAAGCTGTTGCCGCTTACGATTTGCTGAATGAACCCGGCTGTGATATGGATATAGAAGCTGTCAGACCGAAAATTACGGAAATGTATGATTATCTCTACAAGGAAGTCAGAAAAATTGACACCGAGCATATTATTACACTCGAATGTATCTGGACTATTGATGCTTTACCTGCTCCCACGGAAATGGGCTGGGAAAATGTTATGTATCAGCTTCATACCTATGATTATACTATCGGCGCAATCAACGGTGTTGTAAGAAGCATTAAAAAGCACTCACATTATAATGTTCCCGTGCTTGTTGGTGAACTGAATGCGGGTAAGCATTACGGCTATATGCTGCATAAGTACGATAAAAAAGATATCAGCTGGACAACCTGGGGATATAAAGGTGCTCTCTCTGACACAACAACCTGGTTTATGTATAATCTTGGCAGAAACGGTGTCTGTGATGTTCATAATGATTCCTATGAAACAATACTCGAAAAATGGGGCAGTGCGGTGCAAACGGAAAATGCCGTTAAAAACAAGTACCTCACCACACTCACAAGTGATGAGGCAAACGGCAAGCCGTATATCTTTACATGGCTTAAAAATATTCTGATATATTATTTTTCAAAATAAATATTATGAAACGGCTTTGTGGTTGTGTTGTTACACAAAGCCGTTTTTCTTATCAAAACACTTGAATTTACAGCAGAAAACGGATATAATTTATATATTAATGATGACTGGATTGATAGAATGGCAGTAAAAGACAAAACAAATAAAAAGCTTGAGTGGTTCAAGCTTGATAATGCGGCTAAAATTTTTCCGGGGCAAAATACCAGAACATGGTCTAACAGTTTCAGAGTATGTTTTGAGTTAAAAGACAATATAGAACCGGAAATTTTAGAGCAGGCTTTGCTTGATGTGTTGCCTCGCTTTCCTTGTTATGATGTACAGATAAGACGAGGTTTTTTTTGGTATTATCTTGAAAAGAATCCAAATGTCCCTCTTGTGTTGCCTGATATAAAGAATCCGTGTCACAGAGTAAATTTCAAAGAAAACAACAAATTTCTTTTTAAGTTATATTATTATAATAATCGGGTGGCTGTTGATATGTATCATGTTTTGTCTGACGGCCACGGAGGAATGGTTTTTCTTTCAACCCTTATTGCACAGTATCTGCGCCTGAAAGGGCACTCTGTTCCTGTCGGCGGCTTTGTTCTTGACCTTGAGCAAGAGGCAAGTGAAACTGAGCTTGAAGACAGCTTTGTAAAGAATGCTACCTCCAAGGCAAAGTATAAGCGAGCAGATAAATTTGTTTATCACCCCAAAGGAACAAAGCTGCCGCCCCACACAATTAATATAATATCAGGAACCATTCCATTTGATAAATTGCATAAGCTTACTAAAGAAAAAGATGTAACCGTAACAGAATTTCTTGCAGCCCTTATGCTTCAGATACTTATAAAAAAACAGTCACTTGAAAAAAAGCATCAGAAGGAAGTAAGCATACAGATTCCCATTGATTTGCGAAAACATTTTAATTCAGATACATTAAGAAATTTTACTATTTGTTTAAGAGTCAAAATAGATCCGAACAGAGGAGAATATTCTTTTGATGATTTGTTACGGCAGGTTAAATATCAGTTAAGACTTGCAATCAACAAGCAGGATCTCAATATGATGATAACCGCAAATATGGGAATTGAAAGAAATCTGATAGTCCGTTCTGTTCCGCTTGCTGTAAAAAATCTCAGTGTCGGTATTTCTTTTGCAATTACTGCGGAACAGACAACCTCTTCGCTTATCACAAATCTCGGTCTTGTGAATATCCCTGAAGAAATGAAGAGTTTTGTAAACAAGGCATTGTTTATGCCGGCTCCCGGTATTGTGAATGCATCAAGATTGGGTGTGTGCACATATAATAACAATCTTGTTATTACATTTTCAAATTCTTACGAAGAAACTGATGTTGAAAGAGAATTTTTCACTTCTTTTGTTAAAATGGGTATTCCGGTAAAAATCGAAAGTAACCGAGAGTAAAAATAAGGAGATTTATATGTCATACTGTGTAAATTGCGGTGTTGAGCTTGATGCAAGTGCAAAAAAATGTGCGCTGTGTTCAACTCCCGTTATCAATCCTAATATACAAATTCCTGCTGAAAGCAAAAAACCCTTTGCGGATGAGCTTGTTATTCCCAAAACAATGCAGAAAAAGTTTGTTGCATTTATTATCACAATGATATTACTTATTCCTAATATTGTACTTTTTCTTGTCAATGTATTTTTTCTGACTGAGCAGCCCTGGTCGCTGTATGTTTTTGCAAGCTCTGTTCTTTTATGGGCGTTCACGGTACTGCCGTTTTATATGAAGAAACAGAACCCTTATGTTATTTTGGCTGTTGACACTGTTTCTGTTTTTGCATATAACCTTTTCTTTCGGTTAATGGGACACGAAAGCGGATTGATTTTCGGCAGTATAACAGGAATAATTTTCACAGTTTCCTTGCTTACACTGATACTTATTTTATGGCTTCGTGCCAAAAAAAGACATTGGAGTGCCGTGGTTGTTCATATTTTTGCAGATATCTGTCTTTCATCGTTTATTTCAGGAAGCATTATGAGTGTCTGCCACATCAATTTTCTTATTGTAGGTATGATTATTGCCCTTTGTTCGCTCTCTTTACTCGGTTTTTTTATATACTGCAACCGCAGTCGTCATATGAGAGCATGGCTCAATAAATTTTTCTATGTTTAATTTTCAAAATTAACAATTTTTTTATTGCAAATTTAAGCTTTTTGAATTACAATAAATATCAAATTATTTTTCTTTCCGGAGGCAACTGATGAAAGTATTAAAAGCTTCTCTTTCTTTAACCCTGATTTTTGTACTGCTGTTCTCATTCAACGGCTGTCTTAAATATACAAGCAATATTCTTGAAGTAACGAATCCTAATGTTGTGCAGACAACTCAGCCCATTGTTGAAACAACTCTTCCCCTGACAGTTGAAACAACATTACCACAGGCAGAAAGCACAACTTTGCCTCCTACAGTTGAAACAACCCTTCCTCAGATTATTGAAACAACAACACAGCCTCCTGTTACAGAAACAACAACACAGGTTCCGGTAGTTGAAACCACAACACAGGCTCAGGTTGACCCGTCAACATGGACTAAGGCTCAGATTGTTTCCGCTTATAAGGATGCCGTCACTAAAACGAAAGCATACACGAACAATATTTCTGTAAGACATGTAGAAGGCTTTGATGCAGAAATAACAAAGATTACAGGTGGCTCAATGGTTGCAGGTATTGCAAACAATCTTATCTCCAGCGTTGTAAAGCCTGTTGATGAAACACTCAATTTCACAAACGGAACAGCAGTAAACAGCGAAGGTGAAACAACACAGATTCTTTTGCCTAACGATAAGCCCTGTTCTCTTTCCGAAGCAGGTGTTGCAACAGCTACTGCAACAAAAGCAGGGGATAACATAGTTATAAAAATAACTCTCATTTCAGAAACAGTAGGCTTGAATGATGTTCCCGTTCACAATGCATCTGCAGTAGGTTATCTCAATATAGGTGATATTGACCTCGGTGTTGTTTCTATTAACGGCGCTTCAATTAATTATAAGGGTTCAACAATTGAAGCAACAATCAACTCTAACGGATATGTAACTCAGTGTAAGTACGCTGTTCCCCTTATGCTTGAGGGTTCAGGCAGTGCATTGGGAATAAATGCCGAGCTTGCCTTTGAAGGTGTGCAGACAGAGGATTGGATAATCAACTGGTAATAATCAATATGCAAAAATTAACACCTTATGTACCGAATGATGTGTACATAAGGTGTTTTTTTATCATAAGATTTTTTTATGTTTGATTTTACATCTTTTTTCTTATGTCTGCCAGTCTGTTGAGTGCTTCGTATAGAGTTTCATCCTTTTTTGCAAAGTGGAAACGGGCAAGATGGTTTATGTCTTCCTTGAAGAAGGATGAACCGGGAACAGCCGCAACACCTACTTTTCTTGCCAGTTCTTCGCAAAATTCAACATCAGTTCTGCCGTTTGCAAATTCCGAAATATCAACCATCATAAAGTATGAGCCTTCGGGTTCGGTGAATGTAAAGCCGATATCCTTAAGTCCCTTGGTAAAGATATTTTTCATATGAGTGTAGTGGTCCTGAAGCTCCTTATAATAGCTCATAGGCTGTTCCAGACCAACAACTATTGCTTCCTGCAAGGGAGAAGGTGCGCATACTGTAAGGAAATCGTGCACCTTTTTGCAGCGGTTCATAAGCTCTTCGTTTGCAACAATATATCCGAGTCGCCAACCGGTTATTGAATATGTTTTTGAAAGAGATGAACAGCATATGGTTCTTTCCCACATTCCGGGAAGAGCTGCGATATATGTATGCTTGTGAGGCTCGAAAACAATGTGCTCGTAAACCTCATCTGTTACTATGATAACATCATATTTGATTGCAAGGTCTGCTATTGTCTGTAATTCTTCTTTTGTAAAAACTCTGCCCGAGGGGTTAGATGGGTTGCAAAGAAGCATAGCCTTTGTTTTAGGGTCCTTGAAGGCTTCTTCAAGAATATCTGCATCAAATGTGAATGCAGGAGGATTAAGCGGCACAAAAATAGGCTCCACATCATTGAAAAGGCTTTGTGCTGCATAGTTTTCAAAATAAGGGGAGAAGATAACAACCTTATCACCGGGGTTCATAATAGCCATAAATGTTGCCATCATAGCCTCCGTGCTACCCACGGTGCCGAGTACATTTTTATCGGGATCAAGGTCTATTCCCATAAACATTGAAACTTTTTTTGCGACAGCAGTGCGGTAATTGTATGCACCCCAAGTGGGAGAATACTGATGAGGCCCTTCCTTTACAACCTCGCACAGGCGGTCTAAAATGCACTGTGGCGGGTCAAAATCAGGGAAGCCCTGAGAAAGATTTATTGCACCGCATTCCATAGAAATTCTTGTCATTCTGCGGATTACGGAATCGGTTATCTGTTCTGTTTTCTGATTTAACGGTTTCATTATTATTTTTCCTTCCAAAGTCTGATGATTATTAACTTTATCATTTTTACTGCAGATAGTCAAGGAGTATACTGATTTACAGTTTGTATAACAATCATTAATGAAATTAATATATAATAGATATTTGCTTAAATTTTATAATTGCTGAAATATGAGTAAAATATTTGCTGTTGCCTGTTTTCTTTAAGTGATATTTAAGAGATTTGTTGTAAATTTATATAAAATATTGTATTATATATCTGAATAAAATGTTTTTAATCGGGGAGGGAAATTTTTTTGCAGATACTGGTTATTGAAGATGAAAAACGCCTTGCAGATGCTCTGGCGCAGATTCTTATTGAAAAAAAATATATGGTGGATATAGCAAATGACGGTGCAGACGGGCTTGATTATGCATTAAGCGGAATATATGATGTTATAATTCTTGATGTTATGCTGCCGAAGCTTAACGGCTTACAGGTTGTGTCCGAAATGAGAAAAAATAAAATAGACACACCCGTTCTTATGCTTACGGCAAAGGATCAGATAAGCGATAAGGTGCAGGGACTTGATGCGGGTGCAGACGACTATATGACAAAGCCGTTTTCTCCCGATGAGCTTCTTGCAAGAATAAGAGCACTCACGAGAAGACAGGGCGAGGTTGTGCTGGATGAGCTTGAATTTGGTTCAATAAAGCTTAATCTTTCTTCCTGTGATCTTTTGTGCGGGGAAAACAATGTGCATCTCAATTTCAAGGAATTTGAGATAATGAAAATACTTATGCAGAACACTTCCATTGTAACCACGAAAGATGACCTGATAGTTAAGGTCTGGGGCTATGATTCAAATGCGGTTGATAACAATGTTGAGGTTTATATCTCATTTTTAAGAAAAAAGCTTGAGTTTATAGGGGCAGATGTTGAAATTCTGTCACTTCGCAAAATCGGATACCGCCTTGAGGTGAAAACGGATGATCAAAAAGCTTAGACGACGCTTTATAGGTACAACAATGGGGCTTGTTGGCGTTGTAATGGTATTCCTGTTTATTTTTATAATGGTCATAATGTTTATTCTTGTAACTCAGGATATGCAGGCATTTCTCAGAGAGTGCGCTACGGTTGATTTGTCTTCTTATCCCGGTATAGATGAATCACAATCGGGAAATTCTAATCTTGTTGCGCAGTATCTCGGCAGAGTATGTGTCGTAGAGGTTCTTGATGACGGTAGAATAATTATATTGGATATCAGCCGTTCAAATATAGACAGGGATGTTCTGCAGTCTGCTGTCAGAACTGTTAATTCAGGGGACTATACCTTCGGTATCCTCAATAGCAGCAATCTGTTTTTTTACAGAGTTGACTGGGCGCACGGTCAGCGAATGGCATTTGTTGATTCAAGTGCATATATGCAATATCTGAAAGCAATGTTTTTTTATGGTGGATTTCTTTGTCTTTTTGCAATGTTTGTTATTTATCTGATAAGCCGTTTTCTTGCAAAGATGATGTTAAAGCCCGTTGAAAAGGCTTGGCGACAGCAAAAGAATTTCATTGCAGATGCATCACATGAGCTGAAAACACCGCTTACGGTTATTCTTGCAAACAATAACATTCTTCAGATGTATAAATCAGATACTGTGGGAAATCAGATGAAATGGATTGAGAGTACACAGGAAGAAGCAACGCATATGAAGGAGCTTATAGATGATCTGCTTATGCTTGCAAAAACCGAAAATATGCAGGAGAGCAAGATTTATACAGATATAGATGTTTCTTTCCTTGCAAACAGGATAGCATTGCAGTTTGAGCCTGTTGCCTATGAAAAGGGTGTAAATCTTATATGCGATATAGACAAGGGGATAAAGCTTAAGGGCGACGCTACTGCAATAAATCAGATGATGCATATTCTGCTTGATAATGCAGTTAAATATGCAGGGCTCGGAGGCGAAGCACAGTTCAGTCTTAAAAAGCGGCAGAATGTTGTGTATCTCTCTGCAAAAAATACGGGGGAACCTATTTCACAGGAGGATATGCCGCATCTGTTTGAGAGATTTTACCGTTCAGACAAGGCAAGAACCACCGGTAACGGTTACGGACTTGGACTTTCAATTCTCAGAAACTTAGCCCAAATGATGGGCGCACAGGTAAATGTTACAAGTGATGCCGTCAACGGAACAGTCTTTACCGTAAGATTCAAGCCTGAAATAAGAAAATATTAAAAAAGGATGCAGAAAGCTTTTGTTTTTTCTGCATCCTTTTTTATTTAATAGTGTTTAATTAAAATTCAACATCAGCAAAAACGGGGTAGTGGTCAGAGGGGATTGCACCGTCAATGTGGTCTTTTATAACCTTGAACTGTGATACCTGGACCTCGCCCTTCGCGAATACATAGTCAATTATACAGCCGGGGATTTCTGTTGATTCAAAAGCGTGATATGTAATGCTCATATCGGTTGTGTCAGCAACATCTCTGCAGTCAACAAAGCCGCCGTCAAGAACTGCTTTGCAGGGTGCGGAATCGGGGGTTACATTGAAATCTCCGGTGAAGAAGGATACACCCTCGGGGCATATCTCGGCAGCTTTCTTTGCAACAAGCTCTGCTCCCTTCTGCATAGCCGTTTCCCCCTTGTGATCAAGGTGAGTGTTGAAATGTACAAAGATTTTGCCTGTTTTTTTATCCTTGAGCTTTGCCCATGAGCAAATTCTGACACAAGCCGCATCCCAACCTTTACCGGGCTTTTCGGGATGCTCGGATAACCAGAAATTACCCTTGTCAATTACCTTGAAAGAATCTTTTTTGTAGAAAACAGCGGAAAATTCACCGTCATCCTTACCGTCATCACGACCGACACCTACATAGTCATAATCGGGGAAAGCACCTGTCAGAGCATTCATCCACTCCTTGTGTGCTTCCTGAACACCGAAAGTGTCGGGGGCATAATTTCTTATTGTTCTCACAACAAGAGGAATACGCTTGAACCATTCATTTTCGCCCTTGCCTGCACATAAAATATTGAAACTCATTATTCTCATTTTCTTTCGCCTCTTCAAGATAAAATTGAACATTTATATCACCTGAAAACATAATATCACAGCTTTTTAATAAATGCAATAAATAAGAAAAAATTATAAAAATTGTGGTAAAAAATAAAAAGATGTGTTATTATGTATAAAAAAGGAAACGGAGATGTTTTTATGCTTGCTTCTTTTTGTGTATGTCTGATTGCAGGACTTATTTCGCTTAGCTTGTTTCTTAAATTCCGTGTTCAGAAAAGCACGGCAAAGGCGGCTGTGGTCAAGGCAATAACAAGTGTTATGTTTATTCTTACCGCAGTTTTTGCAACACTCAGTGTTTACGATAAGCTGAATATAGGCAAATTATTATTTGCAGGGCTCATTGTCGGCGGACTTGTCTGCGGTCTTTTGGGAGATATATGGCTTGACCTCAAATTTGTGTACAGACAGGATGAAAGATTTTTTACATATTCAGGATTTTTGTCCTTTGCGGTCGGTCACTTTTTCTATATTGCCGCAGTCATCAGCGGTATAAACGGAAAAATTTCTGTCTGGGCAGTATTGTGCTCATTTGCCCTCGCTCTTATTGCTGCGCTTGTTATTTTCTTCGGCGAAAAAGCTATGCAGCTCAAGTACGGTGAGTATAAGCTTATTTCCACGCTTTACGGTGCATTGCTCTTCTTTATGACAGCTTTTTGCGGTTTTAACGCATTCTTTGGCGGTATAGAGGCAAATAAACATTTGTTGGTTATGGCTGTCGGCGGTGCATTCTTTATTATTTCGGATCTTATTCTTTCCGGAACATATTTCGGAGAGGGTAAAAACAGACCGGTTGATATAATAACCAACCATGTAACATATTATTTGGCACAGTTTATAATTGCCTCGGCAATACTTTTTATCTGATAGCAGGAGAAAAATAAAATGAGAAGACAGAAAACACTTGATTTTTCGGGTATCACAACATATTCTGCAAAGGACAGAATAAACCTTGTTACCATTGACAATATGATGACTCCCGGTGTTACACCTCACGAAGAATATGTATATGAGGGCTTTGATGAATTGATTGCGAGAATCATCAAAGCAAGAAAGAACGGCAGACCGGTTATCTGGAGTATGGGGGCGCATGTTGTAAAAAACCGTCTTTCCAGGTATATAATTGAGCTTATGAAGATGGGAATAATTACCCATATCGCAGCAAACGGAGCAACAAGTATACACGATTTTGAGCTTGCTTATCTTGGCGGAACATCTGAGGATGTTCCCACTGCTATTGAAGACGGCTCCTTCGGTATGTGGGAGGAAACAGGCGCGTGGATGAATGAAGCAATAAAGCTCGGTGCAAAAAAGGGAATAGGCTACGGCGAAGCATTGGGTGAATATATTGACACACATCCCGAAAAATTTCCGAACAAGGAAGACTGTATACTCTGGAATGCATATAAGCTTGATATTCCCGCAACATATCATATTGCTCTCGGAACGGACATAATTCATCAGCATCCCACCTGTGATATGAGTGCAATCGGGGCGTGCAGCGGAATAGATTTCAAGAAAATGGCATATAGCGTTTGTGAGCTTGACGGCGGTGTGTTCCTTAATTTTGGTTCATCCGTTATCGGTCCCGAGGTTTTCCTTAAAACTCTCTCTATCGCAAGAAATCTCGGTAATCAGACATTTGATATAACAACAGCAAACTTTGACCTTATCAATCTCGGCAATTTCCGTTGCAAAATAGGTTATGAGGATCCTAATTATTATTACAGACCCCGAAAAAATATTGTAAACCGTCCCACCTGCCGTGGCGGCTGGGGTTGGCACTTCGTTGGTGACCACCAGATAACAATTCCCACACTTTATGACAAATTAAAGGAATTATACTGATATGTTAAAAAAAGAAGAAGTCAGAGAAATTACTGCTAAAATCAAAGACTGTAAAATCGGTATTATCGGAGATTTCTGTGTCGATATATACTGGCACGCGGATATGACTCTTTCGGAGTTGTCCCGTGAAACTCCGCATTATCCTTTGCCTGTAACACAGGAAAAAACATCAATGGGGGCAGGCGGAAATGTAGCAGCAAACCTTGCTGCGCTTTGTCCCGAAAAGATATATGCACTTTTCCTTATCGGTGATGATTGGAGAGGTATGCTTCTTCGCGACCTTGTTGCAAAAAGCGGTATAAGTGATGAATATGTTATAAAAACAGACGGTAGATTTACAAATGCATACTGTAAGCCTATGCGTCACGGAATTTCATCTGTTGTCTATGAGGATCCCCGACTTGATTTTGAAAACCGCGTGCCGATTGATTCTCAGACCGAAGATAAGGTTATCGAAAATCTTAAAGAGCTTGCAAAGCATATTGATGTTTTATGTGTTGCCGACCAATTCCGTTACGGCATCGTTACCGACAGAGTCCGCGAAGAAATAAAAGCTCTTGCAAAAAACGGACTGACTGTTATTTGCGACAGCCGATACAATATAGGAAAATATACTCACTGCATCTTAAAGCCGAATGAGGTTGAATGCTGGAGAGCGGTTTACTCTGATGATGGCTTTATAAATGCAAAGGAAGAGCAGTTCCTTGAAGCCGCAAAAGTACTTGCTGTTAAAAATAATGCAAGGGTATTCTGCACATTGGGTGATAAGGGCTCATTTGTTACTGACGGTAAAGACGGTAAACGAATAGGTGCAAAGAAGCTTTCGGGAGAGCTTGATATATGCGGTGCGGGGGATACCTCTCTTTCGGCATTTTCCCTTGCCGTAACAGCAGGAGCGCCTTTGGAAAAGGCGGCAGCCTTTGCAGGACTTGCTTCCTCTGTTACCGTTAAAAAAATCGGTATGACGGGAACTGCAACAGCCAAAGAAATAGAAAATGTTGCTGATTAAAAATAGTAAATAAAACAATAAAAAAGCATCTTGCCTTATTTTTTTTCGGCAAGATGCTTCTTTGTTGGTCTTCAGCAAAGACAAAACCCCCGGTTCTACCGGGGGAATTAAAATGCTTTAGTAAAAACAAAATGTGGCGAGCAATGGCAAGCCACAAAAAACTAAAGAAAAAACTTAACCTCCATGTATAATAGAAATGGTTTGG
>JAZNOZ010000007.1:0-193085 GCA_045589395.1 Acutalibacteraceae bacterium | reverse complement strand
AAAAATAAACAGCCGCACGAGAGCGGCTGCTTGAAATAGTAATGCGATGTCAAACCTCTGTGCCGACTTTTAGTCGGCGAGCCAGCAGGCGGCCCTTATAGGGCCTGTGCAAACCACCAGTTCAACTGGTGGTTATGATTTTATTCCCAGTTTATCGGGCGCTGGATAAAGTTTATCTGATCCTTTTCGGGAATTATTGAGAATGAAGAAACACGGTTAATTCCGTACTTTTTATAGTCATCATAAAGGTCTTCGTTTTCTTTAAGACGTAAGGGATTAAGGAAGAAGAATTCACCCTGCATCTGATTTGCCTTGAAAAATCTCCAGCTAAGACTTGCAATTTCAACATTTTTGAACTGTTCTTGAGTTATATCTGCATTGAGAGCCTTATCCCACAGACAGTCAAGCTTTGCCATTGTGTGTATGGGATAATATCCGGACTGATAGTGCCAGTCAAAATCAAAAGCATGCGCAGTAGCTTTAATCTGGGCGGTCTGAATATCAAGAATTTCCTTTATGTACTGTGCGGCATCCTCGCCGTAATATTCATTCATAAAGTCTATCATATGATATTCAACATCTGCATTGACATCCCACTGAAGCTTACAAAGCAGATAGTTTCTCAGCTCATTGAAAGCAGCCGTGTGACCGTCACCGCAGTTGTAGATATAGCCCGTGATACCGATATCGTGCATATACTTCATAGTTTCCTGCATATATTCAAAATTTGAGAAGAACTGTGCAGAGAAAAGGAAGTTTATTGTGTAATCATAGATATATGTTCTGTCTGCAATCTGTGTCCATCTTTCGAAATCCTTTGCAATGGTTGTGTCCGGGTCACCGTAAAGGTTTTCGAAGCTGTCATCACCGTCCTGTGCACCGCACTCTAAAAGGGAATGGCTGCGACAAGCCTTGTGAAGTCCGCAAAGCACGGGAGCAACATTAGGTCTGCATTTTAACGATGTGTCCGTGGGAGGACGGTCAGTTTCGTTATATGCATAAAAAGTGAATGTATAGTCGGGAAATTCGGGACCGAGAATATCTGCAAGCTTGTTTGTGAATATAAGCGTGGGGGCAGAAACGGCACCGTACTTCTCATAGAGTGCTTCGCAGTTTTCGCAACGGCAATAGTTTATATTATCATCCTGACCGATGTGTATAAACTTTGCACCGTTTGTTGCATTGGTCATTATTTCTCTTGCATTTTTAACAACAAGGTCGAGTACCTCGGGATTTGTCATACAAACATGGTCTGTAGTTCTTTTTCCGTCTTCACCGAGAGCAAAGTATTCGGGATGCTCTGCAAAAAGGGACTTGGGAACAAGAGTAATAAGGGAAGCGTCCCACAAGGAATATGTAAGAGTTCCACCGTACTTTGTTGCATTTTCGTGGAAAGAAACATTCATTTTTGTTCTTGCACGGTGGGCTTCGTTTGTTCCCATTGTGTCATTTCTTCTGACAACAAATGACGGTTCAACAACACGGTTAAGATTTGCATCGATTATGATATCTTCATTTTCGGGTACTCTTTCCAGTGTGGGAGTAAACCAACGGACACCGAGATATTCTTCAAGGAAGGTATACACACCGTAAAGTGTACCTCTGCTGTCTTCACCGCGTATGATGAAGTTTGCGGAGTCTGAATACAACAAAAAGCCGTCTTCACCAATGCCGGAATAATCAAAACCGATTTTTTCTGAAAGCTTTGTTTCACCGAGAGAAATTGCTTTAGCTGAAGCGGGAAGTTCAGATTCAACCGTAACAGGGAGTTTTACACCGCATATTTTTTCAATATAATTCTGCAATTCCTGAGTTGCAGTGTCTATACATTCATCGTGCTCATCGGCTGTTACGATATAGTAATCGGAATAGCCGTTTTCAACGATATACATTTCTGTTGTAATCTGAGGAGCCGTATATTCATTGCCGCCGTAGTTTACTGCTGTATTAACAGGTATAGCTCCTATTGATAAAAGAAAAACCTGCAAAAAAGAAATAATAGCTCTTATGGTTGCCATAAAAAAACCTCCGTTTCTTATACATCTATAATAACAGTAAAAATATGTAATGTCAAATAAAGAAAAAAGGCAAATATTTGTTGAAAACAGACAAAGAAAAAACTGACTTCGAAAAAAACGAAATCAGTTAAAATTATTTTATATTTATTTTTCAGGCTTCAGTATTCTTATTTTCTTGCCTATTTCATAATGAAGTTCACCGTTGAAATCAGCTATATCAAAGCCTACCTTTTCACCGTCATTGTCAACGGGGTACTTCGGAATACCGTTATTGAATTTTATGTCAAGCTTGTTTGTTGAGAAGCAATCGCCGTATTTTATGTAATCGGCAAGATTTATGTTGTTTTTAAGGTATTTTCCGAAGATATCCAAAATAATTTTTGCATCCACCATACCTATAAGGAAAACTTCAAATTTTCCGTCATTCTGATCGGAGTTCTGATAAAGATTTATTCCGCCCATTCCTTTTGATGTGCTTATCAGCGCAAGGGCACAGTCTGTTGTTTTTGTTTCACCGTTTGCGGTATATGTGATATTGTGTTTTTTCGGACCTGCCGCAAGGATAGGAAGTGCAGCAATAACATAGGCTGCATGGCCTAATTTTTTCTTTAATTTTGAGCTGGTAAGGTAGGGAACAGGGGCAACATATCCGAATGCAGAAACATAACACGCAGGTTCTCCGTTTACAATAAGGGAATCCATATATGTTTCTTTTCCGAAATCGACAAGCTTGTCAATTGATTTCATAGGATCCTTCATATCGAGATTAAGGTTGTTTGCCATATCGTTTGTTGTTCCTGCGGAGATATGAGCATAAACAGAGTGCTGTTCAATTTCATTGAATGCCTTTACCGCTTCGTTTACTGTGCCGTCACCGCCGAAAGTTATAAGAAGATCCGATTCGGGATCAAGCTCTTTTATAAGGGGAATAACATGACCTGCATATTCACTTTTCTTTATTTTATGTAAAGTATAGCCCTTTTCCGTAAATCTCTTTACCAGATGTTCAAGGGCAGCCTGTGTGAATTTTGTTGCGACGGGATTATAAATTATACTGAAATTCATATGAAGCCTCCTGTTTTTTATCAATCATATCATATCAAAAAAATCAAAAAAATCAATCAAAATGTAAATTTTATTTAAATAAATGTAATTTTTGTTTATAAATATCTGTATTGAATAATCTGTAAATTTATGCTAAAATTAAATTTATCTTTGTGAAAGGATGAGTACACTATGAAAAAAACACTTATGAGAAAATATGCCCGTCTTATTGCAAGAACAGGTGCAAATATACAAAAGGGACAGGCTGTAAGGTTATATGCCTCAGTTGATCAGTATGAGTTTATAACAATTATGGTTGATGAATGCTACAAAGCAGGTGCAGCAAAGGTTGAAATGGAGTGGGATTTCCAGCCTATAACAAAGCTGCACTACAGACATCAGAGCCTTAAAAATTTGTCAAAGGTATCAAAATGGCAGGAAGAAAAGCTCAAAGCTATGACTGAGGAGCTTCCCTGCAGAATTCATATTATAAGTGATGATCCCGACGGTTTAAAGGGAATCAATCAGGAAAAAATGCAAAAGGCGCAGCAGGCAAGATATCCCATTATAAAGCCCTACAGAGATGCTATTGAAAGCTGTCATCAGTGGACGATTGCTGCAGTTCCGAGTGAAAAGTGGGCAAAAAAAGTGTTTCCCGAGCTTCGTACAAGTGCTGCGGTTGAAAAGCTCTGGGAAGAGATTTTGGCAAGTGTGCGCGTAAATGACAGCAATGATCCCGAAAAAGAATGGGAAAAGCATAATGAAAATTTCAAACAACGCTGTGAATGGCTCAATTCCTATAAGTTTGATTATCTTGAATACAAAAGCTCCAACGGAACCGATTTCAGAGTATGGCTTATTCCCGAAGGCCATTGGTGCGGCGGCGGCGAAAACACAAAGCAGGGTGTTTATTATAATCCCAATCTGCCCACCGAAGAAATTTTCACAAGTCCTATGAAAGGCAAAGCAGAAGGCACGGTTGTGTCAACAAAGCCTTTGTCATATGAAGGACAGCTTATTGAGAATTTCTCAATAACCTTTGAAAACGGTAAAGCAGTAAAATGGGAAGCCGAAAAGGGTCAGAATGTTCTTGATAAGATGCTCACAATGGACGAGGGAGCATCAATGCTCGGTGAGGTTGCTCTCATCCCCGTTGAAAGCCCCATAAATAAATCGGGTATTCTTTTCTACGAAACCTTGTTTGATGAAAATGCAAGCTGTCACATAGCCCTGGGCAGAGGTTTTAATGACTGTATTGACGGCTATCTTGAAAAAACAAACGAAGAATGCTTAGCACTCGGAATCAATGACAGTATGATTCATGTTGATTTTATGATAGGTTCTGACGATATGTCTATCACAGGCTACAAAAACGGTGAAGCTGTTCCGATTTTTGAAAACGGCAACTGGGCAAAAAAGTTATAAAATAAAATCCGAGGTGCAGTATGCCTGAAATTTTAACCCTGCTTTTGTTTTCTGCAACGCTGATTGTCTGTGTTGCCTTCGATTTTTCAATTCTTTATGCACTCGTTTTAGGCTTTTTTATGTTTTTCTTTTACGGAATCCTTAAAAAGCATAAGGCCAAGGAATTACTGCAGGCAGCATTTAAGAGTATGCTTACCATAAAAAACATACTTATAACATTTATGCTTATAGGTATGATAACGGCAGTATGGCGTTCAGGGGGCACAATAGCATATATAATATATCACTCTTCACGCTTTTTCTCTCCGGATATTTTTTATCTTGTTGCTTTTCTTCTTTGCAGTCTTATGTCTGTGCTTACGGGTACTTCATTCGGCTCGGCGGCAACAATGGGTGTTATATGTATGATGATATCCAACACTCTCGGCTTATCGCCTATGATATGCGGCGGAGCAATACTCTCAGGTGTGCTTTTCGGTGACAGATGCTCTCCGATGTCAACAAGTGCGGCACTTGTCTGTCAGCTTACAAAGAGTAACTATTATTCAAATATAAAGCCGATGATAAAAACCTGCATAGTGCCGACTGTTATAACCTGTGTTGCATATTTACTGTTAGGTCTTAACAATACTTCGCAAAATGCAGGCTCAATAGAGCTGCTTAAGGTTTTTCCCGAGTGTTATAATCTCAATATTGCCGTGCTTATACCTGCAGCTCTGATTATTGTTCTGGCTCTCTTTAAGGTCAATGTTAAAATTGCAATGACTGTAAGCATAATAGCAGGAGTTTTTGTCAGTCTGTTTTTGCAGAAAATTGAACTTACTGAGCTTTTCAGACTTTTAATTACAGGCTTTAAGGCTGAAAACGAAACCTTGGCTGTGCTTATGAATGGTGGCGGACTTGTTTCAATGCTTAAAACGAGCGCAATAGTCTGTATCTCATCAAGCTATTCGGGACTTTTCAGAGTTACGGGGCTGTTGGACGGAATAAGAGATATTCTTATAAAGCTTTCGGATAAAATAAGCTTTTTCGGCTCGGTAACCTTAGGCAGTATTCTCACAAGCCTTGTTGCCTGCAATCAGACACTTGCAATTATGCTAACACATCAGATTACAAATAATCTTCCCGATGAAGCAAGCGATGAGCAAAAGCGTGATTTTGCCGTGATTTTAGAAAATACTGTTGTTCTTATAGCTCCGCTTATCCCTTGGTCGGTTGCATGTGCCACTCCTCTTAACAGCATAAATGCCCCGGATTCCTCGGTTTTCTTTGCTGTTTATCTTTATTCTGTGCCGTTGTGGCATCTTTTACTTAATCTCATTAAGAACATAAAAAAGGATAAATCAGTAAAGGTATGATAAAAATGAAACCGTGCTTCTCATTGCGAAAAGTACGGTTTTTTTGTATACTTTTATAATTCTTGTTCAATAAGCTCAGTTACGCTTTTGGTTGTTTTATCTGCCAGACTTTTTATTTCATCAACGCCGTTTTCCATAGCATATGAATAAAATTCTCTTATCATATCGGCATCGTTGATGTTATCTCCTACGGTGATAACATCATTTTTTGTTGCACCGATTTTGTTTATTAGTGAATATATTCCCTGTGCTTTGTCAACGCCTTTCGGAACAATATCAATACATCTGCCGTTCTGCAGAGGATTGAGCCTGTCAGAGAAGCGTGTATTTATTGCTTTAATCACTTCAGCGGCTTCTTCATCAGTATCAAGCATAGTGCTTATCTGGTTAAAATAAGGTACTTGGGGCATATTTGCAATTAGGAAATCATATTCATCCTCACAATGCGCTTTATCAGGTTTTACATAAATATCCTCATAACCAACTGTGCATATGCACGCAAGCGGACAGTTCAGCTCAAAGAGCGCTTTTATAAGGGGAACAATAATATCCGATTCACATTTTGTCTGAGTTAAAACATTAGCTTCACCGTCACAGATAACAGCTCCGTTGTTTGCTATGAGAAAGTCGCATTTGTATGCAGAACAAGCGTTTGTTTTTACAAGATTCTTCGGATTATCTTCGCCGTTGACCAGTCTTTTAAGCCCTGTAAGACTTCTTCCGCTTACAATCCCGAACCAATTTCCGCTCTTCTGCCATTTTTCTATAGCGGTACATTTTTCCTTGTCTATTCCGCCATGATTGAGAGTTCCGTCATAATCGCTTGCAAGTATTTTCATTTCAGTATCTCCTTTGTTGATATTTTTATGATAATATCAACAAAGTCAAAAGTCAAGATACTTGAAGATTGATTTAATGTTATACCGACACAAAAATAACTGCTCCGATTGGTAACAAACAAAACGGAGCAGTTTTATTGTGAAACGGGAACCAAAAATATAAATTATCTTATTTAACAGCTGCAAGATATTTGTTTAACACGGTAAGCTCACGCAGATAAAGGCTTTCTTTATCGGGAGTTTGCTCTTTATATGTTCCGAAAATTTCAATAGCTTTTTGGGTATCAAGCCACTCAGGCTGCATACCCTTAAAGATTTCTGTTCCTGTCAGAGCGCGTTCGCATTCACCCGTTATTTCACAGATAAAATAATGACTGATATACAGAATATCATAGCAATATTCCTTTACCGTGATGAACTGTTTTAATGGGTTGACAATAAAGCCTGTTTCCTCTTTAAGCTCTCTGATACAGCACTCTTCAAAGCTTTCTCCCTCTTCCAGGGAACCGCCGGGTGACATATAAAACCCTGTTTTTGACTCAAAAGAGAAGAGCATTTTTCCGTCTTTGACTATGATTGCTCTGCAGGAGGTTCTTGTTTCCTTGTGAGGGGCAGTATATGTTCTGCTTATCTGTTCAATTGTTTCAATGTTTTTAATATCCATTTTAAAGTCCTTCTATAAGATAATTTAATATTTCTGTGTTATTTTTTCGGCTCTTTGTAAAATCCTTGTTATGGGATAGATAAGTATGCCGAAAAAGAAATTGCTTACAGCATGTATCGCATCAAAGGGAAGTCCTGAAAGTATCCACGCTTTCATACCTTCAAAATCAAGACCGAATAATATTGCCTGGGCCGGAGCATAAATTATGCCGAATAACAGACCGTGCAGTCCGCAGATGAACATATAGACTATCGGTTTTACTTTTTCGGGAATTTTTTTTGGCAGAAGCATAACCATTGCCCAAAGCACTGTCCATACATAAAGATAAGGAATCCACCAAGTAGCAAAGCCGCCGAAAATACCGCTTATAAAAACATAAATATATATAGGGCAGAGAGCCTTTTTTCTGTAAACAACAGTAATTGCAACAATGAAAACACCAACAAGATGTATGTTAGGGAATAATTCCATAAGAATATCCGAAGCATACATAACAGCTCCGAGCATTCCGAAAATTGCAATATCTTTTACATTCAGCTTCATTTTTCAGCCTTGAAAGAATATGTTACACCGTCTGTTATTTCTGTTAAGTCAACCCCCGTTACTGCATACTTGCCGTTTTCATAGAATGCCCAGTACATACCGTCTTTGTCGTAATCGAGGGTAAGACCGTTTACTTTTTTTACATACAGTCCGTACGGACCGTCCTCGCCCTCAATAAGTCCAAGCTTTATAAGAGCCTTTCCGACGGTTGTTTCATCGGTATTAACGGTAAAAACCGCTTCGTTGTTATCTGCGTCAACAACGGTAAAGGTAAACTGCTTTTCGCCTTCACCGATAACAGTTGCCTCGGCTTGGGTTGTGCTTTCATCTGCAACGGTTGTTGTTTCTGTTGAGGGTGTCTGATTATCACTGCATGAGGTTGCAAATAACGCTGTAGCCGTAATAAGCGCGATGCAAATCAAGAGTGACAAAAGTGAAGAAAATTTTGTCTTTTTCATGATTTTTGATCTCCTTGATTTTAATTTTTTATACTCCTTAAACAGGCACTCGCATCATAAGGAATTTTTTCAGTTTGAAAAGTATTTCGACTCTGTTTATGCTTTCACCTTCTCAGGAAATTTTCCCAATGGCTTGTCTCTGATTTACGGCATCAGACAAGAAAACACTTTGTAAAACATCACGGCGACGGGCTCGTACAGGATTTGCACCTGTTTCCTTATTCAAACAGAAATAATTTTAGCATTAAAATCACAAGAAATCAATAATTCATTTGATAAATTTAAGTGATTGCTGCAGCAACAACCTTCCCGAATACGGTCATTTCAACTGAGCTCAAAACTGTTCCGTGTTCAGCATCAATAAATTTTTCAACCTTTACCTTATATCCGAGTCCCCGATAAATACCGCTGCCGCCGTCATCAGCAGTTTCACTTGCTATAACAAAAATCGGCTCTCGGAAAGTAGAAACTCTGATAAAATCCGTTGTGAAAATACTGCCCCAGATAAGAAGCAGACCGATAAGTATGCCTATAAAAATTTTTTTAGCCTTTTTCATAATATCATTCCTTTCATAATATAAGTCGCAAAATCAGGAATTGGGTTACAATAAAAAAGATTTTTTATGCCGGAAACAGCAAAAAACAACCGTCCGGCAGACAGTTGTTTTTTTACTGATTATCCGTTCCACTTGTTTAACTCAAATGCATTAAGTGTAAATGTACCGTTTTGGTATGTTACTTTTGCTGTGAGTGTTGCGAGGGTTTTTCTTCCGCCGTAAACATCAATATAGGCGAGCAATGTTATATCTTCATCAACAGATGCCTGTAACACATAGATATCATCTGCAAGGTTTTCATTGGCAGCTTTATCTGTGATAACTGAAGTCTCAAAGAATGTTATTTTTTTATCCTCTATTTGCAGATTGTCCGTTATAAATTTTTTTATGCCCTTTGCAGAGATGATGTATTCATCAACTGTGAATGTGTTCATTTCCAATATATGGATGTCATCTTCTGTATAATGTGAGCTGCCCGATTGTATCGGAATTGCAAGAAGTTCGTTTTTTCCGTCATTATCAAAATCGGATAAATACAATTCAATACGCAGTAACATTCCGTCAAGAATATCCCAATTCAACTCAAAAAACTGTCTGTTCCATCGTAAAAAGATTTTGTCGCTTTTTTCGGAATTAGCATAAAGGGCGATATCTGAATTTTCAATTTCGGCAATTTTTATCCATAAAATTTCTCTTGTGTTCCAAACTTGAGGATCAGTAATTTCTTCGGGCAAATCATTTGGCATTGCAATAGTTATTACATTCTCCGTTTTTGCAACAAATGTTTTTGTTGTATTCGCATAACTTTGTTCAACCGTATTCATTGCAGGATATGATTCGAGGGATTTAATCTCTCCTGTAAGAGCGTCTACTTCTATTCGTTCTAACAGTTCTTTAGTATCATAGTTTTCTTTTGTGTAAATAATAAGATTCTGAGTGGCAGAATATGATGTGCTGTAAACATATCTTACTCCGTTTTCAATGATTTCATAGTTGCCTATTCCTGAACTATAGTCAGAGAGTAGCTCGTTTTTTTCAATATAATTTACTGTGTCAGAAGAAACCCCTACCGCTGTTAAATCGGCATGGTTGATTTGATTGTATTCAAGAATTTTAGCTTCCCGTCCTATTTTGTTTAAGTATTCTTTTGCATAAGCAACACATTGATTCCATAGGTTTTTATAGTCTGCATCGCTTGGAGATATTGCTTTGTCTGAATAAGGAGCAGGGAAGAGTTCTCTTATTGAAGAATTGTATTTTTCTCCGTCTTTCGGATATTGTGTGTCGATTAATGTATAACCGTCGGAAATTTTCTCAAAAGTCATAACTGCAGGGGTTCTATGACCGCTTGTGTTTATAAAATATCCGTTTTTGAAGCCGAAGATACTGTATTCTTCAATTAAATATACTATGTATATATTTTCTTTAATTTCATAGCCTAAAATAATGTGCCCCTCTGTTACACATTCTCCGTTATAAAGCGGCACAGACGAATTGTTTGAAAAAATTGCCTGTGAAACAGCCATATCAAGAGGAACAAAAGACTCCTCAGCGGGCATACTTGTTGTAGGTTCTTCTGTGCTTTCAACAGCGTTTAAGTCCGCATCAAACGAAGTACAGCTTTTAACCTTGTCTTTTTCAACTGAAACGGTGATAAACCAACCGCTCATAACGCTGTCGCCGCTCACTTCAGTATTGTATTGCTCAATATGGATAACGAAATTCTGAGAATCATTATATATACTGTTTACCCTGAAGCGTTCATTTGTAGCACCGGACGATATATAAACAAGAAAAACGGTGTATTTTTCAAAATATTCTTCATCCATATGCTCAGTCGAATTCTCAAAAGAGGGGGGATCCAAAAATCCGTTTACGGAAAATCGGTCACCGTAGCTGTTTTTGAATTGCTGTAATTCATCAGGTGTTTCAAATTTTGTTATCGGCAGATGCAAAACAGAGCTTAAATATAATTTATCGCTGTTAAGACATGGGAAGTATTGTTCAGCCCAATTTACTCGGGACGCAGTTATGTCAAAGGAATTTTCAGCTATGGTAAATTCAATTACTGCCGTAAACCATTCATCCGAATTGTTTCTATAGCAGAAATCTGTTGATATACGGTAAGTGCCGTATCTGTCAAGATTATAACATTCAGTTACATTTATTTTATGCGTAGGCCTGTTGTTTATAAAATCGCTGCCTTGTGGATATGCCAGAAGCATTATTGCCGGCCATGCAATACTTTCAGCTTTAAGGTTTATCGCTTCCCATTCTTCGCCGTTGAAATACTCAAGAGAAAAAGCCTCTCCGTAGCCGATAATTTCAGAAGTTTTATTCACCCATTCTAATTCTATGATTGTTTCATCCTTACTGATTTCGGCATTTTTTATATTCAATGCGACATCAGGATGGCTTGTTCCTGTTCGTATAACTTCATTTTTTGATATTATATCAGTATTGTCATTATTTGCTTCGGGCGGATTAGTGAGGAAGCACACCGAAACCGCAACGCAGGTAACCACCGCAACAATAATTACCCAAAAAGCGGGTTTTTTATAGTTTAGAACTGCTTTTATTCTGCTCTTGATTCCTGTTTCACCGAATGCAAGAGGGCAGGCGGTGAGCATTTTTTGTGAAACACTGCAATTTATAAGAGTAGCGGAATATTGCTTTTTTATGTCCGTTCCCATTTCTTTGATAACCTTTTCATCGCAGGCAAGCTCAATATCCTTGCAAAGAAAAATATAAGCTATCCAAAGAATGGGATTAAACCAATAGACACTTAAGAGCAAAAAGCCGAGTGGTTTCCATAAGTGGTCACAGCGTTTTAAGTGAGCCTTTTCGTGTGCGATAACAAACTGTCTGTCATTTTCCTGTAAGGCTGACGGCAGAAAAATGCGCGGGCGCAGTATTCCTAAAATAAAGGGTGAGGAAATGTTATCACTAATAAAGATGTTTTCTGTTAAGGGTATGGCTTCTTTTACCTGTGAATGAATACGAAAAAAGCTGATAACTGTGTATAAAAGCATTGCGGCAATTCCCGTGAGCCATATTATACAGGCAATAAAGCTTATAATTTGTGCCGGATTTGCACTATAGGTTGTATCCGGCGTCAGGGTTTGTTCGATAATAGGATTTATAACTGAATTGACGGTAGGTATACCGCTTTGAATGGCAGGAGTGTCTGATAATAAAATTTGAGTCGGCACTGTTTGTGTGCTTGGAATAAGGCTTAAAACACTTTCTATTGAAAACGGAAAAATAAGCCTTATACCTACTGTTGCCCACAGAAAAACAATAAATGCTTTAGGTGCTTTTTTCAGCAATAAGCGTACAATGAAAACTGCAAGAGCAAGATAACTTGCAGTGATGCTCATATTCAATGCATTAATAAAGAGTTCTTCCATCTTTATTTCACCTCGTATTCATCAACCATTTTTCTCAGATAAGCTGCTTCTTCAGCAGTTAAGCTTTTTCTTGAGGTAAACGCGGCAAGAAAAGCAGGCAGAGAACCGTCAAAGGTTTCTGCAACAAACCTTTCACTTTGTGCAGCAAAAAAGTCCTGCTTTGAAATAAGTGAAGTAACAATTCCTTTGTTATTCTGAAAAATTCCTTTATCGCAAAGTCTTTTTAAGACTGTGTATGTTGTGGATTTTTTCCATTTAAAAGCCTCTTCACTCTTTTTTACAAGTTCTGTTGATGAAACAGGCTCGTTTTCCCATATAATATCGGCAAATTTTGATTCAACAAGCCCCATTTGATAATCAAGCATAATATCCCTCCTGAATATTATTCTACAACCTGTAGACCAATTTTATTCTACATTATGTAGACCACCTTGTCAATAGCTTTGTGAAAAAATTTTTCAGCATTTTATTGTTAAAAGAAAAAACAGACGATGTCATTCAGAAAAAAGACATTGTCTGTTTTTTGTGCTAATAAGCTATTTTTTCAATCGCGGTACAAAAGGCATAATATGCCTTGCCGTACTCTGTATTTGTGTTATTCCACTCAGCAATTACCTCGTAAAGATATCTGCCGCTTTCTGCTTCAATCTTAAAATCGTTCACGGGAATTTCGGTATAATCGGAAGTGTCTGCAATATTACCGTCTTTTATTGTATAGCGCCTGACTGAAATACTGTTGGGGGTATTTTCAAAAAGCAAAGTTACAGAAAATACTTTTTCGGGGGATTCAAGCGAGGTTGTAAGCGGAAGCGGATGCATATCATCAATACATTCTGACGGGTGAACGCTGTCTGCTGTTATTGCTTGCATTGTGCCGTCAGCATTTTCAAAGAACCAGGCATATGTTCCTAGCCACGCTTTCACCATCACATTTTTGCACAAGACCTGTAATTCGGGCGGTTGCTTACCGAGCGGCTTTTGTTCGTTATTTACCCCTGTATTTATTGCTTGTGTTGTCTGTTCGTCAGGGATGTCTTTATTTTTCCACCAGCCTAATTCGCTTAAAGCTGCTAAAACATTTTGGGAAATATCACTTAACTCTCCGTCACCGAGCTTAAAAACCGTATAAACTCCCGTGGACCCCGGATAGCTTTCCTGAACACCGTTGTGAATAACTAAAATTTCATCCCCGTCTGAAAGAGCCTCAAACAGCTTTTCGTTATCGGTTAAATTATTCATTTTTATCGGAGAATTCATTTGTATCAGCATATGGGCGTTGTTTTCTGCCGATAAATACAGACCTTGACTTACAGAGAGCGAATATCTGTTTATAACAAAAACAGAAACAGCAGAAAAAAGAATAAGTATTGAAAGAATAACGCAAAGAAAAATAAGTATTTTCTTTTTCATTTTTGCAACCTCCTTAAATAAACATCTTTACATAATAAAAGTCGCATTTTTTCTGATTAGGTTACAGTTAAAATCAAAAAAATCCCGTATCCTGTCTGAGAAAGGATACGGGAAAGGAAAATTTTATATTACAGCTTCATTGCAACATCCCATGCACCCCAGATAACAGTACGAAGACTGCCAACCTTGTCTGCATCACCAATAACATGAACATGTTTAGCCTTGGCAGCAAGGGGAGCGGGCTTGTAGCCAACGGAAAGAATAACGCTGTCTGCTGCGATATCCATTGTTTTGCCGTCTTTTGTCGCTATAGTTACGCCGTTTTCACGGATTTCGGTAGTTTTTGTTTCAAGATAAACGGGTACCTTGTTTGCTGCAAAGAAATCACGGAGATAACTTGTGTTTGCAAGGCAGATTTTATCTGAAACGATAAGGTCGTGCTGCATTTCAACGATAGTGGGATTTTTGCCATGAAGATAAAGGTCATATGCAATTTCACAGCCTGTAAGACCACCGCCGACGATAACAACATTATTGCCGACTTCTTTGTTGCCGAGAAGATAATCAACAGCTTCAACGGCAAGCTCAGCGCCCTTAACGGGAATCTTGTTTGCAACAGCACCTGTAGCAACAATAATTTCATCAGCTTTGAGTTCGTTGATATCCTTAACTTCGGTGTTAAGATGAACTGTGATAGCACCGTATCTCTGAATTTCACGGTTGTACCACGCAATAAGGTCACGGTCCTTTTCTTTGTATGAAGGAGCAGCAGCTGCGATAAATACACCGCCGAGCTTATCGCTCTTTTCATAAAGGTCAACCTTATGACCGCGCTTTGCGCAGACCATAGCAGCTTCCATACCGCCTATACCGCCGCCGATAACAGCGATTCTCTTCTGACGCTTTGCGGGAACTATTTTATATTTCTTTGACTGCATAACTCTGGGATCAAGAGCGCAGCGTGCAATGTGGCTTGCATCGGGGATTGTCTGCTGGTTTGCTGTACCTTTATATTTAGCCATATTGAAGCAAGCATTGTGACAGCAGATACAGGGACGGATATCTTCAAGGCGTTCTTCAATAAGCTTTGTTATCCACTGATCGTCTGCAAGGAACTGACGGGCAACACCCATAGCATCAATTCTGCCGTCTGCGATAGCCTTTGCACCTACATCGGGTTCCATACGGCCTGCACAAACAACGGGAATATCAACGAACTTTTTGATGTGCGCAACATCTTCAAGGTTACAGTTCTGCGGCATATACATCGGAGGATGAGCCCAGTACCAGGAGTCATATGTACCGTTATCTGCGTTGAGCATATCGTAGCCTGCATCCTGAAGATACTTTACAGCCTTTTCACTTTCTTCCATAGTTCTGCCGATTTCTGTGTATTCTTCACCGGGAACAGCACCTACACCGAAATCCTTAACCTTTGACTGTACGGAGTAACGAAGAGAAACGGGGTAATCCTGACCGCATTTTGCCTTGATTGCCTTAACGATATCTGTTGCAAAACGGTAACGGTTTTCGAAAGAGCCGCCGTATTTATCTGTACGCTTATTTGTGTAGGGAAGAGTGAACTGGTCAAGAAGATAACCTTCGTGAACAGCGTGAACTTCTATACCGTCAACGCCTGCTTTTTTGCAAAGATATGCAGTTTTTGCAAAGGCATCAACAATTTCTTCTATCTGTTCAACTGTCATTTCAGGACAGGTGATTTTGTCTGACCAACGGGAAGGAAGTGCACTGGGGCTTGCCAACTCGTGGGAAGTATCAATAATGGGTTTGCAGATAGTTCTTAAAACGGGATTGTTGTGAACCATAACAAGGGGAGTGGGAATAGCCCAAGAACGGCCCATACCTGCAGTTATCTGAATGAAAAGCTTTGCGCCGTACTTATGGATTTCATCCATAAATTCTTTGAGCTCATCAAACTTCTTTTCGCCCTGATAAAGCCATTTGCCGAAGAAGGTATCTCTGATGGGAGCGATACCGGGAATGATAAGCCCTACATTGTTTTTTGCCTTTTCAATAAAGAAAGCAGCAGCTTCCTTATCAAAATGGTTGGGTTCCATCCAACCGAACAGAGATGTTCCGCCCATAGGACACATAACGATTCTGTTTTTAATCTCCACATTACCTATTTTCCAAGGGGTAAACAGAGCTTCATACTGTTGATCCATTAAAAAACACTTCTTTCTCTTTTTTTATGTTCCTATATATAGTAAAATAATTAAGCCGTTATGTCAAGCGGATATGTTAAAACTATAACAAATTAATCAAAAAAACATCAGTGAAGCTGTGATTTTTACGAACACAATATCTTCGCTGATGTTTTATGTTTTGTAACTGTGAAATTTGTTGCTTACAGGAGAGAAGCCGCATCCTTGTCAATCAGAAGTACAGCATCCCTGTGATTCTGGAGAATTGAAGCGGGGCAGAGGGGAGTAACCTCACCGTTTACTGTAGCCTTGATAGCCTGAGCCTTTGAAGCACCTGTTGCAATAAGAACAATTTTCTTTGCCTTCATAATTGAGTTTATACCCATTGTAAGAGCGTAACGGGGCATTGAATCATCATCAAAATAAATGCTGTTTGATTTGATTGTGCTGTCTGTAAGCTTAACCTTGAAGGTGCCGTCTGAAAAAGCATCGCTAGGCTCGTTGAAGCCTATGTGTCCGTTTGTGCCGATGCCCAACAACTGCAGATCAATTCCGCCGTCAGCATCTATCATTGCATCAAAGTCTGCTGCTTCCTTTTCGGGGTCAGCGGCATTACCGTCAAGAACATGTACATTTTCTTCCTTTATATCAACGCTGTTGAAAAGGTTTTCGTGCATAAAGGTGTAATAGCTGTTTTTATCGTCACGGGGCAGATTGCAGTATTCGTCAAGGTTATATGATTTAACATCCTTGAAGCTGATTTTTCCGTCATTGTAGCGTGCTATGAGTTCCTTGTAGGTGGGAACGGGAGAAGCACCTGTTGCAAGACCTAAAACACTGTCTGCCTTTTCATTTAACTGCTGTGTAAAAATGTCTGCACAGGCAACAGCAATTTCCTGAGCATTGTTGAATACTTTTACTTCCATCATAAATCTCCTTTTTTTCTTGTCAGAATTACACGGATAATTATACCACTTGTCTTTTTTTATGTCAATATTCAGAAATAGCTTGAAGTAAATTGAAAAGAGTGCTTGTAATTGATAAACTGATATGATAAAATTACCCTATATATTATTTGTGGGGGCTTAATATGGCTGACAATTATTCATTCCGTTCCTCAGTAAACGGATTTAACAGAAATGATGTTATGGCATTTGTTGAAAAAATCCTTGAGGAAAGTGAAAAACAGAAAGAAAAAATAAATTCTCTCGAGCAGGAAATTGAAAAAAAGAACGAAGAAATCGAACAGCTCAACAAGGAGCTTAATGATAATTCGGGTAAATGTGCAAACTGCGATATCGCGAAGGTATATGAAGCGCGTCTCGGAGCTGCAATGCTTGATGCGAAGCGTTTTTCAGAGGTCCTTGTAAAAGAAGCAAACGATACTGCCTTCAATATGCTTTCTGCCGCTTGCGAAACAGCAGGCAGCACATCAAGAAAAGCGGATGAAATTTCAGGTGAAATCAAAAACATTGCCGATTCCTTTAATGAATCCTTCAATAAGCTTTTCGAACAGATGAGCACTCTCGGTAAGGGACTTAAAGATTTTATCAGCGAAATTGATACTAACAGCAAGCAGTTTGTTTATGATACCGATTTTACCGATAATAAGCTTGAAGCTGCGGCAGAAGCTGAAAGTGCCGAATATGATGTTATTGAAGAAAAGGTTGCTGTAAAAAGCGGCTTCAATCCCGATTTCAACTTCCTTGAAAACGATTCACCGATAAGAATAAAGGTTGATATAGATGCGTGAGCACGAAATAGAGGTTTCTCAGCTTAAAGAAAAAATCCCCCAACTTAATGTTGGGGATAAGGTGTACCTTTCGGGGACAGTATATACTGCCCGTGATGCGGCGCATATGCGTATTTTTGAGTGCATTGAAAACAAAACACCTCTGCCCTTTGAAATTGACGGTGCCGTGATTTACTATGCAGGACCCACTCCCGAAAAGCCTGACGGAACACAGGGAAGCTTCGGGCCCACAACCTCTGCCCGAATGGATAAATTTTCTCCGCGGCTTCTTGATATGGGACTTCTTGCAATGATAGGCAAGGGCAACAGGAGCGAAGAGGTTATTGAAGCAATAAAAAGAAATAATGCTGTGTATTTTTGTGCAGGCGGAGGGCTGGGCGCACTTATCAGCAAATCAATAAAGAAAGCTCAGGTTATTGCATTTCCGGAGCTTGGGTGCGAAAGCATAAAAAAGCTTTATGTTGAGCGTTTCCCGTTGGTAGTAGGTATTGATTGTAAGGGACACAGTATTTTTGACAGATAAGGTAAAATAAATGAATACAGATGCTTTACTGTCTTTAAGAAGACAGATTATTGAAAAAAATTACTCCCGTCTTAATAATATGCAACTTGAAGCAGTGACCACGGTAAACGGGCCGCTGCTTATTCTTGCGGGTGCAGGAAGCGGAAAAACAACGGTTATAGTAAACCGTATTGCAAGTCTTATTAAGTACGGCAATGCATATAATTCAGAAAAAATATTCACGGGATTTATTGATAATCCCGAAGAGCTTCTGCGCCGTTATCTTGACGGCGATACTTCCGTTTACGAGGAAATAAAGGGTAGTCTTAGCGTTGATGCTCCGAAGCCCTGGCAGATTCTTGCCATAACATTTACCAATAAAGCGGCAAATGAATTGAAAGAAAGACTTGTAAATATGCTCGGGGAAGACGGAAACGATATATGGGCAAGCACCTTCCATTCTGCTTGTGTAAGAATTCTGCGCCGCGATGCCGAAAAAGCAGGTTTTTCCTCTCACTTTACAATATACGATACAGATGACTCAAAAAGAGTTATAAAAGAATGTCAGCGTATACTTTCAATTGACGATAAACGCCTTTCCCATAAGGCTATTTTAGGAGAAATAAGCAAGGCAAAGGACTCACTTGTTTCTCCCGAAGAATATGCCGGGTCTTCTTTAGCTGACCCCAGAAAAGCTGAAATAGCAAAGGTATACTCTCTTTATCAGGAAACTCTTCTGAAAGCTGATGCAATGGATTTTGATGATATTATTGTCAACACGGTCCGTCTTCTGCAGAATAACAGCGATGTGCTCGAATACTACAGAAATAAATTCAGATACATAATGGTGGATGAGTATCAGGACACAAACCATGCTCAGTATGTGCTTGTAAGTCTTCTTGCAGGCGGACATAATAATATCTGTGTTGTGGGTGATGACGACCAGAGTATATACAGCTTCCGCGGTGCTACAATAGAAAATATTTTAAGCTTTGAAAGTCAGTTCAAAGATGCAAAGGTTATAAGACTTGAAGAAAACTACCGTTCAACACAGAATATCCTTGATGCCGCAAATGCCGTTATTGCAAATAACAGCGAGCGTAAGGGTAAAAACTTATGGACATCAAATGGCGAGGGTGAAAAAATCACTCTTCACACTTGTGCAGACGATGTTGCAGAGGGTGTGTATGTTGCCAACAGTATAATGAACTATACTGGTGCCTTTTCCGACAATGCCGTGTTATACAGAACAAATGCACAGTCAAACAATATTGAACGCGCATTTGTCAGAGCCGGTGTGCCCTACAGAATCATAGGCGGTCACCGTTTCTATGAAAGAAAAGAAATAAAAGATGCTCTGGCATATCTTTCAGTTGTTTCAAATAAAAACGACAATGTGAGATTGCGCAGAATTATAAATGAACCTAAAAGAGGTATAGGTGACACAACTGTCAATAATGTGTCCGAAATTGCCGCAAGAACAGGCAGCAGTATGTTTGATGTTATGGCATCTGCGCAGGAATATGCACTTTTATCAAAAAGTGCTTCTAAGCTCGGTCTTTTTACGGAAATGATACACTTTTTCATTGGGGCGCGTGAAAAGCTGAGTATTGCGGATTTGTTCAAAACAGTTATGATTCAGAGCGGTTATATAAAAGCTCTTGAAAATGATCCCGACACAAAAGATGAGCGCATAGAAAACCTTGATGAGCTGTATTCAACAATAGCAAGATATGAGGAAGAGAACGGCGAAGAAGCAACATTAGAGGGCTTCCTCGAGGAAGTTGCATTGATTTCCGATATTGATAATTACAATGCCGAGCTTGATACAGTTATTTTAATGACGCTTCATTCCGCGAAAGGTCTTGAATTCCCGAATGTATATCTTGTCGGAATGGAAAATGGTCTGTTTCCCTCTGCTCAGTCTTTGGGTGAGCCTTTCCTTTTAGAGGAGGAAAGACGCCTTGCATATGTGGGTATCACAAGAGCAAAACAGAAGCTTTACCTTCTCAATGCAGCAAGCAGAATGCAATACGGCAGAACAACCGTAAATCCGCCATCACGCTTCCTTGATGAAATTCCCGCTCATCTTATCAATGACACAACTCAGAGAAGCCCGTCAAGACAGTCTTCTTATCAATCGGCGGGACGCTCATCGTCTTACGGCAGCTCTTACGGCGGCGGTGGCTATTCGGGATATTCCCATTCGTATTCTTCATATGATGACGACTATTCTTATTCGCCCTCAAAATCGGCATCTGCGTATTCACAGAAAATCAATGTGGGTAATATAAACAAAAAAAATGAAGCCCCGATCCCCGATATTAAAGCGGGCGATACGGTGCTTCATAAGAAGTTCGGAAAAGGACTTGTTTTAACTGCCACTATACTCGGAAACGATTTGCTTACAGAGGTTGCTTTTGAAACCTACGGCACAAAAAAGCTTATGGCAAAAGCAGCAAAGCTGGAAAAAGTTTAATAGTTGCTGAATGTTGTTATGTTGGAAAGGCGGAAGTTTGTAACCTCCTTTTCCTTGTCAAATCTGTATATACTCATTATAAGACCTATACCTATGTATATACAGAGATTTGATGAGCCGCCGGCACTGAAAAAGGGAAGTGTGATACCGATAACGGGCATAATAACAAGGCACATACCGATATTTATAATAACCTGACCGGCTATCATAGCAGCAAGACCGTAGCACATAAGTGCGGTTGCATCGAACTTTGATTTCTGTCCTGTGTGCATTATATTTATAACAATGGCAAGAAGAATTCCGAGTGCTGCAATACAGCCCAAAAGTCCCAATTCTTCGCCCACACAGGTGAAAATCATATCGTTTTCACTTTCGGGAATTGTTCCCGCCTGTGTTGCCGTGCCGTTAAAAAGTCCTTGTCCGGTTAAACCTCCTCTGCCTATTGCTTTAAGACCGTTTAACTGCTGGAACATAACATCATCGGCATATCTTTCGGGGTAAATAAGCCCGAGAAAGCGTTCCTTCTGCGTTTCACTGAACAGGAAATACCATATGGCGGGTGTCGCTGCAATAACAGAAACACCGCCCAGAATAAAGTATCTCAGCTGAACGCCTGCACAGAACATCATCACAATAAAAATGATAATAAAAACAAGTGCAGAGCCGAGGTCGCCGGAGATAACAACAAGCCCCGTGGGAATCATTGCGTGAACACCGAGCAGAAGAATGTGTTTGAGCTCCTTAAGCTTGTCCTTTACCAGCTCAATATGCATACCGAATGTTATAATAAAGCCTATTTTAACAAGCTCCGACGGTTGGAAATATAAGCCCGAATTACCGATAACAAGCCATGTTTTTGCATCAGGACGCTCCTGCGGACCAACACCGACGGCTAAGGTCAGCAGCATTAATAAAATGCACACGGCTCCTATTGCCGGGAACATTTTTGTTATGAAGTTGTAGTCAATAAAGGAAATCACTACGGCAAGAATCATTCCCATTATAACGGCAAGAATCATAGTTCTTGTATCTCTTGAAATTATGCTTCCCTCAGGCATTTCCCAGCGTGTTGCGCTGTGAACCATTGTGATGCCGAAAAGCGAAGCTAAGGTGCAAAGCAGAAACAGAACAAAGTCTGTTTCCCTTAAGGCAGTTTTGATTGTATTTATAATTTTAGACATTTTATTCTCCGAAATCAAAAGTGTTTAATACATTATATTATTTTTTGTTACTTTTTTCAATAGAAATATTTGTTCAGAGGTGACTGTTTTATGAAACAGTATAAATCTTCTTCGGAAGCCCAGACAATGGCAGTTGCAGCCGAAATAGCATCGCAGATAGAAAGCGGTTGGGTTGTTGCATTCTCAGGCTCAATGGGAATGGGTAAAACTGCTTTTGTCAGAGGGGCGCTTAAGGCATATGATAATACATCATTTGTGAGCAGTCCGACCTTTTCTCTTGTGCATGATTACGGCGGAAATCCTCACATCTATCATTTTGATATGTACAGAGTTACGGACTGGGATGACTTGTATTCAACGGGATTTTTTGATTATCTTAACGAAGACAGTATTCTGTTTATCGAGTGGAGTGAAAATATTGAAAATGCTCTGCCCGAGAAAACAGTATATATAGATATTGCAAAAGGCGAAAACGATAATGACAGAATTATAAGTGTAAAAGGGGGAGTGTTCTGATGTATATTCTCGGTATAGAGTCTTCTGCTGTGTCGGCAAGTGCGGCACTCTTAAAAGACGGTAAGCTTATCGCAGAAACATACATAAACGCAGGGCTTACTCATTCGCAGACATTAATGACACTTATTGATAATGTACTGAAAAATGCAGGTATAACATTCAAGGATGTTGATATAGCCGCCGTCGCGCACGGTCCCGGTTCCTTTACGGGTATCAGAATAGGGGTTTCGGCTGTTAAGGGACTTTGCTTTGTAAACGATACTCCCTGCTACGGCATTTCAACATTAGAGGGACTTGCAAACTGTGCGGATATTGATTCCTTTATTATCTGCCCCGTGATGGATGCAAGGTGTATGCAGGTGTACACAGCACTTTTTGAAAAGCAGGGCAGTGAGATTGTCAGACTTACGGACGACACACCTATGAAGCTTGAAGAGCTTGCCGAAGTACTTAAAGTATATGATAAAAAAATACTTCTTCTCGGTGACGGAGCAGATATTGCTTATAAATTTCTTTCGGAAAAATGTCAGAATATTTATGTCTTTTCTGAAGTTTTTAAGTATCAGCACGCGTGTGGTATTGCAACTGCCGCACAAAAGAAGTATAATAAGGGTATCAGTCCTGTAAACAGTGAAGAGCTGTTGCCTGTATATTTAAGGTTATCACAGGCTGAAAGAGAATTGAAAAGTCGGGAGATGTTAAAAAATGATAGCAATAAGCAGTGATCATGCAGGATATCCTCTTAAAGAGGAAATAAAAAAATATTTGGAAGAAAAGGGTATCGAATATAAGGACTGCGGTGCTTACAGTACCGATTCCGTAGATTATCCTTATCAGGCAAAAAAAGCTTGCGACCTTGTTGTGTCGGGCGAATGTGAAAAAGCCATTCTCTGCTGCGGAACGGGAATAGGCATATCAATGGCTGCAAATAAGGTTAAGGGCATCAGAGCCGCTTGCTGTTCAGACTATTTCAGTGCGAAATTTACAAGAATGCACAATGATGCCAATGCATTGTGCCTTGGTGCAAGGGTTATAGGGGCCGGAGCCGCAATTGAGCTTGTTGATGTTTTTCTTACCACACCCTTTGAGGGCGGCAGACATCAGCGCAGAGTTGACCAGATAACTGAAATTGAAAATATGTAAATTTAAATCTGAATAAATTGAGAGGAAGAAAAATATGGGTAATATAACAATAACAAATCATCCTTTAATTCAGCACAAACTTTCAATTTTAAGAGATAAAAATACTCCGTCAAACCAATTCCGTGTGCTTATCGGGGAAATTGCAATGCTTATGTGTTATGAGGCAACAAGAGATCTTGAGCTTGAGGATGTTGAAATCGAAACTCCTGTTGCAGTTGCAAAAGCAAAGCACCTTGCAGGCAAAAAGCTTGCCGTTGTTCCCATCCTGAGGGCGGGACTGGGTATGGTAGACGGTGTAACAACGCTTATTCCGTCAGCAAGAATCGGTCATATCGGTTTGTACAGGGATCCGGAAACACTTATGCCTGTTGAATACTACTGTAAGCTTCCTCACGACATTGAGCACAGAGATGTTATTGTTGTTGACCCTATGCTTGCAACGGGCGGCTCGGCAATAGATGCAATCTCGCAGATAAAAAAACGCGGGCCGAAAAATATTAAGTTTATGTGTACTATCGCAGCTCCCGAGGGACTAGAGGCTCTTTCAAAGGCACACCCCGATGTTGATATATTCTGTGCTGCTCTTGATGACCATCTTAATGACCACGGTTATATAATTCCGGGGCTCGGTGATGCAGGCGACAGAATTTTTGGCACAAAGTGAAAATTTTAATATTTATAAAGCCGGAGATGTAAAAACTTTTGTTTTTTTTGCATCTCCTTTTTTTGCATAAAAAACGCGGAAATAATAGCAAAGTAAACAAATTATCTTTCTTTTTTTTAGCAGAGCAAGTCGTTGTTATTTATTTTTACTTGTGTTATAATTCTTTTTAAGTATAAAGTAAAGGAGAGTGTTTATATGGGTAAGATTTCACCAAAAGGGAAAATCGGTGCAATTTTTTCTGAAGTGAAAGCTCATTGGAAAACACCTGCCGAAGGAAGATATGTTTCTTATAAGGAATATCTTTATATTTTTCTTGGTATCGGCAGTAACTACACCGGATCAAAAATTCTTGAGAACATAGGCTTCTGGGCATCTTGTTATCTTTTTATGCATCACTACAAGCTGCCATATCTTACCTTTGCAATTATAGGCATTATAAATATGCCTCTTAATTACATATGGACGCTTATCGGTTGGGTTATAAATGATAATCTGGGATTTTTATCCAAGAAAACGGAAAAGAAGCTATATACGCTGTATGTTTCGCTCATTGCAATAGGTTTGGTTATGCTCTGCGGTAATTTTCCGTTTCTTTCCAATTCCACAAATGCATTTATTGTGTATCTGAACAATATGGAAAGCATCGGCATAAATGCAGCATCTGCTCTTAAAATTTTAGGTACTCACATTCTTTGGAACGGTTGGGCGGGTGCCAGAAATATTTTCTACCGTAAAAAGCTTGTTCCGAAATACGGCAGATATAAATATTCTCTGTATTGCGATGTCATTCCGAAGTGCATTATGGTAATTCTTGTCGGTTGGCTTCCTCTCTATGAAATCGATGATATGGTTACAAGAGTGTGGGCAGCAAACCTTCTCTTTGCCTGCTTCAGTATTTTTGGCTTCGGCAATAATCTTGAAACCTGCTCAAAGAGCATAAGTCCGAATATGCAGGAAAGACTTCTTGTAAGAACATATCCTGTTAAGCTGTCGCACTTTGTTCACACAATTGTTTCAATTCTTATTCCCGTGTTGGTTGACTCTTTGGAATACGAATGGGCAGATATCAATCTCTACCGTTGGGTATATCCTCTTGCATTTATTATTCCTGCTGCGCTCACTATGGTTTTTGCAGGAAAATTCCAGGAAAGAATACCGCAGCCACCTCTTGAAAAGAAGGTACAGATTAAATTCTGGGACGGTATTTTTGGTGTTCTGAGAAACAAATATCTGAGGATAAACACGATTGTAGGTCTTATTGATGCTCTCGGTAACGGTATGCTTGCAATCACTACCATTCTGTATCTGTATACCTTCCGTCTGGCAGGTCTGCCTTATGCAATAATAATCAACCTTATTTCGTTTGCGGGAACTCCGCCGGATTTGTGCGCACCGTTCTTCCTCAAACGCTTTGATTATAAGCAGATTATGATTTTCTATCAGCTAACGAGAGCTCTCGGTAATGCTCTTATTGTGCTTGCATTTATATTCTGCGGTGATAATCTTATGCTTTGCGGTACGATATGTATTATTGTTATGTTCTTTATGGAGATGACCAAAACTATCCCCACAACAGCAGGTCACGATATGGGTACAAGAATAGGTGACTATCAGATGTATCTTTCAGGTGAAAGACTTGAAAGCTTTTCGGGTATATTCGGTTGGTTTACCGGTCCCATAACATCGTTTGTAGGTCTTATTATTCCCATTTTTCTGCTGAAATTCGGCTTTAACAGCAACTGGGATGTTCTGTATCTCGATGAAGCAAGAGTTAAAATTATTGCGGTTCCGTTGATTATTGATATTGTCGGTTATCTGCTTATGACAATTCCGTATATATTCTGGGATTACGATAATGTCAAGCAGGCAAAGGTTATGAAGGTTCTTCAGCGCCGTGCCGAGGTAACTGAAAAGAACGCACAGAAACAAGGCGAAACTGTCAGAGGCGGATTTGTAAAGTAAAGGAGGAGTCGGTATATGAAAAACAAAGAAGATAAAAAGTTTAAAGGTATGACTGCTCCTGTTGATGTGGTTCTTGATATCCCCGAGGATGAGATATGGACATATCAGATTGAAGGTCTGGCAGCTCCGCATATAAACAAGCCCTTTGAAAACTTCAGAGTAAAAAAGATTGTTTTTACGGTACTTATTCTTATTGCTGTTTTGCTTTCAATGTATTTCAGTGTAAGAGTTGTAAGCCGTGAGCCCTTTGAGTTCAACGCTTCGGAAGAGGGCTATGAATTTACAAAGTTCAATAACACAGGCTATATATATGAGCTTGATATTGACTATGCCACCGAGCTTGTAACAAAAACAGATGTTGCAGATCCCGAAAAGAATTTTGAACTTGTTAAAGATGAAACAAAGCCTGTTACTTCAATTGCGGGGTTCTGCTTCAACTGTGATGAGGTTGTTGAGGTTATTCGTATAGGTAAGGATGTTGAGAGAATTGACGGCACCTCATTTTATACCTGTCGTGCTCTCAAACAGATTATTGTTGATGATGAAAACGAATATTACTGCGATATAGACGGTGTTCTTTATAATAAGGATAAAACTGAAATTATCTGCTATCCTATGAATCATCCCGCATATCTGCGTGAGAAGTATGGCTATAATGATACAATATGGCCCGATAATCCCGAGTTTTATGCTTCCTATAAGGCTCAGGTGCTCACATATGTGCTTCCTGAAACAGTTGAAAAAATCGGCAAGCTTTGCTTTGCAGATACTGCTATTGCTGCAATTTATATGCCCGAAGGACTTAAAACTATTGAAACAATGGCAATGTTCAAGTGTTGGTATCTTTCAGATATTTATTCATATGAATCAAGCACCGCAGGGGACATAACTGATTTCGGTGCAATAAAAATGCTCAATGGGGTTTATCGTTCACTTCCCGACGGGCTTGAGTATATAGGCTCTGATGCTATGAGCTATAACAGATCCTCTGATTTCCTCCGTATTCCCGCAACTGTTACTTATATCGGGCATCATGCTTTCTGGGATACCGTTTATAAGGACGGAAATACCTTCGAGGGTAACGAAAAGATATATATTGCCGCAAGCGAAGAGGAATTTGAAAGTGTGGAAACAGGCGACCAGTGGATTCCCACATACGACAGCGGTCTTTTTAACAAAAAGGTTGAGCTTGTTTACAGCACTCCGAAGAGAACAGACGAGCTTGCAGAGTATACTGAAAAGGAAGACGGTACATATGAGCTTGCTTCTTTTATCAATACAGAGCTTCTGACAGAGCTGACAATAAATAATGCTCTTGTTGTTGAGAACGGCAAGGTAAAGGAAGACACTTCAAAGAAGGTCACATCTCTTGCAGAGTATCCCTTCAAGTGGGATAATAATATTGAAACGGTATATATCGGTAAGAATATTGAAAAGCTTGACGGAAAAGCATTCTTTAATCTCAGAGCACTCAAGAAAATTATTGTTGATAAGGATAATGAATACTATTGTGATATAGACGGTGTTCTTTACACAAAGGATAAGACCGTTCTGTTGCATTTTCCTGCTGCTTATGAGAAAACAGATGTTTATGTTGTGCCTTCAACCGTAAGCAAAATTGCCCGTGCAGCTTTCTGTTACAGTGACATAAAAACTGTTTATTTCCCCGAGGGGCTTAAGGAGATTGATAATCTCGCATTCCTTAAGGCGGAAAAGCTTGAGAAGATATGCTCTTATAAGGCTGAAAAGGAAATTCTTGTTACCGATGAAAGTGCAATTGCTCAGATGGGTAAGGTATATGATTCTCTCCCGGAGGGTATTGAGCGCATAGGTCTTGACGGCTTTAACTATGCAAGCTCACTTACTTATCTTTATATTCCTTCATCAATAAAAAATCTTGATGCCTATTGCTTCTGTTATAATGCGTATGTTGATGAAAACGGAAATAAGGCAGGTATAACAGAGGTTAATATTGCACTTTCTGAAACTGAATTCAAAGCTGTTGTCAAAGGTGACCATTGGCTGCCTGAGTTCAGAAATGAAAGCAATGATACTGCTGCAATTAACTTTGGTGCAAAACGATAATAAAGCATCCCTCTGCGACAAAAGATTGTCACAGGGGGATAAGTTTTGTCTTTTTGAGATGTTTAATAAAACAAAAAAATTTTTATATAAGCTCTCCGAAGCAGGTGTCGCCGTCTGTTGATGTTATTTTTACTTTGCATATCTGACCGATAAGGGGAGCTTTACTTGAAACACAGGTGTGAATATAATTCGGTGTGTAGCCTGACTGTAAATTTTCTTTTGGTGTTTCAAAAAGAACCTCCACCGTTTTGCCTATATATCGGCTTAAAAATTCATCGCGGATTTTATCACATTCCCTTTGAAGCTTTGCACAACGCTGTGCTTTTTCGGCATTGCTTACCTTGTCTGTATACTTTGCCGCAGGAGTTCCTTCTCTTGCCGAGAACGGGAATATATGCACCTTCATAAAGCCTGCCAGCCTTGCGAATTCAATACTTTCATTGAAATCCTCTTCAGTTTCACCCGGGAAACCTGCAATAATATCTGTAGTGAGTGAAATATCCGAAAAAGTTTCCCTGAGCTTTTGGCACAGCGAAAGGTATTCCTCTTTAGTGTAATGTCTGTTCATTCTTTTAAGTGTTTTGTTGCAGCCGCTTTGAAGAGAGAGGTGAAACTGCGGACAGAACTTATCCATTGTTGCCAGTCTTTCAATAACCTCATCTGTTATATGGTCAGGCTCAAGAGAGCCTAAACGGAATCTTTCAATGCCTTCTGTGTCCTGTGCTGTCTGTAAGGCATCGCAGATGTTAAGTCCTGTGTCCATACCGTAGGATGAAAGATTTATACCCACAAAAACAATTTCCCTGTAGCCCTCTTTAGCAAGAATTGCAACCTCTGTTTTTATGTCTTCAACAGGCTTTGAACGGGAAAAGCCTCTTGCCTTCGGTATAATACAATATGTGCAGTATCTGTTACAGCCGTCCTGTATTTTTACAAAAGCACGGGTATGACCGTCAAAATCAGTGATTATGCCGCCCTTGTAGCCGTCCTCTTTTTTGTGTGCTTCAATCTGTACGGTTCTTTTCTTTTCTGAAAAAAATTCTTCGAGCTTTTCTTCCAGCAGACAGTTTGTTTTATTTCCTAGGACAATATCTGCTTCTTCAAAAGCGGAGGTTTCCTCTGAGAAGGCCTGAGTGTAGCAGCCGGTAAGAACAACAACGGCTTCCGGGTGTTCGTTTCTGAATTTTCTTAAAGCCTGTCTTGTTTTTCTGCTGCTTTCTGCTGTTACCGTACATGAATTTACAACATATATATCTGCTTCTTCTTTTGGTTCAACAACGCTGTAGCCCTTAGTTTTTAAGCGGCATATCATTTCCTGTGATTCATATTGATTAACTTTACAGCCGAGTGTAAAGAATGCGATTTTCATAAAAATCTCCTCAATCAGTAGTGATAAAAATTATTATAGAATAAATGCAAAAAATAATCAATCATAAAATGAGCATTAATTTGTCCTGAAATACATAATATTTTTTTGAAGAGGAGGAATAAGAATGAAAAAACTGTTTTGTTTACTGTTATGCTGTATTTTGATGTTAAACCTTTTGCCACTGCCTGTTTTTGCTCAGACTATGAGTGTGAGCGAGGTTGAAGAAATATCGGATATTGATAATGTTGATGAAAATGAAATTTTTCTTGCCGTAAATACGGCTTTACAGGTTGATGTGAAAGCAAAGGCATGTATTCTGATGGATGCAAATACGGGTACTGTTTTGATGGCTAAAAATGAGGATGAACAGCTCTATCCCGCATCTGTTACAAAAATTATGACCTTGCTGCTTGTGTGTGAGGCAATAGATGAGGGAAAGCTTACCTTTGAACAGACTCTGACCTGTTCTGAGGAGGCTGCATCAAAGGGAGGCTCACAGATATGGCTTGAGCCCGGAGAGGTTATGAGTGTGCGTGATTTGTTTAAGGCTGCAGCTGTGTACAGTGCAAACGATGCCTGTGCTGTATTAAGTGAGGCAGTTGCCGGAAGTGAAGCTGCATTTGTTGATATGATGAATGCTAGAGCAAATCAGTTGGGGATGGTAAACACAAATTTTGACAATTGCTCAGGGCTTGATGATGATACGGATACTCATAAGTCAACAGCAAGGGATATAGCAATTATGTCAAGGGAATTGCTGAAGCATCGGTATATAACAGAATATTCAACAATATGGATGGATTCAGTCAGAAACGGGGAAACACAGCTTGTCAACACAAATCGCCTTGTTCGTTATTATTCGGGGGCTACAGGGCTTAAAACGGGCACGACCTCAAAGGCAGGCTGCTGCATAAGTGCATCTGCCGAGCGTGACGGTCTGCATCTTATAGCCGTTGTTCTCGGAGCGGATAACAGTAATGACAGATTTAATTCTGCAAAAGCCTTGCTTGACTGGGGCTTTGCAAATTATGAAATATATTCTCCCATTATTGATACTGCACTTTTAGAAGATGTTGCAGTGCTTCACGGGGTGAGTGAAAAGGTTTCTTTGTATGCTGCCGAAGCTCAGCCCTTGCTTCTCAACAAGGGAGGCGGACAGCGAGTTGAGGTGATTTATGAAATTCCCGAAAATATTTCTGCTCCCGTATATACGGGACAGGAATTGGGAAAAATTGTTTTTACGGCAGGCGGTGTTACACTTGCCGAATACGGCTTATATGCACAAAACGATGTTGAAAAAATAACATTTTTTACAGCCTGGCTTAAATTATTCAGGTCTTTTGTAAAAAATGTGAAAGAAAATTAAAAAAATTTGGTTCAACTTATTGCAAAATAGATATAATTATTGTAAAATGTGCTCATAAGTAGAATGTTTGGAGGAACTTTGGTCAATGGCGCTTAAACTCAACTGCCAATATCTTTCTGATTTTGTCAGTGATAAAGAAATTGTTGCTTTTGAAGAAGAAGTAAAAAAAGCACACGCATTTCTTTATGAAAACAAAGCTGATGCCGCAGGAAACGATTTTCACGGCTGGCTTACACTTCCGGAAGATTACGATAAGGAAGAATTTGCAAGAATAAAGCTTGCTGCAAAGAAAATTATATCGGATTCCGAGATTCTCGTTGTTATAGGAATCGGCGGATCATATCTTGGTGCAAGAGCTGCGATAGAATTTGTTAAATCAAAAAATTACAATCTTTTAGCAAAAGATACTCCTAAGATTTTCTTCTTGGGAAACAGTATTTCTCCCACGGAAATATCCGAGATTTTATCTCTTTGCGAAAGCTGCGATTTTTCTGTTAATGTTATTTCAAAGTCAGGCACAACAACAGAGCCTGCAATAGCTTTCCGTTTGTTTAAGAAGCTTCTTGAAAAGAAATACGGCAAAGAAAATGCAGCAGACAGAATATATGTTACAACAGATAAGGCAAAGGGAACTCTCAAAGCACTTGCAGACAGAGAGGGTTATGAAGAATTTGTTGTTCCCGATGATGTAGGCGGAAGATATTCCGTTTTAACGGCAGTAGGCTTATTGCCTATTGCTTGTGCCGGCATAGATATAGATAAGATTATGCTCGGTGCAGCAGATGCTGTGAAGAGTTATGCAAACGAATCTGTTTCGGCAAATGATTGCTACAAGTATGCGGCTATCCGTAATATTTTGTACCGTAAAGGCAAAAAGCTTGAAATGATGGTATGCTACGAGCCCGATTTCACGATGATGAACGAATGGTTCAAACAGCTTTTCGGCGAAAGTGAAGGTAAGGAGAATAAGGGTATTTATCCTACCTCTGCTATATACTCGACAGATCTTCATTCTCTCGGTCAGTATGTTCAGGAGGGCGAAAGAACACTTTTTGAAACAGTTGTTGCTTTCAACAAGCCTAAATGTGATATTGTTATTGAGGCAGATGAAGAAAATGTTGACGGACTTAATTTCCTGGCAGGAAAGGGAATGTCTTTTGTAAACCGTAAGGCGTTTGAAGGAACAGTCCTTGCCCATACTGACGGAAATGTTCCCAATATTATCATTGAAGCTGATGAAATGGATGAATATAATCTCGGTCAGCTCATTTACTTCTTTGAAAAGGCTTGTGCAATTTCGGGTTATATTTTAGGTGTAAATCCCTTCAATCAGCCCGGTGTTGAGAGTTATAAGAAGAATATGTTTGCTCTTCTCGGTAAGCCCGGTTATGAGGAGCTTGCAGCTGTTCTTGCTGAAAGACTCGGTAAATAAAAAAATTTGGATTTATCCCCCCCCCTGCCCCATGTCTTGGGGAGGAAGGTGTTTCTTGATATAAGCAAATTGCTCACAAAAGCGAGCAATTTCCTGTATATAAAAAACAAAGAAATTAATCATAAAACGAAAGGATAGATTATTATGGTTAAACTTTTAATCGGCGAAAAAGGTTCAGGCAAAACAAAAAGACTTCTCTCTCATGTGAATGAAGCTCTTGAAAACTCAAAGGGTCATGTTATCTGTGTTGAAAAGGATGACCTGCTCAGATATCAGGTGAGCTACAAGGTAAGACTTCTTGCTGCAAGTAACTACGGAATCTGCGGTTATGAGGCATTTTACGGCTTCCTCAGCGGTCTTTGTGCAGGAGATCATGATGTAACAGATGTTCTTATAGATGCAACTCTTAAAATCGGTGGCAGAGATTATGATGAACTTGCAAAGTTCCTTGAAAAGGTTGCAAGACTCAGCGAGCTTACCGGAACTGTGTTCACATTCACTGTTTCTACTGATAAATCAAATCTTCCCGAAAGCATTTTCACATATTGTCAGGAAGTTTAAGAAGAATTTTTCAGTTAAATACACAAAAAAGCAGATTTCCTGTTGACAAACGGGGAATCTGTCTATATAATATTGGTTGCGTCTGTTTAAGGGACAGTTGTGCTTATTTTTAGGAGGATGTTATAGTTGTATATTGAACTTGAATCCGTGTTTAACAGAGAAGGCGAAAGCGTTCAATTTGACTATGAATTTTCTCTTGAGGATGAAAACATAACAACACCTGTTAAGGTTGTCGGAAGTGTTTTTAACCGCACCGGTATAGTCGGACTGAAAGCTACTGCAAAGTTTGATTATTCAACTCAATGTGCGAAGTGCAATAAACCCTTGTTAAGACATGCCACGGTTCCGATTAAGCATACACTCATTTCTTATGTTGAAAATGAGGAAGACAGGGATATGTATATCGTTGTTGAAAATATGAGGCTTGATCTGGATGAGCTGGTAAGTGAAGAAGTTTTTTTGTCTATCCCCAGTCGATTCCTGTGTAAAGAGGATTGCAAAGGTCTTTGTCCGTTCTGCGGAACAGATCTTAATGAAGGCAGCTGTAATTGCTCAAAGCCCACAGATTCCCGTTGGGATGTGCTGAAAGACTTATTTAATGAGTAAATTATCTCATAATTAGGAGGATTTTAATAATGGCAGTACCTGCAAGAAGAGTTTCAAAAGCAAGAAGAGATAAGAGACGTAACAATGTCTGGAAGATTTCTGCACCTGCAATTGAAAAGTGCCCCCAGTGCGGTGAATACAAAAGATCTCACAGACTTTGTGCTGCTTGCGGCTATTACAATGGTCGTCAGGTTGTTGCAGTCGAAGACTGATAACTGTATGTATCGCAAATCAAACGGCGCATATTGTTGCCGTATCAGCGTAGGTGGAGAAGTCGCTTTCCCCGCCTTTTTGCTGTTTTAGTTGAACAGGTGTTATATGGCAGTAAAAATATTTGATGTTAAGAAAAAATCAATATGTGGTAAAAAGGGCATAAAGCCGGGAGATACCTTGCTTTCAATTAACGGAAATGAAATAAACGATGTGCTCGATTACCGTTTTTACGGTGATGAGGCAAAGCTTCAGATGTGCTATATTAATTCCAAGAACCGTATAAAAAAATGCACACTCAGAAATGCTCAGGGCTGTGATTCGTTAGGACTTGAATTTGAGACCTATCTTATGGATAAGCACAGACATTGCAGAAATAACTGTATTTTCTGCTTTATTGATCAGCTTCCGGAGGGCTTGAGAAAATCGTTGTATTTCAAGGATGATGACTCCCGTTTATCCTTTTTGTTCGGCAACTATATTACTCTCACCAATCTTTCGGAAAATGATGTGGACCGCATTATTAAAATGCATATAAGTCCGGTCAATGTGTCAGTTCATACAATGAATGAGGAATTGAGAGTTAAAATGATGCGCAATCCGAATGCAGGGAAAGCACTCGGATTTCTGAAGCGTTTTGCTGATGCGGGAATAGAAATCAATGCCCAGCTTGTTTTATGTCCGGGGATAAATGACGGGGAAGAATTGCAGTATTCCCTTGAAAAATTGAGTGAGCTTAAAAGCATCAACAGCGTTGCTGCAGTTCCTGTCGGACTTACAAAATACAGGGAAAATCTTTATGAGCTTAGCTCATTTGATGAAGAAAGTGCCGGCAGAGTTATTGATATTATTGATAATTTCAATGCAAAGCTTACGGGAAACGGCAGAGAAAAAATTGCTTTTCCCTCAGATGAGTTTTTTATCCTTGCCAAAAGAGCTTTTCCCGAGTATGAATACTACCGTGATTTTCCGCAGCTTGATAACGGTGTCGGTTCCAGTGTTCTGCTTGAAAATGAATTTATGGCTGCTTTGCAAGAAGCCGAAACAGATACAATGCAGCGTCATTTTGCTGTTGTGACAGGAACGGCAGCCTATCCTCTGCTGAAGAAAATAGCAGACAGCTTCTGTGAAAAATTCACATCAAGCCGTATAGATGTTTACGGTATAGTTAATACCTTTTTTGGTGAAAAGGTTACTGTTTCGGGACTTATAACCGGCAGGGAAATTATAGATTTTTTCAGCAAAGAAAAGCTGCAGACAAACGAGCTTTTGCTGCCGTCTGTTATGTTCAAAAGTGATGAGGAGCTTATTTTTCTTGATGATGTAACACTTACTGATGTCGAAAAGGAGCTCAATGTGAATATCGGTATCACAACAAATGACGGCTATGGTTTGTTTGATATTTTTTATAATAAATATTAACCCTTCAAGGGAGAAAGAGCCGAATTTATTCGGTTAAAAGGTGAGAATTTATGTCAAAGCCGATTGTTGCGATTGTCGGCAGACCTAATGTCGGCAAATCCACACTTTTTAATAAGCTGTCCGGACAGCGGCTTGCCATTGTTGATGACAGACCCGGTGTTACCCGTGACCGTATTTATGCCGATTGTGAGTGGCTGAACCGAAAATTCCTCATTGTTGATACGGGCGGTATTGAGCCGTATTCCGATGATATTATTCTGTCACAGATGCGCCGCCAGGCACAGATGGCTATAGACAGCGCGGATGCAATAATTTTTGTTACTGATTTAAGAACAGGTATAGTTGCTACCGATGCTGAGGTTGCAACCATGCTTCTCAAAAGCGGAAAGCCTATAATTCTTTGTGTTAACAAGTGTGACACAATAGGTGAGCTGCCTGCAGATTTTTATGAGTTTTATAATCTCGGTCTGGGTGATCCTTTTCCCGTTTCTTCCGTTCACGGTCACGGCACGGGCGATTTGCTTGATGAGGTTATAAAGCATCTTCCCGATGAAGAGATTCAGGAAGAGGATGATGAAATTATCAAGGTTGCTATAATCGGTAAGCCCAATGTAGGTAAGTCTTCTCTTGTTAATGCCCTGTGCGGAGAGGAGAGAACTCTCGTTTCAAACATTGCCGGAACAACCCGAGATGCAACGGATACCGAGGTTAATAATAAGCACGGGAAGTTTATGTTTATTGACACAGCAGGCTTGCGCCGTAAATCAAAGGTCGATGACCAGATTGAAAAATACAGCGTTATGCGTGCTGTTATGGCTGTTCAGAGGGCAACGGTATGTGTTATTATGATTGATGCTCTTGAGGGCTTTACAGAGCAGGATTCAAAAATTGCGGGAATTGCCCACGAAGAAGGAAAGGCTTGTATTATAGCCGTAAACAAGTGGGATGCATATGAAAAAGACGGCAAAACAATGGATTCGTACCGCAAAAAGCTTATGGATGACTTTTCGTTTATGTCTTATGCTCCTATAATTTTTATTTCTGCAAAAACAGGTCAGCGACTTGACAGACTGTATGAGCTGATAAAATATGTTGATGACCAGAATGCTCTCAGAATTCCTACGGGCAGACTCAATCAGGTGCTTGCTGATGCACAGGCAAGAGTACAGCCTCCTACGGATAAGGGTAAGCGTCTGAAGATTTATTATATGACACAGGCTTCCACCCGTCCGCCCACATTTGTTTCTTTTGTTAATAACAAGGAGCTTTTTCATTACAGCTATCAGCGTTATCTTGATAATCAGATCCGTGAGGTTTTCGGTCTTGAGGGAACTCCCACAAGATTGATTATCCGAGAAAGAAGCGAAAAATAACTGTTTTATAAACCTTCGTTTTTACGGAGGTTTTTTTGTTTTAATAAAAAATTAAGCTTTTCTATATATAAATATTTATAAATAATATTGATTTGTCTTTTTGTTTATGTTAAAATATTCAAGATAATAATCACTTTTTTTGTATATGCGGTGATTAAGTAAAATTTTTGACAGAAAAGGTAACAGAAAAATGAAAAAACTTGCAGATTATTCCCTTGAAGAACTTCGCTTGTTTGAAGAACAGGCAAAAGCAGAATACAAAAAATACCTTGATGAAGGTGTTTCTATAAATATGGCAAGAGGTAAGCCGGCAGCTGAGCAGCTTGATTTGTCTGATGACTTGCTTAATATCACAAAAGAACAGTTAGGCGTAAAATCAGCAGACGGCACGGACTGCAGAAACTACGGTGTTCTTTTCGGACTTGATGAAACAAGAAAGCTTTTCGGTGAAATGCTCGGTGTTGATGCTTCAAAGGTTATTGCATGCGGTAACTCAAGCCTTAATCTTATGTATGACTATCTTTCACAGTGCTGCTCGCACGGTGTTGCGGGGAATGAACCCTGGATTTTTAATAAAAACAGAAAATTTATAGCACTTGTTCCCGGTTATGACAGACATTTTGCAATAGCAGAGCATTTCGGTCTTCAGATGATAAGCGTGCCTATGACAGCAACAGGTCCTGATATGGACAAGGTTGAAGAGATTATCAAGGACCCCGATGTAAAGGGAATGTTCTGTGTTCCCAAGTATTCCAATCCCGACGGTATAACTTATTCAGACGAAACCGTTGAACGCCTTGCAGCGATGAAGCCTGCTGCAAAGGATTTCAGAGTTATCTGGGACGCAGCGTACATTATTCACGATTTGTATGAAGAGCACGATGTGCTTAAGAATATTCTTGATGCGGCTGAAAAGTACGGTAATGAAGATAATTTTGTTATGTTTGCATCAACCTCAAAAATCACATACGCCGGTGCAGGTGTTGCTGTTCTTGCCGCAAGCGACAGAAATATAAAAGAAATTGCTTCAAGACTTACTCTTCAGATTATAAGCTATGATAAGATAAATCAGCTCAAGCATGCATATGTTTTCAGAACTCTTGATGATGTCAGGAAAAAAATGAAGAAGCATGCGGATATTCTCAGACCTAAGTTTGATGCAGTTCTTGAGGTTTTGGATGAACAACTCTCGGGACTCGGAATCGCACAGTGGAATTCCCCCAGAGGCGGTTATTTTATCAGTCTTGACTGTGTAACAGGTTCTGCAAAATATGTCGGTCAGCTTTGCAAGGAATGCGGGCTTACACTCACTTCAGTCGGTGCAACCCATCCCTACGGAATTGACCCTGAGGATCAGAACATCAGAATTGCACCCTCTTGTCCTACAGCAGATGAATTAAAGGTTGCAACTCGTATTTTATGTGCGGCAGTAAAAATTGCTGCTTGCAAAGAGCTTTTAAGCGGTAAATAATTTTGCGAGGTGACAGTTTATGTTCAGAATCGGTCACGGTTATGATGTTCATGCTTTTGCGCCCGACAGAAAGCTTATTCTCGGCGGAGTTGAAATAGAATACGAAAAAGGTCTTTTAGGCCATTCTGATGCAGATGTGCTCGTTCATGCGGTTTGCGATTCACTTCTCGGAGCTTTGGCATTAGGCGATATCGGTAAACATTTTCCGGATAATGATGACGCTTTTTTAGGGGCAGACAGTATAGAGCTTCTTAAAAAATGTGTTTTGCTTCTTGATGAGAAAGGCTACAGAGTCGGAAATGTTGATGCAACCGTTATTGCCCAGAAACCTAAACTTTCACCTTATATTGACGCAATGCGCTTAAATATCGCAAAAGCATGTCTGGTTGAGGCAGACTCAATCAGCGTGAAAGCTACAACGGAGGAAGGTCTTGGTTTTACGGGAAAACTTCAGGGTATCAGAGCCCATGCCGTTACATTGATTATAAAAAAATAAAATTGGTGGTGTCTTCAGAATGTTTGCCGAAACTCTACAAACTATATTCAGTCAGATTAAAGATGTTATTCTCAATTATGATATTGTTTCCGATACCTTGGATATCCTGCTTGTTGCATTATTGGTATACGGACTTATATTACAGCTGAGAAAATCACAGTCAATACAGGTTATCAAAGGAATAATTCTTATTGTTATTGCTTATGCAATAGTTGCATTTATCGGAATGGAAACAAGTTCATTTATATTCTCAAAGCTTTTCAGAGATATAATTGTAATCTTTGTTGTTCTGTTTTCAGCAGAACTGCGTCAGGCTCTTGAAAATGTGGGTAAGCGCAGATTCTCCGGAAAATTCTCTTTCTTTTCGTCCAATAACGACGAAGAGCTTGTCGATTCAATCAATGCAGTCTGCCGTGCCTGCGGTGCAATGAGCCGCAGTAAAGTAGGTTCCCTGATAGTTTTCCAGAGAAACACTCTGCTCGGTAATATCACAAAACAGGCTGTTCCTATCAATGCTGTTACTACATATGAAATGATTTGCAGTATTTTCTATCCGAAGGCTCCTTTGCATGACGGTGCAGTTGTTATAAAAGACGGTAAAATTGTTGCTGCCCGCTGTGTTATTCCTATGAAGAATGATCGCGAGATTACGGAAAATGTCGGAACAAGACACAGAGCAGCACTTGAAGTAAGCTTCAATTCTGATGCTGTTGTTGTTGTTACAAGTGAAGAAACAGGTATGATTTCTCTTGCGGTTGACGGTCAGCTTAAAAGAGGAATGTCAGACAGTGAATTAAGAGAGCTTCTCGGTCACTATCTTCTTGCAGATAATACCAAGCAGACTAAAAAGTCATTTTTCTCAAAGAAGAAGGATAAGACAGAGAAAATTGCTAAGGTAAGTGAAGAAGCTGCAGAAATTGCAGAAGAATCAGTTCTTAAGGAAGAAGTTTCCGTAAATGTAAATGAAAGCGAGGAAAATATCAATGAGTGATTCAAAAAAAGCAAAGAAGCTTTCGTTTTCAGCTTTATTGGAAAATAATAAGATAGTTTTTGTTTTTTCCATTATTGTAGCAATTCTTTTCTGGTTTGCGGTTTCAATGTATCAGACCCCCGAAACGGAAAAGGTTTTTCAGGATGTTAAGGTGCAGATAAATTTTGAAGGAAGCACCCCTTATAATAACGGCTTTGAGCTGTACGGAAACACTGATTATTATGTTGATGTTACCGTAAAGGGAAAAAGCTATATCGTTAACGATTCTTCTTTCGGAGAGAATATTGTTGCAACAGTATCACTTTCATCTGTAACCGCCGCCGGTATTTACAGTCTGCCGTTAAGTGTAAAATTGGCAGAAGAAACCGATGCTGCCGAAATCACCAATTACTCTTCAACATATATTGAACTTTATTTCGATGAACCGACATCAAAAAGCTTTGAAGTGTCGGCAGAGGTAGAAGAGGAAAAAGGTTATTCTCTGGCAGAAGGCTTTATAAGAGAAAACCCAAGAGTAAGTGTTGATACTGTTACTCTTACAGGTCCTTCACTTGAAATCAATAAAATTGTTTCGGTAAAAGCGGTTGTTGCTCTGTCACAGGAGCTTTCTTCCACTCAGACTCTTGAAGCAGCAATAGTACCTGTTGGTGCTACGGATAAGCAGACCTTTGCAAATGTTAAATTTGAGTCAGAGGAACCTGTTTATGTTACAGTTCCCGTAACATTCTCTTCGGAATATACACCGACCGTAACATTTACAAATATGCCCGCTGCATACAAGACAAAAGGTGTTAAATATGTAATCTCTCCTTCAAAAGTAAATGTCACACTATCTTCTGCAGACAGTGAGCTTATTGATGCGGATGAAATTTCAGTAGGTACTATTGATTTTTCACAGATTAACAATGTTGTCAATTTTATAACATTAAGCACGCAGGAGCTGCCTTACACATTAAACGATTCTATAAGTGAATTTGTTGTAAAGGTTGATATGTCTTCCATGGAAAAGCGTTGGCTTGAGGTTCCCGTTGAATATGAGAAGAGCTCAATTCCCAAGGGCGCAACAGTTACAACAAAGTCAATCGAGTCTGTTCAGATAATCGGGCCTGCAGATTCTGTAATGAAAATAGACGGCACGGCAGCATATGCTGTTCCCGTGCTTGACGGAATAACACTCAAAAAGGGTGAAAACACAGTTCCTGCAAAAATAATTCTCAGAACTCTTACAGACAGTTGGGTAAGAGGAGAATACACCATCACTATAACTGTTAAATAAAGCTTATTAAAAATTACGGAGGAAAGGTATGAAAAACATTGCATCTGCTGTTAAAATGATGGTTTTTGTCATTTGTTGCATATTGTTGTTTAATGCATGTGCAATGTTTGACCTGTTTTCCGTTGATGAGCTTATGAGGACACCTAAGCTTACGGGTGAAAATGCTCTGATTCAGGAGGCTTTTGAGGAAGCTGTCGGAACAGGTGTTTCACTTTTAAGTCCAGTATCGGGTGAACACCGTTCGGCTTATGTGCTTAACGATATTGACTCGGACTCATATGCTGAAGCAATAGTTTTTTATAAAAACAGCAAAACATCAAGCGATGTACATATGCATCTTCTTGATTTTGACGGAAAAGAATGGTTTAGTGTTGCAGATGTTGTCGGAAACGGTACAGATGTTTATAGTATAGAATTCTGTAATCTGGACCAGGGGAATTTACTTGAAATTGCTGTTGTCTGGACAATGCCCGACGCGGCGAGGTCAAAGAATCTGTCTATATATAAAATATCGCTTGAAAAAAATACCGTGAAGAAATTAAGTTCTCTCGGAACGGTTCCTGTTTATGATTATATTTTTGTTGACCTCGATTTTGACGGGCTTAATGAAATGTTTTACATTTATTACGATAATACTGTTCATCCGCAGCATGCTGCAGCCCGTGTTATGGAAATTGATGCCGAAAATGAAATTATACAGCCTGCAAGCGAATTGAAATTTACATCGGATGTTGCTTCTTTTTCAGGACTCACATACGATCTTAAAGACGGTACATATAGAATGTACATTGATTGTATTGCATCAAATTCGGAATATTTTACACATATAGTTTTTTATGATTCCGAAAAATCAACACTTATCACGCCATCGTTTCTTTCCGGTGAAAAAAGTATGAAAAAAACCTCCCGTGTTTCCGAATTGTTCTCGCAGGATATAAACTCTGATTATCTGATTGAAATTCCTGTAGAAAAAGATTATGTATCTTCAACCGCAGTTAATCTTCCGGGCGGCGAATCAGAACAGATAAAAATACTCGAATGGCTTCGTTTGTCGGAAAAAGAGCTGCAAAGCATCGGAAAGTATTACAGAAATGCTTATGACGGTTTTACAATGAGTATTGATTCCTTTTATGAATATTCTTATATAACCTATGATTATGAAACGCATACCACACAGTTTCGTTTGAAAAATTTTGATGAAGAAGAAAATTTACTTTTTTCTATTGTATTTTTAACAGAGGCTGATGGTGAAAATACTTATAAAACGCCCACCTATACGGTTAAAATAACACAGTTGGGGGACTCTATGGATATTTCACCGTCATTTGTAAAAGAACAGATTGAGCTTAATTAGGAGGCGAATGAACTTGAAGCGGATTTTAGTTGCAGAGGATGAAAAATCAATAAGAGAATTTATTGTTATTAACCTTAAAAGAAACGGTTTTGAAGTTGTTGAGGCTGATAACGGTGAAAAAGCTTTGCAGCTTTATGATGAATATAAGGGTGAAATTGATATCGCATTGCTCGACATTATGATGCCTGTTATAGACGGTCTTGAAGTTTGTAAGCAGTTAAGAAAAAAAAGCAGTACATTGGGAATTATTATACTTACTGCAAAAACACAGGAAATGGATAAGGTAACCGGACTTTTGGTTGGGGCAGATGATTATGTGACAAAACCGTTTTCACCGTCTGAGCTTATGGCAAGAATAGATGCCATATACAGAAGAGTAACTCTTAATAAAGAGTTTGCCGCTAAAAGTCAGGATAAAAGAGATATTATAGAGCTTGGTGAGTTTGTGCTTAATTTAAGAAGCCGCTCACTTACCAAAAACGGAAAAATTATTGAACTTACTCAGGTTGAATTTCAGATAATTGAATACTTTTTTAATCACCCGAATGTACCCTTGGAAAGAAACGAAATTCTTAATCATGTCTGGGGTAATATGTACTACGGCGATGAAAAGGTTGTTGATGTTAATATAAGACGCCTGAGAATGAAGCTTGAGGATGATCCGTCAACTCCGAAAAATCTTACTACTATCTGGGGTGTCGGATATAAGTGGCTTGCATAAAGCAAATCAGTCGGCAAAGAAGTATATAAACAAAGCTTAAAGGGAGGGAGAAATATGTTCAGAAGCGGTATCACGATAAGATGGCTGTTGACAACCATTCTTGTTATTTCTCTCATTTTGTCCTTTTTTGCTGCTGCTGTTTTGCTTTTTCTTTCCTCCTACTATTATTCTTCTGTAGAGGAAAAGCTTGATTCATTAGGGCAGAGTAGTGCGCTTGCAGATTTCTTCAGTCCGTATATCGGTTCCAACGATGATGTTTTTGCATCAAGAGCCCACGAATATGTTGAAAACTTTAATGAGATAAATGTTGCCGAGGTCTGGGTGTATGACCGAAACGGAGAGGTTATAGTTTCTTCAACGGGCTTTACAGTTGAAGAAGAAATTCACGAGGATTATCAGATTGCACTTTCTTCGCCCTCCGGCAGAGGAATGTGGAGAGGAAAGCTCAGCTCAGGGGAGAGAATTATGGCACTTTCTGTGCTTCTTCCCCGTGTTAACGGTGAATCTTCGGGTGCTGTAAGATATATCATTTCTTTGCAAGGCATAGATTCTCAGCTGTCAAAAATTACAGTAATGGTAATACTGGGCTGTCTGTTTGCTTTGCTGTTGGTTATTTTCTCGGGCTTGTTCTTTGTCCGTTCCATTGTTGTACCTGTAAAAAAGCTTAATGTTGCGGCAAGAAGAATTGCAAAGGGTAATTACAGCGAAAAGGTTGAAATTGCTTCAAATAAATCGGATGAAATAACACAGCTGGCTGAATCTATCAATTATATGATAAATGAGATAGATAAAACCGACAGAATGAAGAACGAGTTTATTTCAACCGTTTCTCATGAACTGAGAACACCTTTGACGGCAATTAAAGGATGGACAGAAACACTTTTATGTATAAATGAAAGTTCGGATTCAACCGTAAATGACGGACTTAAGGTTATTCTCAGTGAAACGGAGCGCTTGTATTCTCTGGTTGAGGATCTGCTCGACTTCTCAAAAATGGAAAGCGGAAGGCTTAAATTGCGTTTGCAGAAAATAGATGTTCTTGCAGAGCTTGATGAAGCAGTTTTTATGCTCAGAGATCGTATTTCAAGAGAGGGAATAGAATTTTTTTATTCAGTTCCCGATTATCCCGCTCCTATGAACGGTGACCCGGACAGGATAAAGCAGGTATTTGTAAATATTATTGATAATGCCGTGAAATACACTCCCGCAGGTGGCAAGCTATCAATAGTTGCTCTTCTTTCTGCAAAAGAGCTTAAAATAAGTATCGCTGATACAGGCTGCGGTATTTCCGCAGAGGATTTACCGAAGGTCAAGCAGAAATTTTATAAGGCTAATTTGTCTGTAAAGGGTTCAGGTATAGGTCTTGCTGTTTGTGATGAGATAATAAACCTTCACAACGGGAAATTAGATATAATAAGTACATTAGGTGAAGGTACAGAGGCTGTTATTACACTGCCGATAGTTTCTGTTAACCTTACTGACGGAAAGGAAAAATAATGAAGGATAAAGAAAAAATTGTTCATAAAACCTCTGTCGGCGGACAGGCTCTAATGGAGGGCGTTATGATGAACGGTCCCAAAGGATGCGCAATGTCCGTAAGAAACAAAGAGGGTGAAATTATAACCGAATTTACCGAGGTTAAGCATATCAAGGATAAAATTAAATTTTTAGGCTGGCCTTTTATTCGTGGAATTGTAAACTTTATTGAATCAATGCTGATAGGCTATAAAAGTCTAATGCGTTCAGCAGAGCTTTCGGGACAGCTTGAGGATGAAGAAAATCCCGAAAATATGTCAAAGCTTGACAAGTGGCTTAATGACCACATGGGTCCGAAAATGATGAATGTAATAACAGGTATTGCTTCTGTTCTTGCAGTTGTTTTGTTTGGTGGTTTGTTTATTTTTCTGCCTACATATGTTGTTGATATTGCAGATGCAAAACTTTTTGACGGTGCACTTGCTTCTTATCATGCTCTTTTTGAGGGGATTATAAGAATGATAATAATGGTTGCATATATGTTTGCAGTTTCACAGATGAAGGATATAAAGCGCGTGTTTATGTATCACGGCGCAGAGCATAAATCAATTTTCTGTTATGAAAAAGGACTTGAACTGACAGTTGAAAATGTTCGTTCCTGTAAGCGTTTTCATCCCAGATGCGGCACAAGCTTCATTTTTGTGGTGCTTATAATAAGCGTATTTATGTCTTCGGCTTTGCTTCTTATTTTTCCCGATCTGAAAGAGGATACAAACAGACTTTTGTGGATGATAATAAAAGTGGCAGTGAATCTTCCCGTTGTTACCGCAATAAGCTATGAATTTATAAAATATGCAGGAAAGCACGATAATATACTTACCAAGATTTTATCAGCACCGGGACTTTGGATGCAGAGAATAACAACCAAAGAGCCCGATGACAGTATGATAGAGGTTGCAATTACCTCTATAAAGGCTGTTATTACGGATAATCCGGAGGATGACAGACTTTGAGTTTTACTTTCAGAGAACTTCATAATTCGGGAAAAGAGAGATTGCTGAAAAATGCAATAGAGGATGCTGATTTTGAGGCGCTTCAGTTGCTTATTGGTGCGGCAGATTTTAAGCAGGTTGATTTTTTCCTTCACTCTGATGATACAGTAACTCAGGATATATTTGACAGGTATGAAGAAATGCTCTCGCAGAGAATTTCGGGCAGACCGTTACAGTATATTCTCGGAGAATGGGATTTCTATAAATCAACATTTTATGTAGGTGAGGGAGTGCTGATTCCCAGGCCCGAAACAGAACAGCTTGTTGAAATCTGCATAAAAGAAATCAGAAATAATTCCTATAAAACCGTATATGACCTGTGCACGGGAAGCGGCTGCATCGGTATTTCCATTGCAAAAGAATGTCCCGATACTCAGGTGGTTATGTTTGAGCTTTTTGATAATGCTTTGAAATATACACAAAAAAATCTCGAGCTTCACTCTCTTAAAAATGCAAAGGTGCTTAAATTCGATGTTCTGAATGATGGTGTTTCCTCTTTGCCCAATGTTGATTTGCTCGTTTCAAATCCGCCGTATATTCCTTTTGAAGAAATAAAATCCTTACAGGCAGAAGTCTTAAAGGAACCGCATACGGCTCTTGACGGAGGAGAAGACGGACTTGTTTTTTACAGAGCTTTTGAAAAAAACTGGCTTGATAAAGTAAATCCGAACGGTTTTGTTGCAGTGGAATGCGGTGAAGAACAGAGTGATATTATCGCAGATATGTTTTCTGAAAAGCTCCAAACAAAGCAGATATTCGATGTTTTCGGTGTAAACCGTTTTGTTGCAGGATATAAAAAGTAATATAACAGGAGGTATTAACTTATGATAGGTGAAATTCTTTCTATGTTTTTAGGAGAAGGAGAATCAACTCTTGAAACTGTAGTTTTGCTGTGTGCACGAATTTTTGTTCTTTTGTGCTGTATTCCCGTACACGAAAGTGCACATGCATGGATGGCCGCAAAGCTCGGTGACCACACAGGCAGACTGAGCGGCAGAATTACGCTTAATCCATTAGCTCATATCTCAGGTGTCGGTGCTGTTATGATGCTCTTATTCGGTTTCGGTTATGCAAAGCCGGTACCTGTGAACATAAGAAATTTTAAAAAAAGAAAAGAATATTTTGCTTTAACTTCACTTGCCGGACCTGTTTCCAATCTTTTATTGGCAGTTATATTTTCCTTGCTGAGCAATCTTGTTCTGGTTTTCAGCGGTTTTGCAGACGGAAATATTATTTATATTGCATATCTTTTCTTTGCATATTCAAGCCTTATCAATGTTATGCTTGCTGTTTTCAATCTTATTCCCGTGCCTCCGCTTGACGGCTCGAGAATTCTCGGTCTGATATTGCCCGACCGTATATATTATAAGATATTGCAGTATGAACGCTATTCAATGTATGTACTGTTTGCCTTGATTTTCTTCTTTAACCGTTTGAATTTTTCTCCCATAAGCTTTATAAGCGGTTGGATTTATGATGTTATAGACTTTGTAACAAGCTTACCCTTTGCGTTATTTTAATTCAGAACAGGTAATTTTATGAACAGTATTAATTATAAGATAGAAGTTTTTGAAGGTCCTATGGACTTGCTTCTTCATCTTATTGCAAAACATAAATTGAATATATATGACATCCCGATTGTTGAATTGGTTGAACAGTATACTGCCTATATAAGAGAACTGCAGGAATTGAATCTTGATGTTGCCAGTGAATTTCTTGAAATGGCAGCAAGGCTTGTTCATATAAAAACAGTTTCTCTGCTTCCCGTATATGAAGAAGGGGAAACATTAAGAAGAGAATTGAGCGGAGAGCTTATTGAGTATGCTGAATGTAAGCGGGTTGCAAAGGCATTATCGGAGCAGACAGACGGCTTTAACTGTATTGCAAGACCGCAGCAGCCCTTTGAGGCAGAGCAGTCTTATAAAAGAATTCACGATTCAATAGAACTGCTTAATGCATATATGCGTGTTGTAGGCAAAAGACTTCGTAAAATGCCTCCTCCGTTGGATGCTTTCAGAACTATTGTTGCAAAAAAGATAGTTTCTGTTTCCGAAAAAATAAAAAGTATTGTTGATATGCTTTTAACCGGCGGCAAGCAGAAATTTAACGATATGATAAAAACCTCTCATAGCCGTTCGGAAATGGTCGCAACATTTCTTGCAGTTTTGGATCTTGCAAAAACAAAGCATATACAGATTCACGGCAGCGGAGAAGATATAACTATTGAACTTATAAAAGTTCCGGAGGGAGAACTTAACCTTGATGGATGATGTTATAAGCATTAAAAATACCGTTGAAGCAATTATTTTTGCAAGCGGTGAGCCAATGGAACGCACAAGGCTTATGGATGCCTTGGGCTGTACTCCCGAAAAATTGGCTGTAATTCTTGATGAAATAAAAAATGATTATGAGGAAAGAGGAAGTGCGGTAACTCTTTTATATCTTGGCTCTAAAGTGCAGTTTGCAACAAAACCGCAGTATGCCGAGGCTGTCAGAAATGTGCTTGATATGAAAAGAAATCAGCCTCTTTCTCCTGCTGCATTTGAAGTGCTTGCAATAGTTGCATATAATCAGCCTGTAACAAAGGCATTTGTTGAGCAGGTAAGAGGTGTTGACTGCAGTGGTGTAATGAATACCTTATGTCAAAGAAATCTTATTGAAGAATGCGGAAGGCTTGACTTACCCGGCAGACCTTTGATATACTGTACTACAACTGATTTCCTGAAATGCTTTTGTATGTCTTCTCTTGCGGAGTTGCCCGAAATTCCCGATGTTAAGGCGGCTGCAACAGCATTGGAAAATATAAAAAATGATGAGTCTGTGATAGACGGACAGATTTCTATTCTTTGAAAAATAAGACTGAGACGGAGGTGTTTTTGTGATTGTGCTTAAAATAATCGGGTGGATTATACTTGCAATTATAGCTGTGATAATTCTTGCCCTGTGTATAAAAGTGCATATCAATATTGAATATTCAAATGAAAACACATCTGCATACATAAAATGGCTGTTTGTGAAGGTTCCCTTGTATCCTGCAAAAAAGAAAGCTAAAACAGTCCCTGAAAAAGCAGTACAGACTGTTGCTGAAGAGGCAGTGCCATTGACGGGTGAGCAGTCAGATGCTGCCCAAGCCCAACAACCGGCAGATAGTACACAAGCTGCTGCAACAGAAGCTGCTCCCGCACAGCCTAAAAAAGAGAGTCTTATACATCTTATTTACCGTTCGAACGGAGTTGACGGATTAATTATTATCCTTAAACGCATATTCTCATATCTTGGTACATTTACGGGAAATGCCTTGAACGGTGTTGTTTTTGAAGAGCTGTATATTGATGTCAGCTGCACAAAGGGTGATGCTGCTGCAACCGCTATATATTACGGAGAAGTGTGTGCAACCGTATTCCCGATACTCGGTGCACTGGTATCAAAATATAAAATAAGAAAATATGATTTCAATATTTATCCTGATTATATTGCGCGATTCAGCAACGCTTCCTTTATCGCGAATATATATATAATTCCTATATATTTTACAGGAATTGTTCTTGCCCTTGTTATTAAGCTTTTGTTCAAGGTGCTAGGGCGTATGGCCGTAAAAATTTTCCTGACAATGAAAAATGACAGTGCAGGAAAATCAAATAAAGAAAATAATACTGAAGAAAAGAGTGAAGTTCCAAATGAATAATCAGACTGCAGCAGGAATTTTATCAACAACTATTGAGAAGGTCCGTCAGCTTGTTGATGTAAGCACAATTGTCGGTGAACCCGTTATTCTTTCTGATGAAGTAACGGTAATACCTGTTTCAAAGGTAACCTACGGTTTTGCTTCCGGCGGTTCGGATTTCCCCTCAAAAAACAATAACCAGCTTTTCGGCGGCGGCGGCGGAGCCGGTATAACAATTAATCCCGTTGCTTTTCTTGTTCTTAAGAACGGAGAAGTTACACTTAAGCACATCACCTCAAACGATAATGCCGCAGAACGCATTGTCAATATGGTTCCCGAGGTTATTGATAAGGTAAATGCTATCGTAACAAAAACAAAATCAGGTAATCAGGCGGATTCGGCACAGTGATAACTCGGACTTCCTCGCATATATATTTATATGCGGGGTGGTCTTGTGAAAAAAATCTTTATATTATTATTAACGGCAGTTACTTTTTTGGTGTTTCCGTTTGAAGCTCAGGCTCTGTCTGAAATCAGTGCCGATTCCTATGTTCTTATGTGTGCAGACACAAAAGAGGTTATTTGCTCAAAAAATGCAGAAGCACAAAAAACAATTGCAAGCACAACAAAAATATTGACTGCAGTTATTGCCGTTGAAAGCGGAAGACTGAAAGAAACGGTAACTGTAGGCGATGAAATAACAGGGGTTGACGGTACTTCTCTCGGTTTAGAAAAAGGAGATACTATCGACCTTTATAGTCTTGTTCTTGCAACCCTGCTGTCTTCGGGGAATGACGGTGCAAATGCTATTGCTGCTTTTGTTGGCGGCTCTTTAGAGAATTTTGCCGTGATGATGAATGAGAAGGCGCAGCAGATAGGAATGAAAGATTCCTCTTTTGTTACCCCTTCGGGGCTTGATGCCGATAATCATTATTCCACAGCAGCCGATATGGCAATTCTTGCCTGTTATGCGATGAAAATTCCTGTTTTTTGTGAAATGGTAAATATGAAATCTGCCCGTATTGAATTCACAAACGGAAAGACCTTATATGTAAACAATCACAATAAGCTTCTCGGAATGTATGACGGATGTATCGGTATCAAAACAGGATTTACAAAGTCAAGCGGCAGATGTCTTGTGTCTGCGGTTGAAAAGGATGATTCTCTGCTCATTGCCGTAACCTTGAATGCTCCCGATGATTGGAATGACCATAAAAAGCTGTATGATTACGGTTTTGATACAGTCCGGGTTTATGAAGCAGACTGCCCGAGTCTTCCCGAAATTGATGTTGTCGGCTCAGAGCAAAAATCGGTTAATTGTCGGTTAAGCAATGCACTTACATATTCAACCGCTGAAGAAATCAGTAATTTTACTGTTGAAATATCAGTGCCCGCATTTGTTTACGCACCGGTTTCGGCAGATGAAGTTTTAGGTGAAGTCAGATTGCTCTCCGGCGACAAGGTATTTGCCTGTGCAACGCTTCTTGCACAGAGCAGTATTGAAAAATCAGAAAATTCTGAAGAACAAAGCACATTGTTCGACAGAATAAAAAATATACTTACCGGATGGTTTGTTAAATGGAAGAATTAATAAGATTACAAAAATATATGGCTGACTGCGGTGTTGCTTCAAGAAGAAAAGCAGAAGAAATGATAGCAGCAGGCAGAGTCAAGGTAAACGGACAGACAGCATCTGTAGGAGATAAAATAAACCCCAAGAGAGATACTGTTTCCGTTAACGGCAAAAAGCTTACAAGGGATAAAAATTATATTTATCTTATGCTCAATAAACCTCGTGGCTTTGTTACCACAATGAGCGATGAGATGGACAGAAAATGTGTGGCTCAGCTGGTAGCGGATGTCGGTAAGCGAGTTTATCCCGTAGGCAGACTTGACCGAGATTCGGAAGGCTTATTGCTGTTTACCAATGACGGTGAATTTGCAAATGCATTAACACATCCGTCGCGTCATATCGCAAAGGTGTACAGAGTAAGTGTGAAGCCTGCTATAACAGAGGATCAGATAAGTATACTTACCTCCTCTCTTATGATAGACGGAAGAAAAACTATGCCTGCCGATGTCAGAGTTCTGAGTAAGGAAGAAGACCGTTCGTCCCTTGAAATAACACTTTTTGAGGGAAGAAACCGTCAGATAAGAAGACTGTGTGAGGAAGCAGGTCTTGAAACTGTAAGACTTAAAAGAATGTCAATAGGTCAGTTAAGACTCGGCGGATTGAAGGTCGGAGAATACCGCTATCTTACAAATGATGAAGTAAGCTTACTTAAAAGACAGTCAGGCTGTTACTGATATAAAAGAAAGAAGTTTTTATAATGATAAAAAGTATGACAGGTTACGGCAGAGCAGTGCAGACTGTTGCCGGAATGACCGTAACGGTAGAAATAAAAAGTGTAAACCACAGATTTTTTGAATTTAATTCAAAGATATACAGAGCATATTCTTTTCTTGAAGAAAAGGTAAAAGCACACCTTCAGCAGTATATTTCAAGAGGTAAGGTTGATTGCTTCATTCAGATTGAAACAGAGCAGGTTGAAGAGGGTGTTGTTCAGATCAATCATTCTTTGGCTTCCGGGTATATGGCTGCAATAAAAGAGCTTTGTGAAAAATATTCTCTTGAAATGAACAATAATGTTGAATTGCTTACAACGCATACCGATATTTTTTCTGTTAAGAAAGCACCTGCCGATGAAGAAGGCATCTGGAATGCAGTTAAAGGTGTTGTTGATGAAGCTGTTAAGTCCTTTATTACTATGAGAGAGGTTGAGGGCGCAAAGCTTAAAGAGGATGTTCTTTCAAGGGCAGACACAATTTTAAGTGAGGTTTCATTTATTGAAGAGAGATCTCCTCAGACTGTAAGTGAATATAATGAAAAGCTTAAAGCCAGAATGAAGGAATTGCTGGATGATACACAGGTTGATGAACAGCGTTTGCTCACAGAAGCTGCTATTTTTGCTGATAAAATTGCGGTGGCAGAGGAAACTGTCAGACTCAGAAGCCATATCGATCAGCTTCGTTCATTCTTTGAAGCAGATGAGCCTGTAGGCAGAAAGCTTGATTTTCTTGTTCAGGAAATCAACAGAGAAGCAAATACCATAGGCTCAAAGGCATCAGATATTGAAATTGCAAGAAAGGTTATCAATATCAAGTCAGAGGTTGAAAAAATAAGAGAGCAAATACAGAATATTGAATAACAGGAAGTTTATTATGAAGCTTATCAATGTCGGATTCGGTAATATGGTAAATTCGGATAGAGTAATAGCAGTTGTAAGCCCCGAGTCGGCTCCCATCAAGAGAATAATCCAGACCGCCAAGGAAGACGGCAAATTGGTGGATGTGACACAAGGGCGCAAAACAATGTCTGTTATTTTTACAGACAGCGAACATGTTATTCTTTCTTATCTTAAACCGGACAAGCTTGTGGGTAAATTTGACCACAGAGATATTGCGGAGGATTAATTATGCAGGAAAATGCCAAGATTTTTGTTATATCAGGCCCGTCAGGAGCAGGAAAAAATGCTGTACTGGACGGACTTTGTGCAAAAAGTGAAAACATAGCACAAACAATTTCTGCCACGACACGAGCCCCCCGTTGTGATGAAATTGACGGAAAGGATTATTATTTTGTATCTCAGGAGGATTTTCTGAAAAGGGTAGACCGTAATGAATTTGTTGAGTATGTTATGTACGGTAAAAATTATTACGGAACACTTAAAAGTGAGGTTGAAAGACTGACTGCACTTAACAAAACCGTAATTGTTATTATTGAAGTGCGCGGTGCTCAGAATTTCAAGTCTATTTTTCCTGAATCAAAAACGATTTTCATCGTTCCTCCGTCGGTAGAGGAGCTTCGCCGCCGCATAAAGGGCAGAGGGCAGAATACTGAAGAAGAAATAGATCTTCGTTTGAATATAGCCCTTGAAGAAATGAAGCAGCGCGATAAATACGATTATTGTGTTGTTAACGATGAGCTTACAGACTGCATAGAAGCAGTATATGATATTATAAAAGAATAAGGAGTTTTGTATTATGATTAATGTTGATTTAAAGGATTTACTTAAAGACGGTATAAGCAGATATTCTCTTGTTGTCGGTGTTGCAAAGCGGTCAAGAGATCTTTCCGATGAAGCAAAGGAAAACGGTGAAATTCTTGTTGAAAAGCCCGTAAGTCTTGCTGTTGAAGATTTACTTGACGGATACTATACCATAAAAGAGTCTGAAGAAATCAGCAAGTATTAAAAAACTATGTCTGACAGGATAATTGCCCTTGTAGGTGTTGAAAATTGCACATACAGCTTTGATTCTCTGTTCAGTTATAATGTTCCCGACTTTCTGAAGGATTTTTTGAAGCCGGGAATGCGTGTTCTTGTTCCTTTCGGAAGAGGTAATGTTAAGCGTCAGGGATTTGTTTTCGCTTTGAAAATAGAAGAAAGCAGCGAAAACAATCTTGAATTAAAAGATGTTTTCAGCGTGCTTGATGCCAAGCCTTTGTTAAATGAGGAATTGATTTCACTCGCATTATGGATAAGACAGCGTACTTTTTGCACATATTTTTCTGCTGCAAAAGCAATGCTGCCGGGCGGAATGTGTCTTAAAACCGAAAAAGTATATAAAATCAGTCCTGATTATATTGATACTCAGATTGATTCGGATGACCCGATTTCTTTACAGATAGTGAATTACCTTAAAAAGAAAAAAGGCGAGGTAAGGGAAAGCACAATTCTCAGAAGCTGCGGTTTAACAAAAAATTCGTTTATCTTACCGAAGCTTGAGGGGAAAGGTTATATTGTATCTGAAATATCTGCTTTTTCTTCTGTGAATGACATTTCTGTGCAGCATATTTCTCTGAGTGAAAAATATCTGACAGAAAGTGAAAGCATTCGTCTTACGGACAAGCAGAAAAGCGTTGTTGACATATTAAAAGACATAGGCTCTGCAACACTTAAAGAGCTTTGCTATTTTTCGGGAGTTTCCTCTGCTGTCATAAAGCTTCTCATAGATAAAGGAATTTGCGAAACCTTTGAAATTCAGGTTTCAAGAACCCCTGTGAGTATATATTCCTCGGAAAACAAGCCAAAGGTTGTTTTATCAAAAACTCAGAAGAGAGCTTTTGATATTTTAAGCGGTGCCTATAAGACAGAAAAGGCAGAAACAGCTTTACTGTACGGCGTTACGGGCAGCGGAAAGACCAATGTTTATCTTGAGCTTATTGAAAAAGTTATAGCTGACGGAAAGTCGGTTATTGTTCTGGTCCCCGAAATTTCACTTACTCCGCAGACCTTTTCCTTGTTCAAAAACAGATTTAGTGATAATACAGCTGTTTTGCACAGCGGTTTGTCTATGGGCGAACGCTACGATGAGTGGAAAAGAATAAAAACGGGTGAAGCAAAAGTAGTTATCGGAACAAGAAGTGCCGTCTTTGCACCGGTTGAAAATCTCGGACTTATTATTGTTGATGAAGAACAGGAACACACATATAAGTCAGAAATGTCTCCGCGCTACAATGCAAAGGATGTTGCTAAGTACAGATGTGCGTATAATTCTGCATTATTGGTATTTGCTTCTGCAACCCCATCGGTTGAAACATATGCAAAGGCTCTTGACGGACATTATCTTCTTGCTGAGATGGAGGAGCGCTACGGAAATTCTGTGTTGCCCGAGGTTCATATTGTTGATATCACAGATAGAAACAGCAGAAGCTCTTTTTTTGCAATAAGCGACTTTCTTGCAGGTGAAATTGCAATGAATCTTATTAACCGTGAACAGACTATTTTGCTTGTAAACAGACGCGGATATAATACTTTTGTTGTTTGCGGAGAGTGCAAGCATGTCATAACATGTCCGAAGTGCAGTATTTCCATGACATATCATTCTGCAAACGGACGGCTTATGTGTCATTATTGCGGATACTCAACACCGTATACGGAAAAATGTCCTTTATGCGGACAGAATAATATAAGGTATTCAGGTTTCGGAACTCAGAGAATTGAGCAGGAGCTGAAAATCAGATTTCCCGAGGCAAAGATTCTCAGAATGGATGCCGATACCACAAGTGCGAAAAATTCATATGAAAAATCCCTTTCCGCTTTTGCAAACGGAGATTATGATATTTTAATCGGAACTCAGATGGTTGCAAAGGGACTTGACTTCCCGAATGTAACCTTAGTCGGTATTACAGGTGCCGACAGAGAGCTGTATAATGATGATTTCAGAAGTGCCGAAAGGACATTCGATCTTATAACACAGGTTGTCGGTAGAGCAGGCAGAGGCTCAAGAAAGGGCAGAGCAGTTATTCAGACTGTTTCTCCCGACAGTGAAATCTTGTCCGTTGCCGCCGCACAGGATTATAAAAGCTTTTATAATAATGAAATTGTTATGCGCAAGGCTATGACATATCCGCCGTTCTGTGATATTTGCGTTATAGGATTTTCGGGAAGTGATGAAGATAAGGTTGCTTTTTGCTCCCGACGGTTTTTTGATGCAATGGTAGCATTGAATTCCGCAAAGTATGAAAAACTGAAAATTATAGTTCTAGGACCCTTGGCACCTAAGGTATCAAAGATAAATAATACTTATCGGCGCAGACTTATTGTGAAGTGTAAGAACAATCCGTTGCTTCGTTCATTTTTTGATGAGCTGCTTAAAGAATTTCTTAATAAGAAAGAATTTGTTGATGTTGCACTTTATGTTGATATCAACCCTGAAAATATAGATTAAAGAAGAGTGATTTTAATGGCTATCAGACAAATAAGAGTTGATGATGATCCCGTTCTCAGAAAAAAGAGCAGACCCGTTGAGGTTTTTGATGAAAGACTACATGTTCTTCTTGATGATATGAGAGATACTCTCACAAAATCTCAGGGGATAGGACTTGCCGCTGTTCAGATAGGAATTTTACGCCGCGTTGTTGTTATAAATTTCGGTGACGGCTTTATTGAGCTTATTAATCCCGAAATTATTGAAAGCAGCGGTGAACAGAGAGAGGATGAGGCTTGTCTTTCTCTGCCTCATAAAGCAGGTAAAACCCTGCGTCCTATGACTGTAAAGGTAAGAGCACAGAACCGTGACGGCAAATGGTGCCTTTACAGCGGCAAGGAGCTTCATGCAAGATGCTTCTGCCACGAGCTTGATCATCTTGACGGCAAGCTTTATATTGACAGTCTTGCACCCGGTGAGAAGGTTTACTCAACCCGTGACTACGATTAATCATACTGTTAGGAAGATGTCTAATGAAAAGTGTTGTTTTTATGGGAACTCCGGATTTTGCTGTTCCTGCACTCAGAGTTCTTGTTGAAAATCCTGATTATGATGTAAAGCTTGTAATTTCACAGCCTGATAAACCTCAGGGCAGACATCAGGAGCTGACACCTCCACCTGTAAAACTATTAGCTTTACAATATGACCTTGAAATGTATCAGCCCGAAACATTGAAGGGCGAAGAAGCATACGAAAAAATTGCGGCAATTTCTCCCGATTTTATTGTTGTTTCCGCATACGGTAAGATTCTGCCCAAAAGAATTCTTGATATTCCGAAATACGGCTGTGTAAATCTTCACGGCTCATTGTTACCGCAGTACCGAGGAGCTGCTCCCATTCAGTGGAGTGTTATAAACGGTGATAAAAAAACAGGTGTAACAACTATGCTTATGGATGTAGGTCTTGATACGGGTGATATTTTATTGGTATCCGAAACCGAAATCGGTGAAGAAGAAACTGCAGGTGAGCTTTTTGACAGACTTGCCGCACTTTGTCCTGATTTGCTTATAAAGACATTGAAAGCACTTGAAGATGGAAGCGTCACTCCCGTAAAGCAGGATGAAGAAAACGCAACCTATGTTTCAATGCTTTCAAAGGAAATGGCAGTAATTGACTGGTCTGATACTGCCGAAAACATTCACAATAAGGTCAGAGGTATGGCACCTTGGCCTGTTGCTAAAACAAGTTATAATTCAAAGCTTCTTAAAATTTTTTCCTGTCGGGTTTCTGACAAAAAATACCTAGGTGAACCCGGTGAAGTTGTTGTTAAAGACAGTGAAATTTTCGTTATTTGCGGAAATAATAGTCTTATAAGTATTACGGAACTCCAGCTTGAGGGTTCAAAAAGAATGAAAGCAGCCGATTTTCTTCGCGGAAGAGGCTTTGAAAAAGGTCAGAAGCTCGGCTGAACGGAGGAGCAATTATGTTGCCACAGTTATTTATGAGTTTCAGCGGGTACGGAGGATATTATCTGGAAAGCTATTGGCTTTACTTTGTACTTGTTGTTCCCGCATTGATTTTGTCTGTTGTTGCACAGGCGGCTGTAAAAAAGTCTTATGCAAAAATGTCTAAGCTTTACAGCAAAAGCGGTTATTCAGGCGCACAGGCGGCTGATGCCGTTCTGAAATATTATGGTATAAACAATGTACGCATAGAGCAGTGCTCGGGAAACTTAAGCGATCATTATGATCCGCGAAGTAATGTTATCCGCTTGTCGGAGGGTGTATATTCATCAACATCAATAGCAGCTATCGGAATAGCCTGTCATGAAGCAGGTCATGCCGCGCAGCATGCTCAGGGGTATGTGCCCATAAAAATGAGAAATGCCGTTCTTCCTGTGTGCAGAATCGGTTCTTATGCAGGAATTCCTCTTGCATTTCTGGGCTTGGCACTCGGCTTTGAGCCTTTGGTTGCTATAGGACTTCTGCTTTATGCTTTTATTACAGTTTTTCAGTTGGCAACATTGCCTGTTGAGCTTAATGCAAGCTCACGCGCGCTGGCTGTTATTGAGGATACGGGATTATTAAAAAACGAAGAAGAGCTTAAAGGGGCAAGAAGCGTATTGAAAAGTGCAGCGTTGACATATGTTGCAGCGCTTGCCGTTTCCTTGGCTAACCTTTTGAGATTTATTATATTGTTTACTTCAAGAACAAGACGCAGGAGATAGTTTATGGCACAGGCAAGAGAAACAGCAGTTGATATATTGCTGAAAATTGAAAAAGATAAGGCATATTCTTCTTTTTCCGTTGCCGATACACTTAAAAATACCGTAATCGAAGATTCAAGGGAGCTTGCTCTTGCGGTATCTTTGGTTTACGGTGTGCTGGAGCATAAAATAACGCTGGATTACAATCTCTCGTTATATTTATCTTCACCGTTAAAGAAACTGCGTCCTACGGTTCTTGCTGTTTTAAGAACAGGCGCGCTGCAGATTTTATATATGGATAAAATTCCCGACAGTGCGGCTGTTAATGAAAGCGTTAAGCTTGTCAAGAAAAAGGGTTGTGCTTTCGCCTCTGGTATGGTAAATGCTGTTTTGCGCAAGCTTGCTGCTAATGGTCTTTGTTTGCCTGATGAGAATGACAGACAAAAATATCTCAGCGTAAAATATTCCTTCCCCGAAGAGCTTGTAAAACATTATACTTTACAGTACGGAGAAGAAAAAGCTGAACAGATTATGTCTGTCAGTGCAGGAAGAAGACCTATTTTTATCCGTGTTAACACACTAAAAACAAATACTCAGGAACTTAATGAAATTCTCAATAATGAGGGAGTAAACTCCGTAATATGTAATAGTACGGAAAACTGTCTTATTGTTACGGACACAGGAGATATAACAAAACTCCCATCGTTCAAAAAAGGTTTGTTTCATGTACAGGATTTGTCTTCACAGCTGTGCTGTAAGATACTGGGGGTTAAGCCTGATGATACTGTTGTTGATTGCTGCGCAGCACCCGGTGGAAAAACCTTTACAAGTGTTCAGTATGCCGATGATACAGGTATTTTCTATTCTGCTGATATTCATCCGCATAAAATAGACTTGATTGAAGGCGGAGCAAAGCGTCTTGGAATAAAATCCGTTAAGGCTGTATGCTGTGATGCAAAGAAGCTTAAAAATAACATACATAATGCCGATAAGGTTCTGTGTGATGTTCCTTGCTCAGGACTCGGAGTTGTCGGAAGAAAACCTGAGATACGCTATAAAAAGCTTTCCGAGTTTGACGGTTTGCCTGCACAGCAGTATGAAATTTTAAGCAGCTGTTCTCAGATGGTCAAGGACGGCGGAACGCTTGTTTATTCTACCTGTACACTTAACCGTCTTGAAAATGATGAAGTCTGTGACCGTTTCCTTAATGAGCATAAGGATTTTATTCTTTGTGAGGATGAAGAATATAAATCACTGTGCTCAGACGGGAAATATATAACTGTTTTTCCGAGCGAAAACGGCGGTGACGGATTTTTTATTGCTAAGTTTTACAGAGGTCAGAAATGAAAAAAGACATATTGTCGCTTGATTTAACCGAGCTTACAAATGAAATAACAGCATTAGGACTGCCGAAATTCAGAGCCACACAGATTTACAGATGGCTTCATAAGGTCGGTGTTACTTCATTTTCCGAAATGACGGATCTTTCCTTGGCTTTAAGAGAGAAGCTTGATGACAGTTTTGTCATTTTTAGCTGTTATATTGAAAAAAAACTTGTTTCAGAGTATGATAGTACAATGAAATATCTGTTTAAGCTCCACGACGGTGAGTTTGTGGAGTCTGTGCTTATGAAATATAAGTACGGATATACTGTTTGTGTGTCTTCTCAGGTGGGTTGCAGAATGGGTTGTAAGTTCTGTGCATCAACTCTTTCGGGAGTTGTCAGAAATCTTACTGCATCGGAAATTCTGTCACAGATATATGCAATTCAGCGTGATAATAATATAAGGGTTTCTCATATCGTTATGATGGGTATGGGAGAGCCTTTGGATAACTACGATAATGTTATAAGGTTTCTTCATCTGATTTCCGATGAAAACGGGCTCAATATCAGTATGCGCCACATTTCATTATCAACCTGCGGTGTTGTTACGGGAATATATAAGCTTATGGAGGAAAATCTTCCGCTTACCTTATCAATATCCCTGCACGCCCCCACTGATGAGATAAGAACATCTATGATGCCTGTCAATAAGAAGTGGAACATTTCACAGCTTATTTCAGCCTGTAAGGAATATACAAATAAAACATCCCGCCGCATATCATTTGAATATGCTCTGGTCAGCGGTGTTAATGACAGTGTTGACTGTGCTAAGAAGCTAGGAAGTCTGCTGAAAGGCATGCTTTGTCATATAAATCTTATTCCCGTGAACGAAGTAAAGGAAACGGGATGCAAGGAAAGCTCTCCGGCTGATGTTAAGCGCTTTGCTTCAACATTGGAAAAAATGGGCTTTGCTGTAACTGTCCGCAGAAAATTAGGCTCGGATATTGATGCCGCTTGCGGACAGCTTCGAAGAAATACTATCAGAAATGAAAGGTAAACGGTTGCATTGAAGTATTCGGTAATGACTGACAAAGGAATAAAAAGAGCAACAAATCAGGACAGCTGTTTTGTTGAATGTTTAAGCGAGAAGTCTTGTTTTGCCGTTGTTTGTGACGGAATGGGCGGCGGTAATGCAGGGAATGTTGCATCCGATATTGCGGTGAAAACAATTTCTCAGCGTGTGAACCTTGCCTGGCGTCCTGATATGAGTATTGCTTCAGCTCAGAATATTTTAACAACTGCCATTGCAGCTGCAAACATATGTGTTTATGATGAAGCACAGGCAAGTGCCGAGCTTAACGGTATGGGCACAACAGTTGTTGCCGCAATAATATTGAACGGCAGAATGGTTATTGCTCACGCGGGGGACAGCAGAGCATATATTGCAGGAAAAGAATTGAAGCGAGTTACAAAAGACCATTCTTTGGTGCAGAATATGGTGGATACGGGGCAGCTGACCGTAACACAGGCTCAGCATCATCCCGATAAGAATTATATAACCCGTGCATTGGGTGTTGAGGAGCATCTTGAAGCAGATTTTTCGCAGTGTGAATTTAATACGGGTGAGAAGCTTTTACTGTGTTCTGACGGACTTACCAATTTTGTTTCCGAAGAGGAAATATTGAGAATTATGACACAGTTTCCAACAGAAGAAATCGCACAGCAGCTTATAGATAAAGCAAACGAAAACGGCGGCGGTGACAACATAACCGCTGTTGTAATAGAGTAAGGAGAGAGAATGTTTATGGATAATTATCTTAATCAGGTTCTCAGTGACAGATATGAAATCAAAGAGATAATCGGTGTTGGCGGCATGGCTGTTGTATACAAGGCATATGACCGCGTTGATGACAGAATTGTTGCTGTCAAAATTCTTAAAGATGAGTATCTTGCAAATGAAGAATTCAGACGCAGATTCAAAAACGAATCAAAAGCCATAGCAGTTCTTTCGCATCCGAACATTGTAAAGGTATATGATGTAAGCTTTGGAGAAACATTGCAGTATATCGTTATGGAGCATGTTGAGGGTATAACATTAAAGGAATATATCCAAAGACAGAAGGCTGTTGATTGGAAAGAAGCTATTCATTTTGTAATCCAGATTCTCAGAGCTTTACAGCACGCTCACGATAAAGGTATAATTCACAGAGATATAAAGCCGCAGAATATTCTTATTCTCCCTAATGCATCTATTAAGGTTACCGATTTCGGTATTGCAAGATTTAACAGAGGCGAAATCCGTTCTGTTGCTGACAGCGGTGCTATAGGTTCTGTTCACTATGTGAGTCCCGAGCAGGCAAGAGGAGATTATACCGACGAAAAATCAGATATTTATTCTGTGGGTGTTGTTATTTATGAAATGCTCACGGGTAAATTGCCCTTTGATTCTGATAATGATGATTCTGTTGTTCTTATGCAGATGCAGCAGGATGCAGAAAAGCCCAGTGCAATAAATCCGTCAGTGCCTTTGGGACTTGAACAGATAACCTTGAGAGCTATGCAGAAAAATCCTGCCGACAGATATCAGTCTGCCGCAGAGTTTTTGCTTGATCTTGATGAGTTCAAACGCAATCCCCTTATTAAGTTTGATTATTCATATTTTATTGATAAAAACCCCACAAAGTACATTAATACAGCAGTTTCTCCCGTGCCTACCTCTCCCGTAAGAATAGTGGAAGAGGATGAAGAGGAGGATGAATATGATGATGACGATACAGAAGAAGCAAGAAATCTGACTCTGCCGATTCTTACAGGTGTTGCTATTTCTCTTGTTCTTATTGTCGGTGTTATTATTCTTTTTGCATTTGCAGATCCGATAAAGTCTATGTTCGGTGACTCCGGAACATCTCATTCACAGGACGGTAGCTTCCTGAGTAAGCTTGATATTTTCGGATGGTTTACAGATGATAAAATTGAAGTTCCCAATTTTGTCAATATGACCTTTGAAGAGGCACTTGAAAAATATCCCGATCTTGTTATAGAAAATCCTCCCAGATATGAATATAACTCTGTTTATGAGTACGGTAAAATCTGTGCTCAGACACCTGATGCAGGAGAAAAGATATCAAAGGATACAGTTATAAAGCTTACCGTTGCAACAAGCAGCGAAATGGTATTGGTAAGTGATGTTATAGGACTTAATTATGTTGAAGCAGAAACAACACTTCGGGCATTAGGTCTTAAGGTTGAGCTGGTTCCCACAACAGATAATTCCGTGCCGGAGGGTGAGGTGCTTAATACCGATCCAAGCATCAACACATATATTGAATATCAGGGTACCGTATATGTTTACTACGCAACAGCTGAAAGGGAAATAGATACAGCAAGAGTTCCCAATGTTGTAGGTGATGAGCTTGAAATTGCAAAGAGAAAAATTGAAGCAGCCGGACTTAAGGTCGGTGCTACCTATTATGATTCAAGCTCACCTTCGCTTAAGGATTTCGTTATCGGTCAGGACCTTGCAGGCGGCAGCTCCGTGAACTTAGGTGTATATGTAAACCTTGTTATCGGTAACGGTGTTCCTGCATCTGCAACTGCAGATATTACGATTACTCTGCCCAAGCTTGAGGGCTCTCCGAAAGCTACTGTTAAAACTTATCTTAACAACAATGCATATGATATTTTCTCGGGTGTCAAGCTTGACGGTTCGGATTATGAATTAAGCTTTACCGGCTCCGGTGAGGAAAATACATTTAAGATTTATGTTGACACAACACTTATATACACAGGCACAATAGACTTTAACACAGAGCCTCCCACGGTGGATAATGTTGTTTCCTATGCTTATGTTGAAAAGAAAGCAGTTCCCGATGTTGTAGGACTTACAAAGGAAAAAGCAATAGAAGCTCTCAATAAAGAAGGATTTACTAAAATTACTCAGACAACACAATTCAGCGAAACAGTTCCGGCAGGAACCGTAATTTCACAGACACCGGTATACAGTGAGCTTGCAAAATATTTCACAACAACAAATGTAACTCTTGTGATAAGCCTTGGTGCAGAAAATGTAACAGATGTTGATGTTTCTGTATCTCAGCCTGAAACAACAACCAAGCCTCCGGTTGAAACTGTGGAAACAACATTACCCGCAGTTCAGGAAACAACAACTGTATCGTCTGAGGTTGAAAGCACAACCGCTGAACCCGTTGTTCAGGAAACAACAACAGTTTCGCAGGCTGAAACAACAACTAAGGCAGACAGTACGGTAAATGAAACAACAACCAAAGCAGAATAATTATTTATTAACGGAGAAAAGAATGTTAATAAAAGGAATTATAATTCAATCTATCAGCGGCTTTTACTATATTGAAGCCGCTGATGCGGTTTATGAATGTAAAGCAAGAGGTAATTTCAGAAAAAACAATATGTCGCCGCTGGTCGGAGATGCTGTTGATTTTGAAATGAACGGTGACAGGGGAACTGTTGTAAAGATTTATGACAGAAAAAATTTTCTTATCCGTCCTCCTGTTGCAAATATAGATATATTATTCATTGTGGCTTCTGCTGATAAGCCACGCCCCAATCTTTTTATCATAGATAAGCTCACGGCTTTTGCTGTGTATCATAATATAAAGCCCGTTATAGTTTTTTCCAAAACTGATTTATGCGATGTTTCACAGTATGCCGAAATCTATGAAAAAGCCGGCTTTTCTGTTATTACCTGTTCTTCACAAACAGGAGAAGGCTTTGATGATTTCAAAGAGCTTGTGAACGGAAAAATATGTGCTTTTACGGGCAATTCGGGGGTAGGAAAGTCCAGTATATTAAATGCTCTGCTTCCGGAATTAAAGCTTGAAACCAATGAAATAAGCGATAAACTGGGAAGAGGTAAGCATACCACAAGAAGTGTCACTCTTTATAAGATGCTCGGCGGATATATTGCCGACACTCCCGGTTTTTCTTCTATTGATTTTGAAACCAATGGTGAGAAAATCTTTAAGGATGACCTTCCCGATTGCTTCCCCGAATTCGGTCAGTTTACCGAAAACTGTAAATTTTCTTTATCGTGCTCCCATACTGCGGATAAAGGCTGTGCTGTTGTTGAAGCAGTAAAAAACGGATTGATTCCGCGTGAACGGCACGAAAGTTATTGCAAAATGTATGAAGAGGTAAAATCCCTGAAAAAATGGGAATTATAATTATTAAGATATTCCCTTAAAAAAATATCGGCACATTTTATTGTCCTTGTGCGTATAATTAACCGAGAGCTGTTTTTATAAGCAATTAAGCTTGAGTATGAGGTGTTGGTATGAGGAGAAGAAAATGTTCCGGCGGCTTTATTTTTGTTGCATTCGGAATAGGCTTGTTTTTTGCTTATTGTTTCCCTGCAAAGGCCCTGATAATTGCTCTTGCCGCAGTGCTTATAGCAACAGGTATTATTATGATCAAGGGTTGCTGAGGAGGGATTCAAGCTGCGTATTATCGTAATAAACAGTCCTAAATTTTTCAGACCGTTTTTTAAGATGTTCTGCAAATGAAGTGTAACGAGTGAAGCAAAAAACAGCTTCACTCTTTTTTCTTATGAGGAGAAATAAAATGGAAATAAAAAGAATTAAGTTAAAAACCTTAAAAAACACAAGAGATCTTGGTGGGTTTGTCGGTGCTGATAACAGAAAAATCAAGCCTTGCCGTCTGATAAGAAGCGGTCAGCTCGGGAAAGCAAGTGATGAGGATATCAGGGTGCTGACCGATAAGTATAAGCTTAAAACAATAGTTGACCTGAGAATGGATGCAGAGGTTAAAGAAGTGCCCGATAAAAAGCCTGACGGTGTTAATTATATCCGTTTTCCGTTATTGGATAACAGTTATCTCGGTATTGCAAGGGATGAATATTCTCTGCAGTCCTGGCTTAAGGTTTTTGAGGATTCTTCTCTTTCACCCGAACAGCTTTTCGGTGAAATGTATGTTAAGATATTGATGTCTGAAAGAGTAGTTCCTATGATAAGTGAGTTCTTTGATTTGCTTATAAATCAGAAGGATGGCTCTGTTTTGTGGCATTGCTCAGCTGGTAAGGACAGGGTAGGCGTAACAACAGCTCTGGTTTTGTCTGCTCTCGGTGTTGACCGTGAAACAATAATTGAAGATTACCTTATGACAGATCGTTTTTCATGGAAGCTACTTTTAAAGGCACATATTTTTATGCCCTTTAAGATCAGGGATGCAAAAATAAGAAAATGTATTTATGTTCTGCTTGGTGTTAAACGCGAATATATGGAAAATATTTTCAGTATTATAGACAGAGATTACGGTTCAACCGAAAAATTTCTTGAAGGCAGATTCGGTATTGACTCGGTCAAAATCAATGAGTTGAGAAAAAATTATCTTGAATAAAAGAGAAAGGCAGATATATATGACAAACAGTGAAATAAATATAAGAGATCCGTTTATTCTGAAAAAAGACGGCAAATTCTATATGTATGGCACAAGAGCCGCTGATTTCGGTATAAAAACTGCGGGCTTTGATGTTTATGAGGGTACCGACCTTGAAAACTGGTCGGAGCCGAAGCAGATTTTTTTCTCTGAAAAATACGGCTTGAATAAGTCTTCAAACTGGGCACCTGAGGTACACGAATATAACGGAAAATTCTATATGCTTGCAACCTTTGAGCAGGAAAACGGCAACAGAGGTACATATTCTTTGGTATCCGATGCTCCCGATAAGGAATTTGAGCTTTGCAGTAAAACTGCACTCACTCCCGCAGAATGGATGAGCCTTGACGGCACCTTGTATATAAACAAAAAAGGGGAGCCTTATCTTGTTTTCTGCCATGAGCATGTGCAGATATTTAACGGCACAATCTGCTTCGTAAAGCTCAACGAAACGCTTTCTGAGGCTGTAGGAGAGCCTGTGATGCTTTTTAGGGGCAGCGATGCATACACCGCAATACCTAATAATGAGGGCAGATATGTAACAGACGGTCCGTTTATGTACAGGGGTAAAAATGACCGACTTTATATGATATGGTCAACATGTGCAAACGGTTATCATCAGTGCCTTGCAGTTTCCGATAACGGTGAAATAGACGGCAACTGGATTCAGCTTGCACCTATTTTTACCGATGACGGCGGACACGGTATGCTGTTTGAAGATTTTGACGGTAAATTGAAGCTTACACTTCATTGTCCTAATATTTCCCTTAAGGAGCACCCTGTATTTTTTGATATGGATGATACGGGAGACAGACTTTCTGTAAAATAAGTATAAAAATCAGAACCCCCGGTTCAACCGGGGGTTCTGATTCTGTATCTGATTTATTGTACTTATTTAAGTATCTGTTCCTTATAAAGCTTTGTAAGCTCGAACATCTGCTGAATTTCCATTTGTCTGTTCGGGGCAAATTCAGCCTTGTTTCTTGCACGGGAATCAATATTGATGTCAAGACCTTCAAGAGAAAGATAGTATTTTGCATTTACGGGATAGCACTGACATTCCGCAACGGAGAAGAAGCCTACAAAATCCTGAATTTTCTGTGCTCTTGCAGGATCGTTTTTGTAAATTGAAACAAGCTCGGCATAAAGCTCAGGATGGAAGTTTGCCATAACACCCGAAAAGCCTGCACAGCCGATTTTGAGTGATTCAAGCAATGTTGCAGAGTTAGCATTGTATATTTTAAGCTGAGAATTCTCGCATGCATCAAGCTTTGCCTGAATCTGTGTGAGGTCACAGCTGGTATCCTTAAGGAACTGATATTTGCCTGTTTCAGCCATCTTTTTGAGCACATAAGGGGTGAGCAATCTCTTGTAGGGATAAGGACATTCATAAACGCCGAGACCGATTTCGGGCAGAGCGGATGCCACATATTCCATATTTTTCAGAAGCACATCATCGCTTTCATCTGCCTTTGCAAATCTGTTTGAAATGAAAACATAAGCATCAATATTTTTTTCAATGAATTTGTTTGCTTCATAAATCTGTCTGTCAAGGTCATCAGCAGTATGGCCTGATGCAACAACTGTCATATCTGCAGGTTTATGCTTCATAATAAAATCAAGCAGCTCAAGTCTTTCTTCAAAGCTTAAAAAGAAAATTTCGCTTGACTGACAGATAGCAAAAATACCTGCAACGCCTCTTTCGTGATACCAATTGAGGAGCTGTTCAACTGCATTGTAGTCGATTTTGTTGTCCGCGGTATAGGGAGTTATCATTGTGGGATAAACGCCGTTAGGAATTGTTTTGATCATTTTTATTCTTCTTTCTTTTTTATCAGTATAAGTAAAGTATAAATATTTTTATTTCTTTGTCAATAATAATTGCTTTTAAATTTTGCTTGTGATAAAATTTTTCCGACAGGAGAGTGCATTATGGGAAAATTCAGTAATATGTTATTAGCTTCGGACTTTGACGGAACACTTGCGGATTCTTCGGGAAATATACCGCAGTCTGTCAGAGAGAAAATAAAATATTTTATTGCAAACGGCGGTATTTTTACTGTTTGTACGGGCAGAACAATGCAGGGCTTTCACCGTTATTCTCCCGATATAATCAATGCCCCCGTGCTTTGCTCAAACGGAATGATGGCATATGATTACGGGAAACGGCAGACTGTTTTTTCGGATACAATGAGGGAGGATGCCGAAAAGCTTATAAAAACAGTCCTTGAAAAATATCCCGATATGTGTATAGAGATGTATAGCGGTAATTTTGAAACCTATGTGATAAATCCGGACCAAAGAACCCGCGACCATTTATCAGGGCAGAATATAGAATATTCCATTATAAGCTCTGTTGATGAAATTAATGTATCTCTCGTAAAGCTTATGATAGGAGTAGGCGAAAAGTCCTTTGAGGTACAGAAGCTTCTGTCGCATATCGATATGGGAAAAATCCGTCCGATACCGTCTGACGGAGCTTTTCTTGAGATAGTCAGCACAACATCGGATAAAGGCAAGGGGCTTTACAGACTTGCCGATTTGCTTTCGGTTCCCCATAACCGTGTTTTTGCCGTAGGTGACGGCTCAAATGATGTTGATATGCTTACAGATGCATTTTTAAGCTTTGTTCCCGAAAATGCAGAGGATAAAGCAAAAAAAGCAGGAGATGTTTTTGTATGCTCAAATGATGACGGTGCCGTTTGTGAGGTTATAGATATTATTGAAGCTCGTTTTTGTTGTTCTTAAAACGGAAAAGAATTCTGTTTTCTTATAATATCACACATCTTTCTGACCGTAAGTGCGGTGTTTGTTGCAAATATGTATTTTTTATCTGAAAAATCCTTGCTTTGCATCATATCTCTGAAAAACTGTGCTTCGCCGCTCATTATTGTATCTCTGTCCACTTCATACGGTATAACATTATATTTTGTTTCTTTTGATATAAAATCAATGCCTGTAAGCTGAGAAATTGAATCGATGCTTATTGTGCCTTTATCTCCGATAATTTCACTCGGTGCGTAATTCTGACCGGTTTTTGAATACAGCAGACTCAGGAGCTTATCATCATAAGAGAGAATTGCGCAGCCGTTTGAATCGGCTCCGCTTTCAAGAAAACGGGCATCGGAGAGTATGTTTTTCGGCTCGCCGAATAATGCGGCAGCAATATAGAGGTTATATACACCGATATCCATAAGACAGCCTGTGTGCATTTCAGGATTGAAAATGTTGGGATTCTTTCCGTCAAGATAAGCAGGATATTTTGAAGAGAGCTGACAGAAATTTAAGTTAACGCTTCTTATTCTGCCTATCTGTGTCAGTAAGTCTTTAAGTGTATCAAAAGCACCTGTGTGTATGGACATTATTGCTTCCATATACACAACATGCTTTTCTTTTGCAAGTGCTATAAGATAATCCATCTGTTCTTTTGTTGTTGTTGCAGGCTTTTCACAGATAACATTTTTTGAATGCTCCAACAAAAACCTGCTTTGTTCAAAATGAAAAACATTGGGACTTGCTATATATACACCGTCTGTGTTTTTGTCATTTGCAAGGTCTTCAAGGGAAGTAAAATATTTTGCGGCACCGTGTTTTTTTGCAAACGCTTTAGCGGTGTCTTCATTTCTTGAATATACGGCATAAAGGTTCATATCCTCAACACATTTTGCTGCGGATATGAATTTTTCGGTAATCCAAGAAGTTCCTATAGTTGCGTAATTCATTTTTTTGTCACCTCATATGTAAATATAACATATTTTTTTATATTCTTATAGACTTTTTTGAAAAAAAAGTGTACAATTAAAAAAAATACCGGGAGAAGGGATAATATGCTTACGGTAAGACCGTATCAGGAAAAAGACAAAGAGAATGTTCAGCAGATTTGTCTTGACAATGCAGGCTGTACTGCTGAGTCATCTGAAGATACAAAAAAATATATTCTTATAATGTATTGCAATTATTATATTGAACAGGAGCCTGAAAACTGCTTTGTTGCGGTTGATGATAACGATGTTGCTGTAGGCTATATAATCTGCGCTCAGGATTATAAGAAATATGAGGAAGTTTTCAAAGAAATATATCTTCCGCAGGCTGCAGCCATAAGCGTTAAAAGATATGTTGAGGCAAAGCTGGATTTACTGTCACATTCAATGTTCAAGAAAAGCTATCCTGCACATCTGCATATTGATATTGATTCAAATTATCAGCGTATGGGATTGGGCTCAATGCTTGTTGCTGCCCTTAAATCAAATCTTCGCAAAAAGAAAATCAACGGTGTTATGTTGGTATGCGGTGCAGATAATCAGCAGGCAATTAATTTCTACAGAAAGAACGGATTCAAGAGTCTTCTGACTACAAAAATGGGACACGCAATGGCACTTGATTTTGAGATATGAGAAAATGAGTATTTTAACAAAAGATCAGCAGAAAAAAATAATAGCTCTTATGCGTGAATGCGGAAAAATAATGCTTTCTGCTCACGATATTGAGAGTAACGAGGAAAACATAACTGCAAAAAGCGGTGCCGGAAATTTTGTTACTGTTTTTGATGTCAAGGTACAGGAAACACTTATTCAGGGGATTTTACAGATTGTTCCTGAAGCACGCTTTCTTGCTGAGGAAAACGCAAGCTTCTCTGAAGACTACTCAAAAGGTATCTGTTTTGTTATAGATCCCATTGACGGCACAACAAATTTCATTCACGATATGCACGCTTCGGCGGTAAGCGTGGGAATGCTGTTTGACAATGAGCCTGTTTTCGGTGCTGTCTATTCACCCTATGCAGATGAAATGTTTGTAGCATATAAGGGCGAAGGTGCTTATCTTAACGGAAAGCCTATTCATACTGCAAGCCGCAGTGTTGAGGAAGCATTGGTAACCTTCGGTACTTCGCCTTATTACAGAGATAAGCTTGGTGACTATTCCTTTGAGGTTGCAAAGCGCTTGTTTATGAAAACATCAGACATAAGAAGAAGCGGTTCTGCTGCGATTGACTTATGCTTCCTTGCATGCGGAAGAACAGATATTTTCTTTGAAGCATTGCTGTCCCCTTGGGATTATGCAGCAAGCTATGTTATTGTAACAGAGGCAGGCGGTGAGCTTTTGCAGATGAACGGAGAGAAAATAAGCTTAACCTCTCCTTCATCGGTGCTTTGTGTTACAAGAAGTGTAAAAAATGAGGTTCTCTCAATTATAAATGATTAATTTTTGGAGGTATTTTTATTATGGCAGACAATATTCTTGATCGTTTCAAGGAAGCCGTTGTTGAAGAAAGAGTTGATGACGGCAAAAAGGTAAAAGTAGGTATTATCGGTACAGGCTGGATAGCAGAAGCACATGTTGCTAACTATCTTAAATGTCCCGATGTTGAAATCGTTGCAGCAGCCGACCTTATTCCGGGTAAGGCAGAAAAATTCTGCAAGGCAAACGGCATCGAATCAGCTCGCCTTTATCCCGACCACAAGTCAATGCTTGATGCAGAAGAGCTCGATATAGTAAGCGTTTGCACATATAACAGAACTCATGCTGAATGTACCATTTATGCACTTGAAAAAGGCGTTAATGTTCTTCTTGAAAAGCCCATGTGTGTAACACTTGAAGAAGCAGTTGAAATCTGCCGTGCAGAAAAGAAGAGCGGCAAGCTTCTCTCAATCGGCTTCCAGCCCCGTTTTGATGAAAATATGAAAATGGTAAAAAAGATTGTTGAATCTGGTGAGCTTGGCGATATTTATTATATCCAGACAGGCGGCGGCAGAAGAAGAGGTATTCCCACTCCTTACGGCACAAGCTTTATTGAAGACAAAACAGCAGGTATCGGTGCTCTTGCAGACATCGGCTGTTATTCTCTTGATATGGTGCTTAATGCAATCGGTTATCCCAAGCCCCTTACAGTTTCCGGTTACACATCAAGATTCTTCGGAACTGACCCCGTTACATATCCCGAGCATCCCGAATATGCAAAGCTTTTCAATGTTGATGACTTCGCAGCAGCGTTTGTTCGTCTTGAAGGCGGCATCATCCTTGACTTCAGAATTGCATGGGCTATGAACCTTGACACTCCCGGTGACACAATTATTCTCGGTACAAAAGCTGGTCTTCGTATTCCCTCAACAGAATGCTGGAACGGCTCTATCGGCGGTCCTCTTAAGATTTACCGCACAATAGCAGGCAGCGATGTTGAAACAGAAGTTCCCGAAAGAGAAAATCATTGCGATAACTTCTACAGCAAGATAAGATACTTTGTTGATGCTGTCAAGAACGGTCTTGCTTCTCCCGTACCCTCAAGCCAGATTCTTTACAATCAGGCTATTATTGACGGTATTTCCCGTTCTGCAAAAGCCGGCAGAGAAGTTGAAATTGAAATTCCCGAAATCTGATTATGATAAAGGAATATCTTGAATTAGGTCAGATTGTAAGCACACACGGCATCAGGGGGGAACTCAGAGTTAACCCCTGGTGTGATTCTCCCGAATTTGCAAAGCAGTTCAAAACTGTGTATTTTGATAAAAAGGGAGAAAAGAGTGCAAAGGTCACACTTTGCCGTCCCCACGGAAATATTATTCTTATGAAGCTTGAAACGGTGAATTCTGTTGATGAGGCAGCCGCTTTGAGAAATACCGTGCTTTATATAAAGCGAGCAGATGCCAATCTTCCAGAGGGCACATGGTTTATTGAAGAGCTTATCGGCTGTGAGGTTCTTGATGCTGATGACAGCGATAAAAAATACGGTATACTGACAGATGTTAGCTCAACGGGAGCTAACGATGTCTGGTATGTTACGGATGACAATAAGAATGAATATCTGCTGCCTGCAATAAAGGATGTTGTTATTAAGGTAGATGTTGCCGATAACAAGGCATACATAAGACCTCTGAAAGGAATATTTGATGATGCGGATTGATATCCTGACCTTATTTCCCGAAATGTGTAAGGCTGTGTTTAATGAAAGCATAGTCGGAAGAGCAAAGGCTAAGGGATTAATAGAAATAAATGCCGTAAACATCAGAGATTTTACTCTTGATAAGCACAATCGGGTTGATGACACACCCTATGGCGGCGGAATGGGAATGTTGATGCAGGCTCAGCCGATTTATGACTGCTATAAGGATTTGTGCGCAAGGCTTGAGAAAAAACCGCATCTGATTTATCTTTCACCGCAGGGTCAGGTGCTCACACAGGAAAGAGCAAAGCAGTTGGCGCAGATGGATAATATAGCTCTTCTTTGCGGGCATTATGAGGGGATCGACGAAAGAGTTTTAGAAGAAATTGTTGATGAAGAAATTTCTATCGGTGATTATGTATTGACGGGCGGTGAATTGCCGGCATTGGTGCTTACCGACTGTATTGCAAGAATGGTAGACGGTGTATTGCCCAACGAAGAGGCATTTTCTCTTGAAAGCCATTATGCGGGCTTGCTTGAGCATCCGCAATACACAAAACCCTTTTGCTGGAATGAAAAAGAGGTGCCCGAAGTACTCATTTCAGGACACCATGCGAATATAGAAAAATGGAAGCATGAGCAGTCGCTTAAGAGAACTTTTGAAAGACGCCCCGATTTGCTTGAAAATGTTGCTTTGTCAAAATCTGATAAGGAATATTTGGATAGCTTGAAAAAAGACAAGTAATTTTAGATGTATTGTTGTATTTTGTAAAGTTATTGTGGTCAATATGCACAAAACACAAGTTTTTAATTTGGTTTGTTTTAGATTTTCAAACGAATTAAAAATTCGTTTAATTATTTTGATTGACTGCATTTAAGTTTGTGATATAATATATTAGAAATCTTTTTATTTTCCGAAAAGGAGATTCTTTATGATTAGTAAGGATATTTTAGTTCAGAATCAGGTTGGTCTTCATGCTCGTCCTGCAACATTCTTCATTCAGAAGGCGAATGAATTCCGTTCATCCATATGGGTTGAAAAGGAAGAACGCAGAGCAAATGCAAAGAGCCTCCTCGGTGTCCTTTCACTCGGTATCACAGGCGGAACAGAAATCAAGATTATCGCAGATGGTGTTGATGAAAACGAAGCAGTTGATGCTCTTGAAAAACTCGTTGTTTCCGGTTTTGCCGAATAATGCAGTTGTTTGAAAATTGGTGTGTCGGTTTTTCCGATACACTTTTTTCATTTATTTTACTTTGAAAGGGGGATAAGCACTTGTCGAGATTAGATGTTCTGTTAAAAAAAGCTCAGGCATTGCCCGAACAGCCCGGAGTGTATATTATGAAAAATTCTTCGGGTGAAATAATATATATCGGAAAAGCAAAAAATCTCAAAAACAGAGTCAGCCAGTATTTCGGCTCTCAGAACCGCCACACGCTAAAGGTTCTTAAAATGGTTGAGAATGTTAAGGATTTTGATTATATAATTGTTACAACGGAATTTGAAGCACTTGTGCTGGAATGTAATCTTATAAAGCAGCATACCCCTAAATATAATATTCTTCTAAAGGATGATAAGGGCTACCATTATATAAAATTTAAGAAAAATGACTGGAAAATGCTTTATTCCGTAAAACAGAAAAGCGATGAAGCGAATGTTGAATTTTTAGGTCCGTATACATCATCTGAATATGTGTCATCGGCTGTAAAACAGGCGCTTGATGTTTTCAGACTTCCTCATTGCAAAAAGGTTTTTCCGCAGGATATAAGCAAAAATTCCCGTCCGTGTCTTAATTTCTATATCAAGCTTTGCTCGGGAGCCTGCTGCGGAAAAGTAACAAAAGAGGAGCATAATGAAGCAGTTGAGGCTGCATTGGATTTTGTGCTTGGCGGCAAAACTGCAAAGGTATCTCAATGGAAAAAAGAAATGCTTGAAGCAAGCGAAAATCTTGAGTTTGAAAAAGCAGCAAAGCTTCGCGACAGGATACAGGCTGTTGAAAAAACCTCGCAAAAGCAGCATGTTGTTTCTCAGAAATATAAAAATCAGGATATTTTCGGTATAGCCTCTCTTAATGCAAAATCCTGTTTATCGGTTTTGCGCTTCAGAAACGGTGATCTTGTTGGTACAGACACCTTTGTTTTTGACAGAATTGAAAATATTGAGGATGAATATACAGAAATAATTGCAAATTTCTATTCCGAGCATCCCGATTTTCCCGATCGTGTATGTGTTGATACAAGGTTGGAAAATTTTGCTTTTCTTGAAGAGTATCTTTCTTTTGTTGCCAAGAAAAAAGTAACACTTTATTGTCCCAAGGCCGGGGAAGGCGTAACGCTTGTTGAAATGGCTAAAAAGAATGCTTCTGAAAAGCTCGCCAGAATAATGGCATATGATGATAAAAAAAGAGCGGCTCTTATTGAGCTTCAGGAAATGTTACAGCTTAAATGTTTTCCCGAATACATTGAAGCGTACGATATTTCAAACACAAACGGCAGTGAAAATGTTGCAGGAATGGTTGTTTTTAAAAACGGCAGACCGAGCAAAAAGAACTACAGACGCTTTATGATAAAAAGCTTTGAAGGACAGGATGACTACCGTTCTCTTGCTGAGGTTATTAACAGAAGAATCAATGAATACCACCTGAACGAGGGAGCGCAGGAGGGCTTCGGTGTCAAGCCAGACCTTATTCTGCTTGACGGCGGTGCAGGTCAGGTCAATACCGTTAAGGAAGTGCTCGAAAAAAGAGGCTTTGATGTGCCGCTGTTCGGTATGGTAAAGGACTCAAAGCACAGAACAAGAGCCATAAGCTCAGGCGGAGCGGAAATTGCCATTAATGACAACAGAAGTGTGTTTAATCTTGTTGCCGATATTCAGGAAGAGGTTCACCGTTACGCTATCACATATCACAGACAGCTGAAAAAGAAACGGACTCTCAACAGTGTGCTTACTCAGATTGACGGTGTGGGAGAAAAAAGAGCTAAGATACTTTTGAAAAATTTTAAGAGCATTGAGGCACTCAGCAAGGCAGAGCTTGAGGATTTGCTGGCACTTGACGGTATAAATGAAACTGTTGCGAATAATATTTATTTGTTTTTCAGAGGAGAAAATGATGATTAAGGCAGTTATTTTTGATTTGGACGGAACGCTTATAGATACGCTTGATGATTTGAAGGACAGTATGAATTTTGTTTTGTCTGAGTTCAGTTTTCCTGTACGGACAAAAGCTGAAATCAGAAGCTTTATCGGTAACGGACTCGGTATGCTTGCAAAAAGAGCTTTACCTGAAGACTGTGAAGAAAAAACTGTAATAGAAGTAACTGCAAGACTGAAAGAATATTACGCACTTCATTCAAGAATAAAAACAAAGCCGTATGACGGGATTTTTGAATGTCTTGATGAAATAAGGCAAAGAGGAATAAAATGTGCCGTTCTGACAAATAAGCTTGAAAGTGCGGCAAAAGAGCTTTGTAATGATTTTTTCCCCGGATACTTCGATAAGGTGTGCGGAGATAACGGTACGGATAACTTAAAGCCTGCTCCTGACGGTATTTTTAGTATAGCTGAACAGTTAGATATAAAAAAATCCGAAATTTTTTATATCGGAGATTCCGAAGTGGATGCCGAAACGGCAGTTAATGCATCGGTTAAGAGCATCGGTGTTTTATGGGGATTCAGAGATAAAGACATCCTTGAAAAGTGCGGATTTGATGAAATTGCTCATGAAGTTTGGGATATTATTGATATAATTGAAAAAAACAGTTGACAAAACACTGTATTTGGTGGGATAATATAATGAGATTATAGTACGGAGATTTATTTATGCGAGTTATAACAGGATCAGCGCGCGGTCGCAGACTTGTTTCCGCAGAGGGGATGGATGTCCGCCCCACAACGGATAAGGTAAAAGAGTCATTATTCAGCATTATACAGTTTGAGATTGAAGGCAGAAGTGTCCTTGATCTTTTTGCCGGCAGCGGGCAGCTCGGAATTGAAGCAATAAGCCGCGGTGCCGAAAGAGCCGTTTTTGTTGACAGCAACAAGAAGTCTGTTGAAATTATAAAACAGAATATTTCTCTTGTTCACTTTGATAAAGAGTCTTCTGTTGTACTTTCCGATGCTTTTTCTTATCTTTCCCTTGCAAAGGAAAAATTCGATATAGTTATTCTTGATCCTCCTTATAATAAACAACTTTGTGATAAGGCATTCCTTTTATTACCCGGAGTGCTTAAAGAAACTTCGGTTGTTATATGTGAAACTCAGGCGGATGAGGTTTTACCTGAAAAGGTAGCTTCTCTTGAAATAGACCGTGAATATAAGTATTCTTCAGTTAAGCTTACGGTGTACAGAAAACCCGTAAAAACGGAGGTAGAATAAGTTGAAGTCTGTTGCAGTATGTCCCGGTAGTTTTGACCCTATAACCGTAGGTCATCTTGATATAATTTCAAGATCTGCAAAAATGTTTGATAAGGTTATTGTTGTTGTTCTTATAAATTCAAAAAAAGCCGGCGGAATGTTCACTCCCGAGGAGAGAGTTGATTTTATAAAGCGTTCAACCGCGCACATCCCGAATGTTGAGGTCGATTTTTATGACGGCCTGCTTGCGGATTATGCTGTTAAAAAAGGTGCAGTGGCAATAGTTAAAGGCTTGCGTGTTCTTTCAGATTATGAAGATGAATTCAAGCAGGCATTAACAAATAAAAAATTGGCAGAAAATGTTGAAACCGTATTTCTTGTAACAAACACAGAATATATGTTTTTGAGCTCAAGTGTTGTTAAAGAGGTCGGAAACTTTGGCGGCGACATCTCAGATTTTGTTCCGTCTGAAATAAAACAGGATATTATTGACCGAATAGGAGAAAGGTGAAAAATATGAGCGTAGAAGATTTACTTAATCAGATTGAGGACATACTTGAAGAAGGTAAGCCCTCTATTGTCGGCGGCGGCAAGGTAAAGGTTGATGCCGATGCTATCCGTTCCATTATTTCTGATATCCGTATCAGTATGCCTGATGAAGTTATTCAGGCAAGAAAAATTGCAGCTGAGCGTAAGATGATTCTTTCACAGGCATCAGATGCTGCTGAACTCAAAATCAAGCAGGCTGAAATTCAGGCGCGTAAGCTTGTTGAGGAGCACGAAATCACAAAAAATGCTGAATTGAATGCTCAGGAAATTATTGCTCAGGCTAAAAAAGAATCAGCTGACATAATGGAAAAAACAAAAGCAAATGCTAACGAGATTGTTGACAATGCCCAGAAGTGGGCAGCAGAGCTCAGAAGCGGTGCAAGCAATTTTGTTGACACCATTATGAGTGAGAGCGATGAAATTCTTGCACAGAGCATTGAAGACTTCACAAGAAGCCTCAATAAGGTAAGAACAGCTTCACAGCAGCTCAGAAGCGCAACGGTTAAAAAATCAGTCAATAACTGATTTTTGTAAATTTTAACAATCTGCCTCGCATATATATTGTGCGAGGTGTTTGTTTATGTTTGTTTTTTCAGTCAAATCTATGGGGTTCCGTATAAGTGCGGCTTTAGGAAGTATAGCAGTTATTTTATCAATAGTTCTTATCTTTTCACTGTCTGAAAAATATAAGCAGGATAAATATATGCAGGCTTCTTCAAAAGCAGGCAATGCCGATGAAAGAATTTCTTTTATTTCTTCTTTCGGTTGGGAGGTCAAAGAAGACCCCGTTGATGTAAGGGAAGTATATATTCCCCAAGAGTTTGATGATACCTACAGTGCCTATAATGAAATTCAGCTTTCACAGGGCTATGACCTTTCCGGCTATAAAGGCTTTCAGGTGACTAAGTGGGTATACAGAATAGTAAATTATCCGGGCTATGCCGATAAGGATTGTATACAGATAACACTGCTTATCTATAACGATTATGTTATAGGCGGTGATGTATGCTCTGTTGAACTTGACGGCTTTATGCACGGCTTTAAAAAGTGAAAAGGTTTTATGGAGAAAATCAGGCTTGATAAATTTCTGTCTTCACAACTCAATATTTCAAGAACAGATGCAAAGAAGCTTATAAAATCAAAAGCAGTAACGGTAAACGGGGTTAATGTGTCAAAAGCAGAATTTTCCGTAGATACGGACAGTGACAAGGTGTGCGTTGCATCAAAAGAGGTTACTTATAAAAAGCATATCTATATTATGCTTAATAAACCCAAGGGAGTAGTTTCTGCGTCCGCGTCCGATACGGATGTAACTGTAGTTGATCTTGTGAGCGAGGAGTTTAAAAGAAGCGGACTGTTTCCTGCCGGGCGGCTTGATAAGGACACAACAGGCTTTGTCCTTATAACCGATGACGGGGAATTTGCTCATAATATTCTTTCTCCCTCGCATCATATAGAAAAAGAATATGAGGTAACACTTGAACGGGAAGTTACACAAGAAGAAGTAATCTCTTTTTCAAGAGGAATTAATTTAGGGGATATTTTACTGAAGCCTGCTTCACTCGAGTTTCTGCGTTTTAATGAAAACAGGGAAAATAAACCGCAGTATTCCATTGTTATAACCGAAGGACGCTATCATCAGATAAAGCGTATGTTTGCCTCGACTGGTAATAAGGTGCTTGAGCTTAACCGCATAAGAATGGGGGCTTTAATGCTTGATAAATCCTTGCCTGAGGGCAAATGCAGAGAGCTTTCTGCTGAAGAAGTTCAGAGAATAATTCAGCGAAAAATATGATTGGTTAATTTACACAACGGCTTAATTGACAAAAAAGTCTTAAAGTCGTTGTGTATTTTTATGCTATGTGGTTAGGTTTATAACACATTTGAATAAAAAAATATAAAAATTTTTGTATCTTTTAATAAAACTACTTGCTTTTTTGGTAAAAAAAAAGTATTATATATCTGTTATATGTTGTGAAAATGTATAAAAGCATAAAATTTGAACTCGACTCGTATTTCAATATTGTTTTTTTATTGTTGAAAGGAAGAAAGATTATGGCGAACAGACTTTTTCAGAGCGTTGTCCATCAGATGAAAGATGCGGTAGGCAGAACTATCGGTGTTGTTGATGAAACGGGAACAATAGTTTCATGTACAGAACTCGGAAGAATAGGAGATGTGCTTGTTTCGGGTGCAGCTGAAGCTTTTTCTGTTAATTCTGCTGTTACCATTAACGGAAATACATATCGTTCATTCGGCTCTCCCATGCAGCCCGAATATTCAGTTTTTGTTGAGGGTAATGATGCTCTTGCTGAAAAATATGCTTCAATACTTGCAGTATCTTTGTCAAGCATCAAGCAATACTATGATGAAAAGTATGACAGAGGTAACTTTATAAAGAATGTAATGCTGGATAATATTCTGCCCGGTGATATTTATCTTAAGGCAAGAGAGCTGCATTTTAATAACGATTCAACAAGGGTTGTTTTCTTGCTGCGTTTTGCAAAAACCAATGACACAACAGTGTTTGACACAATTCAGTCCTTGTTCCCCGATAAAAACAAAGACTTTGTAATAAACATTAATGAAACGGATATTGCCGTTATTAAAGAAATCTCTGTTTCCGTTGAAAGCAAGGATCTTGAAAAGCTTGCAAGATCCATAGTAGATTCTCTCAGTTCCGAAACTGCCGGACATGCTGTTGTCGGTATCGGTACAACAGTCAAGGGCATAAAGGATCTGGCGCGTTCATTCAAGGAAGCTCAGGTGGCACTTGAGGTAGGCAAGGTTTTTGATACTGAAAAAATTATTATCAGCTATGAAAACCTCGGTATAGCAAGACTTATTTATCAGCTTCCCTCAACTCTTTGTGAAATGTTCCTTCGTGAAGTTTTCAAAAGAGGCTCAATAGACACTCTTGACCATGAAACTCTTTTCACTATCCAGAAGTTCTTTGAGAATAATCTTAATGTTTCCGAAACATCAAGAAAGCTTTTTGTTCACAGAAACACTCTTGTTTACAGACTTGAAAAAATCCGTAAGCTCACAGGACTTGATCTCAGGGAATTTGATGATGCCATTGTTTTCAAAGTAGCTTTAATGGTTAAGAAGTATCTTGATTCTTCACCCATTAAGTATTGATTTAAGAGTAATTAAAGGCGGATGGTTTATCATACCGCCTATCTCTTTGTTATGAATATTAATCTTTATAAAGGAGGAATATTTGCTTGATCGATTTTTTGAATGTTTCAAAAACATATGCTAACGGCACAAAAGCGATTGCAGATCTTAATCTGCATGTCGACAGAGGCGAGTTTGTTTTTGTTGTCGGATCATCAGGTGCAGGTAAAAGTACTTTCCTGAAAATGATAATGCGCGAAGAAGTGCCCTCTTCCGGCAGTATTGTTGTTGACGGAATAGAGTTAAATAAATTAAAAGCAAGAAAAATTCCGTATTACAGAAGAAAGCTCGGGATAGTTTTTCAGGATTTCCGCCTTATCCCGAATAAAACCGTATATGAAAATGTTGCATTTGCAATGCATGTAATAGGGGCAAAGCCAAAGGATGTGTCACGAAGAGTTGCTTATGCATTAAGCCTTGTGGGGCTCAGCACGAAGGCAAAAATGCTTCCCAATGAGCTGTCGGGCGGTGAGCAGCAGAGAGTTGCTCTTGCCAGAGCACTTGTAAACCATGCCGATATTATTGTGGCAGATGAGCCTACAGGTAATATTGACCCGGAAATGTCAAGAAGCATTGTTGATTTGCTTGACCATATAAATCAGAACAGTAAAACAACCATAATTATGGTTACTCATGAGGTTGACCTTGCCAAGTCATACGGCAAGAGAATAATCACAATCAAAAACGGAACAGTTGCCGCAGATACTGCACATCCCGAGATTACCGTTGAGCAAGAAGAGAATGTTGTTATCGAAACAGCTCCCAGCGGATATTATCAGGCTCCTACTGAAGATCCTGAAATAGAGAATTTCCTCTCAAGCTACGGAAATGATGAGCAGAACGGCGAAAAACAGTCAGTAACCGAAGCTTCGGAATAAATGTATTATCTGAAAGGTTTTTATACATGAAAAGCAGAAATTTAAGATACCTCACCCGTGAAGGTATCAGAAATATTGGTGCAAACAGACTAATGTCACTGGCTTCAATAGCGGTACTTATGTCTTGTCTTGTTATGATAGGTGTTGCAGTTCTTCTTTTCTTCAATGTTGATTCTTTGCTGCAGAACATTGAATCTCAGAATGTTATAATGGTTTTTGTTGAAAAAGAAAGTGATGAAAAAGCCGTTGAAGATGTAAAAGCTGAAATTGAAGCTATAGAAAATATAACAAATGTTGAATTTGTTTCTAAAGAACAGGCATATGAAGAGGTGCTTGAATCTTTGGGAAACAATTCCTCTATACTTGACGGTGTGGATAACTCTTTTTTGCCTGACGGCTTCAGAGTAACCGTTACGGATATGCTCCTGTTTTCACAGACTGTTGAGCAGATAAGAAATGTTCCGAATGTTATGAGCATTCAGGAAAACAGTGATCTTGCATCAAGACTTACAAAGATACGCACGGCTGTATCATATGTATGTATAGGTGTTATTGTGCTTCTGTTTGTTGTTGCATTGTTCATTATTGCAAATACGGTCAGAATAACAATGTTCTCAAGAAAGCGCGAAATCAGTATAATGAAAGCTGTCGGAGCAACTAACTCTTTTATCCGTTGGCCTTTCCTTATTGAGGGTATATTTATCGGTATAATATCCGCATTGTTATCAATTGTTGTTTTGTACGGAATTTATGCTCTTGCTTCTGATGCTCTTCTTACAATTTTCGGTATTCTCGGCGGCGGACTTGTTAACTTCTGGGACTATGCAGGATATATTCTTGCCGCATTCCTTATTTTGAGTGTTGTTACTGGCGGACTGGGCAGCACCTTCTCCATCGGCAGATATCTTAAAGAACAGGGGAGTGTTGTTGATGAAAGCTGATTTTATGAAAAGACTCTGTTCATTACTTTTAGTCTTTTCTGTTATTGTCACAAGCTTTATTTTGCCCGTTGCATTTGCAACATCTGCAAGTGAAGAAACAACAATAAGCAAGGAAGATGCAGAAAAGATTGAAAACATAAAAGACCAGCAGGCAGCTCTTGATGATAAAATCAAGGAAACGGAAGATAAGCTCAATGCCCTTAAGGGTGATATTGCTAAGCAGGAGGCTTATGTTTCCGAGCTTACAGGTCAGATAGATAATTATCAGTCCAAAATAGATGTACTTAATAAAAATATTTCAGCCTTACAGGGAAATATTAATTCTGTTCAGTCAAAAATCAATGCTCTTGATACGGAGATTGCATCTATTGAAGCAGATATAAATCATAATCAGGTTGAAACCATCAATACTCAGCAGGAAATAGAAGATGTTTATTCTGATTTGAAAGACCGTCTTTGTGAAATATATATGTACGGTTCAACATCTACCGTTGAAATGCTTCTCGGCTGTGAAAATTTCTCTTCATTCCTTATTCTTCTTGAACTCACTTCAAGTATTGCGGAAAATGACAGTGCAATGATTGACACTCTTAATGACCGTATTGCCGAGCTTGCCATTTTAACTGATGAATACAATCTTATGATTGATGATATTGAAGTAAAAAAGGATGAACATAAAAAGCAGATAGCAACTCTTGAAGAAAAGCAGAATGAAATTGAAGCATCAAAAAGTGAGCTGCAGACCTCACAGGATAAGATAACCGATCTGCAGTCCTCCGCAATGAATAAGCTTGCCTCTCTTGATAAGCAGGGTGAAGCATATAAAAAGCTTGTTAAGAAATATGAGGAGGAGCAGGCTGCTTTTGACAAAGAAATTGAGCAAATTCTTGCAAATGCTTCTCACGGCTCGGGTGATGCCGATACAGTTGAAGACGGTTTTATTTGGCCTCTTCAGTATTCTGATGCATATATTTCATCTTATTTCGGCGGAAGAAATGACCCCATAACCGGTAAGTATAAAACGCATTATGCTGTTGATACCTGCTGTTGGAGCGGAACCTACGGAAAAAGTGTTTCGGCAGCCGCTTCCGGTACCGTAATCACGGCAACCCGTCATTCAATGTACGGCTATTATGTTGTAATTGACCACGGTGACGGTATTGCTACACTTTATGCTCACAACAGTAAGCTCAATGTTTCTGCAGGTCAGAAGGTAAAGCAAGGACAGACTATTGCATATGCAGGCGCAACAGGTTATGTTACGGGTGCGCATGTTCATTTTGAATTCCGTGTAAACGGACAAAAGGTTAATCCTTTGAATTATGTTTCGCTTAGCTCAAGATAGAATTGTGAGTATTTTAACAAAAAAGTGGCGGAAATCATCCGATAAAATACACAGTTCGGATTACTACCGTCCCCCTAGGGTGATGTGATTTTATGAGCAAAAAAATTCCTCTCGGAATAGCAATCGCATTGATTTTCATAACGATTGCTGCAACTGTTGCAGTTACCGTAACTGTTTATATGAATGTTTATAATGAGCTTATTGAGGATTTACCGCAGAGAGCACAGCAGTATTCAAAGCTTTCTGATATTGATGAGCTTGTCAGAGCACAGTATTACGGAAATGTTGAGTCCGAAAAGCTTAATGCAAGTATTGCAAAAGGATATATAGAAGGTCTGGATGATGAATACAGTGTTTATCTGTCTGCCGAGGAATATGCTGAATACTACAGCGAAATGCTGGGTAATGTTTCGGGAATAGGTCTTGAGGCAGCTTATGATAAGGATTCAGGGTATCTTCTTGTGGGGGATGTTGCCCAGAACTCACCTGCAGCACTTGCGGGCATAGAAAAAGGCTTTTTTATAACTGCTGTTGATACTGAGATAGTAACACAGGAAAATGCAGAAAAGCTGCTTGCTTCTTTCGGAGGAGATAAACTTACAAGCATAAACTTAAGTATTCTCAGTGTTGATGAAAACGGTGAAGAAACTTCAAATACCGTCAATGTTGCAAAAGGCTATAAGGCGCAGTCCTGCTACTACAGTATAACGGGAACAGTAGGATACATAAAGCTTACCGCTTTTTATGAGAATACAGCTGAAAGCTTTTCCGAAGCTATTGAGCATTTTAATGAAAACGGTGTTACGGGAATTATTATTGATGTAAGAAACAATGTCAGTGATAATCTTGAATATGCTGTTGATGTTATTGATATTATTGTTCCTCTTGCAACAGAGGGTGTCGGTGCGCTTGCTGTTGCAAAAAATTCAAGCGGTGAAACTGTAGAAATATATTCATCCGATGCATCCGGCATAACGCTTCCCATTGTTGTTTTGATGAACGACAGAACTGAAGGTGCTGCGGAGCTTCTGGCATGTGATTTGCGCGATTTCGGCAAAGCAAGACTTATTGGTGAAACAACTGCAGGTCACGGCACAATACAGAAAATTTTCAGATTGGATGACGGCGGAGCAGTTTTGTTGACTGTTGCAAAAATATATCCTTATATAAGTGACTGTTATGATGATGTCGGTGTTTTGCCCGATGAGATTATTCTCACAACAGAAAATATCAAAAATCAGCTTGCCGTTTTGGCTCAGGCAGATGATGTGCAATATCAGGCAGCATACAGCTATTTAACAGAATAATAAAAACTCCTTAATACTAGCCTTTGTTTCGGGCAAATATTAAGGAGTTTTTGTTTGTGTTAATTATTAATTATTAATCTTCACAGATATAGTCAAGACAAGCTCTGCTGACAGTATAGGGGCGTACATATTTATCAGCAACAGCATTGTGCAAGGGGGACTGCTGGTAATTTTTCAAAGCTCCTTCATCTGTAAACTGTGTGAACAGAAGCATATCAGCATTTGAGGACTCAAGAGGGGTTATTTCAACCTTTACTTTTGTAAGACCGTCTATTTTCCCGAAGAGAGCTTCAAGATTTTCTTTTGCTTCAGCTTTAACCTTTTGTTTTTCTTCAGCGTTTAATTTTTCATCAAGCTTCCAAATAATAATATGATTTATCATAGCGTTACTCCTTGTTTTGTTTTTTATGATGGTAACACACGGTACAATAATTGTAAAGCAAATTTTTGTTTGACAAGCAAAAATATATATGCTAACATCTAAAAAACGGAGGTTGATGCTATGAAAAATATATTATGTTTTAATGCTCCTGCAAAACTCTGGGAGGAAGCCTTGCCTATAGGTAACGGAAGACTGGGTGCGATGGTTTTTTCACATCCTAAAAAGCTGAGAATACAGTTGAACGAAATTTCGCTTTGGAGCGGAGAACCATATGAAGAGGCAGATAAAAAAGAGGCATATAAGCATCTTGAAGAATTAAGAACTCTTATAACAAAAAAAGATTTTTCAAAAGCACAGGATTTGCTTGATACTGAATTTATCAATAACGGCGGTGGCTTTGAGGGGGCATATTCAGGCTCATATCAGACCCTCGGAGATATGTATCTGACCTTTGATATTAAGAGATGTTCCGGTTTTTCCCGCAGACTTGATATTGATAATGCTGTTTGTTCGGATGAGTTTATAACAAGCGGTGTAAAGGTTTCAAGAGAATATTTTTCTACTGCAGTTGACAATGTTATATGCATAAAAATTACGGCAGATAAGGAAAAATCCCTGAATTGCTCCGTGAAATTTGAAAGAGAAGACTGCAGCCTTATAAAATATACTCAGACGGGCTTTGTTTTTGAGGGAAACTGTGACGGAAATTCTTCTCATATGGCTTTTGCAGGAGAACTGAAAGTTGAAACGGACGGAAAAACCCAAGCCGATAAGAAAGCTTTTAAGGTTAAAGAAGCAACTGAAATTGTAATGTATTTTTCAGCCGCAACGGACTATGTTCTCGATAAATCAAAAAAGTTCAAAAATGATAAAAAACCGAGCAGCATTTGTCATGAAAGTCTTTCTTTGCTTGACTCAAAGACATATGATGATATAAAAAAAGCTCATATTGCAGACTACAAAAAGCTTTATGATGCCTGTATATTGGAGCTTGGTGAAGAAAATACGGATGTTCCGTTACCGAAAAGACTTAAAAGATTCAAGAAATACGGTAATGATTTGCAACTTGTTGCGCTTTTATTCAATTTCGGCAGATATCTTCTTATTTCCTGCAGCCGTGAAGAAAATATTCTTCCTGCAAACTTACAGGGCTTATGGTGCAAGGATTATAAAGCACCGTGGCACGCAGATTATCATGCAAATATAAATGTACAGATGAACTATTGGCCCGCAGGACCTGCAGGGCTTGTTCAGTGTACCCGTCCCTTATCAAAGCTTATTGTGGCATTGGTTGAAAACGGAAGAAAAACTGCAAAGGCATATTATAATGCTGAAGGATGGACTATCTATACAATCACCAATCCCTGGCTGTGGACCTCTCCCGGATGGGGCGGCGCATGGTCACAGTATCCTCTCGGCGGCGCATGGCTTTGCAAGCACCTTGTTGAATATTATAATTACACCATGGATAAAGCTCTTCTTGAGGAATTTTATCCTGTTATTAAGGAAAACTGTCTTTTTAATCTGGCTGTTCTTTTTGAAAATGAAGACGGTACATATGTAACCTGTCCTGCAACCTCGCCTGAAAATACCTTCAGAGATGATGACGGCAATGTAGGATGGGTTTGTAAGGGCACCGCAATGGATATTGAGATGCTTTACGAGGATTTCACCGATATGATTTATATCTGTGATATTTTAGGTGTTGATGAAGAATTTAAAGCTAAGGTTCAGACAGCAAAAAACAGGCTTGCTACATTGAAAATCGGTAAAGCAGGTCAGCTTTGCGAATGGGAGGGTGACTGGGATTTAAATGCTCCTGAAATTCACCACCGCCATGTTTCTCATTTGTATGGTCTTCATCCCGGCACTATGATTTCTGTTGAAAAAACACCTGAGCTTGCAAAGGCGTGTGAAAAGACACTCGATTTAAGAGGCGATGACGGCACAGGCTGGTCACTAGCATGGAAAATTAATTTCTGGGCAAGACTTTATAACGGTGACAGAGCGTATAAACTTATAAAGCGTTTGCTTAATCCTGTTATTACCGGAAAATTCAACTATTCAAACGGAGGCGGTGTTTATCCCAATCTCTTTGATGCGCATCCGCCCTTCCAGATAGACGGTAATTTCGGTGCTGTTTCGGGAATATGTGAAATGCTTTTACAGAGCCATGTTTTGCTTGAAGACGGCACTTTCTTAATTAAGCTTTTCCCGGCATTACCTTCCGAATGGCAAAACGGTAAAATCAACTCAATTACCGCAAGAGGTAACATCAAAGTATCCCTTGAATGGAAAAACGGTCAGCTTGAAGCATGCGAAATGTTCTGCGCTGAAGACAGAAAATGTGCTTTGGTCGGTGAATATGAAATATACGAAAACAATGAAAAAGTACTCTCTGAAATTTCACAGGGCAATACAGTGTTCAATTTGAAGGCAAATACCTGTTATTCTGTTAAAAAGTATTGACTTAAAGACAGCTGTATGTTAAAATTCTTGTATATTTCTAAAAACTGTGATGGGAAGAGTAGGCTGTAATTATTGCTACAGAGAGCTTTTGTCGGTGGAAGAAAGCGCAAGAGTTATTGCTGAAGATGGCCCCTGAGTTCCGCACCGAATGTATTTTTAGCACAAGGCTGCGGCGTGAGTGCCCGTTAAAGCATCAGGGTATAATTTATACCCATAAAGGCGGTTATTGTGAGATAGCCGTAAATTAAGGTGGTAACACGAAGTATTTTCTGCTCTCGTCCTTATGTAAGGACGGGAGCTTCTTTTTGAAAGGATGGTTTTTTATGAGTAACTACAAAATTGAAACAAAATGTGTTCAAAGCGGTTATACACCCGGAAACGGTGAGCCCAGACAGATTCCTATCTATCAGAGCACAACATTTAAATATGACACAAGTGAAGATATGGGTAAGCTTTTTGATCTTGAAGCAAGCGGATATTTCTATACCCGTCTGCAGAATCCCACAAGTGATTATGTTGCGGCTAAAATCTGCGATATGGAAGGCGGCACGGCAGCAATGCTTCTGTCATCAGGTCAGGCAGCAAACTTCTTTGCAACCTTCAATATCTGTGAAACAGGCGGTCATTTTATTGCTTCTTCCGCAATCTACGGCGGCACATACAACCTCTTTGCCGTAACTATGAAAAAAATGGGTATTGATGTAACATTTGTTGATCCCGATTGTTCCGAAGAAGAGCTCCACGCTGCTTTCAGAGAAAACACAAAGCTTGTTTTCGGTGAAACCGTTGCTAATCCTGCACTTAAAGTTCTTGATATTGAAAAATTTGCAAGGGTAGCTCACGCTCACGGTGTACCTCTTATTATAGACAATACTTTCCCCACACCTGTTAACTGCCGTCCCATAGAATGGGGTGCAGATATTGTCACACACTCAACAACAAAATATATGGACGGTCACGGTGCTGCAGTCGGTGGTGTTATTGTTGATTCGGGTAAATTCGATTGGCTTGCTCACAAGGAAAAATATCCGGGACTCTGCACTCCCGATGACAGCTATCACGGTATTACCTATGCTGAAAAATTCGGTCTTGCAGGCGGATATATCACAAAGGCAACAGCACAGCTTATGCGTGACTTCGGTTCAACACCCGCACCTCAGAATGCATATATTCTTAATCTCGGTCTTGAGAGTCTTCATGTAAGAATGAAAAGACATTGTGAAAACGGTCTTGCTGTTGCAAAATTCCTTGAAAGCAACGATAAGATTGCATGGGTAAATTATGCGGATCTTGAATCAAGCGAATATTATGAAGTTGCAAAGAAATATATGCCCAACGGCACCTGCGGTGTTGTAAGCTTTGGTGTTAAGGGCGGCAGAAAAGCAGCAGAAACCTTTATGAAAAATCTCAAGCTCATTGCTATTGAAACTCATGTTGCCGATGCCCGTTCCTGTTGCTTGCATCCAGCAAACTCAACACACAGACAGATGTCTGAAGAAGAGCTTATTGCAGCGGGCGTGCCCTCTGACCTTGTAAGACTTTCCTGCGGTCTTGAGAGCAGCGAAGACCTTATTGCAGATATTGCACAGGCTCTTTCATTTATAGAATAAGGAGAACAAATATGCCCATAAAAATTCCTAACGAATTGCCTGCCGTAAAAACTCTTAATGAGGAAAATATCTTTGTTATGACAGATAACAGAGCTATGACACAGGATATACGACCTCTTAAAATACTTGTGCTCAACCTTATGCCAAAGAAGATTGCAACGGAAACACAGCTATCAAGAATTCTCGGTAACACTCCTTTGCAGATAGAGCTTGAACTGATAATGACCGCAACTCACAGACCTTCTCATGTATCTGAAGAGCATCTTCTTGCTTTTTATAAGACCTTTGATGATATAAAGGATAAGTATTTTGACGGAATGGTAATTACCGGTGCTCCCGTAGAACAGCTCGAGTTTGAACAGGTCGATTATTGGGAAGAGCTTTGCGAAATTATGGAATGGAGCAAAACTCATGTTCACAGCACATTTCACATCTGCTGGGGTGCACAGGCAGGGCTTTATTATCATTTCGGTGTACAGAAAAGTCCTCTTAATAAAAAAATGTTCGGTGTTTTCAAGCACACAGTTGAATATAAACGCTCCATTTTATTCAGAGGTTTTGATGATATTTTCTGGGTGCCTCATTCCCGTCACACAACCGTTAAGCGCGAGGAGATAGAAAAAGTACCCGAATTGCGTATACTTGCTTCTTCTGAGGATGCAGGTGTTTATGCGGTTGCAACAGAAAAGGGTAAGCAGGTATTTATTATGGGACACTCCGAATATGATCCGCTTACTCTTCATGAGGAATATGTGCGCGATGTAAACAAGGGGCTTGAAATTGATGTTCCCGTTAATTATTATCCTGATAATAACCCCGACTTACCTCCGATTGTCCGCTGGCGCGCACACGCAAACCTGCTTTATTGCAACTGGCTTAATTATTTTGTATATCAGACAACACCTTATGACCTTAACGAACTGAAAAATAATAAATAATTAAGAAACAAACAGTTGAATTAAACTCAAAAAAACATTATAATAGGCATACATTTCGTTTTTTCGACAATGTATGTCTGTTTTTTTGCTTTATAGGAAAGTTCTTCCTATAAAGCAAAAAAAGATTTTGTGTCCCGCCTAACGGGAAGTAAATTTCCCTCGGCGATGGACTATCCGAAAATGTTTAGCCGTAAATCTACGGCTAAGCTGTTTTCTTATGGGTGGTAAAATGAAAAATAAATTCGGTATAAGTTTAATTGCAGTGTTTTTAATAATTGTTTTTGTTTTTGCTTCGTGCAGTCTTGATTTCTTTTCGGGTGAGCAAGAAACTCAGGAAGCAACAGGGGAGTTTATGACCGACAAAAACGGTAATTTTGTGCCTGTATATGAAGATGTAGAAACAACACAGCTTCAGGCTGAGAAATTTCTTAAGGATGAAAAGGACAGAGTATATTATTCTGACCCGACTGTAAGAACATTCACGGGTATAGATGTTTCTGTATTTCAGGGTGATATTGACTGGAGCAAGGTCAAAGCAGACGGTATTGATTTTGTAATGATAAGAGCCGGCTTCAGAGGCTACGGAGAAAGCGGCACACTTAATGAGGATGAAAAATTCAGGGAGAATTGCAAAAATGCCCTTGCTGCAGGAATTAATGTAGGTGTATATTTTTTCTCTCAGGCGATAACTGAGGCTGAAGCTGCCCAAGAAGCACGGTTTGTGCTTGACATTATTTCGGATTATAATATAACCTATCCCGTTGCATATGATTGGGAAACTATAGAATATGATGATAGCGCGAGAACAAAAAATATGACTACACAGCAGATAACGGCTTGTGCAAATGCTTTTTGTGAGGTTATTGAAAATGCCGGATATGAAACCGTTATATACTTTAACCGTGAGCTCGGATATTTTAACTATGACTTATCAAAGATAAATAACTATCATTTCTGGCTTGCAGAATATTTCTCAACACCGTCTTTTTACTATGACTATAAAATATGGCAGTATACCGATAAGGGCAGAGTAGACGGTATAGCGGGAGATGTTGATATTAATATTTCTCTTGTTGATTATTCTTCAAAAGGTGTTGTCGGATAAATTATGGAAATAGTTACTTATGTTTTTATCGCTTTTGCTGTTATTGCTGCAACAGACAGAATTTTCGGCAGTAAGCTGGGACTGGGTAAGGAATTTGAAAAAGGAATAATGATGCTCGGACCGCTTACTTTGTCAATGACAGGTATGCTTATTATGGCACCTCTTATTTCACATCTGCTTAGCTCAGTTGCAGATGTTTTTCCTGAATTTTTGGATTTTTCAATAATACCGTCTTGTATACTTGCAAATGATATGGGCGGGGCACCGCTTGCACTGAATCTTGCAAACAGTGATGAAATGGGATATTTCAACGGACTTATTGTTTCATCTATGATGGGCTGTACAGTATCATTTATAATTCCTTATGCTTTGCAGGTTGCTGATAAAAAGTATCATTCCGACATACTTTTGGGTATTTTATGCGGCATTGTAACAATTCCCGTAGGATGTGTTGTGGCGGGTTTAATGCTCGGATTTTCTGTATGGAATATTCTGCTTGATCTTGTACCGCTGCTTGTTATTGCTGCACTTATAGCATTAGGGCTTATTAAATTCCGTTCTTTTATGATAAAGTTTTTCAAGGCACTTGCTTTTGTGATACAGCTTGTTATAGTTGTCGGTCTTGTTATCGGTATCATTGAATTTTTAACAGGATATAAAGCTTTGCCCTATGTTGATACTCTTGAAAACTCTATGAAGGTTATAATAAATATAGCCTGTGTAATGGCAGGTGCATTCCCGGTGTTTGCTATATTAAATAAGCTTCTTAAGGTTGTTCTTCGTGGCATAGGAAAAATGTTCGGCATCAATGAAATATCTACATTCGGCTTGCTGTCAACACTCGGTACTTGTGTTACGACTTTTGAATGCGTTGACAAAATGGATAAAAAAGGAATAGTACTTAATTCTGCATTTGCAGTTTCCGCATCTTTTGTTTTTATTGATCATCTTGCATTTACGCTGTCTTTCAATGACGGATATGTGCCGTATCTTTTTGTAGGCAAGCTTGTTTCAGGTGTTAGTGCTCTGCTGCTTGCCCTCGTAATGTATAAAAAAAATAAAAGAAAAGCTTAAGAAAAAGCCATCGGTTACCTTTTAGCGGTATATCGGTGGCTTTACTATTTTTATGTATTTATTTGTCTAATGTTTCAAAAATTATGTTCCAGATAGCTTCATCCTGCTGTGTCATTCTGTTCCAATCAAACTTGTTCCTGAATGTATGTTTTTCTTCGGTTGACTTGAAAATATTTCTTTTCATAGCCTTGCGGTATTCAAAAAAGAAATCATCCTTGTATTCAACAGCATCAAGGGTATAATTTGGGTTATGATTTTTGCCGTTTACTTTCAGAAAACGGATATTTTTTTTGTGTGACAGTTCTTTCTGTAGCACATCAAATGAAGAAGCACATTTTACCATTTTGTCATCGGCAGAATGGATAATAAGTGTGTGTGCTTCGGTTTTGTTAAGAGATTCTGTTGCATTGTATTTTATGAATTCGGGATTTATTATTTCCTCTTCCGCATAGATTTTTTTATAAAAAGCACCGAGATTCTGTTTCATAAAGCTTTCAACCGAAATAAAACCGGACAAAGCAACAATATGAGAAATTTCGGGATGCAGTGCACAGATGTTCATGGTTGAAAAAGCGCCCCAGCTGTGACCGATTACGGAAATGTCCGTATTTTTATATTCCTCGGTTGTTCTTAGCGCATTTATTGCATCATTGAGGTCTTTGAGTGACTGAACAAAACCGCCCGTTGTTTCGCCGCCTGATTTCATACAGCCTGTGTGGTCATATGCGAATACAAGGAAGCCGTGAGAAGCCAGCTTTTCAATTTCTTTCATATATCCCGTGTGCCCTGAGCCCATACCGTGGTCAAAAATAATAAGTCTTCCGTTAACGGGATTCGGGTAGGAATAAAAATACCCCTGTAAAGTATGACCGTGTGAAGAGGAGAAGGGAAATTCAACACAGGTCAGATTTTCAAAATCTTTATGCGAAAAATAAAAAACCGCATCTGTTTCGTCTGCTCTTGAGAAAACCGCGTCACGGTATATATTCCGTATCATATTCATAAACATATTCTCCTTGTAGTCATTATAATAATTTTACACCAATATATTTTGAAAAACAATATCTTGACATAATATTTTTTGTTTACTACAATTAAATAAAAAACGAAACAGGGGGAAATTATGTCAGTTTGTTTTATTGCTCACAGGGGATACAGCGGAAAATATCTCCAGAATACCGAGGAGGCTTTTATTGAGGCTGTTAAGCACGGTTCCGGCGGTATTGAAACCGATGTCAGAGTCACAAAAGACGGTGTTCTTGTTGTAAATCACAATGATGAGGCAGTTTTTGAAGACGGAACCGAGCTTTTGATAGCTGAGGCAACATACGAGGAGCTTACCGCAAAGCCGCTTAAAAATGATTTTACCGACACAAAGCTTTATGTTTGTACATTTGAAAGATATCTTGAAATCTGCCGTGACAGCAATATGGTTTGCTTTATTGAATTAAAGGGCAGCTTTCCTGATGAAAAAATACACGAAGCATTCAATCTTGCAGACGAAATTTATGATCTTGAAATGTGTGAATTGCAGTCCTTTGATTATGATAATCTTGTAAGAGCGCATAAAGCTTTTCCGAAATTAAAAATTATGCTCACTTGCAGTGAACACGATGAAAATGTAGACAGATGTCTTGAAGACGGATTTGATATAGATATGGCGTATACAGGTATTAAAGACAGCACGGTGGAAATGTTCCATTCCAAAGGACTTAAAGTCGGATTGTGGACAGCCAACACCAAAGAAGCACTTGATTTTTGCCTGAGCAAGAATGTGGATTTTATCGAATCAGATTTTTTCAGCTCTAAAGAATAACGGAGAAAAATTATGTGGCAGAAAAAATTATGCTTGGGTGTAAATGAAACATTCGGACTTTCGGTAGAGGAACAGATTAAGCTTTTTAAGCAGGTTGGTTTTGAAGGCTTTTTTACTCATTGGGAGTACGGTGCACCCGTTGAAGAATGGGTAAGGTGTGCAAAAGAAAACGGTATGATATATCAGTCAATTCATGCTCCCTTTGGCGGTAGCGCTGATATGTGGGGAGATGATGAGGAAAAAGCCGGGGAAGCCTTAACCGAACTGCTTGAATGTCTTGGAATATGCGAAAAATACCAAATTCCGATTATGATTGTGCATACATATATAGGCTTCGGTGAGCATGAACCGCCTTCCGAAAAAGGACTTGAGCGTTTTGCGAAATTGGTTGATGCTGCAGAAAGAACGAGTGTAAAAATAGCCTTTGAAAACACAGAAGGAGAGGAATTTCTTGCTGCCTTGATGCAAAGATTCTCTTCATGCGGCAGTGTCGGCTTCTGTTGGGATTCGGGGCATGAAATGTGTTATAATTACTCAAAGGATTTGCTCGGTTTGTACGGCGACAAGCTTATTGCAACACATCTCAACGATAATCTTGGGGTAAAAGACTTTAACGGTAAAATTTATTATACCGATGATTTGCATCTGTTGCCTTTTGACGGTATTGCAGATTGGGACTATAATGCACAAAGACTTAAACGCTGTAATTTTGACGGTATGCTCACTTTTGAGCTGTGTAACACATCAAAACCCGGCAGATATGAAAATGATGTTTATGCTAAAATGGATATCAAGGAATATATATCCGAAGCATATAAACGCGCTTGCAGAATTGCTGTTAAGTGTTTGTGATGAAATCAACACCTGAATTTTTTTGTTCGGGTGCTGATTTTTTTTCTGCTTACTATTGCGCTTTTGTTCATAAAATGTTAATATATTGTTTACAAGCAACATAAAGGAAGGCATTTTCAGCAGAAATTGCGATTGAGAAAAATATGGATATTACAGAATTGAAAAATCTTAAACAAATGATAGATTATGCTGCCCGTGAATTCGGTGACAGGGATTTTATGCAATATAAAGTTGAGCAGGGTATTGCACATAAAACATATAATGAACTTAAAGCAGCATGTGATGCTTTCAGCAATATGCTTGAAAAGAAAAATCTTAAGGGTGCGCATGTTGCCATCGTGGGGGGCACAAGCTTCAATTGGATTACCGCATATTTCGGAACTGCCGCTTCATCGGGTGTCTGTGTACCTTTGGCGCCGAATGAAACGGCTGAAATGAATTGCCGTCTTATGGAGTTTGCCGATGTTGATGTGCTTGTTTTTGATTCAAAAAGTAAAGCCTTGTATGAAGAAGCTAAAAAACGCTGTCCCGATATAAAGCTTTTCATTTCTTCTGATAATAAGGCAGACGGTATCTCAGTCAATATGGACGATTTACTTGATGAATATACAGGGGAATATACAGAAGAACCCGACGGTGACTCACTTTGTGCTATAGTGTTCACATCGGGAACAACAGGCTTCCCGAAAGGAGTTATGATAACTCATCTCAATCTTATATATTCTGCCGTAAGTGTGCATCTTGCGTGTCCTACCACAAAAATGTTCTGTTGCTTGCCTATACATCATGCCTTTTGTTTTACTGCTAATATAACAAAGAGTATTTGCCGTGGAAAAACAGTTTGTGTAAATGATAATCTTGCAAATATAATACAGGATTTGCGGTTATTTAAGCCTGACAGCATTGTTGCGGTACCTCAGCTTGTAAAAAAGATTATGGGTGGTGCGATTAAATATGCCGCTTCAAAGCCCCAAATGAATCAGACTGATGCCATTCAGGAGTTTTTAGGCGGTAATATTATTGATATTATTTCAGGCGGTGCCCCACTTGAAGCAGAGATAAATGCCAAATTTAACGCTACGGGGATACTTGTGCTTAACGGCTACGGTATGACAGAGTGTTCTCCCATTATATCCAATAATGCAGTGGGTTCTTTCCGTCACGGCTCGGTAGGCAGACCTATTCCTTGTATGCAGGTAAAAATAGAGAACGGTGAAATCCTTGTAAAGGGACCGAGCGTAACAAAGGGATATTATAAAAATCCCGAAGCTACTGCCGAAGCCTTTACCGAAGACGGATGGCTGCATACGGGAGATCTCGGTCATTTTGATGAGGACGGCTATCTTTATGTTACCGGCAGATGTAAAAATCTTATACTTCTCGATAACGGCGAAAATGTTTCTGCCGAAATGCTGGAAGAACGCTTTGCAAAGGAGCCGCTTGTTCAGGAGGTTGTCTGCTTCGGTGATAACGGTGCTATTTATGCCGAAATATATCCCGATTATGCATATGTTAATGAAAACAATATAACAGATATAGATGCTGCAGTAACGCAGCTTCTTATGAGAGTAAATTCGACTCTTGCCGTGTATCAAAGAATATCAGGCTTTGTTTTAAGAGAAAAGCCTTTCGAAAGAACGGCTTCTTCAAAAATAAAGAGAGGTAATCATTCAAAGGTAAAAAAGGCAGAAGCCGTTTTGCCTGCAACTGACAATGAAGAAAAAGTTTTCAATGCGGTAAAAGATTTACTTATGATAAAAGAAGTCAGTATGACCGATAATTTCTTTGCTATAGGCGGTGATTCTCTTTCTGCAGTTGAGCTTGCACTGACTCTTAATATTGAGCCGCAGTATGTATATGATAATCCCTTCCTTTTTGCCTTGGCGCAGGTGTTGGATGCCGAGAGCGAAAAGAAAACAGACAGAATTGAAAACATCAATGAAATCATAAAAGAAACAAAGTCATCAGGGAAAGCAGAAAACTACAAATGTGTTCTTATTACGGGTGCAACGGGATTTTTAGGTATACATATACTCAAGGAACTTACAGACAGAAAAATAAAGACTTATTGTCTTGTGAGAGATGAAAAGCGTCTTGAAAAGCAGATTGAATATTATTTCGGTAAGCTTGATACATCGGGCATTTTCTGTGTAACAGGTAATATAGAAGAAAAATTCCTCGGACTTTCAGGTGAGGTATATGACAAATTAATACAAGAGGTTGATTGTGTTTTTCATGTTGCCGCAAATGTGCATCACGCAGGTGACTATTCAGACCTTGAAAGAACAAATGTTATCGGCACGAAAAATGTTATCGATTTTGCCTTGTCTGCAAATGCTGTTTTGCAGCATACATCTACCGTTTCCGTCCACGGAGCTGCTACTGTTTTAGAAAAATATTCGAAAGCTCAGTTTTCGGAGGATGTGCTCAGCATAGGTCAGCATTATTGGAATAATGTATATATTCACAGTAAGTATTGTGCCGAAGAAGCAGTTTTGCTTGCCCGCAAAAAAGGACTTAAAGCTAATATATACAGAATCGGTAATCTCACCTGGCGCACAAAAGACGGTAAATTCCAGAAAAACAGTGAGGACAACGGTTTTTTGCGCCGCATACGCGCAATGGTAAAAATGGGAGTATATCAGGATAATATGGATAAATTCCCGATTGATTTTACCCCGGTTGATGAATGTGCAGAGGCTTTTGTAAATCTTGCATTCTTGCTTAACACAAACGAAATTTATCATTTGTATAATCAGAACTTTATGTCTGCAAAAAAATTGCTTGCTGAGTTGGATGTTCCTTACAGATATGTATCCACTGCAGAAATGATTGAAATTGCAACGGCAAACACAGAAGACAGAGATATTCATGTTTATATGTTCTATATGATAATTTCAGGCAGGTCATCAAATGTTGAAATGCATAACGATTTTACCTGTGCAAGGCTTGCCGAAACGGGATTTGCGTGGAGTGTGCCCGATAAAACATATCTTACCGCAACAGACAAGGAAGGCTCAAAGGGGCATTGCCTTGATTTTGAACCGTATACACCTGTTCCGATGAGAACGACAGGCGGAACGCTTACTCCGATACAAAAACTTACTCTTGGAGTTATAAAAGCAGCAAAAGTTTCCGAAAGCGAACTCTTTGAGGGTGAAAATGCTTTGATGCAGCTTCTCTTAAGAGTTAAAGAAAAATACCAAAGACCGTTTATTATAACTCTTGAGAAAAAGTACCGTTCTCAAAAAATAAATGAATTTATTTCGCAGCTTGAAAATGCAACAGTTTATGATGCAATATACTCAGAGCCTACCGTTAAACAGACGGATGAAACATTAAAGCTTTACCTTGAAAATGAATGTGACTGTGTTATTGCCGTAGGCGGCGGCTCTGTAATAGATACGGCAAAAATTACAGCATTGAGAGCCGCTAACCCCGAAAGTGACATAGATGATATCTGCAAGCTTGATTCTTTTGCAGATGCTTGCAAGCCTCTTTTTGTTGCACCTACAACGGCAGGAACAGGCTCTGAAGTAACCTTGTTTGCAGTTGCAACACAAGAGGAAGAAAACAAAAAACGCCCGTTTATAAGTGATAAGTATCTTCCCCAAGCAGTTGCACTTGAGCCGGAGCTTACTGCTTCCGTTCCCGTAAAAAGCACTGCTTTTACAGGAATTGATGCTCTTTCTCATGCTGTTGAAGCGTATATAAGCTTATTTGCCGGCTCATTTGAAGCTGATGCCGCACTTGCTCCTGAAATCTGCAGCGAAATATTCGGCTGGCTTCCTGTTTGCTGTAAAGAGCCTTCAAACCTTGAGGCAAGGGCACATATGCAAAAGGCTTCATTCAATGCAGGTCTTGCATTCAGAAGAATCGGTACGGGATATATTCACGCTGTAGCACACAGACTCGGGGAGTTCTGTCATATTCCGCACGGTCTTGCGATTGCATCGGTGTTTACCCCTGTTCTCAAAGCGTATATGCCATATTCAGCAGATAAATGTGCAAGATTGGCTTTTGCAACAGGTGTTGGAAAACAGGATTTATCTGATAAAGAAAATGCAGATTTGTTCTTTGAGGCTGTTGATAAATTAATAAGTGATATCGGTATTGATGCTGATATAGCACAAATTAAGCTGAGAGAAGAAGATATTGACGATATTGTCCGCCGCGCTCAGGATGAAGCAAAGCTTATAGGTTATCCAAGACCGTTTTCCGATGAAAAGCTGGCGAATTTAATCAGAAGTATTTTTGCGTAAATACAGACTGCTGTTATTGCGTTTTGCTTTTTAGTGAAAAATTATATTAAAAAGTATTGCAAAAAAGCTTGTAATGTTGTAAAATATAATAAAACATTTAGTAAGGAGAAAAAATATGAAAAAAGTTATCAGCGTAGCTTTGCTTCTTGTAATGGTTCTTACCGTTTTTGCAGGTTGTTCAAATCCTCAGAAGGATATCGTAGGCACCTGGACCGGTGAAACCTCTGTTTACGGTTATATAACAGAAAAAACATATACTTTCTATGAAGACGGCACAGGCAAAACAGAAACATTCCTTGGTGTTGAAGTTGAAATTTCATACACTATTGATGATGAAAAGCTTACCGTAACAACATCTGCTCTCGGAGTTGCAAGTGATACAGTTTATACATACACTCTTGAAGATGATGTTCTTACATTGGTAGACGGTGAAACTACTTACAGACTTTTCAAAGAAGAGCAGTAAGTTTAGAGGATGTTTAATCAGAGGCACTTTGCAAAAGGTGCCTCTTTTTTTGTCATAAATAACGCGTAGTGTAAATATAAATTTTATATTTATCTTGTAAAGATTGATTTTATGTGATATTCTTTATATATATTTTTATAACAGGGAGAATAAAAATGCAGAGAAAAGTAAAACTTGGTGTTTTAGGTGCAGGCAGGGGAGTTGCTCTTGCAAATTACTGCAAAAATGCAGACAATGCTCAGCTTGTTGCTGTTTGCGAAAATTATGAACCGCTTCTCAATAATGCAAAAAAGCTTTACGGGGCAAATGTACGCTTTTTTACTGATTTTGATGAATTTATCAAGTACGATATGGATGCCGTTATTTTGGCAAATTTTGCAAATGAACATGCCCCCTTTGCAATAAAGTGCTTTGAACACGGAAAGCATGTTTTAAGTGAAGTTTTGCCTGTTCAGTGTATGAAGGAAGCAGTTGAGCTTGTTGAAGCTGCAGAAAAATATGAACTTACATATGCATTTGCTGAAAATTGTTGTTTTTTACCCTCAACATTGGAAATGAAAAAACTGTATGAAGAGGGAAAACTCGGCGAGTTTGAATACGGCGAGGGAGAGTATCTGCACAATTGTGAAAATGACTGGCACAATATAACAGCAGGTAATCCGAATCATTGGCGAAACACTATGTATTCAACATTCTATTGCACGCACTCAATCGGTCCTTTGCTGCACATAACAGGTCTTAAGCCAGTTAAGGTTGCAGGACTTGAAACCGCCTTTAATGCCCGTATGGGAAGAATGGGTGCAAAGGCAAGCCCCATAGGGATAGAAATGATAACACTTGAAAACGGCAGTGTAATAAAGAGTTTGCACGGTGTAGGTCCGTCAAAATCATCACTCTGGTTTTCTGTTTACGGCACAAAGGGCAGAGCAGAAAGTGCCAGAGAATGTATGGGTACCAGTGAGGAATGCACTGCAAAAATTTATGTCAATGTAAATGAGAATGAGGAAGACTGTGCATACACATCAAACGAGGTTTGCTATTCTCCCGAAAATGAACTGACAGAGAAAGCAAAGGATTACGGTCACGGCGGTGCAGATTATTATATTCTTTATAATTTCTGCAACAGACTCCTAGGGGATGAGAATGCGGATGTGATTGATATTTACGAGGCACTTGATATGTTCCTGCCCGGCTTGTTTGCATATCGCAGTATACTTGAGGGCGGCAAACCTTTGGAAATTCCCGATTTGAGAAACAAAGAAACAAGAGAAAAATACAGAAATGACACACTTTGTACAGACTCAAAGGTTGCAGGTGATATGCTTGTACCCAGTCTTTCAACGGGTAATCCCGATATACCGCAGAGTGTTTATGATGAAATAAAAAAGAAAAGTGAGATATCATTTATGGAAAGAGAAGTTAAGCGTCCTCAGTTATTAATGAGAAGATTCGGCGGAGAAATCAAGTCATATGAGCTTCCCGAAGGATATACGGTTAAATATTATTCTGATGAATCCGAAATTAAGGAATGGGTAAGAATCTGTGAAAACGGACTTGTTGCAACAGATGATATGGAATCCTTCAAAAACACTATTCTCAAACTCGATGACATTGTTCCCGAAAAGGATGTTATCTTTATTATAAGCAAGGACGGTGAATACTGTGCAAGTATTACAACCCGTCATTTTGATGAAGATAATGCAGGCGGTTTACATATGGTTTCAGTTCGCTCTGATTTCAGAGGTCTCGGCCTTTCAAACTGTCTTTGTGAAATTGCATTGAAGAACATTGAAGATAAAAATTACAAATATGTTCAGCTCACAACCGATGATTTCAGAAAAGCAGCTGTTAAGTCCTATGTTACAGCCGGATTTTTGCCCGTTATTGATACTGCCGATATGCGTGAGCGTTGGCAGGCACTTGTGACAGAGCTTAACATTGACTCACTTGATGCTGTTGATGAAGAAGGTAATGTTATTTTCACTCTAACAAAATAATATTTTTATGTGCTTGAAAATTTGCCGTATGTGTTGTATACTGTAAAAGGTATAAAAAGTAGGGTGGATTTGTAATGAAAAACGGCTTTGGCTCAAGACTGAAACTTCTTCGTAAGAAATCCGGACTGACACAGGCACAGTTAGCATTGATGCTGGGTAAAAGCACAAGTGCTGTAAGAATGTGGGAGCTTGGAACAAATGAACCTGATATAAAAACGCTTGTTAAATTAAGTTCAATTTTTGATTCAAGTCTTGATTATCTTTTGTGCCGCGACATAGTTAAAGGCTCTCCGGGAGCTGTAAGAACGAATGTTGAAGTTATAAACTTAAGTGAATATCCGAGCGCATTGAGTTCAGATGCCAGTATATTCAGAAGGGTTCCCGCTGAATATTCTGATGACGGGAATGCATATTTATTTATCAGAAATGACCGGAATAATATGTTACCCGAAATTCCGGTAGGGGCATATGTGCTTATCAGAAGGCAGGATTCCTGTCTTAACGGGCAAACGGTATTTATGCGGGTCGGAGAAGAATTTTTTCTGAGAAAATTATATTATTTCAGCGGAGGAATTCTTTTGAGTTCGGGTGCCAATCCACCTGTTTTTGTTGATGCACAGGATGATTTTGAAATAATCGGCATTGCCGTAGAATACACATATATATTTTAAGAGAGGTAATCACAATGGAAGACAACAATAACTATACATATACCTACGAAAAGGATAATAAGAAAAAAACAGGCGAACGCCCTGTAAAGGCAATTTTTGCTGTTGTTATTGCAGCATTGATTGTTCTTTCAGTTGCTCTCGGTATTTTGTTCGGTATGCAGGAAACTGATACAGATGAAACAACAACTCAGGCTCCAGAAACAACAACAGAAGAAATGGTTGAAACAACAACATTGCCTGAAGAGCTTTACAAGGCAGGCGACTATATTGTTGCAACAGGCGGCTATTCGCTCCGTTTCAGAAAAGATCACGCTAAAGATGCTGAAAGTATAACTGATATTCCCGATAAAACTCAGCTTGCCGTTACAGAAATTTATTATGATGAAACAGCTGAAGAGGATTTCAAATATTGGGGTAAGGTTGTTTATCTCGGTCACACAGGCTGGGTAACAATGTCTTATCTTGAAAACGCATTTTCAGAGGATATTGTAACTCCTGAAGAACTTCCGACTGATGAAACAACGACTTTGGTTGAAAGCACAACTGCGGCTCAGTCACAGCAGCCCTCCACTACAGAAACAACCACCTCTGCTCCACAGAATGTTACAGAAACAACAACTCAGGCAACATCATCAAAATATACCGCAGGGGACTATAAGGTTGCAACCGGAGGTTATACTCTTACTTTCAGACAGTCTGCTTCTGCAACAGCAACAGCTATTATGAATATTGCAGACGGTACACAGGTTACTGTTGTTGAAGTTGTTGATACCGGTGCAGCAAACGGAAATACTCGTTACTGGGGTAAAATTGTACACCTCGGTCACACAGGCTATGTTGCAATGGCTTACCTTGAAAAAGTAAACTGAACGAACAATAAAGACTGCATCATACAAAAGGCAACTGTATGATGCAGTCTTTTAAATTTTTCTGAAGAGGGAAAAGATAATGAAAAGAAATCTGAAAGTTGTTTTGCCACCAAATTTTACGATTACAGCACACACAGGCTGTGAGAAAAGCAAGGATAATACTATTGATTCACTTAATATCGGTTGTACTTCCGGGGCAGATATAGTAGAATTCGATCTGAATTTTGATTCACAGGGGAATGCTGTGCTTTCTCATAATACTCCCGTTGCCGGTTGTGTTACTCTTGATGAGGCTTTTAAGTGTATTGCAGGTTATGAAAAAATAATGGTCAATGTTGATGTCAAAAAAACAGATAATCTCAAAGCTGTTGTAGACTGTGCAGAAAAATATTCATTGACTGAGCGCATTTTCTATACGGGTATCGGGAAAGAATATGTGTCAGCCGTGAAGCAACAGACACCGTCTGTCAGCTATTATCTGAATGTTGCAGTTGACGGAAGAAGAAAAAAGGATGCAGAATATCTGATTTCACTTGCAGACCTAGTTGAACAGCAGGGGGCTGTTGGAATCAATCTGAATAAAAAAGGTTGCTCAAAAAAGCTGGTTGAGATATTTCATCAGAGAAATCTGTTGGTATCTGTCTGGACCGTTAATAACAAGTTTGAGATGCGTAAGATATTGAGTTTAGCTCCTGATAATATCACAACAAGATATCCGTCAAAGCTTAAAAAAATAGCAAAAAGGCTTTAATAACAATGGCTGTACCGTGATGATACAGCCAGCTTTTTTTATTGACAGATGCTTATTGCAAAATCTGCAATATCCATATAAACTTCTTCTTTTTCGTATTCGTTATGTATTTCGTGGCGCAAGGAGGGATAAAGCTTCAGGATAACATTGTGAGAGGTGTTTTTATATTTCTCGTAAACCTCTTTTACGCCCTTGCCGTAGTTGCCGACCGGATCCATATCACCGGCAATAAGATATAACGGGAGGTTTTTTGGGGTTCTTTCAAAACATTCATCACTCGAAACTTCCTTGAGAAGTGAGAATAAGTCAGCAAATGCAGACGCCGAAAACAGATAACCGCATTTGTCATCAGCAATATATTCTTTTATATTATCTTCATTTTTTGAAAGCCATTCAAAGCCTGTGTTGCCGTTAAATTTTTTATTGTATGTTCCGAAAGCCATAGAATCTATGAATTTTGAGCGGTAGCGACAGCCTTTTATTTTTGCGACGGCTTTTGCAAGCATAATTCCTATATCTGCTGCAGGATTTTTTCCGCTTGTTCCGCATATAATCGCGGCATCAATATCTTCGGCATATTTTGATATGTAGCTTCTTGTAACAAACGAGCCCATTGAATGTCCCCATAAGATCAGTTTCTTGTCAGGAAATTTTTCTTTTGCCAGCTTTGTAACCTTGTTGGCATCTTCAACGATTTTGCTGAACCCGTTTTCTTTGCAGAAAAAGCCTAAGTCCTCGTTTGTTTTTATTGATTTTCCGTGACCTGCATGGTCGTGCATAACAACGGCAAATCCTTTTGTGCAAAGGTAGTTTGCAACATCCAGGTATCTGTCTGAATGCTCTGCCATACCGTGAATAATCTGAATTACTCCGATTATTTCAGCAGTATTTTCGGGTGACAGGCTCTGAATATAAATATCTGCCAAGCCTGTTGCGGATGGAAATGAATATTCGTTATGTGTAAAACTCATATTGATGCTCCTTTGCTTTTTTACAATTTTAGCATAAATTAAAAAAGATGTAAACTACCAATAAAATAATTGTATTTACTTGAAAATGTATATACTTTTGTGTTAAAATACCTTTTGTATCATATGTCTTAAAAAAGGTGGTGAGCGGTGTGCTCGGAATGAAAATAGGAATAGATTTCGGTTCAAGTAATTTTACTGTTTTTGTTGAAGATAAGGGTATTGTTATGAGTGAGCCTTCATTGGTTATTTGTGACAGCTTTTCGGGAAAACCGCTTGCAATGGGAAATGCCGCAAAAAAAATGCTTGGTAAGCTTCCTGCATCTATGTATGCGGTGAACCCTATAAAAGACGGAATAGTAAATAATTATGACATTGCTTGTATAATGCTTCGTGCATATCTTAATAAGCTTTGTGTCAATAAGCTTTTCAGACCTAATGTATTGATGTGTGTGCCAAGCACCGTAACAGAGCTTGAAAAGAGAACAATCTTTGATGCCGTTATAACAGCAGGTGCAGCAAGGGCCTGCTTTGTTGATGAATCATTGGCTGCTGCAATCGGTGCAGGAGTAAGCCTTACTCAACCCGAGGGCACTTTTGTGTGCGATATCGGCGGCGGTACAACTGACTGTGCTGTTGTTACAATGGGCAATATTTCAGTTTCCGGCAGTGAAAAGGTCGGAGGAAACGATTTTACGAAAACAATCTCGGATTATATTTTTCATGAGCATAATATAGAAGTCGGTCAGGAAACTGCAGATCATATCAAAAGAACAGTCGGAACAGCGGTTTTCAGAAATGAAGAGGTTGCAATAGTGGCAGGCGGCAAAAGCTGTGAAACGGGATTGCCTGTTCTTTTTGAAATCACATCAACCGAGGTTTATTGGATTCTTAAAAGCCATGTTGATAAGGTGTTTAACTGTATAAAAAATGTTTTTGAAAAAACACCGCCGGAATTGATTTCTGATATCTTTGAAAACGGCATCATCCTGACAGGCGGTACCTCAAATCTTTACGGGCTTGACCGTTTTATTGAGTGGAACACCGGAATCCGTACATATAAAGGAGAGCATCCCGAAAATTGCGCTGTTTTGGGTTTAGGCAGACTTCTTAAGGATTTGACATATCTTGAGAACAACGGATATATTTTCAAAACCCGCGAGGATGACTCTGAAGAAGATGAATAAGCAGTTTGTTTTGTAACCGTCATCGCATTGCCATGAGGCGTATTCTTTGGCGGTTATTATTCTACTAATCAAAATTTTATTATCCGGAGAAAATAATGTCAGAAAATGTGCCTCAGAACAGAATAGAGGGAACTGTTGAAAATATTGTTTTTCATAATACGGTAAACGGTTTTACCGTGCTTGAAATCAACTGTGAGGGTGAAATAATCACAGCTGTGGGTGTGTTGGCTGAAGTTGCAGAAGGTGAAGATCTTGTAATGGAAGGCAAATGGAAATCTCACAATGTTTTCGGCAGACAGTTTGAAATTGCTTCATGCTCACGCTCAATGCCTGATACAACGGGAAAGCTTTACCGTTATCTGGCTTCGGGTGCAATTAAGGGTGTGGGGCCTAAGACTGCTATGAAAATAATTGAGCGTTTCGGAGATAAGAGCTTTCAGGTGATTGAAAGTGAACCTGAAAAGCTTGCGGTTATAAACGGAATATCAAAACAGAAGGCTATTGATATATCCAATGAATTTAATCATCAATATGCAATGCGCAAGGTTATAATTGAGCTTGAAAATTACGGTATAACGCCGTCAGAATGTACTTTAATATATAAATATTTCGGTGTTAATGCTATTAATGTTATAAAAGAAAATCCCTATATTCTCTGCGGAACCGTAAGAGGATTTTCCTTTGAAAGAGCGCAGCTGCTTGCCGAAAGTATGAATCTCTCTCCCAAAGCGTGCTACAGAAACAGGGCAGGTCTTATATACATTCTTAAGCATAATCTCGGAAACGGTCACACCTGTATTCCCCGTAAAAAACTGGTTGCTCCGGCTGAAAACTTGCTCGGTATCAATGCAGAAGAAACTCAAATTACAATAGATGAGCTTTGCACTATGCGGCAGATAGTCTGCGACACAATAGATGGTGAAGAATTTTTGTTTCTTCCCGAAATATATATTGCAGAAAAATCTATAAGTGCAAGAATTCGCACGGCTGTTAAGTTTTCCCCCACGCCGATTTTAACGGTTGATGACGATATCAGAAATATCGAATATGAAAACAATATTCAGTATGCCGATAAGCAAAAGGAAGCCATAAAAATAGCGGGCGAAAAAGGTTTACTTATTCTTACGGGCGGTCCCGGTACGGGAAAAACAACGGCTGTAAAGGGAATAATTGAGCTTTTTGAAAGAAAACGAATGGAAGTACTGCTGTGTGCCCCGACGGGCAGAGCCGCAAAGCGTATGAGCGAAGTGACGGACAGGGAAGCCAAAACAATACACAGACTTCTTGAGGTTGAATGGGATGAGAGCGATAAGCCTGTTTTCAGGCGTAATGCTCAGAATCCGCTGACAGCGGGCGCGATAATAATTGATGAAATGTCAATGGTTGATACTGAGCTTTTTGCCTCACTTCTTGATGCTGTTCCTATGAGCTGCAGAATTATTCTGGTCGGTGACTCCGATCAGCTTCCGAGCGTGGGACCGGGAAATGTGCTCAGCGATCTTATGCAATCAGATATGCTGCCGATGGTTTGTCTTACAGAAATTTTCCGTCAGTCACAGAAAAGTCTTATAGTTATGAATGCACACAGGATTATTTCAGGAGAAATGCCTGTCTTGAATATCAAAGATAATGACTTTTTCTTTATGAACAGAGAAAATCCTGTTGTATGTGCTTCAACTGTTTCTCAGCTTGTTGCAAACCGTTTGCCTGAAGCATACGGTTTTTCTCCTCTTGATGATATACAGCTTCTTTGTCCCTCAAGAAAAGGAGATTGCGGAACGGTGAATCTTAACCGTAAGCTGCAGGAGGTTCTGAATCCTCCCGACAGAACAAAAAATGAGCTGAAAACATCAGGAGGACGGATTTTCAGAGAAGGGGATAAGGTTATGCAGATACGCAATAACTATAATATTCCCTGGAGTAAGGGCAGCGAAGCAGGTGAAGGAATTTTTAACGGTGATATCGGTATACTGAAAAAAATTAATTATGCCGCAGGTGTTATGAAGATAGTTTTTGATGACCGAGAAGCAGAGTACCCCGCAGACAATCTTGCTGAACTTGATTTGGCATATGCAGTTACCGTACATAAAAGTCAGGGAAGTGAATATCCTGTTGTTATTGTCCCGTTATGTGATGCACCGCCATTGCTTTTGTACAGGAATCTTTTATATACAGCTGTAACAAGAGCAAAAAAACTCCTTTTACTTGTTGGAAATGAAGAAAAAATAGCAAAAATGGTTGAAAATAACCGACAGAATAAACGATATTCTGCTTTAAAGTCTTTTTTGTGTACTTAATATTTACAATTTATTTTGTTTGTGTTATAATTATCTGTAAATTTTTTGATATTCAAGCGAAGAAAGGGATAGTTTATGAGCAAAGAATTAGAAAAACTCTATGACCCTAAAAATGTAGAGGACAGAATTTATAAATCATGGCTCGACGGCAAATATTTCCATGCTAAATGCGAAGCCGAAAAGCCTACCTATACAATAGTTATTCCTCCTCCTAATATCACAGGTCAGCTTCATATGGGACACGCTCTTGACAATACATTGCAGGATATTCTTATCCGTTATAAGAGAATGGCAGGCTTTGACACTCTTTGGCTTCCCGGAACTGACCACGCTTCAATTGCAACCGAGGCTAAAATTGTTGAAGCAATGAGAAAAGAGGGTATAAGCAAGGAAAGCATCGGCAGAGAAGCTTTCCTTGAAAGAGCTTGGGATTGGAAAAAGCAGTACGGCGGAAGAATTATTGAACAGCTCAAAAAGCTCGGTTCCTCCTGTGATTGGGACAGAGAAAGATTTACTCTTGATGAAGGCTGCAATAAAGCGGTAAATGAAGTATTCTGCCGTCTTTACGAAAAAGACCTTATATACAGAGGCAACCGTATGGTAAACTGGTGTCCCTGCTGTAATACATCAATTTCCGATGCAGAAGTTGAATATGAGGAAAAGGACGGTCATTTCTGGCATCTTCTTTACACAGTTAAGGAAACAGGTGAAAAGCTTGAGCTTGCCACAACCCGTCCCGAAACAATGCTTGGTGATACCGCAGTTGCTATAAACGCAGAGGATGAAAGATATAAGCATCTTCACGGCTGTCATGTAATTTTACCTTTGCTTAATAAAGAAATTCCGATTGTCTGTGACGAACATGCTGATATGACAAAGGGAACAGGTGTTGTTAAAATCACACCTGCTCATGACCCTAACGACTTTGAGGTAGGTCAGAGAAATAATCTTCCCATTGTCCGCACCTTTACCTATGACGGTCACCTTACAGGCAGTGCTGATAAGGCAATAGCTGATGAGCTTATTGCAAGCGGCAGAGCTGCTGAAAATGAACCTGAGGTTCTTGATTGCGGTAAGTATGCCGGTATGACAACAATGCAGGCACGAAAAGCAATTCTTGAAGACCTTGAAGCCGGTGGATATCTTAAAGAGGTTGAGCCCCGTAAACACGAGGTCGGTACCTGCTATCGCTGCCACAACACAATTGAGCCTATGATCTCAAAGCAGTGGTTTGTTCGTATGCTTCCTTTGGCAAAGCCTGCTGTTGAAGCAGTCGAAAAGGGCGAAACAAAATTTGTTCCCGACAGATTCACAAAGGTTTATCTTAACTGGATGAACGGTACTCGCGATTGGTGTATTTCCCGTCAGCTGTGGTGGGGACACAGAATTCCGGCATGGTATTGTGATGATTGCGGTGAAACTGTTGTTTCAAAAACAAATGTTGATGTTTGTCCTAAGTGCGGCAGTAAAAAGCTTGAGCAGGACCCCGATACACTTGATACATGGTTTTCTTCTGCATTATGGCCCTTCTCAACACTCGGCTGGCCTGAAAATACAGAAGATTTAAAACATTATTATCCCACAAACACTCTTGTTACCGGTTATGATATTATTGGTTTCTGGGTATCGAGAATGATTTTCTCTGCTCTTGAATATACAGGTCAGGTTCCCTTTGATACTGTTCTTATTCACGGGCTTGTCCGTGATGCACAGGGAAGAAAGATGTCAAAATCCCTCGGTAACGGTATTGATCCTCTTGAAATTATTGATAAATACGGTGCAGATGCTCTGAGATTTACTCTTGCAACAGGTAACTCTCCCGGAAACGATATGCGTTTCTCGGATGAAAAGGTTGAAGCATCAAGAAACTTTGCAAATAAATTATGGAATGCGGCAAGATTTGTTCTGATGAATGTCGGTGATGATGAGCCGGCACCCCATATACCCGAAAAGCTTGCTCTTGAAGACAAATGGATTCTGACAAAGTTTAATGTACTTGTTAAGGAAGTTACTTATAACCTCGAAAAGTTTGAACTCGGTGTTGCTGTGCAGAAGCTTTATGAGTTTATCTGGGATATTCTTTGCGACTGGTATATTGAAATATGTAAAATCCGTCTTTCATCAGAAGATATTGAACTCAAGAAAACAGCAAGAGCAGTTCTTGTTTATGTTATGAGTAACACATTGAAGCTCCTTCATCCCTTTATGCCCTTTATTACAGAAGAAATCTGGCAGACATTGCCTCACAGCGGCGAGGCTGTTATGATTTCCGATTGGCCCGTTTACGATGAAAACTATGTGTTTACGGAAGATGAAGAAAAGATGGAGCATATTATGACTGCCGTAAGAGCTGTCAGAAACCGCAGAGCGGAAATGAATGTTCCTCCGTCAAAGAAAGCACAGCTTAATGTTATAACAAAAGAAACCGAGCTTTTCAGCGACGGCACTAAGTATTTTGTCCGACTTGCATCTGCTTCTTCACTCGCAGTTTCTGCAGATGAGAATGTGTTTGATCTTAACGGCTGTGTAAGCGTTGTAACAGATGTTGCAACTATCTATATTCCTATGGCAGAGCTTGTTGATTTTGAAGCTGAAAGAAAGCGTATAAACAAAGAGCTTGAAGAGGTTGAAAAGAAGCTGGCGCAGATAAACGGTAAGCTTTCAAACGAAGGCTTCCTTGCAAAGGCTCCTGCTCAGGTTATTGAAGAGCAGAAGGCAAACCAGATAAAGCTTAACGAAAAAGCAAAGCTTCTCAAAGAAAGTCTTGCAAAGCTCGGCTGATCCGGAGGTCTTGGTATGACAGCAAAAGAAGCTGTTGAATATTATCATTCATTACAGCAGTTCGGTATAAATCCGGGACTTGAAAGAATATCTGCTTTATGCGAAAAACTCGGCAATCCGCAGAAGGAGCTGAAATTTGTCCATGTTGCAGGTACTAACGGAAAGGGAAGTACCTGCACTGAAATTGCTTCTGTTCTGACAAATGCGGGTTACCGTACAGGGCTTTACACATCTCCGTATGTTGTTGATTTCAGAGAGAGAATAAAGCTTAACGGTGAGATGATTTCTCCCGAACAGCTGGCAGCTGTTACGGAGGTTGTCAGAGAAAATGTCAGTGAACTTAATTTGCAGGGCATATATCCCACTGAATTTGAAGCGATAACAGCAGCAGCATTTTTGTATTATAAGCAAAGCGGTTGCGATATTGTTGTTCTTGAAACAGGTCTTGGCGGTAGATTTGATGCTACCAATATAATAACCTCACCGCTTTGTGTTGTTCTTGTTTCAATTTCTCTTGACCACACAAAGGTGCTTGGCGATAGTGTTTCAGCCATAGCGTATGAGAAGTGCGGTATCGTTAAAGACGGATGCTGTGTGGTAACAAGTGCTTTTCAGTATCAGGCTGCATTAACCGTTATAAAAGAAACCGCAAAACAGAAGAATGCAATGCTTTATCTTACTGATGAAACGCAGATGTTTTCTTGTTTATCTGCCGATATAAGCGGGAGTCTTGTTAAGTACGGTAATCAGCAAATAAAAATACCTTTCTGCGGTGAGCATCAGCTTCAGAATGCCGCACTTGCAATAAAGACATGTGAGCTTTTATCCGAAAAAGGATTTGAAATAACCTCAAGGCATATAAAAGAAGGTATAGAAAAAGCAGCAATTGCCGCAAGAACGGAAGTTTTATGTTCACAACCTTTGATTTTGCTTGACGGCTCACATAATGAGGGCTCAACTGCCGCTCTGGCTCAGGTGCTTGAAAAGTACTGTAAAAATTATCGTTTGCTTGCAGTAATGGGAATGATGGCTGATAAAGATTGCTCTGTTGCACTTAGGTATCTTCTCCCGTTTTTTAGAAAGGTGATAGCCGTAACCCCATCAAACCCGCGAGCAATGAAGGCTTCCGAATTTTCTTTGCTTATCAGACAGCACGGTGTACACTGTGATGCTGTTGATAATCCTTGTGAAGGAATTGAATATGCATTTTCACAGTTGGCTGATTTTGACGGACTTGTTGTTTGCGGTTCGCTTTATCTGTCATCGGATGTGCGGGAATTTTTATTAAAAAAATCGGCGATAAACTTAAGCCGTAAAAATAAGGAGGAATTATAATGCCTTTTAAAGTAGAGGCTGCAGTTATTACCCGTAAGGGAACCTCTGCACAGTTTAATTCTGACAGTATTAATATCAACAAAAAGGTTCTTCCGCGCGAAGTTTCTGCAAACGGCTATAAAGGTGCGGGAACAGTTTCGGGAAAAGCATTTTTTGCACTTGCCGGTGCAGATGTTGAAAGCTGCGCAGATGCAGCTGTTGTTTCTCTTAACGAAAGAAGCGGACAGTTTTTAGCGGATGCAGCCGATGTTCAGAATATCTTTGCTGATTTCTTTAAGGACATAACAGGCGCATTGAATGAGATGGGACATAGTTCCTCGGCTTTTTCATGTGCACTGTTTTATGCAGACGAAAATGAAGCTGTTATTTCCCAGACAGGTGCTGTTAAATGCTTCAGATATTCTGATGAAAAGCTTTATTTTGTTGACCCTATTCTTACTGATCATTCAGATGCCTTGTCACAGTACGGCAGCTGCAGATTTGATGATGTAAAGGACGGAGATTTGTTTTTCCTTCTCGATGAAAATGTGGCAGCTGCTCTTAATAATGAATTGCTTGAAACTGTTTGCAAACAGTGTGCCGGTAATCCTAAAATTGCCGTAAAGCTTCTTTTGTCGAGAGTCAGTGATGAGCTTAATGCAGGCGCTTTTGCTCTTAAGGTATTCAAAACCGAAGAGGATATTGCTCCGATTGCAGTAAATACCGCGGAAGGTGAAGAAAAAACAGCTGTAGCTCCCGTTGCATCTGAAAATGATACTGAAGAAAACACTAAAGCCCCTAAAAAGAAATCTGTAGGCTCTAAAGTGGCACTTTTTGCAATAACCGTAATGCTTGTTGTCGGTTTCTTTGTTGTCGGTGTTTTTATCGGTCGTTATCTTAAAACTGTTATCGGTCCCGAGAATGCCTCACAGCCTGTTGCAGAAGAAACACAGGATGCTACTGAGGCAACAACCGATGCTGCCAAGGAAACAACCGAAGAAACTACCGAAGAAACAACCGTTGATGAAAGAACAACGGATGAAACAACCACTGAATCGGAAAGCACTACCCGTAAATCAACACAGGCCTCTTCAGGTTCTGTTGTAACAACAACCCGTGCTCCCGAAACAACCACAAAAAAGCCTGTAACAGCTGAAACCACAACAAAGCCTGTTGAACAGGAAACAACAACAGCAAAAACAGAAGAAAGCACAACACAGGCAGAATCTGCAACGGATGCCGAACAGACAACAGTTGCAGAATAAATGATCTGTAAAATTTTGTATTGCTTTTTTGGGAGATTTATGTTAAAATATTGTTGAAAAATATGAAAGGCAATATTTTTATATTGAATGGTGTAAATATGGAAATTTCCGGTGTTTTAAACAGTATGCTTCCCACATTGTCATACATAATCAATCTGTTTGACCGTTTATTCACAATTTTCTGCTCATATTTCGGTATTGATATTGAGTCTGAATTGCAAGAACAGGAAACAGATGTTCCCGAAGCAACTGTATAAGTTTTGTTTTGCGGAGATGGCATTTTGCCATCTCTTTTTTTTTGTCAAAAAAATTAAAATTAGTTGTTGCTTTTTAGAAAATTTGAGACTATAATTATAAGCCGATATAAACAGATTAATATTATTTTTTTTCTCGGAGGATTAGTATGGAAATTTTGCTGTGTTTGTCAATAGCATTATTCGCAGGTCTTCTTTTATCGCGTCTTGCAAAAAAACTTCAATTGCCTGCAGTTACTGCTTATCTTATTGCGGGTATACTTATAGGACCGTATCTTCTCGGCTCTTTCGGCATAGAAGGCTTGGGCTTTATAAGTAAAGAGAATGTTGAGTATTACGGAATTATTTCTGATGTCGCACTCGGTTTTATTGCTTTCTTGATCGGCAATGAATTTCGGTTGAATCAGCTGAAGCAGATAGGTAAGCAGGCAACCATAATAGGTATTTTGCAGGCTGTTGTAACAACCGTGTTGGTTGATGCTGTTCTTATCGGTGTTCATTTCATTTTCCCGGATAAGCTTTCTTTGCCAGCTGCTATAATTTTGGGTGCAGTTGCATCAGCAACAGCACCTGCCGCAACACTTATGGTTGTCCGCCAGTATAAAGCAAAAGGTCCTATAACAAAGATTCTTTTGCCTATTGTTGCACTTGACGATGCAGTCGGTCTTGTTTTATTTGCAATTTCTTTCGGTATTGCAAAGGCATTGATTCTCGGAAATGTGGATATTCTCTCTGTTGTGCTAGAGCCTGTTTTAGAGGTTGTTTTGTCTATAGCTCTCGGTGCGGTTATGGGATATATCTTCAGCTTTTTTGAAAGATTTTTCCATTCAAGATCCAAAAGACTTGCAATGTCTGTTGCATTTGTATTTATGACAGTTGCATTGTCAATGCTCAAGTTTGAGGTTGGCGGTGTGCACATCGGCTTCTCTTCACTTCTTGTTTGTATGATGCTCGGTACGGTTTTTTGTAATATTTGTGATTTCTCAGAAGAGCTTATGGACAGACTTGACCGTTGGACTGCCCCGTTATTCATTCTTTTCTTTGTTATCAGCGGTGCAGAGCTTGAGCTTTCAACATTCAAGGATTTGACGATTGTCTTAATCGGTTTTATATATATTATATCCAGATGCGCAGGAAAATATCTTGGTGCCAGATTCAGCTCTCAGATGACAAAATGTGAGCCTAATATTATCAAATATTTAGGTATAACTCTTTTCCCTCAGGCAGGTGTTGCATTGGGTATGGCAATTAAAGCGGAAACACTCGGCCCTGAAGGTCAGATTGTTGCCAATATCACTCTTTTTGCTGTTCTTATCTATGAAATTGTCGGTCCTTATTTAACAAAGACTGTTCTTCTCAAAGCAGGCGAAATCAAGCCTGAAGGTGCAGTCAGTGCCCGTGATGTTGCGAAAAATTCATAAAAATGTAAATCAAAAAAGCTGTAGTTACTTTATGTGAGTAACTACAGCTTTTTAACATAAATTTAAGTTTTTTTATTTGATGATTTCGCCTGTAACTCCGGCAGGAGCAAGAACAGCATTTGCTTCATCTGTATCAATGTGCATAGCAAGAGCAAAAGCATCATTAACTCTTACAACAACATCGCCGAAAACAAGAGAGCGTTCAGCAGAGTCAATTTTAACGCTGACCACCTGCTTGTCTGTAAGACCGAACTCGGCAGCATCAGCAGTTGTCATATGAATATGTCTTTTTGCAACGATAACACCTTCGGAAATTTCAACCTCGCCCTTAGGACCAACAAGCTTACAAGCACCGCTGTTTGCAATGTCACCGGACTCTCTTACGGGAGCGGCAACACCGATTGAACGGGCATCGGAAGCAGAAATTTCAACCTGTGTATCCTTGCGGACAGGTCCGAGAATAGAAACTGCGGGGAACGAACCCTTTGTTCCTACAACAGCAACTCTTTCTTCGCAAGCGTACTGACCGGGCTGAGAGAGATCCTTTTTCTTTGTAAGTTCATAACCTTCACCGAAAAGAACGGCAAGATCTTCTGCGCTGACATGAACATGTCTTGCAGAGGTTTCAACAAGTACTTTTTTATCCATGTTTTTTCCTCCAAAAATTCATTTTCTACATTATATAACTATTGTCTGAATATTACAAGTAAAAAAATTGTTATTTTTTTAACACTTTTAGTATTTTTTATTCTTTAAACTATAGACTATTGAAAAATAATATGTTATAATCCACTTTGAATGGCTATATGCCGTTACTTGGTTTAAATTGTTTGTTAAAACGATTGGAGGAAAACAAAGAATGCAGAAAAAAATCAGCAACCTTCCCTTTAAGGGAACACCTGAACAGGAAGAACAGCTTCAGGCAGTAATCGCTGCTGCAAACGGCGATAAGAGCAATCTTATGTCGGTAATGCAGGGTGCGCAGGCTATTTACGGTTATCTTCCCTATGAAGTACAGTGTAAGATAGCAGAAGGTCTTGATGTTCCTGTTGAGAAAGTTTACGGTGTTGCAACATTCTATGCTCAGTTTGCACTTTCTCCTAAAGGAAAGTACAATATTTCAGTATGTTTGGGCACCGCTTGTTATGTTAAGGGCTCCGCACAGCTTCTTGACAAAATTTGTGAATGTCTCGGTGTTGAAGCCGGCGAATGCACTCCCGATGAAAAATTCTCAGTAGAAGCTTGCCGTTGTATCGGTGCATGCGGTCTTGCACCCGTATTAACCATCAATGAAGATGTTTACGGCAGACTTACTCCTGATATGATTCCCGATATTCTTGCTAAATACGAATAATAACGCAGTTTAATCACAAAGGATTAATCACTATGAAAATAAGTACCATTAAAGAACTTCTCAATGCCGAAGTTTTATGCGGTGAAGCACTTATTGAAAATGATGTTCATTCTGCTTGCGGAAGCGATATGATGAGTGATGTTCTCGCTTATGTTAAAGATCAGGCTGTCTTGCTCACAGGCCTTGTTAATTCACAGGTTATAAGAACAGCCCAGATGATGGATATGGTTTGCATTGTATTTGTCCGCTCTAAACGCCCTACGGCTGAAATGATAGAAATAGCAGAAGAATGCGGACTTGTTGTGCTTGCCACAAATAAGCGGATGTATGAAGCGTGCGGCACGCTGTACAGCAGCGGCCTTGGTGTAGCAAAAGAGTTATGAGTGAGTTTTTAAATTTTCATTTTGATGTTGATGGCGAAAATTTTGTTTCGGCAGGTCAGGCTTCGGTACAGGTCAAAAAAAATCTTAGACAGCTCGGTTTGCCTCCGGAAATTATCCGTCAGGTATCCATCGCAATGTATGAAGGTGAAATCAATATGGTTATTCATGCAGGCGGCGGAGTTGCCGATGTTAATGTTTATGAGGACCGTATCGTTATAATTCTTGCGGACACAGGTCCCGGAATTAAAGATATTGAGCTTGCCATGACAGAAGGTTATTCAACAGCAACAGATAATGTTCGTTCGCTTGGTTTCGGAGCGGGAATGGGGCTTCCTAATATGAAGCGTTATACCGATGAAATGACCATTGAGTCCGAAGTCGGTAAGGGAACAACAATAACAATGTGCGTATACCTTAAATGAAAATAGGGTGATGAATTGAATTTCTACAGACACTCTGTTGTTTTGGATGTAGAGAAATGTATGGGATGCACTACCTGTGCAAGACATTGTCCTACGGAGGCCATAAGAATTCAGGACGGTCATGCTAACATAAATACCGACAGATGTATAGACTGCGGTGAATGTATAAGAGTGTGTCCTCATAATGCAAAAAAAGCAATGTGCAGTAAGTTTGAGCACTATCTCGATTATAAATGGAAAATTGCTCTTCCTGCGCCTGCTTTATTCGGACAGTTTGACGGACTTGATGATGTTGATGATGTTTTGCAAGGACTTCTTGACATCGGATTTGATGATGTTTTTGAGGTCGCAAAAGCGGCAGAGCTTGTTTCGTCATATACCCGAATGTTCTTAAAAACGGAAGGCATCAAAAAACCTGTTATCAGTTCAGCCTGTCCCGTTATTTCAAGACTTATTTCTCTCAGATTTCCTTATTTGAAAGATAATATTCTTCCCATTTTGCCGCCTATGGAAATTGCGGCAATGCTGGCGAAAGAAAAAGCAAAGAAAGAGCATCCCGAATTATCGGATGCCGATATCGGAGTATTTTTTATTTCTCCGTGTGCCGCAAAGGTAAGTTATATCAGAAACGGTTACGGTGATTATAAGAGCAATGTTGATGTTGTTATATCTTTGAGCGATATCTATTTTATGCTTATAGGTGTGCTTAAAAGAAAAAATGCTCCGCAGATATCATCTCAGGCGGGTATGATAGGTATAGGTTGGGCATCAAGCGGCGGAGAGTCCTCTGCTATATTGAATGACAGCTATCTTGCTGCAGACGGTATCGAAAACTGTATACAGATTCTCGAATCAATCGAAAACGGTAATATTCCTCAGCTTGAATTTGTTGAACTCAATGCTTGTATCGGCGGTTGTGTCGGCGGTGTTATGACAATAGAGAATCCCTTTATTGCAAAAACGCGTTTGCAGTCGGTAAGGCGCTATCTTCCTGTTTCACGGAATTTTGTTTCAAAAGAAAATGCATATATACCGTTAGAGTATATTACTGAATCTCTTCCGAGTTATACGCCTATTTCTCGTTTGAGTGATAATATGGGCGAATCAATGCGGATGATGGCTAAAATTCAGGAATTAAGAAGAACCTTGCCCGGCATAGATTGCGGCGCATGCGGTTCTCCGACCTGCCGTGCTTTTGCAGAGGATATAGTCAGAGGACTTGTTACACAAGACCGTAAGTGTATTGTGTTAGAACAGAAAAAAGCTGATGAAAGTAAAAATATAAAGGAGAATGGTGATGACTGTTCAGCAGATAATTGAAAAGTTTAATTTTTCTCCTTTGAGTGTTCCTGCCCCCGAAAGGGAAGTCACAGGCGGTTATGTCGGTGACTTGTTAAGCTGGGTTATGGGACGCGCTTCGCAGGATAATGCGTGGATAACAATTATGTCCAATGTCAATATAGTTGCAGTTGCTTCTCTTGTAGATGTCAGTATGGTTATATTGGCGGAGGGAGTGCAGGCAGATAACGGTGTGCTTGAAACAGCTGTACAAAAAGGTGTAAATGTTGTTTCAAGTGAACTTCCCGCTTTTGAAATTGCTTCCCGTATTGCCGATTCGATTTAATTTATGAATAAGTATTTTTATGATTTCCATATTCATTCCTGCTTATCTCCTTGCGGTGATAATGATATGACTCCAAATAATATCGCAGGTATGGCAGTTCTTGCAGGTTTGAATATTGTAGCATTAACAGATCATAATTCCGCAAAGAACTGTCCGGCGTTCTTTAAAGCGGCTAAAAGAAACGGAATTATCCCCGTTGCCGGAATGGAGCTTACCACTGCTGAGGATATACATTTGGTTTGTTTGTTTGAGTATCTTGATGCAGCGTTGGAGTTTGATAATTTTGTGAGTTCACACCGTATTCTTGTTCCCAACAGAGTTGACATTTTCGGTGAACAGTTGATTCTTGATGAGAATGATGAGGTTATCGGTGTTGATGACCACTTTTTGCCAAATGCAACCGACATTATGATTGATGATGCTCCTCGTTTTGTAAGAGAGCATTCAGGAATATGCTATCCTGCACATATAGACAGAGAAGCAAACGGTGTTATTTCAACTCTGGGTATTTTTCCCGATAATCCTCTTTTTAGGTGTGCTGAATTTCATAATGCCGAAAAAAAAGAAGAGTATTTTGAAAGCTATCCCGAGGTAAGAAAAAGAAAGCTTCTTGTATCCTCCGATGCCCACTATCTGTGGGATATAAGAGATAAAAGTGCTTTTCTTGAAATTAATGATGAGCCGTATTCATCGGCACTGGTAAGACTAGAACTGTTTAAGAAATTAAGTGAGTGATAAAAATGAAAGAGCTTTCTCTTAATGTTCTTGATATAGCTTGTAATTCGGTTAAAGCCGGAGCTGATAAAATTGAAATTTTTCTTTTGGAAAATGAAGAAGAGCTTAAAATTTCAATTTCAGATAACGGCTGCGGAATGAAGGCAGATTTTCTTGAGGATGTAGCAAATCCTTTCAGGACAACAAGAACAACAAGAAAAGTCGGTCTGGGAATACCGCTGTTCAAAATGGCTGCTCAGCAGACCGGCGGTGAATTCAATATTACTTCAAAGCATAAGGATGAATTTCCTTCAGAACACGGCACACAGACTGTGGCTTCGTTCAGAAAAGGGCATATAGATTTCACGCCCTTAGGTGATATTGTATCTACCGTTACAGTATTGATACAGGGGAGTCCCTCAATCAGATGGTGTTTTTGTCATAAAACTGAAAAAGGTCAGGTTTCACTTGATACGGATGAGTTAAAAGCAGTTTTAGGTGCTGTTCCTTTGGATAATTATGAAGTTATAAATTGGATTTCAGCTTATCTTAAAGAGCAGTATGATGAAATAGGTTATTAAAAAAATAATATTTACTATAACGAAAGGAAAATTTTTATGAAGTCATTAGCAGAACTTGCAGCAATCAAAGAAAAGATGCAGAATAAGGTTGTACTTCGTGAAGGCAGCAGCGATATCAGAGTTGTTGTCGGTATGGCAACCTGCGGTATAGCTGCCGGTGCAAGACCTGTTCTCAACGCTTTTGTTGAAGAAGTTAACAATGCCGGTCTTGCAGACAAGGTAACCGTAACACAGACCGGTTGTATCGGTATCTGTCAGTTTGAGCCTGTTGTTGAAATTTATGAAGCAGGCAAAGACAAGGTTACTTATGTTAAAATGAGCCCTGAAAAAGCAAAAGAGGTTGTTGAAAAGCACCTTAAGGGCGGCAGTGCTATTGCTGACTACACAATCAGCAACATTTAAGTTATTTTGGAGGTATAAAAATGGTTCGTGCTCAGGTATTGATATGCGGCGGTACCGGTTGTACATCTTCCGGAAGCCAGAAGATTATTACTGAATTTGAAGCACAGATTGAAAAGAACGCTCTTACCGATGAAGTTAAAGTAGTAAGAACAGGTTGTTTCGGTCTTTGCGCACTCGGTCCTGTTGTTATCGTTTATCCCGACGGTACATTCTACAGCAGAGTAGAAGCTGAGGATGTTAAGGAAATTGTTGAAGAGCATCTTCTCAAAGGTCGTGTTGTTGAACGCCTTGTATACAATGATGTTGCTGAAGGCACTGAAATTGAACACGGTAATGTTTCTCTTAATGATACAACATTCTATGCAAAGCAGAAGAGAGTAGCTCTTCGTAACTGCGGTGTTATTAACCCCGAAAGCATTGATGAATATATTGCTATGGATGGTTATGCAGCACTCGGTAAGGCTCTTACCGAAATGACACCCGATGAAGTTATTCAGGTTGTTAAGGATTCAGGACTTCGCGGTCGTGGCGGCGGCGGTTTCCCCACAGGCCTTAAGTGGAGCTTCACAGCTAAAAATCAGGCTGACCAGAAATATGTTGTATGTAATGCCGATGAAGGTGACCCCGGTGCATTTATGGACCGTTCAGTTCTTGAAGGTGACCCCCACGCTATAATTGAAGCTATGGCTATCTGCGGTTATGCAACAGGTGCAACTGAAGGTTATGTTTATGTCCGTGCTGAATATCCTATCGCTGTTGACCGTCTTAATAAGGCTATTGAAGATGCAAGAGCATACGGCCTTTTAGGTAAGGACATCTTCGGTTCAGGCTTCGACTTTGACCTTTTCATTCGTCTTGGTGCAGGTGCATTCGTTTGCGGTGAAGAAACTGCACTTATGACATCTATTGAAGGTAACAGAGGTGAGCCTCGTCCTCGTCCTCCTTATCCCGCAGTTAAAGGTCTTTTCGGTAAGCCCACAACAGAAAACAATGTTGAAACATTTGCAAACATTCCTCAGATTATTCTTCACGGTGCTGAATTCTTCAATTCGATGGGTACTGAAAAATCCAGAGGTACAAAAGTATTTGCTCTCGGCGGTAATATTCACAACACAGGTCTTGTTGAAATTCCCATGGGAACAACTCTTCGTGAAGTCATTGAGGATATCGGCGGCGGTATCCCCGGTGGCAAGAAGTTCAAGGCAGCACAGACAGGCGGTCCCTCCGGCGGATGTCTTCCTGCTTCTATGCTTGATATTGAAATTGACTATGATAACCTTGTAGCTCAGGGTGCAATGATGGGTTCAGGCGGACTTATCGTTATGGACGATTCCAACTGTATGGTTGACATTGCTAAGTTCTTCCTTGAATTCACAGTTGATGAATCCTGCGGTAAGTGTACTCCTTGCCGTATCGGTACAAAGAGACTTTATGAAATTCTTGAAAAGATCACAAACGGTCAGGGAACTCTTGAAGATCTTGATGAAATGGAAGCTCTTTGCAACTACATTAAAGAAAACTCTCTTTGCGGTCTCCGTCAGACTGCTCCTAACCCCGTTCTTTCAACATATGCCCGTTTCAAGGATGAATATGTAGCTCATGTTGTTGATAAGAAGTGTCCTGCAGGTGTATGTAAGAAGCTTCTTTCAATCGTTATTGTTGAAGATAAGTGTAAGGGTTGTACAGCTTGCTCCAGAGTTTGTCCTGTTGGTGCAATCTCAGGTTCTGTTAAGAATCCTCATGTTATTGACCAGTCCAAGTGTATTAAGTGCGGTGCTTGTATTGAAAAATGTAAGTTCAACGCGATTATAAAGAAATAAGGAGGAACGGATAAAATGGCTGATGTAAATATTAAAATTAACGGCAGAGACTATACCGTTCCCGCCGGCAGCTCTATTCTTGCTGCTGCCCGTATGGCAGGAATTGAAATCCCTACTCTTTGCTATCTTAAAGACATCAATGAAATCGGTGCTTGCCGTATCTGTGTTGTTGAAGTAAAGGGCGCAAGAAGCCTTGTTGCTGCTTGTGTATATCCCGTAAATGAAGGAATGGAAGTATTCACAAATACTCCCAAGGTTGTTGCTGCAAGAAAAACAACTCTTGAACTTATCCTTTCAAACCACAAGAAAGAATGTCTTTCCTGTGTTCGTTCAGGTAACTGTGAGCTTCAGAAGCTTTGCCATGATTACGGCATTGAAAATGAAGAAGCTTTTGCAGGTGTAAAAACACACTATGAAATAGACCGTTCAGCTTCTCATATGTACAGAGATAACGATAAGTGTATCCTTTGCCGCCGTTGTATTGCAGCTTGCGAAAAGAATCAGGGTGTCGGTGTAATCGGTGCAAATGCAAGAGGTTTTGATACTCATATCGGTTCTGCTTTCGAGAAAACACTTGCTGAAACATCTTGTATCTCCTGCGGTCAGTGTATTACTGTTTGTCCCACAGGTGCTATTGCTGAAAGAGATGATACTGCTAAGGTTATTGAAGCTCTCAATGATCCCTCAAAGCATGTTATTGTTCAGACTGCTCCCGCTGTAAGAGTTGGACTCGGTGAAGAATTCGGCTATGAAATGGGTACTGTTGTAACAGGTAAAATGGTTGCTGCTCTCAAGGCCCTCGGCTTTGACGGTGTATTTGACACAAACTTCTCTGCTGACCTCACAATTATGGAAGAAGCAACAGAATTCCTCGGCAGATACACAAAGAAGGAAAATCTTCCTCTTATCACATCCTGCTCACCCGGATGGATTAAGTATTGCGAAACTTACTATCCCGAATTTATTCCCAACCTTTCTTCCTGTAAGTCTCCTCAGGGTATGTTTGGTTCGGTAGCAAAGACATATTATGCAGAAAAAATGGGTATTGATCCCAAGGATATCTATGTTGTATCCGTAATGCCCTGTACTGCTAAGAAGTTTGAAGCTGAAAGACTTGATCACACAGCTGTTGAAGGTCTTGCTGATATAGATGCTGTTCTTACCGTAAGAGAACTTGCAAGAATGATCAAAAAAGCAGGTATTCTTTTCAGAGCTCTTCCCGATGAGCAGTTTGATGCTCCCTTCGGTCTTGGTACAGGTGCAGGTACTATCTTCGGTGCTACCGGCGGTGTTATGGAAGCTGCTCTTCGTACAGCATATGAAGTTCTCACAAAGGAAGAACTCAAGGAGCTTGATTTCCACGATGTAAGAGGCGTTAAGGGCATCAAGGAAGCAACTTATAATATTGCAGGTAATGAAATCAATGTTGCTGTCTGCTCAGGAACAGCTAATGCAAAGCAGCTTCTTGAAATGATCAAGAGCGGTGAAAAGTCCTATGATTTCATTGAAATTATGGCTTGTCCCGGCGGTTGTGTAAACGGCGGCGGTCAGCCCATTCAGCCCGCATCAGTTCACAACAATACTGATATCAAGGCTGCAAGAGCTGCAGGACTTTATGCAGATGACAAGGCTCTTCCCTTAAGAAAATCTCACGAAAATCCCGATGTTAAGGCTATCTATGCTGAATACTTTGGTGAACCCAACAGCCACAAGGCTCACGAGATTCTTCATACAGCTTACACAAAGCGTAACAAATATTAATATTATAATATAATTGTTTTTAGGCTCTCCGTGTGATGTGACACAGAGAGCCTTAATTTTTTGAAATTCTATAATTATTATATTACCGACTTATTTTTAATTAAAATCATTTGTAATGCTTTGTCTCTTGTTTGACTCTATAAACAATACTATAATAAAAGCGAAAGGAGAGGTGTTGTGAAATGGATGGACATAGGATCAAGACATTGCGGCAACAGTACGGAATTTCACAGGAAGAACTTGCAAATAAACTTTGGGTTTCACGCGATCTTGTTTCAAAATGGGAAACAAATAAAAGGCGACCGTCTTACGAAATGGTTGAAGCGATGTCTTTGATTTTTGGTGTTACACCTGATGATATTGCTCCTGTGAATAATGCTTTTATTAATGAGTTGAAGTTGTGTATTCCAAATGGCTGTATTTTAACATCTGAGCAGGCGGAGACGGAACTGAATTCTTTTCTGTCTGTTCTCACAGTAAGGGAACGGAACATATTTATTTCACGGTATTATTACTTCAAGAGTATATCAGAAATCTGTCAGGAATATAAAATTTCAAAAAACTATGTTCGCGTAATTCTTTATCGTGACAGGATAAAATTAAAGAAGTATTTTGAGGAGGTGTCAAAATGACAGCTAAAGATTTATATAATGTAATCCCATTAATTGATGAAAAATTTCTTGAAAAACGAGAAGACTCAATCAAGACGGCTAATGAAAACAAACAAAGCCTGCGAGTTATAAAGGTTGCCGTTTGTCTGGCTGTTTGTCTTTGTTTATTTGCAGTTATCTTCATTATACAAAACAACGGTGTTGTAATAACTCCTGATGTTACAACAAATCCGAATCAAACAAATGTTATTGAAAGCACAACAGAAGACTCATTTGAATCACACGGCGGGGAAGGCAGTTCAAGTGATGCTTATATCTCTTCGGCAGAAGTAGTGCCAAAGGAATTACTTATAAACGCAGATATAATCGGACCTGTTAAATATTTGTCAGAGTATATTACACCATTTGAACAGGACTCTTTAGAAAGCAAAACGCCTGAAAGAGAAGAAAAGAGGATTGCTGCACTTAATAACTTGTTATCTTTAACAGGGGTAACAGATTATACAGTTGAATATGATTTTCAGGAGCGCTTTCCTGTTGCTATAACTCCCGATGCGAAAATTATAGGTTTTACATCATATTTTGGCATTGAAAGTGATGATTTTATAAATCTTACAATGGCAGCAACCGATGAGGATATAGGAAGATTTTTTGTTGAAAATATTTATACCAATGCTTTGATGCAGTTTATAGGGCTTGATGTTGACAATTTGTATGTTTACAGAGATATAACTTCCTTTTATGATGAATTTTCTGATAATACGATTACAACTGTTTATTTTTCTGTTACAAACTATTCAGAAAGTCCGCAGCAACTTGCATTGAATCTTCAGAGCAATTATATTAAATTCTGGATTACAGAGAATTATAACGATAATGCTGTTACAATATCATCTGTTTACGGTTACTATGTGCCTGAAAATTCTGAAAATGAATTGACTGATTATAAATCTTATGATGAAGCACTTGAGATTGCGATGCAGGCAGTTGAAAATCTTACAGCTGATAAAGTTACTTCGTCTACTATAATTTATGTCCCAGACTACGAAACCCATTGCCTGATGCCTTATTATAGGTTTTATTATAAAATTAATGATGAACATCATAATATATGTATTTCGTTAGCTGAGGGCAAAACATTCTATAGTTGACAGCAGTGTAGAAGCATACAGCAATAAATATATTAAAAATTATTGTTTTTCATCTTTTGAACAAGGGACAAAATATTACACAGTATATATTTTTTGTCCCTTTGTTGAACTCTTTTTTTGCATAGAATTGATAATAGAAGTGATTTGAATGAGGAATTTTATTAAAGCCGGTCTGCTTATGATTTTTGTATGGGCATTATATTTAAACTGTTTGCCTGTTTCAATTAATGCTGCAATAGTTTCTGCGAGCAAACAAACATATGATAAATTTTTATTTTGCAAAATGGGTGATGCGGATTTAGATAATAATATAACAGCAGCTGATGCAAGAATTGTGTTAAGAGTCGCAGTGGGGCTTCATTCGTTGTCGCCGGAAATGTATATTTATTGCGATTGCAATTATGACGGTTCAATCGATGCATCTGATGCACGAATTGTTCTCAGAACAGCTGTCGGGCTTGAAGAGCAACAGAAACATTCTTTTGAATTTTCTGAATTGAATCCTGCAAGCTGTACTGATGTCGGTAGTTATATAGCAAAATGCAGTGATTGCGGCATAGTTACAAATGGAGCAATTCCGGCAACTGAGCATCTTTTTGACAGTGGTAGGCTTATAAATGAACCAACACCAACTGAAAAAGCAACAAAAGCATTTATCTGCACATTATGCGGATATGTAAAAAACATAGAAGCATCATACTGCGATTATTTTGGTCACAAATGGGGCACGATAAGCTTACAACACAACGTTATATGTGAAATATGTAAATTTAGTGATGATAACTATATGCTGTCCCGGTCGGAGTTTTCAGAAATACTTGTTAGTCTGACTGATGAAACGGAAATCAACAAAAATCTGATTTCAATATCAGAAAATTATGGTTCAAGATGGTATGCCACTGATGATAATCACGAAGTATCAGAATATATAGTAAATAAACTGATCACCTACGGTTTTTCCGTAAATACGCTTGTCAATGATAAATTTTATGTTAACGGAGTTGGACTGAAAAACATTTATGCCAAAATTCCGACATCAGTTAAAAATCCCGATATTATTGTTCTTTGTGCGCATTATGATTCGTTCAAAGAAGGCAAAGGTGCAATTGACAATGCGACCGGAGTGTGTTCTTTGCTTGAAATTGCGAGAATTATGAATAGCACAAGAGCAGATTACGGATGTGAAATACGCTTTTGTTTTTTTAACGCCGAGGAAATCGGGTATTACGGAGCTTATAGATATTGTTGGTATGTTTCACAGTCTGCTGAAAACTCACCTGCATCAATTGAAAGGCATAAATACATACTTAATATTGATATGACAGGAAAACCAAAGTCAGACAAGGATTATTATTTATGTGTGAGCACCGAACCTGTAACTGATGCATATCAATATCGCAAAGCAGAAAATAATCCGACAAGTGATGCACTCACGACAGCAAAAGCAATTATAGGAAATTGTACGGAGGCAGACTTTTACTGTCCTGTATCAGCCGGAAAACACGATTTACTTCCATTCAGGGAATACGGACTTGACGGTGCCACTCTTTCTTGGCGAGAAAAGACTTTTTTTGACAATAACTGTGATTATAACCTTATACCACCAACAATCATTCATACTGATTCTGATACAATTGAAAATACCGATCTGTTGTCATTATACAAAACCACTTTGTTTATCAATTATACTGTTGCTATTATTCTTTATGATTATTATCGCTGTTAAAATAAACAATCATCTCAATATAAATAATCAGAACTCCGGGGGGGGGCAACAACCCGGAGTTTTTCTGCTCACACACCCTAAAACTGCGGATTTATTATAGTTCGATTGTTTCTTTCATTGCTGTTACTATAAGCGGCTTGTTGTCAGCATAAATTTTATCAAACTGTGATATGGGCAGAGGATTTGTGCCAAGTCCTGCTTCAATTGTATATCCGGGACGATTGTATTCCTGAATAAACCAGTCTTTATAACCTGCATTTGCTGCAAACTCGGGAGTAATTTCTAATCCGTATCCGCTTGCGCTGCTTAATTTTTCGGCAATTTCTAAGCTTTCGGGAGGTAAGTAGTCTGCGAATTTCCAGTAAATTATTTTTCCTTGGGTGTGATAAGCCAAAATCAAATCGAAATCATTTACTCTTGTATAATCATATACAGCTCTTGCTTCATTTGTGTCTAAAGGAGCAAATCCGACAAAATCTCTCGGTGCAGGTCTGTTAAAGCCTTGGGCATATTTTATTTCTCTTGCCTGTTCCCATCTTGCAGGAAACTGCAGATTTAAATCTGTTCCGATTATATTTGCTTTCCAGCCGGAGGGAAACTCAATATTCTTGAAGTTATTGCTGATTTCTACAGCATTATTATAAAAGGCACCTTGTTGTAATGCTCCTGTTACAAGGTCTACGCCGTCGGGATTAACAAAAGGTGTGATATGTAAAGTTATATTATCAAATAAAAATTTTGCATTTTCTCCTGAAACAGAAATGTTTTTTGAGTATGCATTAAGGTATTCTTCAAGAAAAGTCAACACTACAGGCGTTGTAATCCACTCATTTGCGTGAAAAGCCGCATTTATGAATAAATTTTTTTCTCCGTTGCCTGCAATAATTAACGGAATGTCTTTTCCCATTGTGCTTGAACCGATTTTTCCCGTTGCAATAAACGGATATCGTTTTTTTAATCCGTCTGTGAGATTTTTTACAAGTTCAGAAGAATATGAAATGTTTGTTGGTATTAACTTGAACCCAAAAGGGATTACTATTTGTTCGCCAATCTGAAGATTATTTCTTTGAAGATTCGGATTTGCTGTTTCAATAGCATTAACGCTTGTGCCGTACATAGCCGCAAGTGACCAGAAAGTATCTCCTCGGCTTATTGTTTTATAAAAATATCCTTTTATAAATACCGATAGCTTATCCCATGTGTTTATTCCCACTATTCCGTCTGCTGTCAAGCCGAAAGAATTTTGAAAATCAACAACAGCTCTTTGGGTTACTGGACCGAAAATTCCGTCAACAGCAGAATCAAAAAATCCTGCCCGTGACAGTGATAGCTGTATCATTTCAACAAGAGAACCTTTGTCATTAATTTCTAATGTTTGCATTGTATAAGCCCCTTTCATAAAAAAACAAAGGATACGCCTTTATTAAAAAAAGCATATCCTTTGTGTTTATACATTGATTAAAATAACTGAGTGGAAAGGTATCTTTCTCCGCCGTCGGGGAGCAGAACAACTATTCTTGCATGCTTGTCATTGATTCTCAAGGCCAGCTTTTTTGCTGCGTGGAGGGCAGCTCCCGAAGAAATACCAATCAATAAACCGTCTGTTTTTGCAACTTCTTTTGCCGCAGTAATTGCTTCTTCTTCTGTTACGGTCATAACTTCATCAATTATATCTCTGTTTAATATAGACGGAACAAAACCTGCACCGATTCCCATTAAACCGTGAGGACCTTTTGTGCCGCCTGATAAAACAGGAGAAGAGGCAGGTTCAACAGCTATTATTTTTATATCCTTGCGATAAGCCTTCAGCACTTCGCCGACACCTGTTATTGTTCCGCCTGTACCGACACCTGCAACAAAATAATTGATTTTGCCGTAGCAATCACGGAGAATTTCGGGTGCGGTTGTTTTTCTGTGCGCATCCGGATTTGCAGGATTATTGAATTGATCGGGGATATAGGTGTTTTCAATCGTTGATGCTATTTCTTTAGCTTTTTCTATTGCTCCCGACATTCCTTGTTCGGCAGGTGTGAGTTCAATTTCAGCTCCCAATGCTTTAAGAAGCTTTATTCTTTCTTCGCTCATATTTTCGGGCATAGTAAGAATTAATCTGTAGTTCTTTATTGCAGCAACATAAGCAAGACCGATTCCTGTGTTTCCGCTTGTAGGCTCAACAATAACGGTCTGACTGTTAATAAGTCCGGTCTTTTCTGCAGTGTTTATCATATTCAACGCAACTCTGTCTTTTGCGCTTCCGAGGGGATTGAAGTATTCAAGCTTTGCAACCAGATCGCAGTTTATTGAGTGTTTGCTGCAAAAGCCTTTAAGAGAAAGCATAGGAGTGTTTGAGCACAGCTCTGTGAGATTATTTGCAATCCGTCCGTCTTTATCAAGCCCTAAACCAAGTTTAAATTTGTTATTCATTATTTTCATCCTTTAATCTAAACTGAAATCATCTTTTGAAAATTGCGGCAAATCGGGTGTGCGTACAGGAACACGCTTCAGAGGATCATAGCTGTATTTTTTGCAGCTGTAGTCAGGATCCATAACACCTTTTTTAGGACAAAGCACCTTTGTTTTGTCGGGAGATACTTTGCTGTGCTTACAATAAGCACATTTTGGGTCGATATTATCGCCGATTAATTTTTTTTTCATTTATCACACTTCCTGTTCTTTAAGAAAGTTTACTTGTATATATTAACACATTACTTTAATTCAGGCAAGTTCTAATAATGTAAATATCTAAGTTTTATTGTCAGAAGTATATTTTAATTTTTCGTTTGAGGAGGTTATTATAAATACCATACACAAAAATAAAAGCGAAGCAGAGCCCAAAGCAGAATATTTACTTAGCTGTATATGTATATTTTGTGCCACAGTCTGGACTGAAACAGGAAAAAGGCTTATAATAATCCATTCATAGATTACTGAAAGAAAACCGCATAGCAGTCTTGCAGATACAAAGGAATACAATTTTAGAGATAACAGCTCAAGATCCTTTAACAGTTGAAAGATAATGCAAAATCCCGAAAAACCCGAGCAAAAAGCTGCTAACAGTATATTTTTATGTTCAGCACAAAATGTTACTGAATTTGTTACTTCTGAAAAAATTATAATTAATGCGTTTATAAATGTATTTTTTGAAAAAGAAGAAAAAATTGTGATTATAGCAGAAAAAAAGCATATCCATGCACATATTGAAATTATTGCAGCTGTTGAATCAGAAATGCTGTCGGTGAGTATTCGGGTGAACGGTTTTGTTTTGGCTTCTGTTTTTTCTTTACGGAAAACAGAGCTTTTTTTATTTTTCAATAAAACAGCCAGAGTTAAATCGGCAAGAATGTTTGCAATAAAAATTCTTACACCAATGCCGATATTGCCGAAAAAGCAGGAGCCTGTAAGGGTTACAGAAAAAGCAAAGCCGGGATTTACACAAAAAAGAGCAAGTTTTTGTGCTTCATTAAGAGTAATTGATTTGTTTTTATAAAGGGATGCAGCATTTTTTACACCTACGGGATATCCGCCCGTGAGTCCTGTAAGTATTGCCTGAAAGCAATTTTCGGGTAAACCGAAAATTTTATTCATCGGCAGCTTTATGAATCGCAAAATAAATTCGGGAATTTTTATTTCATTGATAATTCTGGAGATAATCAGCATTGGAAATAAAGACGGGATTATTACCGAGAAACATAGTTCCAATGAATTGCGGACTGACATTTTTATTGTATCTGAGTAAAAAACAAAAACAATGAAAGCAAAAGCTGCAATAAAAAAAGCTGTTTCGGAAATATTAAGTTTTTTTAACGGTATCTTTTTCATAATCATAATAAATGATTATGTTTTAATGTACTATAAAATGATACAAACTCATAGTTATTTACGGGAGGAAAGATAAATGAAAAAAATAAACGGAAAATTGCAGCGTATTATCAATAGAATAGGAACACATACAGATTTGCTGTCATTTCAGAGCTTTGCCTTTGAAATGAATGATGAAGAGGAGATTTGTATTCACGGCTGTAAGGATATTTCTGAATACGATAATTGCAAAGTAATGGTAAAAACAGACAAGTTTTTAATTAATGTGCTTGGAGAAAATCTGAAAGTTGAAAATTTTTCTTCAAACTTTACAAATATCGGCGGTAAGATAAGCGGAATAGAATTTTGCAGAATCAGATAGGAGAATGAATATGCAAGCAGAAAGAATAGAGCGTCTTGCAAGAGGATATGTTAAGTTTACCGTGACAGACGGTTTTGCCGAAACATTTTTTAAAGAATGTAAAAAAAGAGAAGTTGCACTTTTCGGTGTTTCATCGGTTGAGGGCGGTATTTGCGCTGTTGTGAAAAAAGAGAGCCTTTCATTGTTGTATGATTGTGCAAAAAAGGCAGGAATGGAAGTACATATTGATAATAGAGCAGGATTGCCGTATATAATTGCCCGTTACAGATTGAGAATCGGTATACCTGTCGGTTTTTTTCTCGGCTTGCTTATATTTCTGTTTTTGACTTCTGTTGTGTGGAGTATTGAAATCTCAGGGAATGAAGCAATAAGTGAGTATGATATAATTGAGGTGCTGAATGAAAATAATGTAAAGGTAGGAAGCTTTACGGAAAATATTGACTGTAAAGCAGTTGAGCTTGAATTACAAGAACGGATTGACGGTATTATGGTTGCCACCGTTAATATTTTCGGCAGTAAGATTTTTGTTGATATAACTGAAGGAATATCTGCGCCCGAAATAACAGACGAAAAGCAATACACAAATTTAGTCGCATCTAAGGACGGAGAAATCGTCCGTTTTGATGTGCTTGAGGGTGACGGTGTGCTTGGGGTAGGTTTTCCCGTTGTCAAAGGTGATCTGCTTGTCAGCGGAGTTGAAACACTCAAAGATAACACTATGCGATATGTGCATGCCAAGGCTTTAGTTGTTGCAAGAACTTCGACTGTTATAAGCACCAACACCGCATTGAATTTTAATGCCCGGAAAATAAGCAGCTTTTCAGACAGATATCTGTTTTATTTATTCGGCTTGAAAATTCCTTTATGGTTTGCTGAGTATAAGTCGGATATATACGAAAACAAATATCTTGCAGATACAGAGAATACTGTTTTTCCATTGGGAATTATAAGAGAAAGTGCAAGAAAAACAGAAGCTGTTCCGATTTCTCTGAGTGAAGAACAAGGCAGACTTATTTGTCTTAACGATTTTGCATTAAAGGCTGCTGAAGTGTTATCAGGTGCAGTTATTGTTGATACTCTGGGCGCGTTCAGCGTGACTAATCAGATTAAAATTGAAAGTAAATATACCTGTGAAGAGGATATAGTTGAAGAACTTGTATTTGAGGTAGAAGAGCAAGTAACAGCATAAGCAAGGGCTGAAAAAACAAAAGTTTTTTCAGCCCTGAAATTTTAGTTGAAACATTCATCAATAAGCTCGTGTTTTTTGTCCCATAGCTTTTGTGATAAATCAACATAATAGTTATGCGGATATTCAAATCTTACAACCTCTTCCCAAAGAGTGTCGATTTGTTCTGCACAGTAATTGCGTATATCCTTGGGGGACGGGAAGGAATATACCAGCTTTCCGTTGTCAAAAATCCTGACAAGCAACTGTCTTGCAACAAAATCGGTTACCGTTTTCTTTTTCCAAGTGTAATCGGGATCAAAAAGCTCATATTCGTTACAGTCGGACAAGTCTTCATCCTCCATTGTCAGCACATCGGCAATAGCTTTTCCCGTTTCGTTATCAAATAATCTCCATAAAAGCTTAGGGTAAGGAGTTGTAATTTTGGAAACATTTTCCGATATCTTTATTTTAGGAATAATATGACCGTCTTTTTCAATGGCAGACAGCTTATAAACACCGTTCATAACGGGATTTGATGCAGAGGTTATAAGTCTTTCACCTACAAGGAAGCTGTCAATTCTTGCACCGTTCTGAAGCATATCTCTTATAATATATTCATCGAGTGAATTGCATGCATAAATATTACAGTCCGGGAAGCCTGCTTCATTGAGTACGCGTCTTATTTTCTTTGAAAGATAGGCAAGGTCGCCGCTGTCAATACGAACACCCTTCGGACGCTTGTTCATTGGCACAAGAACATCGTTGAAGGCTTTAATAGCGTTAGGAAGTCCTTTGTCCATCGTGTCATATGTATCTATAAGCAGAACGCAGTCATCGGGATAGAGCTTTGCAAAAGCTGTGAATGCCTCATATTCGCTGTCAAACATATGAACCCATGTGTGACTCATAGAGCCGAAAAGAGGAATTGAATACTGCTTAGCTGCGCTTACATTTGTGGTTTCACAGCAACCGCCGATATATGCACTTCTTGCACCGTTAAGAGCTGCCGCTATTCCGTGCGCTCTGCGAGAACCGTATTCTATTATTTCACGACCCTGTGCGGCTCTGACAATTCTGTTTGCCTTTGTGACAATAAGTGACTGATGATTTACAGTAAGAAGAATTATAGTTTCGAGCATTTGAGCCTGAATAATCGGTCCGTGTACCTTGATAACAGGCTCATTTGCAAAGATAGGAGTGCCTTCGGGAACAGCCCATATGTCACAGATGAATTTGAAATTTCTTAAATATTCAATAAAAGCATCGTTCATTCCCTTATCTCTGAGAAATTCTAAATCTTCTTCACTGAACTTTAGATTTTTCATATATTGTGCAAAGGTTTCAACACCTGCCATTATACAGAAGCCGCCCAGCTCCTTTGCAGGTCTGTAAAACATATCAAACCATACAACGGTTTCATCTATACCGTTTGCAAAAAAACCGTTTGATTGAGCAATTTCATAAAAATCGAACAGAAGATCGCATTTGTTCATTGATATATTTTTCATTTTTTTGATCAATCCTTTCCGATATGAAACAAGATGAAAAAAAGCTTCTATCTGAAAAAATTTTAACACAAAAAAATTTATTAATCAATCCTTTTCAAAAAAATGTGATTTGTTTGACATTAATTTCGTGATGTGGTATCATAAAAACAGGACGGTGAGAAAAGTGAGAGTAAGAAAACAAGAATTAGGAACAAAAAATATTATCGGTGAGCGTGTTGAAAAAAGGCGCAAGGAAATCGGAATGAAGCAAAAGGATTTGTTGGTCCAGCTTCAGATAAGGGGAGTTGAGCTTAATGCATCAGGCTTGTCAAAGCTTGAAGGTCAGGTAAGAAGTGTTTTTGATTATGAGCTTGTTGCTATTGCCGATGTTCTCTCAGTCAGTATAATGTGGCTTCTCGGAATTGAAGATTAACAGTTGCAATAATTTTTTTATTGTGGTATTATTACTTTGGGTATTTTTATATGCCCGAAGTTTTTTGTTATTATGTGAGGTATGTCAGGTTATGTACAGGGCGAAAGACAAGCTAAAAGAGGCTCGTGTTGCCAACGGTTTCTCTCAACAGCAAATGGCTGACTTGCTTAACATTGAGCGCTCCACTTATGCAGCATATGAAAAAGGAAAAACCGAACCCACCTATTCAATCGGTATAAAGCTTGCACATATACTTAAGGTTGATGATTCATGGCTTATGACAGATGAACGCACAAGATATGTGCTGCGTTCCGATTCTGTTTTCAGCAGTAAAAACAACTCAAAAGATTACGGGGACACAATGGGCGAGCTTGACAGGGACGAGCGTGAATTTGTTGCATATTACCGTATGATGAAGCTGATGGGGAAGTCAGAGGAGCTAAAAAGCTTTATTCAGAATGAACTTGCTCAGGGAGAAAATGAAGAATGAGTTTTGCAGATAACAAAAATGTATTTTCTCTTGCTGTTATCGGCGGCGGTGCATCGGGGCTTGTTGCTGCAATTTCTGCGGCACGGACTGCACGGCAAAACAATAAAAAGGTGAAAATCTGTATATATGAAGCTAATTCCAGAGTCGGAAAAAAGATTCTTGTAACGGGAAACGGCAGATGTAATATAACAAATACAAGCATCAATGCAGACTGTTATTTTGGTAGTAGGGATTTGTTTTTCAGCGTTTATGAACGCTTTGATAATAATGCACTCATTGCTTTTTTTGAAGAACTCGGTTTAAGAGTAAAAACAGATTTTGCAGGAAGAGTATATCCGTTGAGCAATCAGGCTGCCAGTGTGCTTGATGTTTTGCGCTACGAGCTGCAGAAGCTTAAAATAGAGATTGTTTGTGATACAAAAATAGTTTCTGTTAAGAGAATATCAAAAGGCTTTTTGCTTAATAATGAATTTTTTACAGATGCCTGTATTATTTCAACGGGCGGAAAGGCTTCACCTGTACACGGCAGTGACGGAAGCGGATTTGAGCTGCTAAAGCCCTTCAATATAAAAACAACACCCCTGTTTCCCGCCTTGACAGCTTTGTGTGTTGAAAATTTCACAAAAGCATTAAAAGGTATAAGGGCAGACGGAGAAATTTCCGTTAAATGTGCGGGGAAAACACTGATGCGTGCAAGCGGTGAAATCCAGTATACGGAATACGGTCTTTCGGGAATACCCTCTATGCAGGTTTCACGAGCTGCATCCGAACAGCTTTTATGGAACAAAGGTAAAGATGTTTTTGCTGTTGTTGACAGTGCCGTGTCAATGAGTGATGATGAGTTAAAAAATTTCCTGATTTCCTTTGCTCGCAGTAATCCCGATATGCCGGGTGAAATGCTTCTTGCAGGGCTCATGCCGAAGCGGCTTGGAGCTACTTTGATGAATGATTGTTCTTTGAGTATTGAAAAAAGCGTAAAATGCATTAATCAGGGAGCATTTGATAAGCTTGTTAATGCAATAAAGCATAAAAAGTACAAGATAAGCTCTGTAAAAGGTTTTAATGATGCACAGGTTACTGCAGGCGGAATCAGTGCTGATGAAATAGATTTTGATACATTGGAATTAAAAAAAGAAAAAGGTATGTATGTGTGCGGCGAGATAGCCGATGTTGATGGCGCCTGCGGAGGATATAATCTTCAATGGGCTTTTTCAAGCGGTTATCTTGCAGGACAAAAAAGTGTAATGGGGATATAAAAATTGCTTCGCATAAACGAGATAAGTATGTCATTGGGGGCAACAAAAGAAGAAATACTGAAAAAAGCCGCTGAAATTATCGGTTTGAATGAAAAGTATATTTCGTATTTTGAAATTGCCCGGGAATCCATTGACTCAAGAAAGAAGAATAATATAAAAATGATATATTCCGTCAATGTAGAGATTGACGGTGATGAAGAAAGTATTGCGTGCCGTTTTCCGTCAAACAAGGTTAATCTTTGTGAACGGTATCATTATGAGATGCCCGTAAATCGCAGAAAATCGATGTTCAGACCGATTGTTGTCGGTTTCGGGCCTGCAGGTATGTTTTCCGCTCTGATTCTTGCAAGATCGGGGCTTAACCCCATTGTTATTGAACGCGGAAATGATGTGGATACAAGAATTTCCGATGTAAGCCGCTTCTGGACTGTGAAAAAGCTGAATACCGAATCAAATGTTCAGTTCGGAGAGGGCGGTGCCGGTACTTTTTCAGACGGTAAGCTTACAACGGGAATAAAAGACAGCAGGTGCAGATATGTGCTTGATACTCTTTATGAGTTCGGTGCCCCTGAACAGATTTTATATTCTGCACATCCCCATATCGGTACAGATAAGCTTGCAGGTGTTGTAAAAAACATAAGAAATGAAATTATCCGGCTTGGCGGTGAAGTCCGTTTCGGATGTTGTCTTAAGGATATTTATTATGCTAACGGCTATATACACGGCATTTCTTATTCGGACTGTTCAGGTAATATGATTGATGCGGAAACCGATTGTCTTATTCTGTGTATCGGGCATTCTGCACGCGATACCGTTGCAATGCTTTATGCTCACGGAATAAGAATGGAGCAGAAGGCATTTTCGGTGGGTGTCAGAATAGAGCATCCGCAGGAGCTTATCAATAAAGCGATGTTCGGCTCACAATGGAACAATCCTTTGCTTGGTGCTGCAAACTATAAGCTTGCAAATCATCCGCCACACGGCAGAGGCGGATACACCTTCTGTATGTGCCCGGGCGGTACGGTTGTATGTGCTTCTTCCGAGGAAGAAATGGTTGTTGTCAACGGTATGAGTGAATATGCCCGTGACGGTGAAAATGCCAATTCAGCAATACTTGTCGGAATTGAACCGGATTATTTTGATGATAAGCATCCCTTGGCGGGTATTGAATTTCAGAGAAATATTGAGCGAACTGCATTTGCTGCAGGTGGCAGAACATATGCTGCTCCCTCGCAGACGGTAGGAGATTTTCTTAAAAACCGTCCGTCAACAAAATTAGGATATGTAAAACCCACCTGTCCTACAGGTGTTGAAATGACAGATATAAGAACGGTTTTACCTGATTGTGTTACTTCTTCAATAGCCCAGGCAATAACCGCGTTTGATAAAAAGCTGTCGGGATATGCTTTGCCTGATGCCGTCTTAACTGCCCCTGAAAGCAGAAGCTCATCACCTGTGAGAATAGTCCGTGATGAATTCAGACAAAGCAGCATAAAAGGTATTTTTCCGTGCGGTGAGGGCGCAGGATATGCAGGCGGTATAGTTTCTGCCGCCGTTGACGGAATCAGATGTGCTGAAGCTGTTTTGCTTGATGAAACTGATGATTGCTGAAAAACGGGAGGTAAAATGATATGATTTTATCAACACAAACACGGGCTGTTGCGGAGCGCTTCGGTGATGCGGGGGCTGTCAGAGTGATAGCCGAGGCCGGTTTTGATGCAATAGATTTTACTATGTTTGAAGATTACAACGAGCAATATCTGTTTTCCGATGGTTACAAGGAATATATAGAAGAAGTTAAAGCTGTTGCAAAAGAATACGGAGTCTATTTCAATCAGGCACACGCTCCGTTTCCTTCATACAGAGTGGGGGATGAGGAATACAACAAAATGATTTTCCCCAGACTTGTCCGTTCGATTCAAATTGCGGGTATGCTTGGAGTTAAAAACATAATTGTTCATCCTGTTTTTGTTGCAGAAAATAAAAAGGATTTCAATATAAAACTGTATAATTCTTTATTGCCGTATGCAAAACAGGCAGGAGTTAAAATTGCCCTTGAGAATATGTGGGGGCGTGACAAAAAAAGAGGATATATTGTTCACAATGTTTGCTCAGGACCTGAGGAGCTGGCTGATTATTATGATTCTCTTCCCGAAGAGCATTTTACCGTTTGTCTGGATATAGGACACTGCGGACTCGTAGGAGAGGATGAAGCTGAATTTATAGAAAAGCTCGGACCAAAGCGTCTTACCTGCTTACATGTGCATGACACAAATTATAAAAGTGATGACCATATGGTTCCATTTACAAGAGAGCTTGATTGGGAAAAGATTTGTGGTTCGTTGGCAAAAATAGGTTATACGGGAGATCTTACCTTTGAAGCTGATGGTTTTATGCACAATATGCCGGCATCTCTTATTCCCTCTGCACTTAAATTTATGCACGATACAGGTCGTTACTTAATCGGTCTTATCGAAAGAAAGGATTAATATATGAAAACACTCTCACTTATCGTTCCTTGTTATAACGAGGCAGATGTTTTACCGTTTTTTTATGATGAAACATCTAAGGTAATCACATCGCTTAGTTCCGAATATTTAACAGAACTTGTTTTTGTTGATGACGGAAGTAAGGATTCAACACTTGAAATTATAAAGGATTTTGCTGTCCGCGATCCTGCAGTCAAGTATATTTCCTTTTCCCGTAACTTCGGTAAAGAAGCAGCAATGCTTGCTGGTATGAATTATGCTGTCAAATCAGATTTTATAGGAATACTTGATGCAGATTTACAGCATTCTCCCGATATCATTCCTTCAATGCTTGAGTTTGTTGACAAGCAAGGGTATGATGTTGCAGCTGCCAGACGAACAGACAGAACAGGTGAATCAAAGCTCAAAACCAAGCTGTCGGAAGGTTTTTATAAGGTTATAAATAAACTTAGTGAGATAAATATCAGTGAATCCGCACAGGATTTCCGTATAATGAAATCCGATGTTGTAAAGGCTATAATATCAATGCCTGAGAATATCCGTTTCTCAAAGGCCATTTTCAGCTGGGTTGGTTTTAATGTTAAATGGATAGAACATGAAGACAGAGAAAGAGCCGCAGGGCAGACAAAATGGTCTTTCAAAAATCTTATAAAATATGCACTTGACGGCATATTGGGCTTTACCGCCACACCGTTAAGATTAGGTTTTGTGATGAGTGCACTTTTTGCAGTTATTACGGCAGCAGCTCTGATTTACGGCTTTGTTAAAAATATTGTTGTTGCCGATTATTCGGCTGTTATACCGATAATTCTTGCAGCAATGTTTTTTATAGGTGCAGTGATATTACTTTGTATAGGTGTTCTCGGCGAATATCTTGCAAGAACCTATACGGAAGTAAAGGGAAGACCTAAATATATTATTGCACAGACTAACACAAGAAATAATTTTTACAATATAGGAGAATGAAAAAATGATAGTAAAAAACACAACAAAAATCGGTGAAATTCTTGATGCGGATAAGGGTGTAGCTCCCTTCTTCCTCAATATGGGTATGCATTGCTTGGGCTGTCCTTCAGCAAGAAACGAAACAATTGAACAGGCTTGTATGGTGCACGGCGTTGATGTTGATGATCTCATCGAAGAACTCAATGCATATTTTGCAACAAAGTAATGTTTAGTTTAAGTCCAAGGCTTATGACTGCGGCAAGTATGATAAATCCTTGCCGCAAAACTGTTGATGTCGGCACAGATCACGCTTTTTTGCCGGCATTTTTGGTTTTGAATTCAAAAACAGACAAGGTGCTTGCCTGTGATATCGGTATACAGCCTCTTGAAAATGCAAGAAAAACAGTCACTCAGTATTCATTGCAGGAGAAAATAGAGCTGCGCGTGTCAGACGGTCTTAAAAGTGTCAGTCCCGCCGAAGCGCAGGAAATTTCAATCTGCGGTATGGGCGGCAACTTAATGGTGCAGATATTATCAGATGTACCATGGATAAAATCCGAGGATATACATCTTGTTCTGCAGCCTATGACTCACAGTGAAGATGTGAGAAGATTTCTTTGTGAAAACGGCTTTGTTATTGACCGTGAGGAATGTGTTGCCGATAACGGACGCCTTTACTGCTGTATAAGCTCTTATTGGAAGAATATGCAGGCTTCATATGAAGAAGGGTACTATTATTTCGGTGAGCTTTTGTCACAGAAAGGACTTGCCCGTGAGTTTGTACAAAAACAATATGACAGAATAAAAAAGCGTAGAGATGCTTTGCTCAAATCAGGCAGGGATATTGAAGAAGCGCAAAAGCTTTCAGAGGTAACAGACTACTATGAAAGAAAACAAAACAGTTTACACTAAGGATATTTATAATTACATCGATTCTTTTGCTCCCTTTTCTTCACAGGCTCAGTGGGATAACAGCGGACTTTTAGTCGGTTCTTTCAATAATGAGGTAAAGCGCGTTCTTATTGCGCTTGACATAACAGCATTTGAAATTGAAAAGGCAAAAGAAATTGATGCACAGCTTATTGTTTCGCATCATCCTGTTATTTTTTCGGCACAGAAAAGCTTTCTTGACACAAGTGTTGCTTTTGAAGCAGCAAGGGCAGGTATTTCTCTTTTATGTGCTCATACAAATCTCGATAAGGCTGTCGGCGGAGTGAATGACACTCTTTGTGAAAAGATAGGCTTAAACTATGAAAAAATGCCGCCTGATATAGCAGACGGTTTCTTGAATGTCGGCACAACAGACATAGAATATACACCTAAGGAATACGCCAAGCTTCTTTCAGAAAAATTGGGTGCCGCTGTGCGTTTTTCCGCTTGTGCAGACAAAATAAAGAAGGTTGCTGTTTGTTCGGGAGCAGGAGCCGATTTTTTTGAGAGTGCGAAAGAGCTTGGCTGTGATGCTCTTGTTACGGGTGATGCATCGTATCACGATTTTCTTGATGCCGAACAGTCAGGAATATCAGTTTTTGCTGCCGGGCATTTTGAAACGGAAGTAATTATTGTTGAAAAATTGCAAAAAATACTTGCCGAAAAATTTAAAGAAACAGAGTTTGTTGTGTCCGACAGACCTAATCCAATTCTTACGGAGAAATAAATGGCAATAGATGGTTTATTTTTACATTTTCTGAAAAATGAAATATCGGATTTTGCAATAGGTGCAAAGGTCGATAAGATATATTTACCCACAAGATATGAGCTTGTGCTTGTGCTGAGAACCCGCACCGAAACAAGAAAGTTGTTTATTTCCGCTTCGGGTAACTCTCCCAGAATAAATTTTACCGATTATTCGCCCGAAAATCCGTCAAAACCGCCGATGCTGTGTATGCTGTTAAGAAAACAGCTGACGGGTGCCGTAATAAGAAATATACGGCAGATAGGCTTTGACAGAATTCTTTTTATTGAATTTGATGCAACTAATGAAATAGGTGACAGAGTTTCACGAACATTGGTTGTTGAAATAATGGCTCAGTACAGTAATATTATTCTTCTGGATGAAAATTCTGTTATTATTGATGCCGTAAAGCGTGTTGATGCTTCAAAATCTTCCTTCAGAACGATTTTGCCGCAGGTGGAATATAAATTTCCTCCGCCTCAGGAAAAACTGAATATTGCCGAAAATTCAGCACAGGTTTTGTGCGATAATATACTGAAAAATAACACGAAAAATCTGTCATCTGCAATTCTTTCTGTTATCAGCGGTGTTTCGCCGCTTGTATCAAGAGAAATAGCATACAGAGTAACATTAGGTGATTGTGAAGTCGGAAAATTATCGGCTGCAAACATAGATCGTTTGACTTTTGAGCTTGATTTTTTTAAGAAAAGCGTTGAATCAAATAATGTTACTGCGTGTTATTTATCCGATGAAAACGGCGGTTTGCTGGAATTTTCCTTTTTACCGCTCACACTCTATTCTAACAGTGCAAAAATAAATCATTGTGCCACCCTTTCACAGCTATTAGATCTTTTCTATTTTGAAAGAGAGCGTTTACAGAGGGCAAAAGCAAAGGCAGATGATTTATTCAAGCTTATTGCTCTTTTAACGGAAAGAACGGCAAAAAAGCTCAATGTTCAGCGCGAGGAGCTTAATGCCTGTGAAGATATGGAAACAAAGCGTATATATGCAGAACTCATAAATGCAAATATATATTCGCTCCATAAAGGCGACTCGGTTTACGAGGTAAATGATTATTATAACGATTATCAGCTGTTGAAAATTCCCGTTCAGCCGCATCTTACGCCCGTACAGAATGCACAGCGTTATTATAAGGAATACCGAAAGCTGCAGACTGCAAAAAAAGTTCTTGCCGAACAGATAGAAAAGGGTATTTCGGATTTGGAGTACCTTGAAAGCGTTCAGGATGAATTATACAGAGCTGAAACTGAAAGAGAGCTTGCCGAAATAAGAGCAGAGCTTTCCGAAGCAGGTTTTCTTAAGAGTAAAACGGGTACAAAAAACAAAAAAAATGCTCCATTGCCTCCTTTAAGCTTTGTTTCTCCCGATGGTTTTACCGTTTTTGTGGGAAGAAACAATATTCAGAATGATAATTTATCATTCCGAAAGGCAAGAAAAGATGATATGTGGTTCCACGCTCAGAAAGCACCCGGTTCGCATGTTATCCTTTCTTTAGAAGGTAAAGAGCCGACTGACACAGCAATGGAATTTGCAGCATCTTTAGCCGCATATTTCAGCAGTGTCAAAGACAGGGGAACTGTTGAGGTTGACTACACAAAAGTAAGAAATCTCAAAAAACCGCCAGCTTCCCGTCCGGGGTTTGTTATATACCATATTTATAATACCGTGTATGTTAAGCCGATTGAAATAAATCGCTTGAAAAATAAATAAAAATGTGAGGTTAAATTATGTCAAAGTATTCTATTGGTGTTGATTACGGCACATTATCAGGCAGAGCACTTATTGTTAATGTTGAAACAGGTGAAGAGCTTGCAAGCTCTGTTTACGAGTATCCTCATTCAGTTATGAGTGAAACTCTTCCTTGCGGAAAGAAACTCGGTTTTGACTGGGCTTTACAGCATCCGCAGGATTATCTAGATGTTTTATATAACACCATTCCCGATGTCCTCAGACAAAGCGGTATCAGCGCTGATGATGTTGTAGGTATCGGACTTGACTTTACTGCATGTACTATTTTACCCGCTAAAAAAGACGGAACCCCCTTGTGTTTCCTGCCCGAATATAAGAGTGAGCCTCACGCATATGTAAAGCTCTGGAAGCATCATGCAGCTCAGGCTCAGGCAAACAAGCTCAATGAAATTGCCGAAGAAAGAAATGAAGCATGGCTTAAAAATTACGGCGGTAAGATTTCATCCGAATGGGCAATACCGAAAATCTGGCAGGTGCTCGAGGAAGCTCCCGAAATTTATGATGCTGCAGATACATTTATTGAAGCAGCAGACTGGGTTGTATGGCAGCTTTGCGGAAAGGAAAACCGTAACTCCTGCTGTGCAGGCTACAAAGAAATGTGGAATAAGAAAACGGGCTATCCCTCAAATGATTTCTTTAAGGCACTCGACCCCAGACTTGAGAATGTAGTTGACGAAAAGCTTTCCCGTGATATCTCTCCCATGGGATCAAAGGCAGGCGGACTTACAGCAGAAATGGCTGAAAAATTAGGTCTTAAAGAGGGAACTGCTATTGCTCAGGCTATAATTGATGCTCATGTATTTGTTCCCGCTGTAGGTATCGCTGAAGCAGGAAAAATGCTTGCTATTATGGGCACATCAACCTGTCATATGCTCTTAGGCAATGAAGAAAAACAGGTTAAGGGTATATGCGGTGTTGTTGAAGACGGTATTTTGCCCGGATTTTTCGGTTATGAAGCAGGACAGTCTTGTGTAGGTGACCATTTTGCTTGGTTTATTGATAACTGTCTTCCCGCTTCCTATTATGAAGAAGCAAAAGCCAAGGGCATGAATATACATAAATTCCTCAGAGAAAAAGCTGAAAAATATAAGCCCGGTGAAAGCGGACTTGTTGCTCTTGACTGGTGGAACGGTAACCGCTCCTGTCTTGTTGATGTTGACCTTACTGGTATGATTCTCGGTATGACACTTCTCACAAAGCCGGAAGAAATTTACCGTGCTCTTATCGAAGCTACAGCATACGGCACAAGAATGATTATTGAAACATTCAGAGAATACGGTGTTGAGGTCAATGAGTTCTATGCAGCAGGCGGTATAGCTAAAAAAGATCCCATGACAATGCAGATTTATGCCGATGTAATCGGATTGCCTGTTAAAATTGCAGGAAGCGATCAGGGCGGTGCATTGGGTTCTGCTATTTTCGGTGCTGTTGCTGCAGGAAAAGCAAATGGCGGATATGATGATGTTTTTGAAGCAGCATCAAAGCTCGGCAAGGTTATGGATATTGTATATCTGCCCAAAAAGGAAAATGCAGAAATTTATGATAAGCTCTTTGCTGAATATAAGATTCTTCACGATTATTTCGGCAAGGGCGCAAACGATGTAATGAAGAGATTAAAGGAAATTAAAAAATCTGTCTGATTTCGGGAGAAGCATTATGAAAAAATATACATTTTATTTTATAGTAGGTTCACAGCATCTTTACGGAGAAGAAACCTTAAAGGAAGTTAATGCACACGCAGAAACTATGGCAGACGGTTTTAACAGCGATGCTTCCATTCCCTGTACTGTAAAATATCTTCCCTGTGTAACAACCTCAAAGGGAATTGAAGAAGCTATAGCCGGCGCAAACAATGACCCCTCGTGTGCAGGTGTTATTACCTGGATGCACACATTTTCTCCCTCAAAAATGTGGATAGCAGGGCTTTCCAAGCTTATGAAGCCCTATCTGCATCTTAACACTCAGTTTAACCGTGATGTTCCCTGGGAGAGCATTGATATGGATTTTATGAATCTTAATCAGAGTGCTCACGGTGACAGAGAGCACGGCTATATTACTGCAAGAATGGGAATAAAGAGAACCGTTATTGCAGGTCACTGGGAAAATGAAGAATTCCGTCAGCAGATAGGTGTATGGATGCGAGCTGCTGTTGGTGTTTTTGAATCAAGAAAAACAAGAGTGCTTCGTATAAGCGACAATATGAGAAGTGTTGCTGTTACCGACGGTGATAAGGTTGAAGCACAGATGAAATTCGGTTGGGAAATTGAGCACTACGGTGTAGGTGATATAATTGCAGAGCTTGAAAAAGTAACCGATGCCGAAGTTGATGCTCTTATGGCTGAATATGCAGAAAAATATACCCTTGCAACCGATAATACGGATGCTGTGCGTTATCAGGCAAAAGAGGAAATTGCTATTGAAAAGTTTATGAAGGCACGCGGATTTACTGCTTTCCACACAAACTTTGAAGATTTACAGGGCTTAAAGCAGCTTCCCGGTCTTGCTTCTCAGGACCTTATGGCTAAAGGCTACGGCTTCGGTGCAGAGGGAGACTGGAAGGTTGCAGCACTCACAAGAGTATTAAAAGCTATGTCCTCTGATATGAACGGCGGAACTGCTTTTATGGAAGACTATACCTATCATTTTGAACCCGGTAATGAGATGATTATGGGCGCACATATGCTTGAAGTCTGTCCCACAATAGCTCAGACAAAGCCCGAAATTAAAGTATATCCTTTGGGGATCGGTGACAGGGAAGATCCAGCCCGTCTTGTATTTAAATCAAAGCCCGGAAAGGCAATAGTTGTTTCTCTAGTTGATATGGGTGACGGATTGCGAATGATTGTAAATGATATTGAATGTGTTGAACAGAAAAACGAAATGCCCAATCTTCCTGTTTCCGCTGTTCTCTGGAAGCCTGCTCCCTCACTTAAGGTGTCTGCTGAGGCCTGGATTTATGCCGGCGGTGCGCATCATTCTGTTTTAAGCTATGATGTTACTGCAGAAATGATGAGATATTTTGCTGATATGCTCGGAATTGAATTTGTGCATATCGGAAAGGATACGGAAATCAATTCATTCAGAAAAGAACTTGAGCTTAATGATCTTATCAGGAGATTAAAATAATGTATGAAGAACTGAAAGAAAGAGTATATAAAGCAAATATGGAACTGCACAAGTACGGTATTGCCCCTTTTACCTGGGGTAATGCCTCAGAGTGCGACCGTGAACACAGAGTATTTGCAATAAAGCCGTCAGGTGTGCCCTATGATGAGCTTACACCTGATAAAATGGTTATAGTATCTTTTGACGGAAAAAAGGTGGAGGGGGAATATAATCCCTCTTCCGATACTCCCACTCATGCTGTTTTGTACAATAGCTTTGATAAAATCGGCGGCGTTGTTCATACTCATTCTGAATATGCGGTAGGCTTCTCGCAGGCAGGGATTTCAATTCCCGCGTTGGGTACAACTCATGCTGATTTTGCTTTCGGTGAGGTGCCGTGTGCAAGAGAGCTTACTGCCGAAGAGGTAAACGGTGAATATGAAGTAAACACGGGAAAGGTTATTGTTGAGCATTTCAGGGAAAACAATATAGACGAAAATGCTGTTCCTGCTGTTCTTGTTAAATCTCACGGACCTTTTGCTTGGGGCAAGAATGCATCGGATGCTGCAAAAAACGGAGCAATCCTTGAAACTGTTGCAAAAATGGCATTGAATACACTAACACTTTCAGCTTCAACACCTTCAATACCGCAGTATCTTTTAAGCAAGCATTATTTAAGAAAACACGGCAAAAATGCCTATTACGGACAGGGAAAATAAAATGACAGAATTTACTCATTTACATATCCATACCGAATACAGTCTGCTTGACGGTGCATGCCGGATAAAGCCGCTAATAAAACGCTGTAAGGAGCTCGGGATGACATCAATTGCCATGACCGACCACGGTGTTATGTACGGAGCTATTGACTTTTACAATGCCTGTAAGGCAGAGGGAATCAATGGTATTATAGGCTGTGAGGTTTATGTTGCTCAGCGTACCAGATTTGATAAGGTTCACGGAATGGATAACGAGCGTTACCATCTTGTTCTGCTTGCTGAAAATGAAACAGGGTATCATAACCTTATCAAAATGGTTTCTGCCGCCTGGACAGAAGGCTTTTATACAAAGCCCCGTGTTGACAAAGAGCTTCTCGAAAAATATCACGAGGGTATAATATGTCTTTCCGCTTGCCTTGCAGGTGAAATTCCGCAGGCATTTTTGCAGAATGACTATGAAAAGGCAAAAGAAACCGCACTTTGGTATCAGCGTGTTTTCGGCAAAGATAATTATTTCCTCGAAATTCAGGATCACGGTATTCTTGACCAGAAGAAAACCAATCCTTTAATAATAAAGCTTGCAAGAGAGCTTGATATTCCTCTTGTCGCCACAAACGATGCCCATTACATCACAAAAGAAGATGCCGAAATACAGAAAATTCTTGTTTGTATTGCTACAAAGCATACCATTAATGAGGATACCGGAATGGGCTTTGAAACAGAGGAATTCTATGTAAAAAGCGGCGATGAAATGGCAGCCTTGTTCCCTGAAGTTCCTGATGCCATTGAAAACACAAATAAAATTGCTGCAAGGTGTAATGTAAAGTTTACTTTCGGTGATACAAAGCTTCCCGTATTCGAAGTACCTAACAATCAGGATCACTTTGAATTTTTCCGTGATATGTGTTATGACGGAATGGTAAAGAGATACGGTGAAAATTATCCTAAAGAATATCTTGAAAGACTTGACTATGAGTTGGGTATTATCAATCAGATGGGATTTATTGACTATTTCCTGATAGTATGGGATTATATTAATTATGCAAAGTCTGTAGGTATTCCCGTAGGCCCCGGACGAGGCTCCGGTGCAGGCAGTATTGCTGCATTTACCTGCGGTATTACCGATATAGATCCTATGCGTTATTCCTTGCTTTTTGAGCGTTTCTTAAACCCCGAACGAGTCAGTATGCCTGACTTTGATATTGACTTCTGTTATGAACGCCGTCAGGAGGTTATTGACTATGTTGTACGGCGATATGGTGCAGACCATGTTGCTCAGATAGCCACATTCGGTACTTTAGCAGCTAGAGGTGCAGTACGCGATGTCGGCAAGGTGCTCGGTATGTCGGTTGCAGAATGCTCTGCTATACAAAAAGAAATTCCGCAAGAGCTCGGAATGACTATAGAAAAAGCATTGCAGTCAAATCAGGAGCTTAAAAAGATGTATGATGATAATCCTATGGTAAAAAAGGTTATTGATACATCTATTAAAATTGAAGGTATGCCCAGAAACACGGGTATGCACGCAGCAGGTGTTGTTATCTGCGATAAGCCTGTTGATGAATATGTGCCGCTTTTCAAGAGCGGTGAATCTGTTGTTACGCAGTTTTATAAAGGCTGGGTTGAAAAGCTCGGTCTGTTGAAGATGGACTTTTTGGGGCTTCGTACACTTACCGTTATTGATGATGCTGTCAAGATGATTCATAAAAAAGATCCCGACCTCGATATTATGCATATTGATGTTGATGATCAGAATGTATATAAGATGCTGGGCGAGGGCGGTACCTTCGGTGTGTTCCAGTGCGAATCCGGCGGTATCAGATCCCTTATGATTAATATGCAGCCGAGAAACCTTGAAGATATAATAGCCGTTATTGCTCTTTACCGTCCCGGTCCTATGGATTTCATTCCTGCATATCTCAGTAACAGAATGGATCCCGAGCATATAAAATATCACACGCCGGAGCTTAAGCCTATTCTTGATGTTACCTACGGCACAATAGTTTATCAGGAACAGGTTATGCAGATTTTCCGTGAGCTTGCAGGCTACTCCCTTGGTGCTGCGGACATGGTTCGTAGAGCGGTTGCAAAAAAGCAGGCAGATGTGCTTGCACAGCAAAGACAGTATTTCCTTTACGGTTCAGACGGTACTGACGGCGGTTCAAAATGTGATGGCTGTTTAAAGCGAGGTATCTCAGAAGATGCTGCCAATGCAATATTCGATGATATGGCATCGTTTGCATCCTATGCTTTCAATAAATCGCACTCTGCCGCATACGCTTTGGTTACATATCAGACTGCTTGGCTTCGGCATTACTATCCGCAGGAATTTATGGCAGCTATGCTTACCAGTGTTCTTGATAATACCGATAAGGTAGTAGGGTATATAACCGAATGTCAGACTTCTCTCGGTTTTCAGGTTCTGCCTCCCAGTGTTAACGAAAGTATGGAAACCTTTTCCGTTGTCGGAGAAAATATCAGATTCGGTTTGCTTGCCATTAAAAATCTCGGCAGCGGTTTTATCAAAGTAATTATTGAAGAACGCGAAGAGAACGGCATATATGAAAGCTATTATTCATTCTGCAAGCGTTGTTACTGTAAAGAATTTAACCGCAGAGCAATAGAAAATCTGATAAAAAGCGGTGCAATGGATTGCTTCGGACTTAACAGAAATCAGATGCTTCTGATGATTGATGATATTATTAATGACCTTGAAAGTGATAAGAAAAATAAAATTGAAGGTCAGATAGGTCTTTTTGATTTAGGCTCTGCTTTGGCTAAGGCTGTTGAAATAACACCTCCCGATGTAAGTGAGCTTCCCGAAAAGGAACGACTTGCTGCTGAGAAGGAAACGACCGGTCTTTATATGTCTGGTCACCCGATAAGAGAGTATATGAAGCTTTCAAAATCCTTAGGCAGTGCAAAGACCTCCGATATTCTTGCATCGACTGTTTCCGAACCCGATTCACCGTATAAAGACGGCGACAAGGTACGGCTGCTTTGTATCCTTGCTACGGTCAGAAAGAAAATCACAAAAAATGACACTACAATGGCGTTTTTATCAATTGAGGATGTATACGGTGCTGTTGAAGTTCTTGTATTTCCGAAAAAGTTTGATAAATACGGTCAATATTTTATAGAAGATGAGATTGTTCTGCTTACAGGTAAAGTTTCTCTGCGGGATGATGAGGTGCCTAAGCTCCTATGTGAAGAGGTAGTTCCTTTAAGTGAAATCCCCGATGATGAAGCATATCTCAAGGATTATAAATTACCTGAACTTGATTATCTTACTCCCAAGAGTGCTTATTCCGCCTATGAATTACCTGAACAGGAAGAAAAAGAGCAGTTGCAGGCAGCGGTACAACAGGAAACAAAAGTATCTCAAACCGTCAAAAAGGAAGACGCCCCCGTTGCCTCAAAGGCTACAGCAAAGAAAACAAATCGCGGAATATTTCTCAGATTACCCTCTGCTGTATCTGAACAATGTGAAAAGGCTAAAAAAATGTGTGCAATTTTTGATGGCAACATTCCTGTTATAATGTATTATTCTGACACAAACAGCTATGATTTTGCTACCGGTATTTATATTGAAGATAATGATAAGTTATTATACGGTCTTAAAAAGCTGCTCGGAGATGCTAATGTTGTCAGAAAATTATAATTTGCGCTTTTATTTGACATCTTTGTGAATAAAATTACAAATTATTATTGACATTGGTTTTATTTGCCTATATTATATTAGATTGAATTGTATATTTGTCTCAGGAGGAAATATTTATTATGAAAACAATTGCAGTTTTAACAAGCGGTGGCGATGCTCCCGGTATGAATGCTGCTATCAGAGCTGTTGTAAGAACAGGCTGTGAAAACGGTGTTCGTGTTCTCGGTATCCGCAGAGGTTATCAGGGACTTATGAACGGTGATATGTTCGAAATGAATCTCAGAAGTGTTTCTGATATAATTCACAGAGGCGGCACAATGCTTTATTCTGCAAGAAGCCCTGAATTTGCAACCGAAGAAGGTATGCAGAAGGCTATTGATGTTTGCAAAGCAAATGAAATAGAAGGTATTGTTGTTATTGGCGGTGACGGTTCTTTCAGAGGTGCAAGAGATCTTTCTGTAAGAGGTATCAACTGTGTTGGTATTCCCGGAACAATTGATAATGATATTGCTTGCTGTGATTATACTATAGGTTATGATACCTGTCTTAACACAATTATGGATATGGTTGACCGTATCCGTGATACAAGTGAATCTCACGACCGTTGTACTGTTGTTGAGGTTATGGGCAGAAGAGCAGGTTATCTTGCACTCAATGCCGGTATTGCTGTAGGTGCAACATCTATTCTCATTCCCGAGCTTGATTTTGATATTGAAAAAGATATCATTGAAAGAATGAAGAGAACTCAGAAAACAGGGAAGATGCACTTTATTATTGTTGTTGCAGAAGGTGTCAATGAAAAGCTTGTAGCTCAGGGTATCAACGGTGTCAGTGCACTTGCTAAATACATTGAACATAACCTTGGTGTTGAAGCAAGAGCTTCTGTTCTTGGTCATGTACAGAGAGGCGGTTCACCATCTGCAAAGGACAGAGTTGTCGGAAGCCAGATGGGTTCATATGCTGCACACCTGCTTCTTGACGGCATCGGCAACAGAGTAGTTGCTATGCAGAAAGAAAAGATTGTTGATTTTGATATTGTTGAAGCTCTCAATATGAAAAAATCCATTGATCTTTCTCTTTACGATACAGCAATGGAAATTTCAATCTGATTTTGTTTTATTAAAGCACTGTGATTTTTTCATAGTGCTTTTTTGGTGTGTGAAGAATTATGAGAAAATATTATCCGTCTTTTTATGATAAATTTTCCTGTTTGTGCGATGTGTGTCCCGATACCTGCTGTGCAAAATGGGAAATTGTTGTTGATGAAAAATCCGTGCTCAAATATAACGGCATAAACGGTGAATTCGGAGAGAAATTGCGACAGAGCTTATGTAAGGATGAAGACGGGGATTATGTCTTCAGACTTGATAACGGAAGATGTCCGTTTCTTAATGAGCGGAATTTATGTGATATTCATATAAATCTCGGCAGAGAATATACCTGTGATGTTTGCCGTCAGCATCCTGATTTTATTGAAGAATATGATGATTTTACGGAAATCTGTCCCTCGTTATCCTGTCCGGAAACAGTCCGAGTGATTTTTGGGAGTGATTATAATAAGCCGATTTATCCCGATACTGTTACCGAAAGTGATGATTTTGTTTTACAACTGCTTGTTGACGGCAGAAATCAGATTTTCAGGATTTTAAGAAGCGAATGTACATATACTCAAAAAATCAGGCAGCTTTGTCAGCTTGCAAGTGAAATACAAGAAAAAACAGATTCTTTTCGGGCGGAGTGTAAAACAGATTTTTCCTTTGCCGAAAGTGTTGAATTTTTACTGAATGAAACGGAAATACTGACAGATGAATGGAAAGAGCTGTTAAATTCCGCAACACACAAAAAAGAAATTATTGTTGCAGATGATAAATTGACTGTATTGCTTGCATATTATGTTTACCGTTATTTTCTTAAGGCTGTGAATGACTGTGATATTATAACAACAGTAAGATTTATTCTGTTTTCTGTATGGTTCTGTGAGCAGCTTTGTTTGTATTCGGATTATTCTTTTGAGGAAGCTGCAAGATTATATTCAAAAGAAATAGAACACAACACCGATAATATTGAAAAAATATACGAATTTTTACAGTAAAGATAAAAAGAAAAAGCACCTGTCATTGCAGATAATCGGCAATGACGGTGCTTTTATTATCGTATTTTATTTTTTTAATCTGTAATACTGTTCATATATTCCCAGGAAAGCCTTGTAGCTTTTTTTGCATCATTGTCAATCCAGTCGCAATCCTGTTCATACATAATGTAGGGAATATTTAATTCTTTTGCTTTTTTATAGCATGCTTTAAGGTCAACCAATCCTTCTCCGAGGGTACAGAATTTCCTTTCCCCGTTAACAAGGCAATAATCCTTGAAATGCAGCACTTTAACTCTGCCTTTCATTTTCTCGAGATATTCTACGGGATCTTTGCCTGCAAAATGAATCCATGCCACATCGGGAATAAAATGGAAGAAATCAGGATCTGTGTTTTCTAAAAGATAGTCCATCATATTCTGACCGTTTTCCAGTGGTCTGAATTCAAAATCATGATTGTGATAGTTAAAGGTCATTTTGTGGGCCTTGAGCTTCTGTGTAACTGCATTTGCTTTATCAACAAAGCTTTTTACATTATCCAAAGTTCCCCTGTATTCATCCGAGGGGGCTCCGAGTCCTAAAGCATCACAGCCGATTATTTTATGTTCTTCAATAAGATTGTCCAGATCATTGAGCATTCTGTCAAACGGCTTGTGGGTAACGCAAACATCTATAGAGTGCTTATCAAGTGCCTTTTTCTGTTCATCTGCAGGAATCGGACCTATTGCAGAAATCTGTATTGTTTTAACTCCGAGTTCCTGTAGAAAGCCGAGAATATTGTCAAAATCTTCTGCATTCTGACAGAAATCTCTTAAAGTATAACCTTGAATACCGAGTACGGGGTTTGTCATTAGTCATCATCCTTTACGAGAAATACTACTGATATAATAAGTCAAAAAGCACTTAATATCAATACTAAAAAAGCAATAATCGTAAAAAGAAAAAACATTTGTTAAAATGCTTAAAAAATTTGATAAATTTTAATTATAATGCTGAAAATATATTATTTATTGACAGTTTAATGATTGAGTGTTATATTATATATGTATATTTTTAAGGAGGAAAAATTTTTATGAAAAAGAAAATTCTTGCAGTTCTTCTTGCTGTAGTATTTGTCTTATCTATGTCAGTTTCGGCATTGGCTGTTATTGATGAAAAAACAGGTGCACTTAAGTTTGATGAAAACGGAAAGTTTACTATTATGAATATCTGTGATATTCAGGACACTTATCCGATGAACAAAACCATTGCACAGTTTATCAATGAAGTACTTGTAGAGTATCAGCCCGATCTTGTTGTTCTCGGCGGAGATAACTCTGTTGCTCCCAAAAAATTAAAGAAAGAGGCAATCAAAGAAATCTGTGAGCTCTTTGTGAACAACGAAACATATTTTACATTTGTTTTCGGTAACCACGACAGCGAACAGGGTTACACAAATGAAGAGCTTTTCCTTATGTATAAACTTTATGGCGGCAAATATTGCTTAGCTTATGATGCAGACCCTACACTTACAGGCGTAGGCACACATAATCTCTTGGTTTACAGCTCTGATATGTCAAAGGTTGCATACAATCTTTATATGTTTGATTCCAATCAGTATGTTGAACAGGGATATGACTGTGTTCATGAGGATCAGATTGAATGGTATAAAAACACCTCCAATGCATTGAAGCTTCTCAATAACGGTGAACCGGTTCCTGCTATGGCTTTCCAGCATATAATTGTTCAGGATGTATGTGAAGAGCTTTATTTTGAATCTGCTGTAGATCTCGGAGAGCTCGGTCTTGCTTTTGACGGTGTTTCTTACACATATATTCCCAACATCACAGCTCTTAAAACCGGGTATATTTTTGAACCCACCTGTCCCGGATACTATAATCACGGACAGTTTGATGCAATGGTTGAAACAGGTGATGTTGTTGCAATTTATTCAGGTCACGACCATCAGAACAGCTTTGTTGTTGAAAAAGACGGTATTGATATAATCAATACTCCCGGTTGCACATTCCATTCCTACGGTCTTAATATCAACCGCGGTGCAAGAATTATTGAGCTTGATGAATCTGATACTTCTACATATAAAACTTATATGGCAACTGTTTCTCAGCAGGCTCTCAAGGAAGGCTCAAAGGTAACGGAATTCGGCGATATAAGTGAAATTGAAGCTTATTTTGCAGTTATGCTTGATACATGGCTCGAATTTACTGTTCAGTGCCTTGCTACCGTATTTTCAGTTTTTAATCTTTTCGGTTGATTTGTGAATAGCGCATATTAAAATTATTAAAGAAGACATTCTGTTAACCAGTTTGTCTTCTTCTTTTTTTGAAAAATCTATGTTCAGATAAGTGTATTTTGGGGTATTGACAAAATATTAACAAAGAGTTAACAAATCATTATAAAACCGTAAACAATGAATTAAAGTGTAGACATTTGCCGTTTGGGTGTGTAGAATACAAATGCAAAATATTATACATAATATTTGATGGAGGATTAAAAATGAAAACTGTATTTCTTACCGGCGGCAGCGGTAATATGGGATGGGCAGCTTTCAAAGAGCTTGTTAAGCGCCCCGATGTGAAGATTAATTTCCTTTCAAGACCCAGTGATAAGAATAAGCATCTTCTTTTACCTTATATGGGAAGGAAGAATGTTGATATTATCTGGGGTGACTTTCTTGATTATGAAACAATTCTCAAGGGTGTAACAGGTGCAGACTATGTTCTTCATATTGGCGGGATGGTTTCTCCTGCGGCTGACTATAAGCCTTACTCAACAAGAAAAGTAAATGTCGGTGCTGCCGAAAATATTTGTAAGGCAGTGCTTGCACAGCCTAATGCTGATGATATCAAGGTGTGCTACATAGGTTCCGTTGCTGAAACAGGTGACAGAAATATGCCCATTCATTGGGGTCGTTGCGGTGACCCTATAAAGGTTTCAGTTTATGACCATTATGCCGTTTCTAAGGTTATGGCAGAAAGAGTTTTCGTTGAAAGCGGAATCAAGCATTGGGTTGTAATGCGTCAGTCAGGTATTCTTTATCCTGAAATCCTTCACAATATGGAACCTATTATGTATCATGTACCTCTCAACGGTATGCTTGAATGGTGTACAGTTGAAGATGCCGGCAGACTTATGGCTAATTTTGTTACAGGCTATCTTCCCGATGATTTCTGGTGCAGATTCTATAACATCGGTTCGGGAAAGGATTACAGACTTACTAACTATGAATTTGAAGAATATCTTCTCGGCTGTATCGGTCTTGGTTCTCCCAAAACATTGTTTGATCCAAATTGGTTTACAACAAAGAACTTCCATGGCCAGTATTATGCAGACGGTGATATTCTTGAAAATTACCTTCATTTCCGTGCAAATATTCCCGTAAAGGAATATTTTGATTATCTCGCTAAACAGTGTGAAAAGTTCTACACAATTCCCAAATATATTCCCGCAAAGAAGCTTCTCGGTGCATGTGCAAAGCCCTTTATGAAGAAGATTGCGGAAACCAAAAAATGGGGTACTCTTGACTGGATTAAAACACAGGATCCCGTAAGACTTTCCGCTTATTACGGTTCTTATGAAGAATATCTTGAAATTCCTTCAAAATGGGAAGATTTCAAGCTTGAAAGTCCTGACAAGGATATTACTGCTGCAGATAAGTATAAGCTTGATCACGGTTATGATGAAAGCAAGCCCAAGAGTGAACTTGATATTGAAGATATGAAGCAGGCTGCTGTCTTCAGAGGCGGTGAATGCTTGAGTGAAAAGATGGTTAAGGGGGATCTCAGCACAAAGCTTCGTTGGAAATGCGGCTGTTGCGGCGCTGAATTTGAGGCAAGCCCCAACCTTATTCTTCTCGGCGGTCATTGGTGTCCTGAGTGTTATCTTCCTGAAAAAGCATGGAATTATGATGAAATTGCAAAAACAAATCCTTTCTTTGCACAGGTATGGTATACCAACCACAGAAAAGATGAACACAATGTTTATGTGTTTGATGAAATCTTTGAGGGTTGGGAAAAGAAAAAATAAACTATTTTTCATAAAAAATGAGCCGAGCATTTACGCCGACACCCCGTAAGGAAGTATTTCTTTAAAATGTGAAATTTTGGCACAATAATTCGTTAAAACCGTCCGATAAGCGTCAGCTTTATCGGACGGTTTTGCCTCTTCTTGTACACAAAATTTTCATTTTAAAGTGCTCCGCAGTTTCGTAAGATAAGAAAATTTCTTATATTGAAGCCACAAAACGCAGCAAGGCTGGCGCCTTGCGAGGCTTTTGGCAAAAATACAGGGAATTTTCATCGAGAAACAAATACTTTCTTACGGGGTGTCGGCGTGTGCCCGGCTCTGTTGTTTTTATGCTTGTTTTTATAAATTATATTCAATAGCTTTTCGTTCTTTGTAATAAGTTGCCTTGTCAAAGCCCAAGTTTTTTAACATTTCTGCTCCTTGTTGTAAACCGTCTGTAAGCGCTGCTGCACTGTGAGCATCACTTCCCAGCGAAACTCTTTTGCCGCCTAATGATTTGTATATATCAATAATTGTTTTGTCGGGCATAAAATAATTTTCTCCTGTTATAAATCCCGATGTATTTATTTCCAGAGCAATATCCCGGTTTATAATTTTTTTCAAAATATCTGCTATTACAGGATAATATTTTTCTTCATTAACCTGCTGCTTATATTTCTTGACAATATATCTCAGCGGGACAGTAAGGTGACTCAGAATATCAAAATCTGTGCTCTCAATCATATTAAGCATATCCGTAAAATATTGAGTCAGAAATTTATCAATCATATCCTTATCGGCTTTTGAAAAATCAATCTGAGAAAATGGAACATTCCACGGCATATTGCTTACAAGATGCACAGAAGATAAAACAACATCCCAACAGTTTTCTTGTATGATTTTGTTCGCAGCATCAGGATTGAATATTGTTTCTCCTATTTCAATTCCCAGACCGATAAAAAGCTTGTCGGCGTAATTTTCTTTTGCCCATAATGCATCTTTGACGGAGCCGTAAACGCCTTGCATAACCCATGGTTCATCGAGATATGAAATATCGCAATGGTCCGTTACTGCAAAGCCTGTAAGAGCGTTTTTTACAGCTTCTTTGCACAAATCTTCAATTTTGGCATTTGCGTCATGTGAATTTTTCGTGTGAGTATGTGAGTTGTACATCTTTTTACACTTTCTCCGTGATGTTTTGCTTTATGTATTTTAAACTTTCAGTGCAATAATGTCAATTATTACTTGAAAAAGTATTCAGTTGTGTTAAAATAAAAGTAAATAAAAATCAAGAAAGTTGTTTGAAATGTATAATACTGAAAAACTTGTAAATTTACTCACAGAAAAGAATTGGCGTATTTCCTGTGCGGAGTCCTGCACGGGCGGAATGCTTGCTGCAGGTATTGTTGATGTTCCGAATGCATCAAAAGTGTTTGATGCATCGTTTGTAACTTATGCAGAGTGGGCAAAAAATAAATTTGTCGGGGTAAGCAAAGAAACAATAGATAAATATACCGTAGTGAGCAATGAGGTTGCCTTGCAGATGGCAAAAGGCGCAGCAACTGAAACAGGTGCTCAGGTCAGTGTCGGTATAACAGGTATAGCAGGACCTTCGGGCGGTACTCAGGAAAATCCTGTGGGCACGGTTTGCTTCGGGTTCGTGGTGAATAATCAGGAATATTCTGAAAAAAAGCATTTCGGGAATATAGGCAGAAGTGCCGTCAGAGCACTCAGTGTTGATTTTGCAGTGAATACATTGATTGAAATTATCGAAAAGGAAAATATTGAATGAAATTTCGAAAACTTACACATCTGCAGTTTATTGCCCTTGGCTTTGCGGTTATGATACTGCTTGGGACTATGCTGTTAGCATTGCCCGTTTCTTCCCAAAGCGGTGAACCTACTTCATTGCTGACTTCAATGTTTACGGCAGTTTCAGCCTCTTGTGTTACGGGACTGGTGCTGGTTGATACCGCAACCCATTGGAGCTTATTCGGGCAAATAGTAATAATAACGCTTATACAAATAGGCGGTCTCGGATTTATGACTATTGCTACGCTTCTTTTTTCTTTTGTAAGAAAAAATTTAGGCTTGAGAAGCCGTGCAATTATGGCGGAAAGTATTAATACTACCCATATCGCGGGATTAAAAAAGCTGACAAGAAAAATTATAATCGGAACATTGATTTTTGAGGGAATCGGCGCTGTTTTACTCTCAATCCGTTTTATTCCTCAGTTCGGTGTCGCTAAGGGAATATATTATTCTGTGTTTCATGCAATTTCAGCTTTTTGCAATGCCGGTTTTGATCTGATGGGCATAAAAGAGCCGTTTTGCTCCTTTGTTGATTATGCCGATGATGCTTTAGTAAATATTACCCTTATGTTACTTATCACAGTAGGTGGTATCGGTTTTCTTGTTTGGGATGACATATATACAAACAAGCATCATTTCAAGCGTTACCATTTGCATACAAAAATTGTTTTGACTGTATCATTTATTTTAACATTCGGCGGAGCTTTTTTGTTCTGGCTGCTTGAAAAAGATTTGTCTTTATCGGGGCTATCTGTTAAAGAACAGATACTTGTTTCTTTATTTTCATCCGTAACAGTCAGAACAGCAGGTTTTAACACAGTAGAACTGAGTGGTTTGTCTGATGCATCAGTATTGTTTTTATCGGGTCTTATGTTTATAGGCGGAAGCTCTGGGTCAACTGCAGGCGGTATAAAAACAACAACAATCGCTGTTATTGTTATATTTTTATTTTACGGACTTCGCTCTAAAAGACGACCACAGCTTTTTGGCAGAGCGTTGGAAGAAAACTCGGTAAAGAAAGCATCATCTGTTATGTTTTTTAATTTTATTCTTGTGTTTTCTGCATTGGTAGCAATTTGTGCACTGCAGGATTTTAATATAAGAGATGTAATTTTTGAAACATTTTCAGCAATGGGCACAGTCGGAATGTCAACCGGAATCACAAGAGAATTGACAACTGTATCAAAGTGTATTATTATGTTTCTTATGTATTGCGGCAGGGTTGGCAGCACATCTTTCGCATTGGCATTATTGGAAAAAAAGGTTGATCCGCCTGTTTTGTGTCCGGTGGAAAATATTACAATAGGATGAGGTAGTAATATGAAGTCATTTTTAATAATAGGTATGAGTACATTCGGTCAGCATCTTTGTAAGGAGCTTTCCGTCAGGAACAGTCAGGTAATGATTGTTGATAAGAATGAAGAATTAGTTGAAAGAATGCTGCCGTTTGCTGTAAACGGAAAAATAGGGGATTGCACAAACGGGGAAGTGTTGGCTTCTTTTGGAGTTGATGAATTCGACACATGTTTTGTTTGTGTCGGTGGGCATTTTTCCGAAAGTCTTGAAATTACATCAATGCTTCGCGAAATGGGAGCAAAAAAAATTATAAGTGAAGTCAACCGTGATATAGAAGCTAAATTTCTTTTGAAAAACGGGGCAGACAGCGTAGTTTATCCTGAAAAAGATCTTGCATACCGAATAGCTTCATCAGAGGCTGATGACAGTATTTTTGATGAAATAATTTTATCAGACGGGTATTCTGTCTTTGAAATCAAAGTTCCCAAAAGCTGGTGCGGGAAAACCATAAAAGAGCTTGATGTTCGTGCAAGATATAAATTGAGCATTATCGCAACAAAAAACAATAATCATCTTCAGCCTATGCTTAATCCAGAGCATATTTTCAGCAAGGATGAGCATTTGTTAGTGATAGGTCATACTGATGATATAAAGAAAGTAATAAAATAAAAAAATGATAAAAACCACCAGTTAATGAACTGAATAAGTCTGAACCGGTGGTTTTTCTTTGTATGAATTTATTTTTCCAGTGTAACCTTTTTCATAACAACAGGGTAAGCGGGTCTGTCTGCAGCATTTGTGGGAGTGCTTGCAATCTCATCAACCGCATCCATTCCGTTTATAACTTTACCGAATGCAGCATACTGACCGTCAAGATGAGGAGCATCTTTATGCATAATGAAAAACTGTGAGCTTGCAGAGTCAGGATACATTGAACGAGCCATTGAAATTACACCTCTTGTGTGTGCAATATCATTTTGGGGGAAGCCGTTTGAAGCAAATTCACCGTAAATATTGTCTTTTGCGCCTCCCATACCTGTACCCTGAGGATCGCCGCCCTGAATCATAAAGCCCTTAATTATACGATGAAAGGTAAGTCCGTCATAGAAGCCTTCTGAAACGAGTTTTTCAAAGTTAGCAACAGTTTTGGGAGCCTTATCGGGATAAAGCTCAATTTCAATTACTGCACCGTTGTCCATTTCAATTTTAACCATTGATATTTTCTCCTTTGTTTTTAATTGATTAATTTTAGCATATTTTTTTGTTGAATTCACTATGCATTTTAACTCAATTAACATATTTTATTTTAGTTATGTTGAACGGATAATATTATATTTTCTTTCTTGTCCGCATATTAATTAGAGAAAGATTGGAGGAATGAGTATGGATGAAAACAAAATTTTGTTGCCACATACATTAGTTATTGAAAACAGAAACAAGCTCGTTGTTACGGGTGCTACGGATATAGGCAGCTTTAACGAAGAAAGCGTGACTGTCTTTACCGATTACGGTGAAATTACAATTCAGGGAAATGCTTTACAGGTAACGAAGCTCAGTATTGACAGCGGAGAATTCTGCGTGCAGGGTAATATTATTTCTGTGGGATATACGGACAGAATTCAGAAGAGTTCATCAATATTTTCAAGAGTATTCAGATAAATGTTCGGAATTGAATTATCTGCCCAGATGTATATTTTTATAAAATCAATTGCGCTCGGTTTTATGATTGGTTTTATATATAATTTGTTTATGCTTTTCCGGATAAGCTTTATAAAAAACATTTTTTCTGTTTTTTTGCAGGATATAGTATTTTTTGTCGGTGCCGGAATATTAACATTTTTGTTTGTGTTTGAAACAAATTACGGTCAGCTGCGTTTTTATATTTTTGCAGGGGAGCTTATCGGATTTTGTCTTTATTACTTTTTTCCGTCAAGGCTTGTTAATTTATTATGGAAAAAAGCTGATAACAGTATAAAAAAACATATTGGAAAAGTGTTTGACTGTCTGTTAAAGCCGTTAAAACGAATAAAGATTAAATTGCCGAAGAGAAAAACTGAAGAAAAAAAGCAAAAAGAACAAAAAAAGACAAAAAAATTTTTTTATTTTGCAATAAACCTCTTGCATAAGAAGAAAGAAGTGTTATATAATAATAAAAAATAGTTTATTATAACAGTTGTTTTAATATATATAGGTGGGTATAACGATGTTTAAAATATTCGGTCGTCACAGCTACATACTTGTATCCATGGTAATAGTTTTTGTGATTGGTTTTTCAACCGTACTGTATTCATGGTTGAGAACAGATATAAAGGATAAAGAAAATCAGCTGGCAGTTCTTACTCAACAGCTTGAGCAGATTAATAAGGAAAATGAAGAAATCAAATATCTTATTAATGATGCGGATGAATTGGAGCTTTATGAGCATCTTGCAAGAGAGCGCGGTTATGTTTATCCGGATGAAAAAATTTATTATAATGTTACCCCTGGTAACTGAATAATACAATATTAAAATTGCAGGAGGACTCATTTTTTTATGCAGTCAAAAGTCGGCGAAATCTATGACGGCAAAGTTACCGGTTTAACCACTTTCGGAGCCTTTGTTAAGATGTCAAACGGTGAATCAGGAATGGTACATATTTCCGAAGTAGCAACCAATTATGTTAAAGACATCAAGGAGCATCTTACGGAGGGGCAGAATGTAAAGGTTAAGGTTCTCACCATTAACGAGAATAACAAAATAAGCCTTTCAATCAAACAGACGATTGAACAGCCTAAAACTGAAAATGAGTTCAAGGGCAAGAAGCCGCCTCAGAAAAGTTCTTATCCTCCCCGTGACTCAGTAAAAAGGCCTGCTGCTCAGACAAAGAGCGCTAACCAATCAGCTTCTCCCTTGTCTTTTGAGGATATGATGGCAAAATTCAAGCAGGAAAGCGATGAAAAAATGTCTGCTTTAAAGCGTTCAACGGAATTTAAGGGTAATAACAGACGGTCCGGCAGATAAATTCAAGAGGGGATTTTTCCTCTCTTTTTTCTTTTTGGGAGAACAATATGAGAGAAATAAGTTGTACTGAAATTACAAATGCGGTAAGCAAAGCTGTTATAACAGCTAATTTCAAGCTGCCGGATGATTTGGAAAAAACAATAAAAAAATTTGCAGAATACGAGTGCTCTGAGCTTGCAAAGAGCATTTTTGCAGATATGCTTGAAAATCTTGAAACTGCAAATGAACTGCAGATTCCCATTTGTCAGGATTGCGGCATGGCAGTTATTTTTGCTGAAATAGGTCAGCAGGTACATGTCACAGGAGGAAACTTTGAGGATGCAGTAAACAAAGGTGTCGCCAAGGGATATGTTGACGGATATCTCAGAAAATCCGTTGTAGCTGACCCAATAAAAAGAGTAAATACTGAAGATAATACCCCTGCTGTTATACACACAAGAATCGTTGACGGCGATAAAATCACGCTTACTGTTGCTCCGAAAGGCTTCGGCAGTGAAAATATGAGTGCTGTGAAAATGTTTAATCCGTCTGCAACAAAAGAAGATATTATTAATTTTGTTGTTGACTGTGTGAAGAATGCTGATGCGCGTCCTTGTCCGCCTGTTGTTGTCGGTGTGGGAATCGGCGGAGATTTTGAATATTGCGCATATCTTTCAAAGCTTGCTTTATGCAGAAGCATTGATAAGAGAAATCCTGATGATTTTTATGCAAAAATGGAAAATGATATTCTCGGAAGACTGAATTCTTTAGGCATAGGACCTCAGGGCTTTTCTGGCGACTGCACGGCATTGGCATGTAATATCGAAAAATATCCCACTCATATTGCGGGATTACCTGTGGCAGTAAATATCGGTTGTCATGTAACGCGACATATCGAAGTTGTTATTTGACAAAGATTAACAAAATTGTTTACAAAAATTAAAAAAATACAGTAAAGATATACAAAAAATCTCTTTACAAGTTTTTGAGTTTGTGTTATAATACAGATGTAAACAAAAGGAAGGGCGGGTGAATGAAGAAAAACATCTTCACATTCGCCCGTTTTCTTTTGTAATATATGCAAAAAGGGGATGTAGTTATGAACATCACAATAATCGGAAGAAAATGCACACCAAGAGAATCCTTTAAGGAGAGAGTTGAGAAAAAACTCAGCAAATTAGATAAATTCTTCTCAGACAATGCAACAGCAAAAGTAACTGCAACCGTAGAAAAAAGCTCACAAACCGTGGAAATCACCGTTAATAATGACGGTATGATCTTCAGGGCACAGGCAAAAGCGGAAAATATGAATGATGCACTTGATAATTGTGTAGATCTTCTTATCCGTCAGATCAGAAAAAACAAAACAAAGCTTGAAAAGAGATTGAAAAGCGGTGCGTTTGATGCTTTTAACTCTGAGGATATTGAAGAGGAAAAAGATTTTGAGCTTGTCAGAACAAAAAGTGTACCCGTAAAGCCCTTGTCTGTAGATGAAGCAATTTTGCAGATGAATATGTTGGGACATGAGTTTTTTATGTTCAGAAATTCGGATAATGATGCTATTTCGGTTGTGTATCGCAGAGCAGATGGCGGATACGGTCTGCTTGAGCCTGAAACAAATAAATAAATCTTTTTTAATAGAAATAATTCTTGACAAATATATATTTTATTTGTAAAATATTCTCGTAAGTCCGACGGAGCTACAGAAACATCTGCGGCTCCGTTTTTACATTTCAGTATTACAAACAGAAACGGGGTTGGCAAAATGGATAAAGTCACAGAAATTTTTGCAAGTGAAGTTTTTAACGATAGCGTTATGAAGGAAAGACTTCCGCAGGATATTTATGAACAGCTGCAACGCACGGTTAAAAACGGCAGACACCTCGATTTAAGTCTTGCAACAGTTGTTGCTGATGCTATGAAGGACTGGGCAATGGAAAGAGGTGCAACTCATTATACCCATTGGTTCCAGCCTATGACCGGTATTACCGCTGAAAAGCACGATAGCTTTATTTCTCCCGTTGATACCTCTAATATCATAATGGAGTTTTCGGGAAAAGAGCTTATAAAGGGAGAATCCGATGCTTCATCATTCCCGAATGGCGGTCTTCGTGCTACTTTTGAGGCAAGAGGCTATACCGCATGGGATGCAACATCTTATGCGTTTATTAAAGATGGTGTGCTTTGTATTCCTACAGCCTTTTGTTCATACGGCGGTCATGCGCTCGATAAAAAAACTCCCTTGCTTCGTTCAATGGAAGCAATAGGAAAACAGGCACTTCGAGTTGTCAAGCTTTTCGGTAATGAAGATGTAACTGCAGTTAATACAACAGTCGGTCCCGAACAGGAATATTTCCTTATTGATAAAGAAGTTTATGAAAAAAGAAAAGATCTTGTTTTTACGGGCAGAACACTTTTCGGTGCAAAGCCTCCTAAGGGACAGGATCTTGAAGACCATTATTTCGGTGCAATAAAGCCCCGTGTTCTTGCATTTATGAATGAGCTTGATACAGAGCTCTGGAAGCTCGGTATTCTTGCAAAAACAGAGCATAATGAGGCAGCTCCCGCACAGCATGAGTTGGCACCTATATTTACCACAACAAATATTGCAACAGATCATAACCAGCTTACAATGGAATTTATGCAGAAAATTGCAAGAAAGCATAATATGGTTTGTCTGCTTCACGAAAAGCCCTTTGCAGGAGTCAACGGAAGCGGTAAGCACAATAACTGGTCACTTTCAACGAATACAGGAATAAACCTTTTTAATCCGGGTGATACGCCTGCGGAAAATGCCCAGTTTCTGCTTTTCCTTTGCGCTGTAATAAAGGCTGTTGATGATTATCAGGATTTATTGAGAATAAGTGCTGCAAGTGCAGGAAATGACCACAGACTGGGTGCCAGTGAAGCACCTCCCGCAATAGTTTCAATGTTCCTCGGAACAGAGCTTACTGAAATTCTTGAGGCAATAGAAAAGGACATTCCTTACGGTCAGAAAGAAACAGAGCTTATGAGGGTAGGTGTACATACATTACCCAAATTTCCCAAAGATACGACCGACAGAAACAGAACTTCTCCTTTTGCTTTTACAGGTAATAAGTTTGAGTTCAGAATGATAGGCTCTTCTGCATCTGTTTCTTCTGCAAATATTGTTCTCAATACAAGTGTTGCTGAGGTGCTCCGTCAGTTTGCTGATGAGCTTGAGGGTGCGGCTGATTTTGAAAAAGCACTTCACGCTCTTATCAAGAGAACAGTTGCCGAGCACAAGAGAATTCTTTTCAACGGCAACGGTTATGATGATTTATGGGTAGAGGAAGCAGAAAAAAGAGGTCTTTATAATCTCAGAACAACCCCTGATTGTCTTCCATATTTCTTACATGAGAAAAACATTAAATTATTTACTTCACATAAGGTATTTTCTCAGGAAGAAATGTATGCCCGTTATGAAATTCTTACTGATAATTATAATAAGATAATAAATATTGAAGCGCTCACAATGCTTGAAATGCTCAATAAAGATATCTTGCCGAGCATCAGTCACTATATTCACGAGCTTACCGAAACAGCACTTGCTAAAAAGGCACTTTGTGACAGCATTGATGCTACATATGAGCTTGAGCTTGTTAAAGAACTTTCTTCCTTGTCTGCGCAGGTTTATGAAGAAAAGAAGGTTCTTGAAAAATATGTTGCCGAAGCTCCTTTATGTGCTGATGTAACTCAGCTTGCACAGTTTTGCAAAAATAACATTATTGTATCTATGTCAAAGCTGCGTACTTTAGTTGATGAAATTGAAACAAAGACAGACAGTGCCTACTGGCCTTATCCTACATACGGCGAAATTCTGTTCAGCGTTAAATAAATGAAACACCGCTTTCATACTCAGGATAAATTTACGGGTAGTGAGAGCGGTATTTTTATGTTGATTTGAAAGTAAGTATGTGGTAAAATTCTATAAGAAAAAAATGCAGGTGATAAAATGACGGAATTTAATTTTGAATATTTTAATAAAAGTGCGGAGTATGTAAAAAACAGAATAGATATAGTTCCCGAGGTCGGTATAATTTTAGGCTCGGGACTCGGAAACTTTGTGAACTGTCTTGAAAACAAGCAGGAAATAGACTATAAGGATATTCCCAACTTTTTGGTATCAACTGTAGATTCTCATAAAGGGAAGCTTGTTTTCGGTGAGTTGGCAGGAAAAAAAATTGTATGTATGGCAGGCAGATTCCATCATTATGAGGGCTATTCATTTGAAGAGCTTACAATACCTGTCCGTCTTTTCAAGCTTTTAGGTGTTCAGAAAACAATTATAACAAATGCCGCAGGAGCTGTTAATACCACTTATAATGTGGGTGACATTATGATAATAAAGGACCACATAAAATTAAACGGTTCCAGTCCGCTTGGCGGAAAAAATATACCTGAATTCGGTCCTCGTTTTTTTGATGTAACAGATATGTATACAGCTTCTCTTCGTGAAATTGCCATAAGATGTGCAGAAAACAGCGGACTTTGTGTGCATGAGGGTGTGTATATGTATTTTACGGGCCCGCAGTTTGAAACACCTGCAGAAATAAGAGCTGCAAGAATTTTAGGAGCAGATGCAGTAGGAATGTCCACCGTAACGGAAGCTCTTACCGCTGCACATTGCTCAATGCCTTTACTTGGGCTTTCGGTTATGACAAATATGGCAGCAGGTGTTCTCAATAAAAAAATAACCGATGAAGAGGTCGGTGAAACTGCCGCAAGTATAGAAGAGCGTTTTTGCGAATATGTAACGAGAATAATAAAGGAATTTTAACAGAGGAAGCATTATGAGTATATTATTTGAAAATTGTACGGTTGTTACAGCCGATGAAGTTTTAAGCGGAGTAAATCTTGGTGTTGACGGGGAATATATTGATTATCTCGGAAAAGATAAGCCTGCAAAAAAATATGACAGCACGAAAAATATGTCAGATAAAATTGTTTTGCCCGGACTTTATAATTGCCATACTCACACACCTATGGTGCTTCTTCGTGGGGTCGGCAGTGATTTGCCGTTGAATGAATGGCTTTTTGATAAGATTTTCCCCGTTGAAGACAGACTTACTCCCGAACATATAAGAACAGGCAGTGAGCTTGCCTTGCTCGAAATGCTATCAAGCGGTACGGTAAGCTTTTCCGATATGTATTTTGAGCCGCAGCAGACCATAGAAACTGTTGTGAATGCAGGCATGAAAGCAAATATATGCCGTCCCGTGCAGTCGTTTGACCCTACAGAAAGGGTTGAGGATTCCTTCAGAATAAAACAGTCTCTTGAGCTGTTTGAAAAATATAACGGTTTTGCTGACGGAAAAATTCTTGTGGATTTTTGTATTCACGCCGAATACACCTGTAATGAAAAAATCACAAAGGCATACAGTGAAATCTGTTCCGATAAAAAAGGAAATATGCACATACATTTATCCGAAACCGATAAAGAGCATAATGAATGTATTGCAAAATACGGTTGTACTCCTGCCGAATGGTTTTTGAAGCTCGGTGCATTTGATTCAAGAGCATTTGCTGCTCATTGTGTTGCGCTGACAGACAGCGATATGGATATTATGAAAGCACACAAGGTAAGCATTGTACATAATCCCACAAGCAATATGAAACTCGGAAGCGGTTTTGCTCCCGTGCAGAAATTCCTCCGAAAAGGAATAAATGTAACTCTCGGTACAGACGGAGCGGCAAGCAACAACAATCTTAATATGCTTGAAGAAATGCATCTGGCTTCTGTTATTCATAACGGCTTTATGAAAGATGCAACTGTTATGAAGCCTCAGGAAATTCTTAAAATGGTATCAATTAACGGTGCAATGCTTCAAGGCAGGGAAAATTGCGGCGAAATTAAAGTCGGCAAAAAGGCAGATATTTGTGCCGTTTCCCTTGACGCTCCGCATATGCATCCCGTGCTTGATGTTCCTGCACTTATAACATATTCCGCACAGTCTTCAGATGTTTGTATGACAATGTGCGACGGTAAAATTCTTTATGAAAACGGAGAATATAAAACTCTCGATAAAGAAAGAATTTATTTTGATGTTGAAAAGTGTGTGAAAGAGCTTTATTGCTGAGGAGGGTATTTTTTATGTACAGAGCCGATAAAGACCTGGCTTTTATGCTTCAATATGAAAATATAGCGTGGTATGAGGACGGGGCGGTCAAAATTCTTGACAGAAGAATTTATCCGCAGAAAACAGAGTTTGTAACCTGTAAAAATCATTATGAGGTAACAAAGGCTTTGCAGGATATGGTAACACAGAGTGCAGGGCCCTATACTGCTGCAGCCGTGGGAATGGCATTGGCGGCATTCGAGTGTAAAGATAAAGGATATGAAGAACAGCTCGAATATCTTAAAAATGCTTCATATACAATCTCTCACGCCCGTCCAACAACAGCTAACAGAATGAGCCTTATAACAAACGGTTGCTTTGAAGCTGCAAAAAAAGCTATGCTTGAGGGCAAAAAAGCTGATGAAGCAATTATGGAATATACCGTTAAAGCAAACAATATGCGTTATGATAAGGTATATAAAATGGCACAGTATCTTGTGTCAACTTTTCCCGAGCACGGAGCTGTTATGACTCAGTGCTTCGGTGAAACGATAGTAGGGCAGATGTGCAGAGTTGCTAAAGAGCAGGGAAAAGGGGATATTCGCATTTTCTGCCCCGAAACAAGACCGTATTTTCAGGGTGCCAGACTTACTGCAACTGTCTGCAAGGATATGGGAATGGATGTAACCCTTATAACAGACAATATGCCTGCATTTGTTATGCAGAATGAGAAGATTGATGTGTTTACATCTGCTGCAGATGCTATTTGTATGGATGGCTATGTTGTGAATAAAGTCGGCACATTCCAGATTGCAATAGCTGCAAAATATCACGGCATTCCTTATTTTGTGACGGGTGCCCCTGATCATGTTCACCCGACAGTTGATACAGTGAAAATAGAAATGCGTGATCCCGATTTTACCTTACAGGCAATGGGTGTTAAAACTGCGGCAGAGGGTGTTAAGGGATATTATCCTGCATTCGATATAACACCTCCGCATCTTGTCAGCGGTGTTGTTACTGATACCGGAATATATACACCGTATGATTTGCCCCGTTATTTTGAAAACGGCAATATGGGTGAATATGAAATGGTGATATAGTCACCGGAGTGTTGGAGGATATGTTTTGATTTACTATGGAATAGTTGCTGTTGCCGTAACAATGTTCAGCATACAGTTTTTATTTAATCAGATTTTTGAAAAGTCATACGGTAACGGTATGCGGGCAATGCTGGTTTTTTCGGGCGGAAGCAATTTGGCAGGTTTAATTGTTCTGCTTATTATAAATAAGTTCAATTTTGAATTTACACCTTTTTCTTTGCTTATGGCAATACTTTCTGCATTGAATATGATGGCATATAATTATTGCAGTCTTAAAGCACTCGGAAAAATTAACTTGTCGCTTTTTTCAGTTTTTGCAATGCTTGGCGGTATGGCATTGCCTTTTGCGGTAGGAATACTTTTCTTTAATGAAGAATTAACACTTGGTAAAAGCATATGCTTTATTATTATTTTAGCTTCACTGTTTCTTACTGTCAAAAAAGATAACAGCAAAAGCGGTTACATATATTATGCAGGAATTTTTGTATTAAACGGCTTATCGGGTGTTCTCTCTACTATTTTTCAGTCTTCGGACTTTGAAAAAACATCAGCGGAGGGTTATTCAATATTAATTGCTGTTTGTTGCAGTATTTTTTCTTTTGTATTATTACCGTTCTTTAAGTCGGACAAAACAAAGCTCAATCTTAAAGCCTGTATGAGTATGGCAGGTTACGGAATACTCAGCCGTGTGGCTAATCTGTTGCTGTTAATCGCATTGGTATATCTGCCTGCTTCTGCACAGTATCCGTTTGTGACGGGCGGTGTTATGATACTTTCAACGGTTATTTGCTTCTTTACACCTGAAAAACCTAATAAAAAAGACATTGCTGCAGTTGTTTTATCTTTTATCGGTCTGCTCGTTTTGATGTTTGTTTCTTAAACATAATTATTTTAATTTTTATGAACACGGTAAAACTTTTTTATGATGTTTTACCGTGTTTTTTTGCGCTGTCAATCTTTTCAGACGGCATTATGTTAATCTTGCCGAATGTAGCATTTCTCAAAGCTTTTTTTGAGCCGTATGTGTCAACAAGCTCATTATAAGCTTCCTGACTTACAACAAGACTTTTCCCCTTGAATGTATCTCTGAACTCTTTATATTTATCGTATAAATCACGGCTGTATGTATCACTGCTTCGCAACAATTCACCCATAAAGCTTGTAAGTGAGGACATTAAGGTACCCGAATTTTCATCGTTTACGATTTTTTCAAGATGCTCAAATATCTCCGTCTCACTATATTTGTAGTGCTTGTAATTATGCTTTAACACAACCTCGTTCAGCACTTTGCTGTTTGCAAAAAGCTTATTGCTTGGAACTTGCATATTTTTAGCCCATTTAAGCCTTTTTTGAAGTTTAGGAATGTTATCTCTCGCCTCATCAACAAGCGTTTCTACAGCCTCATTCTCCAAAGCCAACTGCTCAATATTGTCCTCGGTCTGCTGGGTTATTTGCTTTGAAAACTTGACACCTCCGGAAACTTCTCCGTTATCATTCTGACCGCTTCCTCTTCGTCTGTTGCTCTTTCGAGTATATCCGAAAGAAGCAAAACCGTCCGGTAGTGTTGCTCTTTTGATATTTCTTTTTTCTGCTTCAGAAGAGGCGTGATAATCTCTTTTACGGTATTGAGTGAAATATTTTTTTCCAAGGTAAGCTTCATAGCCCTCGAACCAGCTTCTAAGTCCATTAAGCGTGTTATTTTCATACGGAATCCCTCCAAAAACATCAGTTATAATTTCAAATTCTGTTTCATTTTCTGCATTAAGCACAACTAAATGTTCGATAATAAAATCATCATAGGAGCCTCTTATAAAGAAAATTTTATTATTTATTTTATAAACATTTGTTCCGTCTACAAGTTTTTTTACATGTTCTCTTGCATTCGGGCCTATAGTTTTCATTATCAGTGGATCTAAAAGTTCATAGTCCTCATAATTTATAAAACCATACGCCCATCCTCTGTTATTATAAACATCCAGCGACATTTGGTCAATATCCGCATTGTCCCTTGATTCGGACTGTGAAATCTGCTTTGAAGCCTTATCGGTATCTTTTGAAGAATTCTGCATATCATTAGTATTGACAGACTGTGCTGTTTGTGGTACAGTATTGTTAGGAAGCCGAGCCCCACCGACTGACGCTACACTTGATGTAGCAGGTGGAACAGATTGGCTTCTTTTTTTTGTTATATAAACAGAAATTAAATCTAATGAAGCTGTCTTACTTGATACGATTTCGATAGAACGATAATCTGCTGCGGCATATGTTTTTTCCAACACAAGCTTTTTTCTTCCTGTAGATTCTATCAGTAGTTTAATGTTATCGTAATTCGAAAGTATATCATATAATTTCAAAACTTCATTTGCTATTTCTTCAGCTGTTACAAAATGTTCACTTATGTGTCTTATATCATCATATGAAACAACAAAAGTATACTGCTTATTGCTAAAAATCTGAGCATTTATATCTTTCTGAATTTTCTGTTTAACTCTTTCTGAAATAGCCCCAAAATGCAAATTTAATTTTTCTTTACCATTCAATGCCTTAACAATATGTGTCATTAATTCACTCTCTGAATTAACAATAATACCTTTTCGCATTTTTATATTGTTTTGTGTTTCTTTGGTATAGTCTTCAAGTCCGATATTTGATATTGAATACTTCTCCCCGCCGATCTCCACGGCGGCTTTTTTATTTCCCGCAGCCTCTTTCAGACACACATCAAACTGCCTTGCAAGCTCCTCAATAGTTTCAGCATCAGCTTTAAGTGCAGCACGGACGGTCTTGTCCTCAACAGCATATCTCTCTATGGCATCCTTTATTCTCTTCACAAAGTCCTTGAGATGCTCAACAATCCTCTGCCACATCGAAAGCTCCTGCTGTGAGCTGTTTTCGATTACTTTTCTTATGTTGCTCTCCGATGAGAACACAACACCGAAATACTGCGCTGCCACTTCCTCGTTTATGGCATCTTGGGAAAGTCCGGGATATCTTTCTGCTCTCTGCTCATAAGCCGCTTTGTAGGTTCCCTGTGTTTTAAGACAGGCAGTGTCACCATTGCTTTACGGCAGAATATATATGAAATGGGTGGCGCTACCTAATATTTTACAAGGAGAGAAGCGTAATGAATGATTGCACTCAGCATTTATACAACGCTAAACAATGCTATTGTGAAAAAATGACCGCATTACCTGATGATTATGCTGTCACAATGGCTTATGTGCCTTTTCAGCTTGACACCACAATGTTTGAGCCTGATGTTGCACTTTGTAAAGGCACATTGTATACCGCGCTTCATAAGCCTTTTTGTAAAGGGGCTTTGAAGTGATGGAAAGAACAAAACTTCTTCGTCAGCTCTCACAGGTACAGTTTGCACTCTGGGAGTTGCATTTGTATCTTGATACTCATCCGTGTGATGAAAAAGCATCTCAGCTTCACGCACAGTATGAACACAAATATTCGGTTCTGAAAGCCGAATTTGAAGAAAAATTCGGACCTTTATCGCCTAAAACAGGTGAGGGTGCCGAATGGTTAAAAAATCCCTGGCCCTGGGATACTCAGGAGTGTGACTGCTGATGTGGATTTATGAGAAAAAATTACAGTATCCCGTAAAAATTAAAAATCCCAATCCGAAATTAGCACAGATTATAATCACGCAATACGGCGGTCCGGACGGCGAATTAGGCGCATCTCTGAGATATCTTTCTCAGCGTTTTGCAATGCCGTACCCCGAGCTTAAAGGTCTGCTTACGGACATAGGTACTGAAGAACTCGGGCATTTAGAGATGATCGGTGCGATTGTTCATCAGCTTACAAGAAACCTTACACCTGAACAGATTGTTGCTTCAGGCTTTGACAAATACTTTGTTGATCACACAACAGGCATTTATCCCATTGCTGCTTCAGGAGCACCTTATACGGCTGCAAGTATGCAATCCAAGGGTGACACCATAACAGACTTGCACGAAAACCTTGCCGCCGAGCAGAAAGCGAGAACAACATACGATAACATCCTCCGTTTTGTTGATGATCCCGATGTTGCAGATCCTATTAAGTTTTTGCGTGCAAGGGAAGTTGTACATTATCAGCGTTTCGGCGAAGGCTTAAGACTTACAACCGACCGTCTTGATTCAAAGAACTTCTATGCATTCAACCCGTCATTTGATAAAAAATGTAAATAAGTAAATAAAAAACAAGCGATAACCGTAAGAAGTTGTCGCTTGTTTTATTGCAGTTATTAAATTTTATCAGAATAATCCGCTTATTCTTCCGTCTTCATCAACATCAATTTTTTCTGCAGCAGGAACCTTGGGAAGTCCGGGCATTGTCATAATGTCACCTGTAAGAACAACAATAAAGCCTGCGCCTGCACTGATTTTAACATTTTTAACAGTTACATCAAAGTTTTCGGGAGCACCGAGCTTTGTCGGATCATCAGAGAAGCTGTACTGTGTTTTTGCCATACAAACGGGGCAATTATCAAAGCCTAAAGCCTTAAGCTTGTTGATTTCCTGTTGAGCTTTAGGTGCAATTATAACACCGTTTCCGCCGTATACCTTTTTTACAATAGCCGTGATTTTTTCTTCTATTGAGCAGTCAAGGTCATAGCTGAAAGTAAAGTCACCTTTTTCTTCTTCACAAAGACGGACAACCTCTTTTGCAAGTGCTTCACCGCCCTTGCCGCCGTCTGCCCATACTGTTGAAAGAACAACATTAACACCAAGCTCAGCACACTTTTTGATTATGAAATCAACTTCCTTGTCTGTGTCGGTGGGGAAGCGGTTAACAGCAACAACACAGGGGAGCTTATAAACATTTTTGATGTTTGAAACATGGCGGAGAAGATTGGGAATGCCTTTTTCGAGAGCTTCAAGATTTTCTTCACCAAGCTGTGTTTTTGCAAGACCGCCGTGCATTTTAAGTGCTCTTATTGTTGCAACCACAACAACAGCAGAGGGTGTAAGACCAGCCATACGGCATTTGATATCAAGGAACTTTTCTGCACCGAGGTCAGCACCGAAGCCAGCCTCTGTGATAGCATAGTCTCCCATTTTCATTGCCATTTTTGTTGCAATTACGGAGTTACAGCCGTGAGCGATATTTGCAAAGGGACCGCCGTGTACAAATGCGGGAGTTCCTTCAAGAGTCTGAACAAGGTTGGGTTTAAGAGCATCCTTCAACAATGCTGTCATTGCACCAACTGCTTTGAGGTCACCGGCTGTAACGGGCTTGTCATCATAAGTGTATGCAACAACTATCTTTGAAAGTCTTTCTTTTAAGTCTGTAATTGAAGTTGCAAGGCAGAAAACAGCCATAATTTCAGATGCAACAGTAATATCAAAACCGTCTTCTCTGGGAACACCGTTAACCTTACCGCCCAGACCGTCTGTTACATATCTTAACTGGCGGTCATTCATATCAACACAGCGTTTCCATGTTATTTTTCTTACATCAATTCCAAGGGAATTGCCTTGCTGAATGTGGTTATCAAGCATAGCAGCAAGAAGATTGTTAGCCGCACCGATTGCGTGGAAGTCACCTGTGAAATGAAGATTGATATCCTCCATAGGCACAACCTGAGCATAACCGCCGCCTGCAGCACCGCCCTTAACACCGAAAACGGGTCCGAGAGATGGCTCTCTGAGAGCAACAACAACATCCTTTCCGATTCTTTTAAGACCGTCTGCAAGACCAATTGTGGTTGTTGTTTTGCCTTCACCTGCAGGGGTGGGAGTTATTGCGGTAACAAGGACTAATTTGCCTTCTTTTCTGTCTTCTTTTAATAATGAAAGATCAACCTTGGCTTTATATCTGCCGTATCTTTCAAGATATTTTTCGTCAACATGGGCAACCTTTGCAATCTCACCGATTTCCTGCATTTTGCACTGCTGTGCAATTTCAATATCAGTTAAATAAGCCATAGATAAGCCTCCTGTTATTATTTGAAGTATTCGACGGCGGCTCTGAACATCTTAATGTCATAATCGCCGGGAACATTTTTATAAAGACCGTTGCCTTTACGCTCTGAGTGTCCCATCTTACCGAATACTCGGCCGTCGGGAGATGTGATACCTTCGATAGCATACATAGAGTTGTTCGGGTTGAAATGTATATCAGATGTTGCATTGCCGTTAAGGTCAACATACTGTGTTGCAATCTGACCGTTTGCCGCAAGCTGCTTTATAAGCTCTTCGCTTGCGAGGAATCTGCCTTCGCCGTGTGAAATCGGAACGGAATAAATATCGCCTACATTTGTATTCTTAAGCCAGGGAGATTTGTTTGAAGCAACTCTGACTCTTACAATTCTGGACTGATGGCGTGCAATTGTATTATATGTGAGGGTGGGACAGCTTTCATCGGTATCAATAATCTTGCCGTAGGGAACAAGACCTAATTTGATAAGTGCCTGGAAGCCGTTACAGATACCGCACATAAGACCGTCTCTGTTTTCGAGAAGGTTTGTAACTTCATTTTTGATTTCGGCATTTCTGAAGAAAGCAGTAATGAATTTACCCGAGCCGTCGGGCTCATCGCCGCCTGAGAAGCCACCGGGGATAAATACCATCTGTGAGGATTTAAGCTCATTTGCAAATGTTTCAACGCTTCTTGCAATACCGTCACTGGTGAGGTTGTTTATAACCATAATCTTGGCTTCAGCTCCTGCATCAAGCATAACCTTTGCAGAATCGTATTCACAGTTTGTGCCGGGGAATACGGGAATAAGAACCTTAGGACGGGCAACCTTTATTGCGGGAGCAAGGTTGGTTGTTGAATTATATGAGAAGTTTTCAACGGTTGAAGACTGCTCAATATTGCAGCTGTACACACTTTCAAGCTTGTTTTCATAATCCTCACAAAGCTGGGAAAGCGCAACAGTTTTGCCGCTGAATGAGATTTCATCCTTGTTTGTGATTTCACCGATATAAAGAGCATCTTCAAGACATTCGCTTGTTTCAACAAGGAAAGAAGCATAATTATAACCGAAAATGTCTGTCATTGAGAGCTTATCGGAATAATTGAAGCCGAAACCGTCCCCCATACACATTTTAAGCACAGCTTCTGCGATACCGCCGAGAGTGGGAGTATAAGCAGTAACGGCTTTGTTTTCACGAAGAAGAGCTGTTACACGGTTGAATACTGCGATAAGAGATTTTGTTTCGGGAAGTCCGTTTTTATCAAAATCGGGTTTGATAAGATAAACCTTATTACCTGCTTTTTTGAAATAGTTGGGAGTAATATTCTGAACCTTATCTGTTGTTATTGCAAAGGATACAAGTGTAGGCGGAACATCAAGGTCTTCAAAAGAACCGCTCATTGAGTCTTTACCGCCGATTGCACCGACTCCAAGCTCTTTCTGAGCTTTGAATGCACCTAAAAGAGCGGCAAGAGGCTTGCCCCAACGCTTTGCATCTTTTCTGGGCTTTTCAAAGTATTCCTGGAAGGTAAGATAAACATCTTCAAAAGAAGCACCTGTTGCAATAAGCTTTGCAACTGATTCAACAACTGCCAGGTATGCGCCGTGATAGGGGCTTTTTTCTGTAACAAAGGGGTTATAGCCCCAGGACATAACAGAGCAATCGTCTGTGTGCTTTTGCTCAACAGAGATTTTCTGTACCATTGCCTGAATGGGAGTTAACTGATTTTTACCGCCGAAAGGCATAAGAACAGTTCCGGCACCGATAGTTGCATCAAAACGCTCTGCAAGACCTCTCTTTGAACAGATGTTAAGATCATCAGCCAATGCCTTATATTCGTCAGCAAAGTCATTACCGATTTTTTTATCAATACATTCGGGCGCAGAAAGAGTGATATCGATATGCTTTTCCGCACCGTTTGAATTAAGGAATTCACGGCTGATATCAACTATTGTTTTGCCGTTCCAGTGCATTCTCAGACGAGGCTCTGCCTTTACTTGGGCAACAACAGTAGCCTCCAGGTTTTCTGTTTTTGCAAGCTCGAGGAATCTGTCAACATTTTCCTTTTCAATGACAACTGCCATTCTTTCCTGAGATTCTGAAATAGCAATTTCAGTACCGTCAAGACCGTCATATTTCTTGGGAACAGCATTAAGGTTGATTTCAAGACCGTCTGCAAGTTCACCGATAGCAACGGAAACACCGCCTGCACCGAAGTCGTTGCAACGCTTGATCATACGGCATGCTTCGTAATTTCTGAAAAGTCTTTGAAGCTTTCTTTCTTCGGGAGCATTACCTTTCTGAACTTCAGCACCGCAGGTTGTGAGTGATTCGAGCGTATGGGATTTTGATGAGCCTGTTGCACCGCCACAGCCGTCACGACCTGTTCTGCCGCCGAGAAGAATAACAACATCACCGTCAGCGGGACATTCTCTGCGCACATTTTTTTCGGGAGCAGCAGCAACAACTGCACCGATTTCGAGTCTTTTGGCAGCATATCCGGGATGATAGAGCTCGTCAACAATACCTGTTGCAAGACCAATCTGGTTACCGTATGAAGAATAGCCTGCAGCAGCAGTTGTTACAATCTTTCTCTGAGGAAGCTTACCTTCAATTGTTTCGCTTACCTTTGCAAGAGGATTTGCAGCACCTGTTACTCTCATTGCGCCGTATACATAAGAACGGCCTGAGAGGGGATCTCGGATTGCACCGCCGATACAGGTAGCAGCACCGCCGAAAGGTTCAATTTCTGTGGGATGGTTGTGGGTTTCGTTCTTGAAAAGAAGCAGCCAGGGCTCTTTTTCTCCGTCAATTTCAACTTCAATTTTTACTGTACAAGCATTGATTTCTTCTGATTCATCAAGCTTCTGAAGCTGACCTGTTGCTTTTAAGTATCTTGCACCGAGTGTTGCAATATCCATAAGGTTTATGGGCTTTGTGCGGTTTAATTGCTTACGGGTTGCAAGGTAATCTTCGTAGGCTTCCTGAAGGAGTTTATCTTCAAAAGCAACATTGTCAATTGTTGTAAGGAAAGTTGTATGACGGCAGTGATCTGACCAATAAGTGTCAATCATTCTGATTTCGGTTATTGTCGGATCACGGTCTTCTTTTCTGAAATATGCCTGACAGAATGCAATATCATCTTCGTCCATTGCAAGAGCATATTCCTTAACAAATTCTGCAAGTCCTGTTTTGTCAAGCTTATTAAAGCCGTCAAGAGTTGCAACCGTTGTGGGAATTTCGAACTCAGTTTTAAGAGTTTCAGGTAATTCCATAGTAGCTTCTCTTGCTTCAACGGGGTTTATAAGATGCTTTTTGATTGCATTGAATTCTTCATCGGAAAGAGCACCGTAAAGAAGATAAACTTTTGCAGAGTGAACAAGAGGACGCTCACCCTGAGAAAGAATCTGGATACACTGTGCTGCACTGTCTGCTCTCTGGTCGAACTGACCGGGGAGAAACTCTACAGCAAAAACCTTTGCATCAGTTGTGTCAATATCAAAAGCTACTTTATCGAGCTGAGGCTCTGAAAATACAGTATTTACTGCATAATCAAAAAGATCTTTCTCGATGTTTTCAACATCATATCTGTTGATAACTCTTACCGATTCAAGGGATTTTATCTGAAGAATATGACGGATATCATATCTTAAATCTCTTGCTTCATTTGCAAGTTCAGTTTTCTTTTCAACATAAACTCTATATACCATTATCAGTTCTCCTTTGCAGCTTTTAGTGCTCTTTGACCGATATCCTTACGGTAGAAAGCATTTTCAAAAGAAATGGACATTGTTTTATCATATGCATTTTCTATTGCTTCGGGAAGTGTTTTTGCAACAGCTGTAACACCGAGAACACGGCCGCCTGCAGTAAGCAATCTGCCGTTTTCTTTTTTTGCGCCTGCAACGAAAACATCCTTTGAAATTTCAGCGGGAATGTTTATTTCAAAACCGCTTTCATATTTCTGAGGATATCCTGCGGAAGCCATAATTACACAGCATGCACTGTTTGCGCTGAATTTTACTTCAGTATCTTTAAGTGTTTCATTAGTTGTAGCTCTCATTACTGTAAACAAATCACTTTCCAATAAGGGGAGTACAACCTGTGTTTCGGGATCGCCGAAACGGCAGTTATATTCTATAACCTTGGGTCCGTCTTTTGTTATCATAAGCCCAAAATACAGACAGCCCTTGAATGTGCGGTTTTCTGCTTTCATTGCTCTGATTGTAGGAATAAAGATCTTTTCCATACATTCTTTGGCAACTTCTTCGGTGTAATAGGGATTGGGGGCAACCGTACCCATACCGCCTGTGTTAAGACCTTTGTCATTATCCAACGCACGCTTATGGTCCATTGAAGAAATCATAGGAATAACAGTTTCACCGTCTGTGAAAGACAGAACTGAAACCTCGGGACCCTCAAGGAATTCTTCAATAACAATGTTTGATCCGCTGTCACCGAACTGCTTGTCTTCCATCATTGATTTAACAGCGTCAAAAGCTTCTTCTCTTGTCATTGCTATTATAACACCTTTACCTAAAGCAAGTCCGTCTGCTTTGATTACAGTCGGAATTTTTGCTGTTTTGAGGTATTCAAGAGCAGCATCAATATTGTTAAAGGTTTCATATTCAGCTGTGGGAATGTTGTATTTTTTCATAAGATTTTTTGAAAAAATCTTACTGCCTTCAATTATAGCGGCATCCTTTGTGGGACCGAAGCAAGGGATGCCTATTTTGTTGAGTTCATCAACTGCACCGAGAACTAATGGATCATCAGGTGCAACAACAGCATAATCAATACCGTTATCAGCAGCGAATTTCACAATAGCACTTATATCCTTTGCGCCTATAGGAACGCAGACAGCATCATCTGCCATACCACCGTTACCGGGGAGCGCGAAAATCTGTGAAATTTCTTTGCTTTCTTTAAGCTTACGGATTATGGTATGCTCTCTGCCACCGCCTCCGACTACTAATACTTTCATTTAAGTACCTCCGAATCAGTGATGGAAAAGACGCATACCGGTGAATGCCATAGCCATACCGTATTTATTGCAACAGTCAATAACTGCATCATCACGGATTGAACCGCCGGGTTCTGCAATATAGGAAACACCGCTCTTTTTTGCTCTTTCAATATTGTCGCTGAAGGGGAAGAACGCATCTGAGCCGAGTGCAACACCTGAAATTGTTGCAAGGTAAGCCTTCTGTTCATCGAGAGTGAAAGGAGCGGGCTGCTCGGTAAAGTATTTCTGCCAGTTACCGTCTGCGCAAACATCTTCTTCATTCTGATTAATGTAGCCGTCAATAACATTATCTCTGTCAGGTCTGCCGATTGTGGGCAGGAAGGGGAGAGATAATACCTTTTCGTGCTGACGAAGGAACCATGTATCAGCCTTGCTGCCTGCAAGACGGGTGCAATGAATTCTTGACTGCTGACCTGCACCGACACCGATAGCCTGTCCGTCAACTGCAAAGCAAACAGAGTTGGACTGTGTATATTTAAGAGTGATAAGAGCGATTATGAGATCTCTTTTTGCTTCTTCGGGAAGTTCTTTGTTTTCTGTTACAACATTTGAGAGAAGCTCATTGTTGATTTCGAAATTATTTCTGCCCTGTTCAAAGGTTATACCGTATACGGTTTTATGTTCAATTTCAGCGGGAACATAATCGGGGTTGATTTTAACTATGTTATAGTTGCCGTTTCTCTTTGTCTTGAGAATTTCGAGTGCTTCATCTGTAAAGCCGGGAGCAATAACACCGTCAGATACTTCACGCTTTATAAGTAAGGCTGTTGTGTTGGCGCAAACATCTGAAAGAGCAATCCAGTCACCGAAGGAGCACATACGGTCTGTTCCTCTTGCTCTTGCAAATGCACAAGCGAGAGGACTTTCATCAAGTCCTTCAATATCATCAACAAAGCAAGCCTGTTTTAATGAGTCTGAAAGTTTTGTGCCTACAGCTGCGGATGTGGGGCTTACATGCTTGAAAGAGGTTGCAGCAGGCATACCGAGAGCAGCTTTAAGCTCCTTAACGAGCTGCCAGGAGTTGAATGCATCAAGGAAGTTTATATATCCGGGTCTGCCGGAAAGAATTTCTATGGGCAGTTCACTACCATCTGCCATGAAAATTTTAGAGGGCTTCTGATTGGGGTTACAACCGTATTTAAGTTCAAATTCTTTCATTTTTATTTCCTCACAAAACATTATTTGTTTTTGTTTATAAGACGGCTTTCAATTGCGCCGCTTTCAAGCTCTATATATCTGGTGTAGAGAGAAATTTTGTTATTTGCATCAAGATTTTCCCATATTTCATTTGTGAAATCATCAATGTTATCTGCAATTGCCACTCTCTCGGGTTCACCCTGGAATGTAGGAATGGGATTGCCGTCACAAACATAGGTGTGAATAAAATGACCGAGTCCTGCAAGAGGTGCATAGGAGAATGTGTATCTGTTGCAGGCTGTGCCGTCTGCATCAGCAGATTTCAGGATGCTCATTTCATATGTGAAATCATTGTTGTTAAAAGTAAGCATACCGCTTATTCTGGGAGTGAGATTGGGATGGTCAGGTTCAAATTCACGGGTTTCAAGTGCAGTTTTGAAATCGGCACCGGTTTTTATGTGGTCATAAATAGTATCGGTCTGATCACCATTTGTTACAATGAGTTTGTTTTCGTGCTCTCTTAATGCAGCATAGATGATAAGGGAGGGGTCTTCAACCTTTGATGCATCGAAAGGTTCAGTGAAAATATAGTTGTCTTTTTCTGCAAAGATTCTGTTTCTGCTGTTTTCGCTTCTGCCCATAATGAAATATGCAACAGCAGCTTTTTTTGCATCGGCAGTTTTACCGATAATAATTCCTCTGCCAACATAGGAATTGTCTTTTATGCATTCTGTTATTGAATTGATTTTATAGATATTCATTAGTTTTCCTCCGACATAATAAGTTCCTTAGAAATTTTTTCAACAGCTTGGGGGAGAATAATCCATTCCGCCTGTTCCATAACTCTCTTCTGGAGAATTTCGGGGGTATCTCCGTCTTCAATATAAACGGCTTTCTGGAGAATAATCTTGCCGCCGTCGGGAATTTCATTTACAAAGTGAACAGTAGCCCCGGTTACCTTTACTCCGTATTCCAATGCCGCTTCGTGGACCTTAAGCCCGTAATAGCCTTTTCCGCAGAAAGAGGGGATAAGAGAAGGGTGAACATTTATTATTCTGTTTGCAAAATGTGAAGTAAAGCGTTCACTTAAAATGCTCATAAAACCTGCAAGAACAATAAGCTCAATATTGTGTTCTTCGAGTTCTCTTATTAATTCAGATTCAAAGTTTTCCTGATTTCCTGCCGATTTTTTTGTTATAACAAGATGTTCAATAGAGTTGTTTTTTGCTCTTTCAAGCGCATATGCATTTTCATTGTTTGCGATAACAAGACTTATTTCACCGCTTGCAATTATACCGCTTTTCTGAGAATTAATAAGAGCCTGAAGATTTGTTCCGCCGCCGGAAACCAGAACTGCTATTTTAGCCTTACGCATTTTTTTCTCCTTTGTATAATAGAAGAGTTTGTTTCAAAGATTATCAATATAAGATAACGCCCTGCTCACTCTTTACTATTTCACCGATAATATAAGCGTCTTCACCGTTTGCCTTGAGAACTTGGAGTGCCTTGTGGGCATCTTCCTTAGCAACAACAACGCTCATACCAACACCCATATTGAATGTATTGAACATATCTTTTTCTGTTATATTACCTCTTTTAGCGATAAGATCAAAAATGGGAAGAACCTTAACAGCGCTTTTTTCAATTTTTGCACCAAGTCCGTCGGGAAGGCTTCTCGGAATGTTTTCATAGAAACCGCCACCTGTGATGTGAGATACTGCCTTAACGGTAACTTCTTCAAAAAGAGCAAGCATAGGTTTTACATAAATCTTTGTGGGAGTGAGCAATGTTTCGCCGATTGATTTTCCGCCAAGCTCTTCAACGGGAGAGGTTATATCACCGTTTTCAACATCAAAAACCTTTCTTACAAGAGAAAAACCGTTTGAATGTACACCGCTGGAGGGAAGTGCAATCATAACATCGCCCTCACAAACCTTGCTGTTGTCAAGGATTTTATCTTTGTCAACAACACCGACTGAAAAACCTGCGAGGTCATATTCGTCTTCAGGATAGAAGCCGGGCATTTCTGCGGTTTCGCCGCCGACTAAAGCTGCACCGGACTGCACACAACCGTCTGCAATACCTGAAACAATAGAAGCGATTTTTTCGGGATAGTTTTTGCCGCAAGCAATATAGTCAAGGAAAAGAAGAGGCTTTGCTCCGCAGCAGATAATATCATTTACGCACATTGCAACACAGTCAATACCGACTGTGTCGTGCTTGTCAAGCAGGAAAGCAATTTTGAGCTTTGTTCCGACACCGTCTGTTCCGCTGACAAGAACGGGCTTTGTGATTCCGGTCATATCAAGCTCAAATAAGCCGCCGAATCCGCCGATTCCTGATAAAATACCGTTTGTAGCAGTTCTTGCGATGTGAGATTTCATAAGTTCAACAGCTTTGTAGCCGGCAGTAATATCAACACCGGCTGCTGCGTAAGCATCTGATTTAGAGTTTTTCATTGTATATTCTCCTTTTCTTTGGATTATTTGTTATATTCTTTTTCTATTTCAGCGTTTTTCTGAAGCACCTTCTGAGCATCAGCCTTACGCTTATCATCAAGTTTTTTTGCAAGTTCGGCATCTGTGACAGCAAGAATCTGTACACAGAGAAGTGCAGCATTTGCGGCACCGTTTATTGCAACCGTTGCAACAGGAATGCCTGTCGGCATCTGAACTGTGGATAAGAGAGCATCCATACCGTCAAGATTAGAGGATTTGCAGGGAATACCTATAACGGGTAATGTGGTGTTTGCTGCAATTGCACCTGCAAGATGTGCTGCCATACCTGCGGCTGCAATAATTGCCCCAAAACCGTTTTCTCTTGCCTTTTCGCTGAATTCTTTAGCTTCAACGGGAGTTCTGTGTGCTGAATAAATATGTACTTCATACGGCACTTCAAACTGCTTGAGGATATCTATAGCCTTGCTGACTATAGGCATATCACTGTCGCTGCCCATAACAATTCCGATTTTCTTCATTTTTTCTGCTCCTTAAAATTATTTTTGTAACAAAAAAGGGCAGTCTTACCTTGTTGTGATAAGACTGCCCAGACGGTCGGCAAAATAAGTTTTCTGCTCCATTGTGGTCGGTCCACTTTTCCGTCAGTTACAGAAAACATCAACAAAAATATTATATTACAAAAAACAGCAAAAGTCAATCAATTTTGAGCTTTATAACACTGTTATAAATAGAAAAACACCGATAATTTTTGCTGCTTTTTTGAATTTATATCTGTCAGCCTTGTGATTCACAGTAAATGCAACGATAAACACGATTATCTTTGTCTGTAAGGTTGAAAATGTGTGCAAGCTCCTGTTCTGTACTTGTGATACAGCGAGGGTTTTTACATCTGATTACATTTACTAGTTTTTGAGGAAGTTCTATCGACTTCTTTTCGGTTATTTTTCCGTCTTTTATGATGTTAACAGTGATTCCGGGGTCAACAAATCCGAGAATATCCGTATTGATTGAAATATCTGCATCAATCTTTATGATATCCTTTTTGCCCATTTTCTTGCTGTTGACATTTTTGATTATTGCAACACAGCAGGTCAGATTATTGAGATTGAGAAGTTCGTAAATATCCATACCCTTGCCTGCAGCAATATGGTCAATTACTATGCCGTTAACTATTGAGTCAATGTTCATGATGCAACCCCCAGTAATTTCAGGATAAGTGCCATACGCATATATTTTCCGTAAAGCACCTGATCGAAATATTTAGCTCTGCTGTCATTGTCAACTGCAACAGAAATTTCATTAACTCTGGGCAGAGGATGCATAACACACAGATCTGCTTTTGCATTAACGAGCTTTTCGGGAGTAAGCACATAACTGTCTTTAAGTCTTAAATAATCCTCTTCGTTAAAGAAGCGTTCACGCTGAACTCTTGTCATATATAAAATATCAAGCTCAGGCATTACACTTTCAAGATCGGTTGTCTGCGTATATTCAAGATTATTTTTTATGATAACATCCTTTTTTACATATTCGGGAAGTTCGAGCTCTTCGGGAGAAATCAGAACAAATTTAATATTTTTATATCTCGAAAGAGCATTTATCAAGGAATGTACCGTCCTGCCGAATTTAAGGTCGCCGCAAAGCCCTACAGTAAGGTTATCAAAAGAGCCTTTGTTTATGTGAATGGTCAATAAATCTGCAAGTGTCTGCGTGGGGTGGTTGTGACCGCCGTCACCTGCATTTATTACGGGAACGCTTGCATTCATAGCTGCCACTAAAGGTGCACCTTCCTTGGGATGGCGCATTGCAATAATATCGGCATAGCAGGAAACTGTTTTTGCCGTGTCTGCAACACTTTCCCCCTTTGCTGCGGAGGATGATGCAGCACTTGCCATAGAAAGAACATTTCCGCCAAGCTCATACATTGCAGCTTCAAAAGAAAGGCGTGTTCTTGTAGAAGGTTCAAAAAACATAGTTGCCAGCTTTTTGCCTTCGCATATTTTAGCATATTTCTTCGGATTGGCGATTATATCGGTTGCCGTTGATATAAGAGAATCTATTTCTTCAACCGATAAATCAAGCACATCTAAAACACTTCTCATACAGTAAAATTCCTTTGCTTTGTTCATATATGGGAAATTGCTCGCATTTGTGAGTAATTTCTTTATATCAAGAAACACCTTTCCCCCAAAAAAGGGGGGCAGGGTGTTGATAAATCTAAAGATTTCTTTCTTACTTTTATGCTTTTGCTCCGTTTACTTCGAGATATTTCTTTATTCTGTCAACATTTTCCTTGTTTGCGGGATCTTCTTCAAGATATTCAATGATGTCATATACATCAACGACAGAGTAAACTGGGAAGCCGAATTCTTCGCCTACTTCTGCCATTGCAGATTTTTCGGTCTGACCTTTTTCCTTACGGTCAACCATAACGAATGTTGCTGCAACCTTTGTTCCTTTAAGAGAGGAGAGAATAGACATACTTTCTCTGATAGCTGTACCTGCAGTGATAACATCTTCAACAATTACAATTTCTTCGCCTTCGGTGGGCTTGTAGCCTACAAAAACGCCGCCTTCACCGTGGTCCTTTTCCTCTTTTCTGTTAAAGAAGAAGGGAACATCAAGACCGTCCTTTGAAAGAGCAACAGCAACGGAAACAGCAATCGGAATCCCCTTGTATGCAGGACCGTAAAGAACCGTTTTTTTGTTGCCTACTTTTTCAAAATAAGCTTTAGCATAAAACTCACCGAGTTTTGAAATCTGGTCACCTGTTTTGATATCGCCGGCATTTATAAAATAGGGGATTTTTCTTCCGCTTTTTGCTGTGAAGTCACCGAATTTCAAAACCCCTGCAGATTCTAAAAACTGTATAAATTCTCTTTTGTAGTTTTCCATTATAATATCTCCTTTTGTTATCCGACAAATTCTTTAACACAGCGCTTGTATGCGGCAACGGGGTCCTCGGCAGCTGTGATAGGTCTGCCTACAACGATATAATCTGAACCGATTTTCTTTGCTTCTTCGGGAGTCATAACTCTCTTCTGGTCACCGATTTCACCGTCTGCAAAACGAACACCGGGAGTAACGGTAACAAAATCAGCACCGCAAAGGTCGTGTACCTTTCCTGCTTCAAGAGGAGAGCATACAACACCGTCAAGCCCTGCTTTTTTTGCATTTGCAGCATAATGCATAACAACCTTGTCAATGGGTTCTTTTATGAGAAGGTCGTTTTCCATAGCTTCCTGATCAGTGGAAGTAAGCTGTGTTACGGCAATAAGAATAGGTCTTGTTCCGTCTTCTCTTGTAAGACCTTCTATTGCTGCTTCCATCATTTTAACTGTTCCGCCTGCATGAAGGTTAGTCATATCAACATCAAGTGCAGATAATACTGCCATTGACTTTTTTACTGTGTTGGGAATATCGTGAAGCTTGAGGTCAAGGAATATTTTATGTCCTCTTGCTTTGATTTCCTTAACGATTTCGGGACCTGCGCCGTAGAAAAGCTCCATGCCGATTTTTACAAAAGGCTTTTCATCTGTAAATAAATCAAGGAAATTCATAACCTTTTCTTTGCTCGGAAAATCGCAGGCAATAATTACATCTTTACCCATTGTGTGCTCCTCCTATTATATCTGATAAATTATTTATTGAATATTTTTCCATAACCCCGGGAAGTGAATCGATAATGTTTTTGCTGGCGCAAGGGTCAATAAGATTTGCAGCCCCTACCTGAACGGCTGTAGCACCTGCAAGCATCATTTCGATAACATCTTCTGCTGTCATAACACCGCCGCAGCCTACTATAGGAATATTTACATTCTCGTATACCTGATAAACACATCTCAATGCAACGGGCTTGATTGCAGGACCTGAGAAACCGCCCATTTTGTTTGCAATAACGGGCTTTTTTGTTTTAAGGTCTATTCTCATTCCCAAAAGGGTATTGATGAGAGAAAGACCGTCAGCTCCTGCTTCTTCACAAGCCTTTGCAACTGAAACTATATCTGTTACATTGGGAGTTAATTTGATAATGACAGGTTTAGTGGTAACTTCTTTTACTGCTTTTGTTACCTGAGCAGCAGATTCGGGTAAGGTACCAAAGGACATACCGCCGCCGTGAACATTAGGACAGCTTACATTTACTTCTATCCAGCCTACCTGATCGATTTTGTCAATTTTTTCGCATACATAGGTGTATTCTTCAAGAGAAAAGCCGCTTACATTGGCCATAACTTTTTTATTAAAGCATTTTGCCAGTTTGGGTAATTCCTCTTCAATTACCTTATCAACACCGGGATTCTGAAGACCTACGCTGTTGATTAATCCCATATCACATTCGGCAATTCTCGGTGTAGGATTGCCGAAACGGGGTTCTTTTGTTGTTCCTTTGAAAGAAAATGTACCAAGACAGTTAATATCGTAGATTTCGGCAAATTCATAGCCGAAGCCGTAGGTACCGCTTGCGGGAATAACGGGATTATCAATAGTAATACCGCAAAGATTGACTTTTGTGTTTACCATATAATTTCCTCCCTTTCAAGAACAGGACCGTCCTTGCATATTCTCTTGTTTCCGTACTTCGTTTTGCATGAGCAACCCATACAGGCACCGAAGCCGCAGCCCATTCTCTCTTCAAAGCTGTACTGACCGCTTGTTTTTGCTTGTTTTTCTATTGCCTTGAACATAGGCAGAGGACCGCAGGTGTAAAAATATGAATAATCAATATTTTCCATAGCATTTGTAACAAAGCCTTTGATACCGTATGAGCCGTCTGCTGTTGTTACATAAACAAAGGCACCCAACTTTTTGAATTCTTCTTCAAAGAAAATTTCACTTTGTGTGTTAAAGCCGAGAATAACCGATACCTTTTTGCCTTCGCTTATAAGCTTTTTGCAAAGGTTATACATAGGAGGCACACCGACACCGCCGCCGATAAGCAGGGGAGTGTCACCGCTTTTTGAAGTATCAAAGCCGTTGCCGAGACTGATTAAGATATCAAGCTTTGTACCAACAGGCATTTTTGCCATTACTTCTGTGCCGTTACCCACAACCTTATAAATTATGGTTACGGTATTATCATCGTAATCGCAGATTGAAATAGGTCTTCTTAAAAAGAATCCGTCTATCTTTATATTTATAAATTGTCCCGGAGCAGTTATATGGCTTGTGTCACCCGAAAGACGCATCAGATATACATCTTTCGTAAGTGCAGTATTTTCAGTAACCGTAAATATGGTTTGTTTCATTGCGTTTCACCTTAAGCATCAATTGTTGAGATACAAAGTGTTGTTTCTTCAAGTACATCAAGAAGAACTCTTACTGTATCAAGTGCGGTAAAGATAGTAATATTGTTATCAGTTGCATATCTGCGGATTTCGTGACCGTCGCTCATAGGACCGTTTGAACCGATATCTCTTGTGTTGATAACATAAGCGATGTGTCCCTGACGGATAGCATCAATTATTTCTGTGCTGCCTTCACTTATCTTCTTGTGAACATGAGTACGGATTCCGTGTGCTTTAAGATATTCTGCTGTACCTTCGGTAGCTTCAATGTTAAATCCGAGGTTATAGAAACGGCGGATAAGAGGCAATGCTTCTTCCTTGTCCTTATCTGCAATTGTTGCAAATACGGTTCCGTAATTCTGAAGCTTTGTTCCGGCTGCCTGTAAAGCCTTGTAAAGAGCACGGTTGAGCTTGTCATCATAACCTATAGCTTCACCTGTAGACTTCATTTCGGGAGAAAGGTAAGCATCAAGCCCTCTGATTTTGCTGAATGAGAATACGGGTACTTTTACATACCATCTGTTCTTTTCATCGGGATAAATTTTGAATATGCCCTGTTCTTTAAGAGATTTGCCCATAATAACTTCTGTTGCAATGTCTGCAAGAGAATATCCGGTTGCTTTTGAAAGGAAAGGAACGGTTCTTGAAGAACGGGGATTTACTTCGATGATATAAACATCATCTTTATCGTCAACAATGAACTGGATATTGTAAAGCCCGATAATGCCGATGCCGAGACCTAATTTTTTAGCATACTGAAGAATTGTGCCTTTTACTTTATCTGAAACGCTGAATGTGGGATATACACTTATTGAGTCACCCGAATGTATACCTGTTCTTTCAACAAGCTCCATAATGCCGGGAATGAATACATCTGTTCCGTCACAGATTGCATCAACTTCCACTTCTTTACCCTGGATATATTTATCAACAAGCACGGGCTTGTCTTCGTCGATTTCAACGGCTGTTTTAAGATAATGTCTGAGCTGTTCTTCGTTAGCAACAATCTGCATAGCTCTGCCGCCGAGTACAAATGAGGGACGGACAAGAACGGGATATCCGATTTCTGCTGCTGCAGCAACACCGTCTTCAATCTTTGTAACAGCTTTGCCCTGAGGCTGAGGAATGTTGAGCTGTTTGAGAATCTTTTCAAAGCTGTCGCGGTTTTCTGCCTTTTCAATAGCTTCACAGTCTGTGCCTATAATCCTGATGCCGCGTTCCATAAGAGGCTGAGCAAGATTTATTGCAGTCTGACCGCCAAGGGAAGCAACAACGCCTTCGGGCTTTTCAAACTCAAGAATGTTCATAACATCCTCTGTTGTGAGAGGCTCAAAATAGAGCTTATCTGCTGTTGTGTAGTCAGTTGAAACTGTTTCGGGGTTATTGTTTATTATAATTGCTTCATAACCTGAATTTTTGATTGTTGTAACAGCGTGAACGGTTGAATAGTCAAATTCAACACCCTGACCGATACGGATGGGGCCTGCGCCGAGAACAACGATTTTTTTCTTATCTGTAAGTATGGAAGCGTTTTTATCATAGTATGAAGAATAGAAATAGGGGATATATGCATTTGTGTGGCAGGTATCAACCATTTTGAATACAGGGAAGATATTTTCCTGTTTTCTCATATTGTAAACCGTAAGCTCACTTACTTCCCAGAGTTTTGCAATAAACTTATCTGAGAATCCCATTTTCTTTGCTTCTTTGAGAGTTTCGATACAGTTTTTGTTTTCCTTTATTTTCTTTTCCAGATCAATAATTTTCTTTATTGAAATGAGGAAATATTCTGTTATTGCAGTAACCTCGTGAAGCTTCTGTGTTGTTTCTCCGCGGCGGAGAAGCTCAGAAACAGCAAAGATATTGTCATCCTTGAATTCCTTAAGATATTCGTAGATTTCTTCGTTTGACATACCGTCAAATTTTGCAAGGTGGAAGTGGCACACACCTGTTTCAAGAGAACGGACTGATTTAAGGAAGCATTCCTCAAGTGTTGAGCCGATGCCCATAACTTCACCTGTTGCCTTCATCTGTGTACCGAGTGTGTTGGGGGCACCTGCAAATTTATCAAAGGGGAAGCGGGGGAATTTAGCAACAATATAATC
>JAZNOZ010000006.1:0-11603 GCA_045589395.1 Acutalibacteraceae bacterium | reverse complement strand
ACACTCACGCAGTTTTATTCGCCTTGCGGCGAGTGATATTGCTTCGCAGTTATATAATGCTACGCATTGTGATATTGTCCTTCGGACAGTTTTATGCGAATAAAATAACACTGAAATCGAAGATTTCAATATCACTATGCCTGCGGCAATAGTGTTATTTTCTGCTTCGCAGAAAGTGATATTTTATTTGACCTCAACTGACCGAAGGTCAGCTACGCGAAGCGTAATATAACTGCGAAGCAATATCACTTGCCGTAAGGCAAATAAAAACTGCCGAGTGACCAACAGTCACTCGGCAATATAACTTATATCAGTTTCTTCTGGGACCGCGGTTGCCGCCCTTGAAATCCTTTCTGGGCTTTCTGGGAGCATCGCTGAGTTCGTTTTCGGGAGTGAGTCCTTCAACAGCGATAAGAGCGTTTCTTCTGGAAAGATTAAGTCTGCCCTGTTCATCTGTGGGAAGAACCTGAACGATGATTTCATCGCCTACATTAACAACATCTTCAACTTTTTCTGTTCTCTTTACATCGAGGTGGCTGATGTGTACCATACCTTCTCTGCCGGGAGCGATTTCAACAAATGCGCCGAAGCTCATAAGTCTTGTAACAACACCCTTGTAGATTGCGCCCTCTTCGGGATCGTTAACGATTGTTTCAATCATATTGAGAGCTCTGTTTGCATCGTCAATATCTGTGGAAGAAATAAATACGCTGCCGTCTTCTTCAATATCAATCTTACAGTTACATTCAGCACAGATCTTCTGGATAACCTTACCCTGCTTACCGATAACATCACCGATCTTTTCGGGATCAATCTTTGTGGTGATCATCTTGGGAGCATACTTGGAAAGCTCAGCTCTGGGTTCAGCGATACAGGGAAGCATAACCTCATCAAGAATCTTGCATCTTGCATCGTATGTCTTTGTGAGAGCCTCACGGATGATAGCGGGAGTAAGACCGTGAACCTTGAGGTCCATCTGGATAGCTGTGATACCCTTCTTTGTACCTGCAACCTTGAAGTCCATATCGCCGTAGAAGTCTTCAAGTCCCTGAATGTCTACCATTGTCATAAAACGGTCGCCCTCTGTGATAAGACCGCAGGAAATACCTGCAACGGGAGCCTTGATGGGAACACCTGCTGCCATAAGTGAAAGTGTTGAGCCGCAGATTGATGCCTGTGATGTTGAACCGTTTGAGGAAAGAACCTCGGAAACAAGTCTTATAGTGTAGGGGAATTCTTCAACTGAGGGAATTACGGGAACAAGTGCTCTTTCAGCAAGTGCACCGTGACCGATTTCTCTTCTGCCGGGGCCTCTTGGGGGCTTTGTTTCACCAACAGAATATGAGGGGAAGTTATAGTGGTGGATATATCTCTTTGATTCTTCTTCATCAATACCGTCAAGAGTCTGAGCTTCGCCGATAGTACCGAGTGTGGTAACTGTGAGAACCTGAGTCTGACCTCTTGTGAACATACCTGAACCGTGAACACGGCTGAGAAGGTCAATCTGAGCATCAAGAGGACGCATATCGTTTATGCCTCTGCCGTCAACACGCTTGTTGTCGTCGAGAAGCCAGCGGCGTACAACATATTTCTGAAGCTTGTAAAGACAGTCATCAAGCTTTGCTGTTTCTTCGGGATAAACCTCATCAAACTTTGCGTGAACTGCATCGTAGATGGGAAGAAGTCTTTCATCACGGATTCTCTTATCGTCTGTGTCGAGAGCTACTCTTACATCATCAATAGCGAATTCCTTTACTGCTTCAAACATTTCTTCGCTGGGATCGCAGGAAGGACATGTTACCTTTTCCTTACCGATTTGGGCCTGAATACCTTTGATGAATTCAACTATCTTCTGGTTTTCAGCGTGAGCAAACATAATTGCATCATACATTGTATCGTTATCAACTTCGTTTGCGCCTGCTTCAATCATTGCAACAAGGTCTGAGGTGGAAGCAACTGTTGCTGCCATTTCGGATCTTTCTCTTTCTTCTGCTGTGGGGTTGATAACGAACTTGCCGTCAACAAGACCGACGGAAACACCTGAGATAGGACCTTCCCACGGAATTGATGAAATTGAAAGAGCGATTGAAACACCTATCATAGCGGTGATTTCGGGTAAGCAATCAGGATCAACTGACATAACTGTTGCAACAATGCCTACATCGTTTCTCATATCCTTGGGGAAAAGAGGACGGATAGGTCTGTCAATAACTCTGGAGCAGAGTGTTGCCTTTTCGCTTGCCTTTCCTTCTCTTCTCTGATATGAGCCGGGGATTTTACCTACCGAATAAAGCTTTTCCTCGAAGTCAACAGACATAGGGAAGAAATCAACGCCCTCACGGGGCTTGTCTGCCATAGTAGCAGTACAGAGAACTTCTGTTTCGCCGTAACGCACTAAAACTGCGCCGTTTGCGAGCTGTGCCATTTTACCGGTTTCAACAACCAGAGGTCTGCCGGCAAGAGTGGTTTCAAATTTTCTGAATTCGTTAAACATCTTTTTTCTCCTTTTCGTTTGTTTTTTCGAAAGGCTTACCGATTATTCTTTTACTGTCAATGTACAATTCACAATAAATGAAAGACTTATTCATTTACTCTGAATTGTACATCATCAACAGCAGAATACCGAAAACCTAAAAATCAGGGCGACAAGAACCCTTGCCGCCCGCACTTTTGCAATTATTTACGAAGTCCGAGCTTTGCAACAACAGCACGGTATCTTTCGATATCGTTCTTCTGAAGGTAGCCGAGAAGGTTTCTTCTGTGACCAACCATCTTGAGAAGACCTCTTCTGGAGTGGTGATCCTTTTTGTGAACCTTGAGATGCTCGTTAAGGTCATTGATTCTCTTTGTGAGAACAGCGATCTGTACTTCAGGTGAACCTGTGTCACCCTCATGTGTAGCAAACTCTGCCATAATTGCCTGCTTTTCAGCCTGTGTCATTTTTTTCACCTCATTTGAATTTTTCCCGAAAATCCCAGAACAGGTCAAGGTGAATACCGGCAGTATACCGGAAAGTTTCCTGCTTCCGAGAATTCGGCAAGGGCGATTATATCACACATTTTCCCAAAAGTAAAGCATTTTTTCACTTTATACCGTAGTTTGCCCAAGATTGTAGAAGATACACAAAAGAAAGGAAAAAGTGTGACAATTTTCTACTTATAAAGCAAAAAAAAATATTTACTTTTATCGGCTGTGGTGTTAAAATATCTTTTGGTGTTATCGCACCATTTAAATGTAATTAATTTTAGGAGGATATACTTATGGCAAGAATGAAAAAGACCATGGACGGTAACAATGCAGCTGCATATGTTTCCTACGCTTTCACAGAAGTAGCAGGTATTTATCCTATTACTCCTTCAAGCCCCATGGCAGACTATGTTGACCAGTGGTCCGCTGCAGGTCAGAAAAACATTTTCGGCACAACAGTAAAGGTTGCTGAAATGCAGTCCGAAGCAGGTGCTGCAGGTAGAGTTCACGGCTCACTCGCAGCAGGTGCACTCACAACAACCTACACAGCTTCACAGGGACTTCTTCTTATGATCCCCAACATGTATAAAATTGCAGGTGAGCTTCTCCCCTCAGTTTTCCATGTTTCAGCCCGTTGTGTTGCTTCTCACGCTCTTAACATCTTCGGTGACCATTCAGACGTATATGCATGCCGTCAGACAGGCTTTGCAATGCTCGCTGAAACAAACACCCAGGAGGTTATGGACCTCGGTGCAGTTGCTCACTTAGCTTCAATCGAAGGCAGAGTTCCCTTCATTAACTTCTTTGACGGTTTCCGTACATCTCACGAAATTCAGAAGGTTGAATGCTGGGATTATGAAGACCTTAAAGAAATGTGCAATATGAAAGCCGTTGACGAATTCCGTAAGCGTGCTCTTAATCCCGAGCGTCCCGTAATGCGCGGTTCTCACGAAAACGGCGACATCTTCTTCCAGCACAGAGAAGCTTGCAACAAGTATTATGATGCAATGCCCGAAATCGTTGAAAAGTATATGGATAAGGTTAATGCTAAGCTCGGCACTGACTATAAGCTCTTCAACTACTACGGTGCTCCCGATGCTGAAAAGGTTATTATCGCTATGGGTTCAATCTGCGATGTTGCAGAAGAAGTTATCGATTACCTTACCGCACAGGGCGAAAAGGTCGGTCTTGTTAAGGTTCGCCTTTACAGACCCTTCTCAGCTGCAAAGCTCGTTGAAGCTATCCCCGCAACAGCAAAGAAGATTGCTGTTCTTGACAGAACCAAGGAACCCGGCTCACTCGGTGAACCTCTCTACCTTGATGTTGTTGCTGCTCTTGCTGCAAACGGCGTAAATGCAAAGGTTGTCGGCGGCAGATACGGTCTCGGCTCAAAAGATACACCTCCCTCAAGCATCTTTGCTGTATATGAAGAACTTTCTAAGGATGCTCCCAGACACAACTTCACACTCGGTATCACAGACGATGTTACCAACCTTTCACTCCCCGAAAAGGCAGCTCCCAACACAGCAGCTGAAGGTACAATCGAATGTAAGTTCTGGGGTCTCGGCGGTGACGGTACTGTTGGTGCAAACAAGAACTCCATCAAGATTCTCGGTGACCACACAGACAAGTTCGTTCAGGCTTACTTCCAGTATGACTCAAAGAAGACCGGCGGTATCACAATTTCTCACCTTCGTTTCGGTGACAAGGCTATAAAGAGCCCCTACTATATCAACAAGGCAGACTTCGTTGCTTGCCATAATCCCTCATACATTGAAAAAGGCTTCAAGATGGTTAATGATGTTAAGCCCGGCGGCGTATTCCTCATTAACTGCCAGTGGTCAGCTGATGAGCTTTCAACAAAGCTTAACGCTGAAACAAAGAGATATATCGCAGAAAACAATGTTCAGCTTTACATCGTAAACGCTATTGACCTTGCTGAAAAGGTTGGCATGGGCAAGAGAACAAACACAATTCTCCAGGCTGCTTTCTTTGCTCTTGCAAAGGTTATGCCCATTGATGAAGCTGTTCAGTATATGAAAGACGCTGCAACAAAGTCCTACTCCAAGAAGGGCCCCGAGGTTGTTAAGTGTAACCACGATGCTATCGATGCAGGTGTTTCTGCTTTCGTTAAGGTAGAAGTTCCCGCTGACTGGGCAAACGCTGTTGATTCAGCAGAAGCTGCTGTAAGCGAAGGTCCCGCTAAGCTCGTTAAGATGGTTGACAGCATCATGAAGCCCGTTGGAATGATGAACGGTGATGCTCTTCCCGTTTCAGCATTTATGGATCATGCAGACGGTACTTTTGAACAGGGTGCTTCCGCTTACGAAAAGAGAGGCGTTGCTGTTCTCGTTCCCGAATGGGATCCCACAAAGTGTGTACAGTGTAACCAGTGTGCATATGTTTGTCCTCACGCAACAATCCGTCCCTTTGCTATGACTGCTGAAGAAGCTGCAGCTGCTCCCGCAATCACAAAGACAAAGGAAATCAAGAAGACAGATTACACATATACTCTCGCAGTATCTCCCATGGATTGTATGGGCTGCGGCGTTTGTATCGGTGTTTGTCCCACAAACTCTCTCACAATGGTATCCCGTGAAAGCCAGGATGCTCAGCAGGCTTCATTTGATTACTGTGTTGCTAATGTTACAGAAAAGCCCGAAATGACTGCAGGCGTATCTGTTAAGTCCAGCCAGTACAAGCAGCCTCTCCTCGAGTTCTCAGGCTCTTGCGCAGGTTGTGCAGAAACAGCTTATGCCCGTCTTATCACTCAGATGTTCGGTGACAGAATGTACATCTCCAATGCAACCGGTTGTTCTTCAATCTGGGGCGGACCTGCTGCAACATCACCCTACACAACAAATAAAGAAGGTCACGGTCCTGCATGGGCTAACTCCCTCTTTGAAGATAATGCAGAACACGGCTTCGGTATGTTCCTCGGTCAGAACGCTCTTCGTAACGCTCTTATCGCTAAGGTAGAAGAAGTTGCTGCTTCCGAAAAGGCTTCCGCTGAGCTCAAGGCTGCTGCAGATGAATACCTTGCAACAGTTGCTGACGGCGAAAAGAACGGCGCTGCTACAAAGGCTCTCGTAAAAGAGCTTGAAAAAGTAAACGGCTGTGAGCTTTGCGCTTCTATCCTTGAAAACAAAGAATACCTCGCTAAGAAGTCCGTATGGATCTTCGGTGGTGACGGTTGGGCATACGACATCGGCTTCGGCGGTGTTGACCATGTTCTTGCTTGCGGTGAAGATGTAAACATCATGGTATTTGATACAGAAGTTTACTCCAACACAGGCGGACAGGCTTCCAAGGCTTCTCAGATCGGTCAGGTTGCTCAGTTTGCTGCTGCAGGTAAGGCTATCGCTAAGAAGAGCCTTTCCGAAATCGCTATGAGCTACGGCTATGTTTATGTTGCTCAGATTGCTATGGGTGCTAATATGAACCAGACAATCAAGGCTATTGCTGAAGCTGAAGCTTATCCCGGTCCCTCAATCATCATTGCATACGCTCCCTGCGAAATGCACTCAATCAAGGGCGGTATGAAGAACTGTCAGGCTGAAATGAAGAAGGCTGTTGAATGCGGCTACTGGAATATGTTCCGTTACAACCCCGCTCTCAAGGCTAAGGGCGAAAATCCCTTCACAATCGACTCCAAGCCCGGCAAAACTGAAGACTTCAAGGCATTCCTTCTCAACGAAGCTCGTTACGCTTCTCTTACCAGAAGCTTCCCCGACAGAGCAGAAGCTCTCTTCGCTGATGCAGAAGCTAAGTCAGTTGAAAGATACAACCACCTTCTCAGACTCAAGGCTCTCTACGCTCCCGATGCTGAATAAGGTTGCTTAATATCCCGTAAATAACATTTGCCCCGTAACATCAAATCGATGCTACGGGGCTTTTTCTTTATTATTTTATTTCAGACTGATTTTCAAATGCATAATGAAGCCGCACAACTAATGAATGATAAATAATTGCGGACGCTCCTCCAACGACAAGCAACTTAAGATTTTTATGATATACAGCACTTGATTTTACGATGCAACGAAAAGGTCTGTACTTGTAGGGAACGATGCCCACATCGTTCCGTATAAAGCAAATTCTAACCATTTTACAAAGATTTCAGCATTATATCCGGCAAAAGGTCTGACCACTAAAAGTTACCCTCCCCTCAGGCGGAACGATGTGGGCATCGTTCCCTACCATTCGTATCCCCTCTTTGCAAGAAAAATCACACAAAAAAAAGCAGTCAAGGATATACAAAAAATACCTTGACTGCTATGTTTTTGACTTTTTGTTAAAACATTCTCAAAATATGCCCTAAAATCAATTTTTCACTTTTATCGTGTAACTTGCCGTTTATTTAAACACGCGTCTTTTTGCCGTATTTTTGAGAAAGTTTTGCTTGATTTTTTCATTACAATCCGCGAACATACTATTTTTACACATTTTCAGCCGCTTCAGCCTCATTTTTTACGGCTTTTCTTGTTCTTATCAGATAAACAAAAATTGAAATAAGAGCAAAGGTTTCATTGAGTGTTCCTGCAATTGAGCCGTTGGCTATATTATACACAAACCAACACACACAAACGGGGATAGAAAGATATTTAAGCATTCTTGTGTTACTCTGCCAGTTACCGATAGTTGCAAAAATTGAAGCGATAAACGGAAGTATACTCCACGCACTTTCCCATGTGAGAATCACACTGCCGGCACACAGTACAACGAATATACCGGGAATAATATTATTCTGTGCCCACTTCTTTTCACGGAAGCTGAATGCCACACTTCTTACAACATTGAGCATATTAAGTCCGACAGGGGTAAAAAGTCCGAGGGCGGCAAAATGCAGACTCCACACAATTGAGCATAGTGATAAAAGAAATAATATTGTTCGGTGCTTTTTGAACTGATACATCGCAACAGCAATGCCCATTGCAACAAATCCGAGAGCCTGAGCGATTATCTCACGGTGCTGTATAAAAAATTCGTACATAGCTTTTCTTTCCTTATCTGTTTAGATACAATTTTTAATTATACACTTTTTCGGGGGAATTGCAAGAACTAAAAAAAGACGGAGCAGAAAAACTGCCCCATCAGAAAATTACATCAGCCAAGCATTGCCTCATAAAGAGTAAGAGTATCTTTAATCATCTGCTTATCCTTCTGAGTAACATATAAATCATAATTATAATCGTCACCCTGGAAACGGATGATTGTTTCATCTGATTCAGCAATTGCTTTTAGCATTTTTATTTCAGATGAATCCATAGCCTGGTTATAATTCAGACATTCGTCGTAATATTCCCAAACCTCTGTATCATTATCTCTTATGGTATTATAGTATCCGACATTTTTAAAATATTTTTCCCCGTCAACCATAATGGTAAGTGTTTCCCAGAAAATCCAGTCATCAGCAGTATAATTATATCTTATGCAAATCCATTTGTTATTTCCTTTTACACCGATATAGGGAATGATATAAGATCTGACATCAATATAATTGGGCATATTATCGTGCATATACCAAGAAATTCCTTCAACAGGATCCTTGTCAATACCAAATTTTTTACTATATGTATCAACAATTTTCTGCTTTTCTGCTTCCCAAAGCTTCTCTAACTCTGCCTCAGCATCCTCAAGGGCACTGAAGTTTTCTACAAGCTTTTTCTCAGCATCTGCGAGAGCATCATACAGGTCTCTTGCTGTTGCTATTTTTTCTTTTCCTGCAACAGTAACAGTTCCGATAGCATCAATTGCATTGGTAACCTTCTCAATACGGGCAGCAACCATTTCTGTATCGTATTTTTCTCTGTATTCAGCAAGCTGCTGTCCAACATCAGCAATCATACCCTTTTCTTCTTCAGAAAGAGCCTCATATGCAGCCTCAGCAGCTGAAATTGCCTCGTTTGAATCTACAGTAACTTCACCGATTGCATCAACAAGAGCAACTACTGCTTTGATTTTTGCATCCTGCTCAACCAGGCGGTCATATTCCGCACGCATTTCAGCAAGACCAGTATTGCTTTTTGCTACAGATTCCTTTTCTTCATCAGTAAGTGCATTGTAAGCATTTTCAGCTTCAACAATTGCAGCTTCTGATTCAAGAGAAACAGTACCTATCGCCTTAACAAGATCATCAAATGCACTTGCTGCCTTACTCTTTCCGCAACCGAAAAGGGATAATGCCATAACAAGTATCAATGACAATGCAACAATTCTTTTCATTTCAAACCCTCATTCTTTCTTCTTAAAAATTATTGTCAGCCTGTTATTCATATCAAAACAAATAACATGCTGCACTAACAATAATACTCAAATATTGAGTAATTGTCAATACTCAATATTTGAGTGTGGTAGCATATAAACATTGGAAGGAGGGCTTTACAATGACTGATTACAGAGAGCGTATGCGAAACCTGCGGGAAGACAGTGACTTAACTCAATCCGAGCTTGGCAAATTATTAAACAAGTCACAGCAAGGCTATAACCACATAGAAGCAGGACGTGCAGAACTTAAAATTGACGATTTAATAAAGCTCTGCCAATTTTATAATTTATCTGCAGACTACATCATCGGACTGACTGACACTAAAAAAGATTACAAATAACCGCACCTGCGTATTCTTAAAATACGAAGTGCGGTTATTTTGTAATAAAAGCATAAAGACACGAATAAAAAACATTTAAATTTTCTTTTCAATAGTTATACAAGACGATGTTAACATTCTTTGTATTCTGCCGCAAAGATTTCTATATTTTTTGAATGTTGCCTCATCAATAGCGGTTACGGAATATAATAACTTCAGCCAGCTTTCAGTTTCAACACATTCTTTGCGTGCTATTTTAAATTTAGACAGCATATCAGGAAGGCTTTGAGGATATTGAGCTTCTGAAATATTTGCAAAAACACTTGATGAAGACTTGCGAATCTGAAATATTGTATTTGAGTTATCTTTTTTCTCTAATGCTTTACACAACATTTCTATCTCTAATGCTAATTGCTCAGAATATCTCATCAAAGGATTATCTTTCATAAGCTCCCCTCCTGCAGATAATATATCATAAAGGCGCAGTAAATTCAAGTAACGAAAATCAATGCGAAGCATTGAATGTAATCCGTCGAAGACGGCATGTAACCACAACGAAGTTGTGTATGTAATCATTTTGAATAAAATGCATGTAATCAATCCGAAGAGAATACACGCTGACGCGTGATTACATACGCCTGCGGCGATTACATACTCGCTACGCGGGATTACATACCAATCCTTCGGATTGGATAAAAAATCGACAACCTTCTATCGAAGATTGTCGATTTTTTTGGCGCGCCGGAAGGGACTCGAACCCCTGACCTACTGGTTCGTAGCCAGTTACTCTATCCAACTGAGCTACCGGCGCATTCGCTATTGCCTAAATATATTACCACTACAAAACAAAAATGTCAACTCTTTTTTATAAAAAAAATTATATTCTCTGCTTTTATTCACATATACATATTAAGGAGAAATAAGAAAGGACAAACATTATGGAATTTACAAAAATACAATTTGCAGGCAGAGATTATATTTTAACTGAACACACACAGCTTTCACAAAGCACTCATTTGCCGTATCTTGCTGTGAATATATGCAACCGATATTCGGGGGCGGGAGCCGGCGGACTTATAATTCTCAGAGAAAACGATTTTTCTGTAGATGTTTTTTCTCACAAAGGAATAAAAGCCGACTGTGACTTATCGGCGGCAATATGTGCGGCGGCATATCTGTGTAACAAAAACGGAATTTCCCACACCGGCATAAAGCAAAACGGAATATCAACCGATATTATGATACAGAAGCACGAAAACGGCTTTGATATTACCGCCGATCTCGGGAAAGGCACCTTCCTGCCCGATGAAATTCCTCTTGCTTCCAAAAATCCCGTCATCAACCGCCGTGTTGAAGTAGGCAACAGAATACTCAGTATGACAGCCTTGAGAATAGGCAATACTTTTGCGGTACACGAAACAGAGGCATTGTCTGATATAAACTTTATTGCCCTCGGTGAGCAGATAACAAGGCACTCACTTTTCAACAAAAAAGCAAGTGCTGTTTTTTGCGAAAGGAAATCCGATTCATCAGTTTTCATCCGTTCATACATAAACGGTACAGGTTATGTTTTGTCGGATGTGTCAGCTGCTGCGGCAGCGGTACTAACTCTTTGCCGTACGGAAAAAACAGAATACGGCAGAGAACTCAGCGTATCGGGTGACGGCGGTGAGATTTATGTTTTATGCAAAAAAAACAACAATGTGCTGATAAACACGAAGGCAAGTATTGTTTTCAAGGGGAATATATAAACTCGCAAAGTGAATACCACCTGCCAAATGCAAATATCACTTTAGAAAAGTGCTGTTATTGCCTACACTATCGTGAAAATGTTATTTTCTGTTTCACAGAAAGTTATATTTTTTATCTTTGGCAAAAGTTAATACGCAAAGAAAAAACGAAAGGAGCCGATTTCGAGTCGTACTCTAAAGGACAAAAAGAGTTAATGTAGCAAAAACTGCATTAACTCTTACTTTTTTGCACTGTCACTAAAAGTGGTGAGTAAGTGCGCTTTTAACTTTAGGGTGACGGTAATAATCCGAACCATGCCTG
>JAZNOZ010000005.1:0-10456 GCA_045589395.1 Acutalibacteraceae bacterium | reverse complement strand
ATATGCAGGAAGTTGCCCGGGTCAGCCTCTTGCCCCACCTTTTGTGATACACGCGCCGCCATAGGACCGGCAGAAACGCGTGCTGAGCCGCTACGCGGATTTATCTTCTTGCCCTTCGGTAAGAAGAGGTTCATAAGCTTTGCAATAAGCACGCCGCTCCCGGTTGCAACGCCGAACGCAACAATACCCATTGCGATGATGATAATTGTTTTCCATTGGAGGAAGGTTGCAGCGGTTGCCGTTGCACCAACTGAAATTCCAAGGAAGATAGTAACGATATTCATAAGCTCGTTTTGAACGGTCTTTGAAAGACGCTCTGTTACACCACACTCACGAAGGAGATTACCGAGCATAAGCGAGCCGATAAGAGCAACCGCATCGGGAACTAAGAGCGCAACGAATATAATAATTACGATAGGGAATATAATCTTCGCCTTTTTAGAAACGGGACGGAGTGAGTCCATTCTGATTTGGCGTTCCTTCTTTGTTGTGAGAAGCTTCATAATGGGGGGCTGGATAATCGGAATAAGCGCCATATACGAATATGCCGCGAGTGCAATCGGTGCGAGATATTCGGCAGCAAGCTTTGAAGCAAGGAAAATTGCTGTGGGACCGTCTGCACCGCCTATGATAGCAATTGATGCGGCAACATTGGGTTCAAAGCCTAAGAGAATAGCAATGATGAATGCAACATAGATGCCGAGCTGTGCTGCGGCACCGAGAAGAAGAGAAACGGGGTTTGAAAGAAGAGGGCCGAAGTCTGTCATAGCACCAACACCCATAAAGATAAGGCAGGGGAAGATACTTGACTTAACACCTGTGTAAAGAATTCTCAATACACCCGAATCATACCAATGTGCACCTTCAATTGGAGGTGCACCGGACATATCGCCTAAAAGACCGCCTGTTGTATCGAGCATCATATTAGCACCGGGGAGGTTTGCAAGAAGAATACCGAATGCAATGGGCACTAAAAGCAGGGGTTCAAATTTCTTTGCGATTGCGAGGAAAAGGAATACAAACGCTACTCCGATCATTGCAAGATTCTGCCATTCGAGAAGATGAAAGCCGGAGTCTATCCATATACCATTGAGAACTTCAGTAATGAGTTCCATATATTTATGACCTCCTTATTTTACAGAACTGCGAGAACATCATCAGTATTAACTGTGGAGCCTTTTGTTGTAAGTACCTGCTTAACTGTTCCGGCTACGGGAGCAACGATTTCATTTTCCATTTTCATAGCCTCGAGAATAAAGAGAACATCGCCTGCTTTAACAGCCTGACCGGCAGAAACATTTACTGCAAGGATTGTGCCGGGCATGGGAGCTACAACCTTTTCGCCGTCAGCTGCTGCTACGGGAGCTGCAACGGGTGCGGGAGCTGCTGCAGGAGCTGCAACGGGAGCAGCGGGAGCTGCCGCTACAACAGGAGCTGCTGCTGAAACAGAGTTAACAACTGCTTCGCCTTCTGTTACATCTACTTCATAAATTTTTCCGTTTACTGTTACCTGATATTTCATTTTATTTATCCTCCAAAAGTTTTATTGAATTTATTCTGAGCTTGTTAAGGGGAATGCCTGACTGATTGCAGACTATTGCAATTATAACTGCAATATCCTGATCGGGAATATCATTTTCTGAAGAAGATGATACTGTAACAACGGGAGCCTGTGTGGGAGCTGCTGCGGGAGCAACAGCCTGTACGGGAGCGGATGTTGTTTCTTCTTTTTTTGTTTTCTTACCGAGGATTGCGTCAAATACCTTTCCTGAGCCGAAAACAAATATTGCAAGGAATGCAAGAACTGCAAAAACGATTAAGAAGCCTACAACTGAAATAATAATTGAGGTAGGAATATCCATAATACCGTCAAAAACTGTGTCAAAAACACCTAAAAGCAGCATATTATTTTGCCTCCTCTATTAATTTGATTGAGTATGTGTATGTTCTGCTTCTCTTTTCTGCTCTTGCATCAAAGAATTTTTCTGCAAGCTGGGGGAAAGCGATGTAGGAAAGAACATCCTCAATGCTTTCAGCCTTTTCACCGAGGGCAGCCTTTGTTTCTTCAACAATGGGAGCGAGAGTATCTGCAAAGCGGCAGGTTATGGGCTCATCATCACCGAGAACCAGCTTTTTAAGCTCTTCGCTTATAGCACCGGGGGCTCTGCCGTATTCACCCTTGATGTAGTTCTTGATTTCCTTGGAAATATTTTTGTACTTACCCTGAAGAACATTTGATGTTGCCTGAACACCTACCATCTGACTCATGGGAGTAACAAGGGGAGGATAACCCATATCTGCGCGGACTCTGGGAGTTTCTTCAAGAACCTCCTGAAGCTTGTCAAGCTTGCCCTGAGCTGTAAGCTGAGCAACAAGGTTTGAAAGCATACCGCCGGGGATCTGATAGCCGAGAGCATCTGTATCTGTTGCCATAACAACCGGATTGAGAAGACCGCTGTCAAGACATTTTGCTCTGTAGGGCTTGAAGAAATCGTTTATTTTTGTGAGTGCAGCTGTGTCAAGGTCTGTTTCATAGCCGTACTCCTTGAGAACATAGTTCATAGTTTCTGTTGCAGGCTGTGCAGTACCGCCTGAGAAGCAGGAGATAGCAGTATCGATAACATCGCAGCCTGCTTCAACAGCCTTAAGAAGTGTCATAAAGCCGAGTCCTGTTGTTGAGTGAGTGTGAAGAACAACGGGAAGGTCAACAGCTTCTTTGATAGCTTTAACTGTGTCGTACGCCTGCTTGGGGCTCATAATACCTGCCATATCCTTGATACAGATGGACTGTACACCGAGTGCCTTAAGACCCTTTGCTGTTTCAACATAGCTTTTAAGGTCGTGAATGGGACTTATTGTGTAGCAGATTGTGCCCTGTACCTCAGCCCCTGCCTTGAGTGCTTCATCAACAGCAACCTCGATATTGCGAAGGTCATTGAGGGCATCGAAAATTCTTATAACATCAATGCCGTTTTCAACGCTTTTTCTTACGAAAAGTCTTACAGCGTCATCAGGATAGTGCTTGTAACCAAGAAGATTCTGACCTCTTAAAAGCATCTGAAGCTTTGTATCGGGACATGCCTTTTTGATTTTTCTGAGTCTTTCCCACGGATCTTCGTTAAGATATCTCAGACATGAATCAAATGTTGCGCCGCCCCAACATTCCAGAGAATAGTAACCTGCCTTATTAAGGGTTTCAAGAATGGGTTCAAAGGTTTCGAAGGGCATTCTTGTTGCTATAAGGGATTGGTTGGCATCTCTGAGTATGGTTTCTGTGAATTTGATTTTCATTATACCTTCTCCTTATAAAATTTGAATTCCAAATCTATGCCATTATGTAGTATACATAAAAACAAAAATAAAAGCAATATGTTAAGTATTTATCAATTATAAAAAAAACTTACTTTTTATGTATATTTTGCACAATATTGTATAAAAACACAGAAACTACATAACTTGACTAATGAGAAAAAGTGGTATATATTATTAATATCATATATATTTTACGGAGTTTTGTTATGCTTTGTCAGAACTGTCATAAAAATGATGCCTTGCTGCATCTGAAAAGAATAAAAAACGGCGAAACATATGAAATACATCTTTGTACGGACTGTGCCAAGTCTTTAGGCTATGCCGATATGTTTTCATCCTTGCCCGCATCCTTTGCTTCGGTGCTCGGAGCTATGTATTCACAGCCGAAATTAAGCTTGCTCGGCAATAAGGTGCTTCGCTGTGAAACCTGTTCGTTTACCTTTGAGGATATTGCAAGAACGGGGGGCTTGGGCTGTCCTGACTGCTATAAGGTATTTGCCGACAAGCTCCTGCCCGTAGTCAATAAAATTCACGGCAGAGTGTCTTATGCGGGAATTATCCCGAAAAGCGCAACAGACGAAACAAAGCTTGATTTTAAGATAGATGAGCTTAAAATCAAGCTTAATATTGCAATAGATGAACAGAATTTTGAAAGAGCCGCTCAGATAAGAGATGAAATACGCGCTCTGACAGGAGGTGAAGTCTGATGCTTCTTGACAGCGGATGGTATCATAACGCAGGTGAGCAGGGGGATACGGTCATTTCTTCAAGAGTAAGACTTGCAAGAAATATAAGCTCGGTGCCTTTCCCCGTGCGGCTTAATGTGAACAGAAAAAATGAACTGAACGAAAAAATATGCGCGGCTGCTTATAAGTGCGGTTTGCCTTTGAGAGCTGTTGATATGAGCCGTCTTTACAGCTATGAGGCTGTGTCATTGGCTGAAAGACATCTTATAACACCCGAATTTGCCTCCTTTTCAGAGGGCAGAGTGCTTCTTCTCTCCGAGGATGAAAAGGTGAGCATTATGCTCAATGAAAATGACCATATCCGTATTCAGGTGATAGAAGAGGGTTTAGCTCCCGAAAAAGCAGCGGAAACGGCTTTCAATATAGATAATCTGCTTGACAATGAGCTGCATTTTGCCTTTGACCGCCGTTTCGGTTTCCTTAATCAGAGTCCTCGCGATATAGGAACAGGTATGAGAGTGTCTGTTATGATGCATCTGCCTGCATTGTCAAAAACGGGGGCAATGTCTAAATTTGCTTCTACTGCCGCAAAGCTCGGACTTACCGTAAGAGGCGCATACGGCGACAGCACGGATCCCAAGGGCGATATTTACCGTCTGAGCAATAATGTTGTTATGGGCATAAGCGAGGAACAGGCTGTTTCAAATCTTAAGTCTATAGCCTTGCAGCTTGCAACAAAGGAGAGAAGAGCGGCAGAGGAATTTGTTAAGGATATAAGCGTTAAGGACAGAATTAACCGTTCTATGGGGCTTTTGTCGAGTGCCGTGCTTCTGTCGGCAGATGAAATGATGGAATCCTTAAGCTGGGTAAGGCTAGGGGCTGTGTATTCGCTTGTTGATATAAAGCCGCAGACTGTAAATTCTCTTTTTGTAACAATGCAGCCCGCAACACTCAATGTTCTTGCCGGAACAAAGCTTACACAGGTGCAAGGTGATGAAATAAGAGCAAAGATTGTGAAAGAAAAACTGTATACCAAATAAATATTTTCCATATAATAAAGCAGTGCATTTTTGTGCTGCTTTATTTTTTTCTTAGGGTGACGATAGTAATCCGAACCTGTCTGAAATCAAGCCTTTTCAGCACTTTTCGGCGTTTCGGCTTTAAAAGGCGTCAGCCTTTCGGTACCCTAAGCATCCAAAAATCATCTGAAAATTCTACGATTTCAGGTCGAAGATTTTTTATCGAGAGCATTTTTGGCAATTCGCGGCAAAACCACAGCCAATCCTTGCGGATTGGCGAGGATTTTAACAAAGAAGTGGCGGAAATAATCCGATAAAAAACACGGTTCGGATTATTACCGTCACCCAACAATTCCTTGAGGGAGGGATTTTTTATTTATAAATTTACGGGATTTTCCGAAAAAGCGAATGTTGCTCTTAATTTTGCTATCAACTGCGCGGAGGATATGGGACATACTTATATAGGCAGTGAGCATGTTCTTGCGGGACTTCTTAAGGACCCGTCAAGTGTTGCAGGTGTTGTGCTTGGGGCAAGAAAAATAAATTTTCTTCGTCTTAATGAAAAAATACGCGAAACCGTAGGTATAGGTGTTCCAACAACGCTAACAAATGAGGATATAACTCCTAAGTGCCGGAGAATAATAGAAAATTCGATAAGCTTAGCAAAATCCTCTTCGTATGCGCTTGTTGGCACCGAGCATATACTAATGGCTATACTCAAGGATCAGCAATGCTTTGCTTATACGCTTATTGCAAAAATGGGTGTTTCTCCTGCCGAGGTTTATGCTGATATGGTGAAAAGTCTGTCGGGCGGAAATGCTTCTGTGACTGCTAATATGAGAGGCAAGGAGGACGGAAGAAAAAAGGATTTCCCCACGCTTTCAAAATACGGAAGAAGTCTTGTTGAGGCGGCTAAGGCAGGGAAAATTGACCCTGTTACGGGAAGAGATAAGGAGATAGACAGAGTTATCCGTATTCTTTGCAGAAAAACAAAATACAACCCCTGTCTTATAGGCGAGCCGGGAGTTGGTAAAACTGCAGTTGCCGAGGGACTCGCGCTGAAAATTGCATCGGGAGAGGTTCCCGATATGCTCAAGGACAAGGATCTTTTTTCTTTGGAGCTTACAGGTATGGTTGCAGGAGCAAAATACAGAGGTGACTTTGAGGAGAGAATAAGAAATGCCGTCAATGAGGTAAGCCGTTGCGGAAATATTATTCTTTTTATTGATGAAATACACAATATTATAGGTGCAGGCTCTGCCGAGGGTGCGGTTGATGCGGCTAATATATTAAAGCCCATACTTGCAAGAGGTGAAATCCGACTTGTGGGGGCTACAACTATTGATGAATACCGCAAAAATATAGAAAAGGATGCCGCGCTTGAAAGGCGTTTTCAGACCGTAACAGTAAAGGAACCCACAAAGGAAGAAACTGTTGAAATTATCAATGCTTTAAGGGAAAGATATGAGGAGCATCATAATGTAAAAATAAGTGATGAAGCAATAAAAACTGCCGTTGAGCAGTCAGTTAGATATATAAGCGACCGCTTTCTGCCCGATAAGGCAATAGATCTGATTGATGAAGCCGCAGCAAAGGTCAGCTTATCCGAAAGAGAGAAGCCCGAGGAGCTTGTTGAATTAGAGAAAAAAATGAAAAATACGGCTAAAATGAAGGCGGCGGCAGTAAATGCGCAGAATTTTGAAAGGGCAGCTCATTTACGGGATGAGGAAAGAGAGGTACAGCTGCTTTTAAGTGAAGCCACGGCTAAATGGCGCGACGGCAGCGGCGCTAAAATCAGGGAGGTTACTGCTGAGGACATTGCACAGATAGTCAGCGAATGGACTTCTATTCCTACTGAAAAATTAACTCAGAGCGAAAAAGAAAAGCTTCTTAATCTCGAACAGGAGCTTCACCGTGATATCATAGGTCAGGATTCTGCTGTAAAGGCTGTAAGCCGTGCAATAAGGCGAAGTCGCTCGGGACTCAAGGACCCTCAAAGACCTATTGGTTCCTTTATTTTCTGCGGCCCTACGGGAGTGGGAAAAACTGCCCTTGCAAAGGCTATTGCAAGAACAGTTTTCGGTGATGAAAATGCTATAATAAGACTTGATATGTCCGAATACACGGAAAAGCATTCGCTCTCCCGTATGATAGGCTCGCCTCCGGGATATGTCGGCTTTGAGGACGGCGGGCAGCTTACCGAAAAGATACGCCGTAAGCCCTACAGCGTGGTGCTATTTGATGAAATTGAAAAAGCACATCCCGAAATTTTCAATGCACTTCTGCAGATTCTCGACGACGGTATTATAACCTCTTCTCAGGGGCGTACTGTGGACTGCAGAAACTGTATTTTTGTTATGACCTCAAACGCAGGAGATAAAATTCTTTCCCAGCAATTTGTGTCAATGGGCTTTGATAAATCGGATAAGGAAGAGAGCCGCAATGCCGTTGAACAGGCGGTAAAAAACGAGCTTAAAAAAATATTCCGTCCCGAATTTCTTAACAGAATAGATGAAACGGTTGTTTTCAGCCGACTTTCAAAGGATGAGATAAAAAGTATAGCAAGACTTGCCCTTAAAAAGGTGCAGGAAAGAATGGAAAAGCTCGGATATAAAATTACTTTCTCGGAGTCTGCTGTGGAATATATCAGTGAAAAAGGCTTCGACGAAGCATACGGTGTGCGTCCGATAAAGAGGTTTATTGTGAGTGAGGTTGAAGATAAATTAAGTGAAATGCTTATTGCCGATACTCTTGAATCAATGGAAATTATTTGTACGGCGGACAACGGGAAAATTGAATTTGTAAACGGATGAAAAACAAACTCACCGACTGCTTCAAAGGTGTCGGTGAGTTGTGTTTTTGATATTCTTTTTAATACAAATAAAAAATCTAAATATAAAGATATTTCTTGTTCTTTTCTACATCTGTAAGAAGCAAGCCGTTGTTTGCTTTGTATGTGTTTGTTATAAGTGCAGTTGAGCCTACCTTTGTTGATTTGACATTACCGAACTTATCATAAACAAAGGTGTAGTTCTCGCTTGAATCGGTGTCTGATAACTAAAAGAGGGGCAACAGGGGAGGGTGCTAAGTGTCGTTTTTTTGATAAGAAGCGTAAGACATAGAACCGTCCCCTGTCTTATTTTTCAGTGGTTTCGAACGGCCCCTGTCTTACCCGTCTGTGGTTTTTCGTTTAATCAAAAACCGTGCCAGCTGTATGCCGTTTATAATAATACTTTCTCCTAAAAGGATCACAAGAAAATACATCATTCCTACCCCTGCTGCACGGTTATTTGCTTCACTTTCTTGAATATGCAGTATATTACCAAGGAATTCAACAATTCCTGCGACTGCAAATAAGCGAATAGCAACAAAACAACACATAAACATAAAAATTGTGCGTAATATGGTATGTTTGAATGAATAATTCCTGTACAAAATTACAATTGCTACAATTATACTTCCTAAAACAATCAATAGCAATAGTATATCTGTCTCAATAAATGGCTGGATGCTAGCAAAAACAAGTAGCATGCCTAAAATTATCCCCCCCAGTACACTAGATAGCACACTTCTGTTCATCATTAATACCACCCCTTATATATACCATACCCATATTTAATCATATAGGTATCTCTGGGATCATCAAAAAAAGAAAAAACATTATGCGGAACGGCTGGCTTTGTCAATTGATTTAATCCGGCACCGATACATAAAACTATTTGAGGAAACAATTCTGCCCCTACATAACCAAAATTGATATTGCCAGGATCATCATAGCGCAACACCATCCCCTTGTAAATGTATGTTTTTCCTTCTTCAAATCCCCATTCATTTTGAAGTTTAATATCCAATGCACCCGCATCAGTTACATTTCTAATAAAATAAATCAATGTATCTATAGGCTTATGTGTATCTGCATAGTCTCTTAGTTTTTGCGCGTTTTCTTCCATAAAACCATTTAGTTTTTCAGTAATATCTACAATTTGTCCTAGTTTTTGCAATGATACTGTTCGTTGATAATTGCATGATATAAATCTGTCGTAAGCATTTTCCTCATTAATTGAGAGCGCTGCACAGTGGCGCATCCCAGTGTAATCAACATTTATAACAGGATTATTACCACAATACGCAAACATATTGAATCCAAGAACAGATTCTTGGTTAAGCAAGCTGTCCGCATTCAACCAACGCCCAACCTGCGGGTTATAATACCTACTAATCACATAGTAAAGCCCTGTTTCATTATCATAGCAATAACTTCTGTAACGCACAGAATTAAGCTTCGCAATATGTGTATCGCTTGTAACTGTATCCCCGTCACCATTTTTAATGGAGATAATATTACCCCAAGCATCGTATTCATAAGAAGCACGGAGAACACCGTCAGCGTTGTAGATACCTATAACATCGCCCTGTGCATTTGTGGTTACATAGTAGCCGATAAGGGTTGATGCATCGCCGTTATAGTAACGGATAGATGTGAGATAGCCGTAGGAATCGTAGAGGTAGAATAGCTGTCTGCCGTCAGGCTTTTCTTCGTATACCAACTGACCGTTTACATAGCGGTAAATTGTTTCGTTACCGTTTACGGTCTTTGTTGCACGGTAGCCGTCTGCATCATATGTATAGGTTATGGTATTACCGTTACCTACATACTTCTTAAGCTGTCTGCCATTCCATGTAAGAGTATTGCCTAAATAGCTTGTGGGATTACCTATTTCATCATAGTTAATTGTTTCTGATGATGTATATGTGCCGTTACCGTTAAGGTCAACACCTGTTAAAAGGTTTTTCCAGCCTGTATCAGCATCTGTACCGTATCTGTATGTTATTTCCTTTGTAGCTGTGCCGAGAGTTCCTGTAGTATACGCATACTCGGTTTTCTTTGTGATATTACCGATACCGTCATATTCGAATTCCGTGCTCTTATTGCTCGTTTTGTTGTTTTCTCTTGTGAGCTGATTTAAGTTATCATATTCATATGAACGGTAGCCTACAGGTGTTGTTGTGCCGAAAGAATCGGGATTATCGGTAGTTGCTCTTTGACCTTTTGTTATCTTGGTGATATTGCCGATATTATCATAAGTATAATTGTATGTGGTATTATCAATAGTTTCTCTTGCAAGCAGATTTGTGCGGTAGGTAGTTTCTCCCTCTGCATTTCTGTCCGATGATTTATATGTATAGTTATAGTTTATCGGGCGAGTGGTGGAAATATTTCTGCGTGTAAGCTGATTTAATCCGTTGTAGTTATATGTTACATGACGGGATGCAGAAATATAGAACTGTGTAGGCAGATTATCCTTTGCGAATGCTGCCGAGTTATCATTTGCATCAACCGCAGAATATTTATACTGAGCGGCAACAGACTTACCGCCGAATTCAAGATATATTCTTGAAAGATTATTTCTTACATCATAGGCAAATTCAACTGCACCT
>JAZNOZ010000004.1:0-69534 GCA_045589395.1 Acutalibacteraceae bacterium | reverse complement strand
TTGATTTCAGGCATGGTTCGGATTATTACCGTCACCCTAAAGTTAAAAGCGCACTTACTCACCACTTTTAGTGACAGTGCAAAAAAGTAAGAGTTAATGCAGTTTTTGCTACATTAACTCTTTTTGTCCTTTAGAGTACGACTCGAAGCAGAATCGTTTTGTTTTTGCTTTTCCCTTTTTTTGTACTTGATTTTTTGTACACTGTGTCATATAATAGACATTATGTTGGTTAAATTAACAGAGGGAAGCAAAAATGACGGAAAAAAGAGAAAACAGAAAAACAGCTTACACAAAAAGAATAATCCGAGAAAGCCTTTATGAGCTTATGCAGGAAAAGCCGCTGGATAAAATAACAGTTACGCAGATTTGCGAAAAGGCAGATATCAACCGTTCCACATTCTATACATACTACACCGATATATACGATCTTCATCAGAAAATAATAAAAGAGTTTTTTGAGCTACAAAGAGGAGTTATAAGCGAAGCAAAAGAAATTCTTGCAACCAAAGAAGATCTAACCCGACTGACCGTAGATGATTACTTTGAAATTGCCTATGCTTATACCCGTACTGTAAAAGACAACAAAGAGCTTTACAAATTTATTTTCAATCAGAACAGCACAAGCTCCATTCATGTGAGCTTCGGTAAGATTTTTTACCATATGATATATGAATTTCTTGTCCCTATTTTTTCCCAAGAGAATATTGATGATTTCAAAAGCTCCTTTACCTTTATCGGCGGCGGCACAACCTCTGTTCTTATGGAGTGGGTAAAAAAGGATTGCTCTATAACAGCAAAAAAAGTTGCCCGAAGCTTGGCACATTATTATTACGGTGTTTTTAACAGCTTTGTGCAGCAGACAGAAATTTCAAGAAAAAATTAATTATTAAAAAAGTGCGAAAGAGAAATTTCAATTTCCCGTTCGCACTTTTTAATTATATTTGTCATTAAAATTATTTTTTTGGTAACGGCAACCTGATATTGCAACACAACAAAAAGTCTGTACCGGCATGGAACGATGCCGTACACCAAGCAACTTAAGCCTACCAATGTTATATGGTAACTTGCTTTTGTGATGAAACCAAAGGTCTGTACCGGTAGGGAACGATGCCCACATCGTTCCGTATAGGGGAATTCTAACCATTTCACAAAAATTTCAGCATTGTATTTGACAAAAGATGCGTGCAAATAAAAGTTACCCACCCCTCAGACGGAACGAAGTGGGCTTCGTTCCCTACCAACCGAAGACGAAAATGCAACGAAAAAGCTTAAATTGCTTACATAGGTCTTAGTTCCCTAAAAATTTAACCGCAGCTTTCTGCAAAACTGTATGGTTCGCTGTATTTTCTGACTTTTCAAACAAAATACCCCATAAAAAATCTGACTTTTCAATAAAATCAAGTCGATTTTTTTATGACTTTTCAATTTTTTTGCATTTTACGGCACAAAAAAAGGATACATCAATAACATCTGCAGTGATGTTGATGTATCCTGATTTTTTATTCAGCTAAAAATTCTTCAATAACTGCCTTTATCTGCTCTATTCCCTCACCTGTCTGTGCAGAGGCTTCGATTATTTTTTTTGCCGGTGCAAGGTCGGGATTTTGTGCAAATGCTTCTCTTCGTCTGTTTCTTTCCATAGTTTTGAGCTTATCGCATTTTGTCAGAACACAGATAAAATTATATCCGCTTTCGGAAAGGAAGTTAAGCATTGTTCTGTCATCGGCTGTGGGCTCGTGACGCATATCAAGAAGCTGGACTATGAGCTTTATATTTCTCTCGCTTGCAAAATACTGCTCCATAAGCTCGCCCCAACGCAGCTTTTCGCTTTCGCTTCTTTTGGCATAGCCGTAGCCGGGCAAATCTGCAAAACGGATGCCGTCAACCGTAAAAAAGTTAATGGTTGTGGTTTTGCCCGGAACGGCACTCACACGGGCAAGATTTTTACGGTTAAAGAATTTATTTATCAAAGAGGATTTTCCAACATTCGATTTACCTGCAAAAACTATTTCGGGCAAATCCGATACGGGAAGCTGTCTTGAAGTGCCGTATGACGCTTCAAATTTAACATTATTGCAGTTCACCTGTTCTACCTCTCTGTTCCTGATATTTATGCTTCGGGATTTCAAGTGTCTTATTTTCAGGCTGTGATGCCTCTTCTTCAAAAACACTTTCTTCTTTCTTTATAAGACAAAAATCAAGCACCTCGTCAACATTCTTTACGGGAATGAATGTGATTTTGTCCTTTACTGCCTTATCAACATCCTGTAAATCAGGAACATTTGCCTGAGGAATCAAAACATATTTCATACCCTCTCTGTATGCCGCCATAGACTTTTCTCTTAAGCCCCCTATAGCAAGCACTCTGCCTCGTATGGTGACCTCACCCGTCATTGCTGTATCGCCTCTTACGGGAGTTTCACTCAGAGCGGAAACAAGTGCAGTTGTTACGGTAATACCTGCGCTCGGACCGTCCTTGGGAACTGCACCCTCGGGGAAATGGATGTGTATATCCTTGTTCTTATAAAACTCTCCGTCAATTCCGAGCTCCTTGTACTTAGAGCGTATGTAGGTAACAGCGGCTCTTGCCGACTCCTTCATAACATCGCCCAGCGAACCCGTAAGCTCTAATTTGCCCGTACCCTCAAGCACGGCAACCTCAACCTCAAGCATCTCACCGCCGACTGCGGTCCACGCAAGTCCGTTCACAAGACCGATTTCATCAGTTGTACGCTTTTCATCGGGGCGGTATTTTCTTACCCCCAGAAGCTGTTCAATATTTTTGTCTGTGACATCAAGCTTTTCATTATCCCCGTTTGCAAGTCTTACGGTTTCCTTACGGCATACTGCCGCAATCTTTCTTTCGAGTACTCTGACACCTGCTTCTCTTGTGTAGCCGTCGATAATATTTCTCAGAGCGGAATCAGAAAAGCGTATATTTTCCTTTGTGAGAGCGTGTGCTTTCATCTGCTTTGGAACAAGATGCTTCTTTGCAATATGAAGCTTTTCTTCATATGTGTAGCCGGTAAGGTCGATTACCTCCATTCTGTCGCGCAAAGCGGGAGGAATGGCGTGCTTATCGTTTGCAGTTGTGATAAACAGAACCTTGCTTAAATCCACGGGAAGCTCAATATAATGGTCACGGAACGAGAAATTCTGTTCACCGTCAAGCACCTCAAGAAGCGCAGAGGAGGGGTCACCCTTATAATCGGCGCTGAGCTTATCAATTTCATCAAGCAAAATCAGAGGATTCTGGCTTTTTGCTTCAATGAGTGCATTTACAATTCTGCCGGGCATTGCGCCTATATATGTTCTTCTGTGACCTCTTATTTCTGCTTCATCCTTAACACCGCCGAGAGAAATTCTTGCATAATTTCTGTTTGTTGCGGCTGCTATAGATTTTGCTATAGATGTTTTTCCCACACCCGGAGGGCCTGCAAGACAGATAATCTGTCCTTTTATATCGGGAGATACAATAAGCGCGGCAATCATTTCGGTGATACGCTCTTTGACCTCTTTAAGTCCGTAGTGGTCCTTTTCGAGTACTCTTACAGCCTTTTGCAGACTCTTGTTTTCCTTGGTATATACTCCCCACGGGATTTCAAGGCACTTTTCAATATAAGTACGAAGCACATTAGCATCGGGAGAGCCCTGTGAGAGTTTTTTCAGTCTTTCAAGCTCCGTATACATTTTTTCCTTAAGCTGTTCGGGCATACGGCTCTCTTTTACCCTTGAAAGAAGTCCCGTGGAATCCTCACCGTCAAGTGCATTAAGCTCCTCAGTAATGGCTTTCATTTCTTCTCTAAGGAAATATTCACGCTGATTCTTATCCATCTGGTCGTGAACCTTTTCCTGAAGCATTTCATCAAGAATAAGGATTTCAGTTTCGTGTGCGAGCATTACACACAATAATTCAAGACGATTGAATATATTAAGCTCTGCAAGCAGTCTTTGCTTATCCTCCATTGAAAGCATTATATTGCCTGCAATCATATCTGCAGCAGCACTTATATCATTCTGCTGAAAAACAGAGGAAACAATATCGGGCGTAATCTGAGGAGCGTGCATACAGTAATCCTCAAAATATCTGCGCACGCTGTATAAGGCGGCCTCCTGCATAAGCTTAGGCTCTGCTATGTCCTCGGGCATAGAAAAATCATCGGCAAGATATTCAACCTCTGCCTTTATGTAGGGGCGTTTCTGTAAAGCTTCTGTTATTCTGCCCCTGTGTATGCCCTCAACAACAACTCTTACAGTAGAGCCTCTGTCGGGCAGCTTTACTATCTGACGGATTTTACCCACAACACCAACACTGTAAAGCTCATCAACATCGGGGCTTTCCGTATTTATATCCATCTGTGTCACAAAAAATATATTACTTCCCTTTTCGCCTGCCGCCTTAAGAGCCGCAAGAGATGACTTTCTTCCGATATCAAAATGCAGAGTCATATCGGGAAAAAGCACTATACCTCTTAAGGGTATAACGGGTAATGTGACATTTTTTAATTCTTCTCTTTTCATATATGGGAACACTCCAAAATTATTTGCCTGAAACGGTCACGCCGTCAAAGGCAGCGTAAGGCAATACCGAGCTTCCGTCGCATACGGTTTCCTTTGATATACCGTAAACACATTTAAGCATGGACGCGATATTACCGCTTATCATTGTTTCTGTTAAGGGTATTGTTACTTTGCCGTTTTCAATAAGAAAGCTGTTTTTGGCAACACCTGAAAAATCACCGTTGTTTGCAGGCTCACCGCCCGAAAAACGGCAGACAAGTATACCCTTGTCAATTCCTGAAATCATTTCATCAAAGCTCTTTTCCCCTGCTTCAACCTCTATACAGGAGCTGGTAGAGGGGGAACGCTTAAGTCCTGTTTTTCTTGAAGCATATTCCGTAAGACAAAAGCTTTCAAGAACACCCTTATTAATTACACGGTAATCGTGTGATTTATAGCCGTCGGAGGTTATTTTTTCTCCGCATACTATTTTTTCGCTGTGCGGGATAACTTTAAGGGTAAAATCCTTGCTTGCGACCTCTTTTCCGAGGCTGTTTTTCCAAGGGGAAGTGCCCTCAATAAGTGCGAAATCTCCTGCAAAGGAACCCATTGCGGTTGAAATAATATCACCCAGACACGCAGGTGAAAATACGGCAATGCCCTCAAATTTACCCTCGAAGCTTTGGGCATCAAGCTCCTTTACGGCTCTTTCAAAATTGGTTCTTACCATATCGAATTCCATAATATCACTTGCAGGATCAAGGAAATCAACATCAAAATAATTAAATGAGGTGGACACTTTGTCCCTGTGTGCAGAATACATAACGCTGATGTTATATGCTCCGTCTTCCTCGGTAAACTCAACACCGTTTGTGTTCATAACAACATGCTTGCCGTATGAATATGTGGCTATTAGCTGCTCCAACATAATTTCGGGATAATCTCTTTTCAAGACATCACAGAATTTTATTATACTGTCAAAAAAAACTGACTTATCGGAAACTAACACACCGTCAACAAAGTCGCAGTTCTCTTGCCTTTGTGCTATTGACAGAGCGTCATCCTCAACAGAGGCATCTGCAGCGACAAGACATTCTCTGACAGCAATATCTATTGCCTCTTTATCAAGCTGATTGAGAGAAACCGTACCTTTCCTCTTATTTTTGATTACCTTTGCGGCAAGTCCCGAATTGAAAACGCTTCTGATAAGTGAAAAATCGCCTGCATCAACATTGAATTCTTCTATTTTTCCCTCAGATACACTTACCTGAGCCAAATCTGCGCCACCGCTTATGAGAGCATCAAGAGTATATTTTGCAACTTCTTTAAGATTTTCCATACTTATCTACCCCCTATATTTACCTTACAGCGGATTGCAGGTCCGCCCATTGCAACGGGCATAGGCTGTTTCTTTCCGCAGTAGCCTGCAAAATCCCAGGTTATGCCGTCAGACAGCATATCAACAGTTTTGAGCATATTGAAGGCAACACCCGATATGGTTGTATCCCTGAGTGCCTTGCCGAGCTTTCCGTTTTTAATCTCGTAGCCCATAGTGATGCCGAACATAAACTCACCCGTGGTATCTGCCTGACCGTTCTGTGTATTTACAAGATAATAGCCGTCATCAACGGAGGCTATCATATCCTCCAGCTTATCCTTACCCGGATGTATTGCCGTGTTTCTCATTCTGATAAGAGGCTCATCCGAAAAGCTGTATGCTCGGGCATTTCCCTGCGGCTTTACACCGAAATGCATTGCACTTTCAAGGTTGTTCATATACCCTGTAAGCACACCGTCCTTGATAATAACGGCATCCTCGCATTTTGTGCCCTCGTCGTCGATATACACGGGCAGAGGTGCTTTTTTACCGAATGCTTCGTTTGCAAAGTCGGTAAGATTTATAAGAGGAGAAGCAACCTGCTTGCCGAGATTGCTTGCGGCAACAGAGCCTGACAGCACAAGGTCTGCTTCAACCGTATGACCGACAGCCTCATGTGCCAGCATTCCTGCAAGAGAGGAATCTATTATGCACAGTCTTTCGCCCGCATTCGGGAAAATACCCTCACGCTTTTGCATAAGCTTATTGTGCATAGCATCTATATCGGGATAAAGCTTATCGGGAGTGGTGTAGTAATCCGTAAAATACCCTTCACCGCCGCCGAAAACATCAAACAGCTCAACCGTATCACCGTCAGGTGTTTCGGCTGACATTGAAATCATAATATACACTCTCGGGAAAAGCTGAAAAGCATATGCACCCTCTGATGTGTGAAGTGTTTTTTCAATGCAGCTTGATGCAATGCCCACACTTCTTGAAGAAAGAGAGGTATATTTGCTGTTTATATAATCATCGATTTCTCTTGCAAAATCAACAAGTAATTTCTGGTCTGTTTCAACAAAGCCTCTGCTTTCAACATAAGAAGCAGTCCCTGCACCGAGAAGCTCAGGGATGTTTTTAGGCTTTCTTGAATTGAGCAAAACGGCATTCTCATTTGCGGCATCAAGCACCTCTTTTACTGATTTTTCATCAGCCGCACTCTTTGAAGCAAAGCCCCAGACACCGTTTTTATAAACTCGCGCACACACGCCCTTTGATACAGCAGACATATTGCTCACAAGATTTCCGCCCACAACGGACACTCTTCTTGTTCTTGCCAGCTGCTGTCTTACCTCTGCATGTGACGGTATATTTTTAAGTAAATTTACTGTGAAGTCTTCCATACTATCAACCTCCGTATTTGGTTATTTTAACATAAAAGTACATATCAAATCAACTGTTTTTATTATTTTAATAATTATAATGCTAAAAAGCTTTAATTTTGTTAAAATATACAGGAATTTCGGCATAAAAACTATTTACAATCCGCAACAGTTTTGATAAAATATATAGAACATTTTTTCAGGAGGTAAGTTATGAATTATACATCTACCCGTAATAACACTCTTTCGGTAACCTCTGCCGAGGCTATAACAAAAGGAATTTCAACAGACGGAGGTCTTTTTGTCCCCACAAGTCTGCCGAAAATCACACCCGATTTTATTGAAGAGCTTACTCGCAAATCATATATTGACCGCGCCCGTCAGGTTCTCTCACTCTTCCTTACCGATTTTACAAAGGAAGAAATAGATTTCTGTACTGACGGAGCATATTCAACAGGCTTTTCACACGAAAAGGTTGCTCCCGTTGTTTCTCTTACAGACACAGCATCAATTCTTGAGCTCTGGCACGGTCCTACCTGTGCATTCAAGGATATGGCTTTACAGCTTCTTCCCTATCTTCTCACAAAGTCCGTAAAGAAAACCGCACCCGAGCAGGAAATTGTTATCCTTGTTGCAACAAGCGGTGACACAGGCAAGGCAGCTCTTGAGGGCTTTAAGGATGTTGACGGAACAAAAATTCTCGTTTTCTATCCCAATGACGGCGTAAGCCCCATGCAGAAGCTTCAGATGACCACCCAGGAGGGTAACAATGTAGGCGTATGTGCTATCTACGGTAACTTTGACGATGCCCAGACAGGCGTTAAAAAGATTTTCACCGATGAAAATATAAAAGCAGAGCTTCTCAAGCATAATCTTGCTTTCTCCTCTGCTAACTCCATAAACTGGGGCAGACTTGTTCCCCAGATTGTATACTATTTCTCCGCATATGCGGATATGGTTGCCGACGGTAAGGTGAGAAACGGCGAAAAAGTAAACTTCACCGTTCCCACAGGTAACTTCGGTAACATTCTTGCTGCATACTATGCCATGGAAATGGGACTCCCCGTAAACCGTCTTATCTGCGCTTCAAACGCAAATGATGTTTTAACCGAGTTCTTAACCGAAGGTCACTATAACCGTGTGCGTCCTTTCCACACAACCGTATCTCCCTCTATGGACATACTCATTTCTTCAAACCTCGAAAGACTGCTCTTCCATATCTGTGACAACAACAGCGATACTGTCAATGCTCTTTTCTCATCACTTTCCGAAAAGGGTGAATATACCGTAAGCGAAGAAACACTCAAAAAAATCAAAGGTATTTTCTCTGCAGGTAAATGTGATGATGAAAAAACAAAAGAAACCATCGCAAAAATCTGGAAAGAGAATAACTATCTGTGCGACACACATACTGCTGTTGCTGTTGCAGTTTATAACGAATACAAAGAAAAGACAGGAGATTTAACTCCCACCGTTATTGCATCAACCGCCAATCCCTATAAATTCTCACAGGCTGTTTTAGGCGCAGTTACCGATGAAAAATATTCATCCTCCGATGAATTCGGTATGGTTGATGAGCTTCAGCAGTTAACTCTCGTGAAAGCCCCCTCACAGCTTGCTCAGCTTAAGGGCAAGGAGCCCGTATTCAAGGGCATATGCAATAAAGAAGATATGACCGAAGAGGTATTCAAGCTGTTAAAAATTTAAGCTTAATACTTTTTGGCATCCGAATTGAGCTCAAAGGTTGCACAAACTGTTTCTGAGCATGAGCAGGCATTCTGTGAGCCTATCTGAATGTTACCTGCCATACACTTGCTGTCGCCTGTGTGATATACACAGTTCTTTACATCACACTTGATGTTCTTGATTTCTTTAATCTGTTTGTCCATTTTGTTCACTTCTCCTGACAAAATATGAAGTCAGCCGAATACAAAAAAATTTAAGTATTTGAAGCTGTTTTCTCAATAATCACAGAAAAAACATCAGAAGATACTCAACTTTCATTGTATTTCGTATCTCAGCGCAATGTAAAATCAACCTTGTGCCGGAGCTGACTTCACTTAAAGTTTCGGCAGATTAAGATAATTTAATTCATGGCAAATTTTTCATATATATAAAATTGCTCGCGAAGTGAGCAATTTAGCTTATATCAAGAAACACCTTTCCCCCAAGATTGGGGGTAGGGGTTGATAAATCTAAGATTTTTTCTTACATTTGTGAGGCACTTATGTCACTATATGTTATCTCAGACCCTCATCTGTCATTCGGAACGGACAAGCCTATGGATATTTTCAAAGGCTGGACCGATTTTGAAAAACGCCTTGAAAATCAGTGGAAAGCTCTAATTACAGATGATGATTTTGTTGTTATTCCCGGAGATATTTCCTGGGCTATGTCACTTGAAGAGGCTAAAAAGGATTTTGAATTCCTGAACTCTCTCCCCGGAACAAAAATCATAGGCAAGGGCAATCACGACTACTGGTGGGGAACTCTGAGAAAAATGCAGATGTTTCTTGACGAAAACAATTTCAATACAATAAAATTTCTGTTCAACAATGCCTACCGCTGCGGCGATATCGCCATATGCGGCACAAGAGGCTGGTTTTTCGATTCCCAAAGTGAGGATGTTGAAAAGGTGCTGAAAAGAGAGTCGGGCAGACTGCTTACATCAATAAAGGCAGCTAAAGAGCTGGGCGGAACTCCCGTTGCTTTTCTTCACTACCCCGCTGTTTACGATGACAAGGTATGCGAGGAGATTTTTTCCGTTCTCAAGGCAGAGGGAATAACCCGTTGCTATTTCGGACACATCCACGCAGAACGCACGGGAAGATTTTCCCTGTTTGAATACGATAATATAAAGTTTTCTCTTGTTTCTGCGGATTTTCTTGAATTTTGTCCGAAAAAGGTTATGCTGTAACTCATTTTTTACATTCTGCCCAAAAAACGAGTGTTTATCAACAATATAATTAATTATATTTTCGCAAAAAAACTATAGCAATTTTATTTTTCACTTGGTATAATATTACAAATGTCTTAATAGACTGTTAGGAGGAAAATCAAATGTTAGTATCCGCTGAAAAAACAGGCAAGAACGAATTTACGGTTGAGCTTTCCATTTCTGCTGAAAGCTTTGAAGCAGCCGTAAACAAGGCCTACAACAAAGAAAAGAATTCCATCAATGTTCCCGGCTTCAGAAAAGGTAAGGCTCCCAGAGCTTTCATCGAAAAGATGTACGGCGAATCCGTTTTCTATGATTCTGCACTTGATATCGCTTTCCCCGATGCATACGAAGAAGCATTGGCAGAAGCTAAGATTGACCCCGTTGACAATCCCTTTGATTTTGACATCAAGTCAATCGGCAAGGAGGGTGTAAGCCTCACCTGCAAGGTAACAGTTAAGCCCGAAATCACTATCGAAGGCTACAAGGGACTTACAGCTAAAAAAGCAGACGCAACAGTAACTGATGAAGAAGTTGAAGCTGACCTCACAAGAAAGGTTGAAGCTAATGCAAGAATCATCACAGTTGAAGACAGAGCAGTTGCAAACGGCGACATCGCTGTTATCGACTTTGAAGGCTTTGTTGACGGTGTTGCTTTTGACGGCGGCAAGGCTCAGGAACACGAGCTTGAAATCGGCTCAGGCTCTTTCATCCCCGGCTTTGAAGAGCAGATTATCGGTCATACAATCGGTGAAGAATTTGATGTTAATGTTAAGTTCCCCGAGGAATACACCGAAGAGCTTGCAGGCAAGGATGCTGTTTTCAAAATCAAGCTTCACGCTATCAAGGCTAAAGAGCTTCCCGAGCTTGATGATGAATTCGTTAAGGATATAAGCGAATTTGATACTCTTGATGAGCTCAAGGCAGATATCAGAAAAACTCTCACAGAGCAAAAGGAAGCTGCTGCAAAGAGAAACTTCGAAAACGAAGTATTCGATAAGCTTGCAGAACTCGTAACAGATGAAATTCCCGAAGCTATGATTAAGAGAACCGCTGAAAATATGGTTTCAGAATTCAGATACAATGTTGAATCTCAGGGTATCCCCTTTGAAACATATCTTCAGTACCTCGGTATGACTGTTGAAGGCATGATGGAAAACTATAAGGGCGCTGCTGAAAAAGAAGTTAAAATTCAGTTAGCACTTGAAAAGATTGCCGAGCTTGAAAATGTTGAAGTAGCTGATGAAGATGTTGATGCTGAATATGCAGCTATGGCTGAAAGATACGGCGTTGATGCAGACACAGTTAAAAAGGCTATTCAGGCAGACACAGTCAAGAAAGAGCTTCGTGCAAGAAAGGCTTCCGCTATAGTAACAGACAGCGCAGTTGCTGAAGCAGAAGAAGCTCCCAAGGCTAAAAAGAAGGCTCCTGCTAAAAAAGCAGCAACAAAGAAAAAGGCTGCTGCTAAAGAAGAAGCTCCCGCCGAAGAAGCAAATACTCAGGACGCTGAATAATTTTTATTAAGTTGTCAATCATTAAAACGGTCGGGAAAATTTGCCGACCGTTTTTTATCTCATTATCCCATAAGGAGGATTATTATGTCATTCAACCCCTATATGTCTTTAGTTCCCACCGTTATTGAGCAGACCAACAGAGGCGAAAGAGCCTATGATATTTTTTCAAGACTTCTTAACGACAGAATTATTGTTCTTTCCGAAGAAATCAATGATGTAACAGCAAGTCTTGTTGTAGCACAGCTTCTTTTTCTTGAAGGTCAGGACCCCGAAAAAGACATTTCTCTTTACATCAACTCCCCCGGCGGCTCTGTTTCCGCAGGCTTTGCAATTTTTGATACAATGAATTATATCAAATGCGATGTTTCCACTATCTGTATGGGTATGGCAGCAAGTATGGGTGCTTTTCTGCTTGCAGCGGGCACACCCGGTAAAAGACTTGCTCTCCCCAACAGCGAAATTATGATTCATCAGCCTTTGGGCGGTATGCAGGGCCAGGCAAGTGATATGAAAATTGCTGCTGACCACATCACTCTTATCAAAAACAAGATTAACAGAATATTGGCAGAAGAAACCGGCAAGCCTATCGAAGTTATTGAAAGAGATACAGACCGTGATAACTTTATGAGTGCACAGCAGGCTATGGAATACGGCCTTGTTGACAGAGTTATTACCAAAAGATAAATCGGAGGAATTTCCAATTGGCTAAATACGATGATCCCAAAAACAAGCAGTATTGCTGTTCCTTTTGCGGCAGAACGCAGGATCAGGTTTCAATGCTTATTCAGGGCGCAGATGCTTTTATCTGCGATGAATGTATAGACAGCTGCCGTTCCATTTTAGAGGGCGGAGAAAGTCCCTCAAGAAAAACAGGCAAAAAAGCTGCATCTCCAAAGCTTCTCCCCAAGCCGCAGGAAATAAAGGCTAAGCTCGATGAATATGTTATCGGTCAGGAGCAGGCTAAAATTGCCCTTTCCGTTGCCGTATACAACCACTACAAGAGAATTTACCGCAAGGCAAAAACCGATGTGGATATTCAGAAGAGCAATGTTCTTCTGTTAGGTCCTACAGGTGTTGGCAAGACCTTCCTTGCTCAGACACTTGCAAAAACTCTTGATGTGCCCTTTGCTATAGCAGATGCTACAACGCTTACTGAAGCAGGCTATGTCGGTGAGGATGTTGAGAACATACTGCTGCGCCTTATTCAGGCTGCTGATTTTGATATAGAAAAGGCAGAAAGAGGCATTATATATGTTGATGAAATCGACAAGATTTCAAGAAGAAGCGAAAACACCTCCATCACAAGAGATGTAAGCGGTGAGGGTGTTCAGCAGGCTCTTCTTAAAATTCTTGAAGGTACTGTTGCGAATGTTCCTCCGCAGGGAGGCAGAAAGCATCCTCAACAGGAATTTATACAGATAGACACAACAAATATTCTCTTTATCTGCGGCGGTGCTTTTGACGGTATTGAGAAAATCGTTGAAAAGCGTTCAGGCAATTCCGTTCTTGGCTTTGACTCGGAAATCGTGCTCAAGTCCGAATTACAGAACGATATGATTATGAGCAAGGTTATTCCTCAGGACCTTGTAAAATTCGGTCTTATCCCCGAGCTTGTGGGCAGACTTCCCTTGCTTACTGCCTTGCAGTCACTCAACGAGGAAGCACTTATGAGAATACTCAAGGAACCGAAAAACGCTATTGTCAAGCAATATCAGGGACTTTTCTCTATTGATTCCGTTGAGCTTGAGTTCACCGATGATGCCTTAAGAGAGGTAGCAAGAGAGGCACTTGAAAAGAAAACAGGTGCAAGAGGCTTAAGGTCAATTATGGAAAAGGTGCTTCTTCCCGTAATGTTCACCTCCCCCTCTGACCCCTCTATTGAGAAGATAACCGTAACAAAGGAATGTGTTACGGACTCTGCAATACCTCTTATTCAGAAAAATCCCGCGCGCCTTGCTCCGAAGGCTGCAAGCAAACCAATAGCTTGATTTCAAAAAAAAATAAGGTGCTGTAAAAAACAAAAGTTTTTTACAGCACCTTTCAGCTTATTGTTCAGTTGATTATGCCTGAGGAGCAGTTGTTTCTTCCTCTTTCTTTTCCATAAGACCGAGAAACTCCATAATCATATAGAAAATCTGCATAAAATAGTCAATGAAATTCTGAATGTAACCGTAATCGGAATCGTACATATTATTTTCACCTCACTAAAAAATATATTTATTTTCATTCTTATATTAACATACGCATCCGAAGTTTTCAAGTATTTAACCGTTTTTTTACAATTTCGGGCAAAAAAAACCGACGCCTATGCGTCGGTCTTTTTAGCTGAAAAGCTATTTGTCATTTTTTGCTTACTGTTTTTCTTCGCCTGCATCTTCTTCGCCTTTAGTTGCATTAAAGAAGTTCTTTATGGCGTTGATAATCTCAACAAGCATTTTAACAAATGTTTGGATATATTCTGCTACTTCCATAAACAGACCTCCTTTTTAATTAAACGCTGCAATTACAAGCCGATTTTTGCCAAAAGCTCTTTGATTTTATTAAAAAGCCAGATAAAAATTGCTGCAAAATCATCTATTGCATCACCGATTGTTTTTGCATCATCAGATAATATTGCACCGGGAGCAACCTTTGTTGTTTCTTCCATTTATTTCACCTCCAAAATACAAATCAGTATAATAAACTATATTACATACTAATAATAGCATTAATTAAAAACAATTTCAATAAATTTCGGCATCATTCCAAAAGATTAACAGATTTGTCACATTCACACAACAATTCAAAACGGCATCTCTGCTTTTATCAAACAAACACATATATAATGACGGAAAAATGCATATTTGATTTTATAAAACAACAAAAATTATGAACAATCATTGAATAGAATATTGATTTCACAATAAAATAATTGTATTATAAATAAAGAATTTTTCGGGAGCTTTATTATGAACTTACTTTTTGAAGACAACCACATAATTGTTTGCATAAAACCTGCAGGAATATCCTCTCAGGAACGACCGGACAAAAAGGATATGGTGAATGAGCTTATAAAGTATTGCGAAAAACAAGGAGCAGCTCAGCCTCAGATTTTCCCCGTTCATCGGCTGGACACGGCAACAGCCGGGATTATGGTATATGCAAAAACAAAAAAAGCGGCGGCTTTCCTTTCAAATGAGATAACACTCAACAATTTTCAGAAGGAATACCTTGCAATAGTTCATAATGTACCCGAAGAAAAAAGTGCCGTTTTAGAGGATTGGCTGTTCAAGGACACAAAAAAGAATAAATCATATGTTGTAAAAAGAGAGCGAAAGGGAGTAAAAAAAGCCTCGCTGACATATACGATTATAAAAACATATACAGCTGATACCGATGCTTATTCACTTCTGAAAATAAGACTGCACACAGGCAGAACACATCAGATAAGAGTACAGTTTGCATCGCGTAAGATGCCGCTTTTAGGTGACGGAAAATACGGTGCGGCAGATAACATTCCCACACTGGGACTTTTCAGCTGTTCACTGAGCTTTACTCATCCCGAAACAAAAGAAAAGCTTAGCTTTACCGCAAAGCCCGAAAACAAATATCCATGGAATATGTTTGAGTAAAAAAAACATTAGCAAATATCTTTTAATGCACAGTGTAACCCGCATAGGCTACACTGTTTTTTTGTATATTCAAGTGATATTCTGCCTGACGGCAGAGTGATATTATCACCTTCGGCAATAGTGATATTGAAGCATTCTGCTTCAGTGATATTTTATTCGCAGAATAACTGTCCGCAGGACAATAAGAACCTGACTTCGTCAGAACCTTGTTATTCGCTTTCCTCATAATAACACTATGCAAAGCATAATATCACTGCGAAGCAATAAAACTTGCCATAAGGCGAATAAAACTGCCGGGTGTTCTTCCGAACACCCGGCTATTTATCAATCTGTTCTGAGAGCTTCAACGGGATCCTTCTTAGCTGCAAAGGATGAGGGAATAAGACCTGCAACAAATGTGAGCAGTACGCTTATACCGACAAGGATAATTGCGGCAACAACAGGAAGCTGAGCTTCTGCACCCGAATGTGTGAAATATTCGAGCAGGAAGTTGATAGGAATTTCCAGCAGCAGCGTTGAAACAATACCGATAACACCTGCCCCCAGACCGATAGTAACGGTTTCTGCGTTGAATACGCTCGAAATATCCTTCTTTGAAGCACCGATACTTCTGAGAATACCGATTTCCTTTGTTCTTTCAAGAACCGAGATATAAGTGATAATACCAATCATTATTGATGAAACAACAAGAGAAATAGCAACGAATGCAACAAGAACATAAGTAACGATATTAAGAATACTTGTCATCATAGACATTATCATACCCATAATATCGGTAACGGTTACTGTATATCCGATATAGCCCTGAGCTTCCATCTGCTCATTATAGTATGCAACAAGATTATTTATTTCTTCCTTGTCTTCAAATGACTTGGGATAAATATAAATTGAAGAGGGTGTGTCTTCTGTTGCATAGCCTATAGACTTAAAGGTTTTATCAAGAGAACACTGAGCATTCAGAGTGTCAACATAAGCCTGCTTGAATGCAAGAACCTGTTCATCGGAGAGATAGCCCTCAACAAGCTTCTTCTGAAGCTCGGTCATATCCGAGAAGTCCATAAGATCGGTTATGTCGAAATTGAGTATATCAATCTGTGACAAATCAATATCTTCCATCATACTCATAAAGGGAGATAAATCAAGATATTTGAAATCAATCAGTGACATATCAATATCAGCAAGGCTGAAATCGTTTACGGTAAGAGTATTGAATGTAAGTCCTGTGATAACATCCTTTGTTTTGTCTGCAAGCTGCTGGATAACAACATCACTGCTCTGTGTTTTCTGAAGCGCATAATCCATAAGCTCTGTGGTGTAGCCGATACAGCCTGTGCCTATTGCTATAGCATTGTCTTCATCAGGACGGATAATACCTACGATTGTGAGAAGCTCGCCGTTTTCAACAAGCTGTCTTTCATATATGGCATTTTCTCTCTGGTCTGTCCAAAGCCCTGTTGCTTCATCATACACAAAATACTGGTAGTCAAAAACAAGACGGAACTGCATATTAATTATGTCGTCATATGTGTATTCTTCAATAACAGTAGTAGAAAGCTCTTCTCCTGACATCATTCCCATCATATCAGACATAAAGTTATCCTGATTTTTAAGTCCGAGTGCATACTGCACAAGCTCGTTTACCTCATTGTGCTTATCAACAATAAGAACGACTTCATTCTTGTTTTCGGGAAGTCTGCCGTGAACAATATCATACTGCATTTCAAGCAGCTTGTTATCACCTATAAGCTCTACCCAGCTGTTTGTCATAGAAGAACTGAACATATTTGTCATGGAAGAGGTCATATTGGCTGTCATACCTGAAGACGATGAACCTGACATAAGTGTATTAATCATATTGTTGGGGTTTACCTGAATAACACCGTTTTCATTGTCAACTCTGTATATATTAAGCTGTGTTTCGTATTTATACTGAATATCATTACACAGCTCATCAAATTTTCCTCTGTTATCCTCTATATACTGGCGGAAGCTTTTAAGGTTGTTTGACTCTGCCTGCGAAATAAATGTATTCATCATTTCGGTCATAGTGTTGTTTACATAAATCTTATCAAGGTCATGGTCAAGCTCAGTAATCGACGAGGTCATATTCATCATTGAGCCCATAACATTGTTCATATCTATAGCTTCCCGCTCAACACTTACGGGATATGCTAAAAGCAGGTCGTTCTGCAGCTTATCTATATAGTTTTCAATACCCGTTGACAAAGCGAGTACAAGTGCTATACCGATAATACCGATACTGCCGGCAAAAGCTGTCAGGAAGGTTCTGCCTTTTTTTGTTGTGAGGTTGCGAAGACTGAGTGAGAATGCAGTTGAAGTGGACATGGAGGGCTTTTTACCCTTTGCCTTTTCTGCTTCAGCCTTTGCCTTTTCTGCTTCAAAATCAGCCTTTTCAGGCTCAAAGGGGTTTGTGTCACCAACCACCTTACCGTCAAGAGTGCTGATTATTCTTGTTGAATAGGTTTCAGCAAGCTCAGGGTTATGTGTTACCATAATAATGAGCTTATCCTTGGCAATCTCTCTGAGAATTTCCATTATCTGTACACTTGTTTCACTGTCAAGCGCACCTGTGGGCTCATCGGCAAGAAGAATATCAGGATTGTTTATAATAGCTCTTGCAATAGCAACTCTCTGCATCTGTCCGCCCGACATCTGTGAGGGCTTTTTGTTTATCTGTTCACCTAAGCCTACCTTTTCGAGAGCTTCTATTGCTCTCTTGCGGCGTTCCTTCTTTGATACACCGGAAAGAGTGAGCGCAAGCTCAACATTTGCAAGAACAGTCTGATGGGGAATAAGGTTATAGCTCTGGAAAACAAAGCCTATGGAATGGTTACGGTAAGTATCCCAGTCACTGTCCGTAAAATCCTGTGTAGATTTGCCGTTGATAATAAGGTCACCGCTTGTGTATCTGTCAAGTCCGCCTATAATGTTAAGCATTGTTGTTTTTCCGCAGCCCGAAGGACCGAGGATTGATACAAATTCATTTTCTCTGAAATTAATATTAACGCCTTTAAGTGCTCTTACACCTAAATCGCCTGCTGCATAATCTTTTACGATATCTTTTAATATAAGCATATTTTTCCTCCCTCTTTATTTCTTCTTATTATTGGCTTCTTTTACTGCCTTGGCATAATATTTATCTGCTTTCTTTGCATCCTTTATTGCTTTGTTTGCAGCTTTATCGGTTCTTGCTTCAAGCTTTTTGAACTCTTTTTCGGAAAGCTTTTTATTCTTTATCATCTGTTTTGCCTTTTCTTCGGCTGTCAATTCCTTTTCGGGACGCTCTTCGGGGAATTTTGCAGTGTTGGTAACAGACTTTTTAACCTCTGTCTTTCTGGGCTTTTCGGGCTTCTGACTTTCATTCTTTGCCTTTGCAGCCTTTGCCGCTGCTTTTCTTGCCTTAGCAGGATTGAGAAGCTCTTTTTCTTTTTTCATTTCAAGCTTCTTAAGCGTCTTAAGCTCCTTTTTACGCTTTTTCTTCTGCTTTATTTCACTTATATCAAGCTTTGAAATAATAACAATAATACCAACAATCAGAACAACAACGATTACGGCAACTATAACAATAACGGTTGAGGGATCTGTTGTTTCTTCGGGAGTATAAATTACAGTAGGAATAAATTCCTCTTCATTTCTGTCGGGAAGCTCAACTGTGGGAGTTTCGGCAAACAGCAAATCATAAAACCACTCAATGGTTTCATCGGTTGTCATTGCAGACAGCTGCTCGGTAATATTCTGAGCATATGTGGCAAACATAGGATTTTCATTCATCATATCCCCACTCATAAAGGAGGACATTGCACTCGGGTCCATAGAGCCTAAAAGAGTTCTCAGAAGAGAAACAAGCACCGCAGGAGAGTCACTCTGAACATAGGTATACTGTGTATATGCACCGTTAACTGTTGCCTTACTTGCTTTTGCAACAGCCACACCCATATTCTTAACCTGACTCAAATCAACATTTTCGAGTGAAATTCCGATTTCCCCCATATCAATTGAAGAAAGCAGACTCTTTATATCGAATTGCTGAAGATTAAGTCCCGAGCCTGAAAGCAAATCGCTCATACCGAGCTTTTCGAGTAATACCTTTACAGGGAAAATAAGATTATCAATACAAATGCTTATGCCGCCCATATCGGCAAAATACATAAGGTTGGGAAGAATTTCAACTATTGTGCTTACGGGACTTGCAATCAATCTGTCAAGCAGTGCGGTTACGGGAGTGAGAATATCGGTAATCACACTGTCTGTGGAAGCACCTGCAGCATACTGTGCATACGGTTTTATCAATGAGCTGTCACAGCCCAATGCCTCTAAAAGAGGAATAACAGCAGTGTTATAGCCGTTTGAGCCGTATATATCTATAACATCAAGGATATTCATAGAGCCGCCTGCAAGAAGAAATCTCAGCATCGGGAAGAAAGGTCTGAGCACAGCGGTCAGCACATTGGTAAAGCCGGATTTGCTGCCGTTTGAAAAGCCCCATGTGAAGGTCTTTTCATTAAGCTTTTCCCAAGAGGAAAGCTTTGAAAGCTTTTGGGCCGTTGCGGGATACTGTGCCTGAATGGCATTTGCTACGCCTGCGGGAGTTGCATCAACACCGAGCAAGGACAGCAAGCCTGACATAGATTCATCTGCGAGCATTGAATATATTGATTTTACAAGAGTGGAAACAAGTGTATTGGAATACAATTCAGTCTGCAAAAGCTGTGAAAGAGTTGTGCCGCCGCCGAATTCATATGCGAATTGATTAAGCACCTCATCAATCTCACCGAGCATTTTAGCATAATCATCCTTGGTAAGATTTGCGGTATATGTGATTTCAACAGGTGTTACAGCAGCATAAGACCATTGATAATTATTTATTGTTTCCTGACTTTTAAGAGTGAAAACATCAAAAACAAGCCTTACCAGAGAAGCCGTATCCTTGGCAAGAAAGGTATTAAGCATTGCGCTCATATCTCCTGCAACAGACATTTCGCCTGAAATCATGGAAAGAATTTCCGCAGAATTGAGCTTGAGAAGCTCAATAATAAATTCAAGCATCCATATAAATGCAAGCTCTTCATCGGCAACAAAAATACCGTTTGCATTAACGCTTCCGCATTGGGAAAGCTCTTTTAAGTCAATTTCCGGAAAATCAAACTGCACATCCTCACCGAGCAAGGAAGACATATCCATATCCTGAAACATTGAGGTAAGTCCCTGTGAATTTTCCATAAGAGAAAGGTTTTCCATCATAGCATCAAGCCCCGTAAAGGAAATAATACCCACTCTTATTGAAAGAGGAGAAATAAGTGTTGTTATTGTTTCGGTCAGTGCTTCGGAATAAAGAAGATATGCTATTGCGGGAAGATATTTGCACATTCCTCTTATGGGAGAAGCGAGCATATTATCAACAGCGGAGAAAAGCATATCAACAAGATTTTTTATCATACTGCTCTTATCCTCTGCGGCAGCTGCGGTGAAGGCCTCCTGAGTCATAATATTCGGACAACCTACCGTTTTGAGAAGCTCAACTATCGAATTGGAGTAGCCGTTTTCACCCTTTATGGAAAGCAGAACATTTACCGAATATTTACCTGAGCATAAAAGCGTAAACAGCAAATCATTGAACGGATAAAAAATCCCGCTGAGAGCCTCGCCGAACTGCTCGGGAGAAGTGATGTTCCACTTAAATGTGTCAATTATTGATTTGGCATCATCCCATGTTGCACAGGCTGAAAGTGCCGCGCTGATTTCAGGATATTTTCCGAGCCCGTTTGCCACATTTGCAGGAGAAAAATCCACACCGAGGCTTGAAAGCGTCTGGGCTGTTTCCTGTGTTTCCTCTGATGCATATAAAGTTTTTATAATTGAATTGACAACGGAATCGGTAAAAAGCATATCATAAATCATTTCCGACAAATCAATGTTTTGCGACTCCATAAGAGAATCCGTAAGCTTTTCCGCCTTAGGCAAAACCGCCTGCACATCCGTGCGGCTTACCCCCTCAGGAAAGCTTACTGCCGCCGCACCTAAAGATAACAGCGGGGATAAGCACAGAATAAGTGCCAATAAAATACTTACTGTTTTTTTCACGCTTATATACACCTCATTATAATACTTAATGCTGCAGTTTTAACATTATCCCTGATTTCATCAATCGAAAAGGGCTTAGAGTATAAAATAGCATCAGAACATACCGAGCCTACCAGATCTATTACTATATACATAGTCTTCTCTGCATTTTCCCTGTCATATCCGAATTCTATAAATTTTTCGAGTATTTCATAATAACAGCGGGCAATTTCATCATCACCGAGATTAGGAAGCACCTTCAGACAGGAGGAAATGTTTTTCTGTAACACTCCGAGTATATCCTTATTCATTACAAGAAAATCAATATAGTTGTCAATAAACAGTTTACATATTTCCGTAAAGGGTAAATTTTCTTCTTTAATTTTCTGTGATGCTGCATACAAAAGCCTTTTTATCGACTCCATGCTCTTATACATAATTATCTGCTCAAGCAAATCGCTTTTATCCTTGAAATACAGATAAAAGGTTCCTCTTGCTATTCCCGAAGCCTTGACTATATCATCAACAGCGGTTGCCGCAACTGATTTCTCAAGAAAAAGAGAAAAAGCAGATTCAAGAATTTTCATCCTTTTTTCCGTTTTTTTATTCGATATTTCAGACATTAAAAGTCCTCCGAAAAATAAAAATCTTCCTCAAAAAAGAGCAAAGAATGACACTTTGTCATTTCTTTACAAGGGTAAGAATAACAAAAAAATGACAATGTGTCAATATGTTTTTCTCAAAATAATATATATTAATATTTAGTTAATATTTAGCCATATAATTAAACAAAAACAGACCGTAAAACCGGTCTGCCTTTGTCTAATTTTTCTTGCTTATTTAGTTTTTATATCAATTCTGGGATAAGGAATTGATATAGAATTTTCATCAAATGCTTTTTTGACATCTTTAAGCAGATCAAAATAAACCGTCCAGTAATCGTCACCCTTACACCATACTCTTACAGTATATTCGAGTGCGAAATCCTTATGTGCGGAAAGATGCACAAAAGGCTCGGGATCGGAAAATACAAGCTCGTGCCTGTCGCAGACCTCGCGCAGCACTCTTTCAACGGTATCAACATCGTTTGAATATGAAGCCGTAAAGGTAAGGTCAACTCTTCTCTCCTTAAGAGCCGATGCATTTGTGAGTGTTGCATTGGAGATTGTGGAGTTAGGCACAACAATACGCTTATTGTCAACAGTGATAATCTTTGTGTGGAATATACCTATTGCCTCAACCGTACCTGCAATGTCGCCCGATGTGATAAAGTCACCTACAACAAAGGGCTTGAGGAATAAAATTATAAAGCCGCCGGCAATGTTTGATAAGCTTCCCTGTAAAGCAAGACCTATAGCAAGACCGCAGGAGCCTACAACTGCGATAATGGAGGTCATAGGAACGCCTATTATACCGAGTGCTGTTATGGCAATTATAATCTTAAGACCTATTGAGAATATGTTATTTACAAAGCTTTGGGTTGAAAGGTCAATTTTTGCCATTGCCTTTGATTTTGAGAGCTTCTTTGTGAAAATATTTATGACCTTGAAGCCGATAATGAGAAGTGCTATTGCTGCAACGAGCTTCACACCGTATGTAACCGCAAATTCCTGAACAAGCATAATGAGATTGTGCAGATACTCGCTTACCTCCTCTGTGCTTGTGGGGATATCCGTAAGCTCGGAAAGGCTTTCTGAAAGCTCTTCTGATAATAATGTTGTGGTTTCGTCCATTTTTCTTTCTCCTTTACATTGAATTTATTTCAGTCTGTTGAATATAGCTTATACATTTCTGCATAAATACCGTTTTTAGCCATTAATGCACTGTGATTGCCCTCTTCTGCAATTCCGTCATCCGTCAGAACAATAATTCTGTCTGCATTTTTTATTGTTGTAAGGCGGTGTGCTATTGTAAGCGTTGTTCTGCCCACGGCGAGCCTTGCAAGGGATTCTCTGACAAGTCTTTCACTCTCGTTATCAAGTGCACTCGTTGCTTCATCAAGAATAAGAACGGGAGGATTTTTAAGGAACACTCTTGCAATGGAAATTCTCTGCTTCTGACCGCCTGAGAGCTTCACTCCCCTTTCGCCTACATAGGTATCCATTCCGTCAGGGAATTCGTTTATGAACTCATATGCACCTGCAAGACGGGCGGCATTTATTACCTCCTCATCTGTTGCATCGGGCTTTGAATAGGCTATATTTTCTCTTATCGTACCTGAGAACAAATAAACATCCTGCTCAACTATACCGATGCTCTTTCTCAGAGAGCTCATAGTGACCTCGGAAATATCCTTGCCGTCAATAAGTATCTTTCCCTCCTGAGGCTCATAAAAACGGGGGATAAGCGCACAGAGCGTTGTTTTTCCCGCACCTGACGGACCTACTATAGCAAGGTTTTCACCTTTTTTGATATGCAGATTGAAGTTACTGAGAATTGTTTTGCCCTTTTCTTCATAAGAAAAGCTTACATTCTCAAAGCGGATTTCACCGTCAACCCCGCCTATATCCCGTGCACCCTTTATATCCTTTATATCAGGCTCGGTGTCAACAATTTCGCAGAAGCGTTCAACACCCGTTATACCTCTGTAGAACTGCTCGGTAAACTGCAGAATTGTGCGGACCGAGGCAAAAAGTGTGCTCACATACAAAAGATATGCAACAAGGTCTGCCGCATTTATATGTTCGCCCTTGATAAAAAACGCACCTGCCATAACGGTGACGATATACATAAGACCGTCACACAGACGGGACATACTGTGGAACGAGCCCATATACTTATATACCTGTGCCTTGACCTTGTAAAATGCCTTGTTGCCCTTCTGAAAGCGGTCTATTTCTCTTTTCTCGGCAGCAAATGATTTGACAACATGTATACCCAATAAGGAATCCTCAATATCAGCATTAAGCTCGCCTGCTTTTTTTCTTGATTCCCTGTGTCCGTCCTTCATTCTTCTGTTAAGGCGGAACATTATGAATACCATAGGCGGCAGCATTGCGAAAATAATGAGTGTGAGAGGTACATTCACTGTACAAAGAATAGTAAACGAGCCGATAATTTTAACGCCTGCTATGAAAAATTCCTCGGGGCAGTGATGCGCAAACTCGGTGACATCAAATAAGTCGTTTGTTATTCTCGACATCAGCACACCGACTTTTGTGTCGTTAAAATATGAAAATGAGAGCTTCTGCAGATGGGAGAACAAATCAAGGCGCAGATCCGTTTCAATCTTTGTGCCCATAATATGACCGACAGTTGACATATAGTATGATGCCAGAGTATCAACCAGTCTTAAAAAGATATACACTCCGCCCATTGACAGTATAAGACCTGTTGTAAGCGGCTCGGTATTTTCGGTTGCTGCATTTGTTATGCGCCTGACAATAAGCGGGAGCACAAGCTCACAAAGAGTTGTTAGTGCTGCACACATCAGGTCAAAAACAAGAGTTTTCCAATATGGCTTGTAGTACGGAAGAAGTCTTTTTATGACCTTTACGCTCTTCTGCCCTTCTCTTCGGGAGGTTTTACTTTCCAAATAACATCACTTCCCCTTTAATCTTCGTAGAATAGAAATATTATACATCTTTATATTTTGTTTTACAAGACAGGATTTTTCAAAAAAAGACTTGCCAAATGAAAATAATTATATTATAATATTCGGGCAGCGTATATAAAAGCGCTCAATCAATAATTTTTTGGATTTTGCTTCTGTCATGCGGCGTGTTGGTCCTGTGCGACGGAGCGCCGCGAACCATGTCAGGCGGGGAACCGAGCAGCATTAAGCGGTATGCCCGTGCGACACAGTCCGCCTGCACGCCGTGTGACAGAGGCAAAATTTTTTTAGGAGGGAAGAAAATGTACAGAGTATTATACCGCAAATGGCGTCCGCAGATTTTTTCCGATGTTGTAGGGCAGCCTCAGGTCACAAAAACACTTTCTTCCCAGATAAGAGAAAACCGTCTGGCTCACGCTTATCTTTTTACAGGCTCAAGAGGAACAGGTAAAACCACCTGTGCAAAAATCTTTTCAAAGGCGGTAAACTGTCTTAATCCGAAGGACGGAAATCCCTGTAATGAATGCGAAATCTGCAAAGGGATAGACAGAGGAACCGTTCTCGATATAGTTGAAATAGATGCTGCAAGTAACCGAGGTATTGATGATATCCGTCTTTTAAGAGATGAAGCAAACTTCACACCCTCTCAGGCAAAATACCGCGTTTATATCATAGATGAGGTTCATATGCTCACGATAGAGGCTTTCAATGCTTTGCTTAAAACTCTTGAAGAGCCTCCCGAGCATGTCAAGTTCATTCTTGCAACAACAGAAGTACAAAAGCTTCCCTCAACAATACTTTCACGCTGTCAGCGCTTCGATTTCAGAAGAATTGAGCCTGATATAATTGCAGACAGACTTATTGAGGTTGCAACTGCCGAAAAAACCTTTCTCGAAAGGGATGCCGCAATTCTCATAGCAAGAATTGCAGATGGCGGTATGCGTGATGCCTTATCCTTGCTTGACAGAGCTTTAAGCGTTACTCAGAATGTTGATATACAGACGGTGTCAGCCTGTGCGGGACTTATGGGCAGAGAGCATCTTTATGCACTCATAAGAGCAGTTGCAGATAAAGACACGGCAAAATGCCTTAATATTCTCGATGAGCTTCACAAGGCATCGTGCGACACAGAAAGACTCTGTACGGAGCTTATTGACCAGTTCAGAAATTTCCTTATAATAAAAACCGTTCAGCACCCCGAAAATCTTATTGTGTGCACAGCCGAAGAGCTTGAAACGGTAAAAGCTCTCTGCAATCTCTTTACATCGGATTTTGTTATGTTTGCACTCAATGTGCTCACTTCTGCTTCACAGGCAATCAAGAAAACCCAGAACAGACGAATTGAAGCAGAAATTGCGCTAATAAGAATGTGCCGTCCCGAGGGCGAAAACGATGTAAGCGCACTCACTGCAAGAATTGCACAGCTTGAAAAGGAAATTGCACTTCTGAAAAACGGTACATTTGTACAGCCGAAGGAAATTCCCGTTCCTGTACAGAAAACCGAGAAGAAAAAAGAAGAAATTGCACACACGGATGTACCTTGGGATATTCCCGAAGAAAAATCGGCACTTGCAGATGTACCTTGGGATATTCCCGAAGCTGTTCCCGAAAAAATTATTTCAGATAATCCGCGCATTGAAGAAAAGCCTGCATCCTCTTTCTCAGGCTTTGCTGCTGAAGCTCCCTCTTTCTCATTCGCAGATAAATTTGCCGCAGCTGATAACGGCAGCGATGACAATGATGACACCTTTGACTTTGATGCCTTTATGGCTGAGCTTGAGGATGACAAGGCTCAGCAGAGTCACTCCGAGCCGAAGCAGCCTTCTCAGGACTTTTCCTTTGGCGGTGAAATGCCGTTCGGCTCTTCTTCACAGCCGGCAGACCTACCCTTCGGCGATGAAAGCACAGACACGGCTTCAAGTCAGATAAATCCCTCAACATGGATGAAAATTATCCTTGAAACGGAAAAAGCATTTATGCCCCTTATAGGTCAGCTCACGGGCTCAAAGGGATATATTGAGGGAAACACTCTTTTAATTGAGTTTGCAGATGCAACTCTTAAGAAATTTGCAAACAGCGCACTCATATGCAAGCATGTAAAAAATTCGGCATCCTTTGTGCTGAATAAAGAATATAATGTTAAAATAAAGTAATCGGAGGAATATAAAATGAAAGCAAGAATTCCCAATCAAGGCGGCGGCTCACGCAACGATATGATGCTTAAAATTCAGAAAATGCAGGAGGAAATGGCAAGAGTTCAGCAAGAGGTTGAAGAAGCCGAATATTCTGCTTCCTCCGGCGGCGGCGCAGTTGAAGTAAAGGTAAGCGGTAAGCATGAGGTTCTTTCTGTTAAAATTCAGCCCGATGTTGTTGACCCCGAAGACATTGAAATGCTGGAGGATCTTCTCATAGCATCCCTTAACGAAGCAATCCGCAAGGCTAATGACACTATGGAAAGAGAAATGGGAAAGGTTACAGGCGGACTTAACATTCCCGGCTTAGGTATATAAATTGGAATTTTCAGCCGTTCCGCTTCAGAATTTAATAGAACATTTTCAGCGTATGCCGGGTATCGGTGCAAAAACAGCGCAGAGAATGGCTTTTCATGTTTTGTCTTTACCGCAGGAAGAAGCTTTCTCTCTGTCGGATGCAGTCAGAGAAGCCGCCGAAAAAATCCACCGTTGTGCAAAATGCTGTAATCTCACCGACGGTGAGCTTTGTCCTATATGTAAAAGCCCCGTGCGCAACAATTCTCTTATATGCGTTGTGGAAAATGTTGAATCTCTGATGGCAATAGAAAAAACAAACGAATATAAAGGAACATATCATGTTCTTCACGGCTCTATTTCTCCGCTTGATGAAATAGGTCCCGATGACATAACCGTAAAAGAGCTTCTCAGCAGGGTAAACTCAGAGGAGATAAGCGAGGTTATTATGGCAACAGGCTCCGATGTTGAGGGTGAGCTTACTGCTATGTATATTTCAAAGCTTCTTAAGCCTCTCGGTATAAAGGTAACAAGACTTGCATACGGCCTGCCTGTTGGCTCGGATTTACAGTATGCAGACAGCGTTACTCTCACCAGAGCCTTTGCAGGCAGACAGACACTGTAAATAATTGTACAATTCATAAAAGGAAAGTGATTTTGTGAAATACGCTATAACATTTGATATCGGCACAACAGGCGTTAAGACCTGTGTGTTTGCTATATCAGACAAGATTGAACTTTTAGCAAGCGCATCAAAGGGCTATAAGCTTTATGTTTTCCCGGACGGCGGAGCAGAGCAGGACCCCGATGAATGGTGGGCAGCTATGTGCGAAACCTCAAAGGAAGCTATAAGCAAATCAGGAATTTCTCCAGAACAGATTGAAGGTATCTCCTTCTGCTCACAGATGCAGGGACTCGTTCTTGTTGACAAAGAGGGTGTTCCCGTAAGACGCGCTATGAGCTATATGGACCAGAGAGCAAGAGAAGAGCTTAAAAAGGGCATTGCTCACGGTGTGCAGATAGCAGGTGCAAGTATTCCGATTCTCCTTAAATCACTTATGATAACAGGTGCGGTTGCAGCATCCGTAAAGGACCCTGTATGGAAATACAATTGGGTTAAAAACCACGAGCCCGAGAACTTCAAGCGAGTTCACAAGTGGCTCGATGTAAAGGATTATCTTATCTGCCGTATGACAGGTAAATTCACTATGACAACAGACTCCGCCTTCGGTGCTCTCTTATACGATTTAAGAGAGGGACACAAGTGCTGGAGTGCAAGTCTTTGCAAAACATTAGGTGTTGATGTAAATCATATGCCTGAAATCGTTTCCTCAACCTCTGTTGTAGGCACACTGCGCAAGGAACAGGCTGAGCAGCTGGGACTTAAAGAGGGTACGGCTGTTTTCGGCGGTGGCGGTGACGCTTCACTTATCGGTGTAGGTGCAGGCTCCGTTGCATTGGGTGACACTCATATCTACTGCGGAACATCAGGTTGGGTTTCAACTGTTGTTGACAAGAGTATTGTTGACGCTTCTGCTATGATTGCCGCTATAATCGGTGCAGATGAAGGCAAATACAATTATTTTGCAGAGCTTGAAACAGCGGGTAAATGTCTTGAATGGGTAAAGGACCACCTTGCTCTTGATGAAATCGGCATTTACCTTGAAAAGAAAGATGTAACAGACGAATATGAGGCTAAATATACAAGCCTTTATGACTATATGACAGAAATATGCAGCAAGGTTCCCGCAGGCTCGGGCGGTGTTATCTTCACTCCCTGGCTTCACGGCAACCGCTGTCCCTTTGAAGATCCAAATGCAAGAGGAATGTTCTTCAACATAAGCCTTGAAACAGGCAAGAGCGAGCTTATCAGAGCCGTAACAGAGGGTGTTTGCTATCATCTTCGTTGGTTTATGGAGGCTGAAGACAAAAAGGTCAAGTCCTCCGATGTTGTACGCTTCGTAGGCGGCGGTGCTCTCTCTCCGCTTACCTGTCAGATTTTAAGTGATGTTCTTAACAAAAAGGTGGAAACCGTTGATTCTGCTCAGAATGTAGGTGCAGTTGGTGCTGCGGTAACAATCGCAGTAGGTCTGGGACTTATCAAATCAATAGGCGATGCTAAAAATCTTATTCCCGCAACAAAAACATACACTCCCAATCCAAAAAACAAAGAAGTGTACGATAAGGCTTATGCCGTATATAAAGAGCTTTACAAGGCAAACAAAAAGAACTTTGCAGCTCTCAACTCTTAAGAAAGGACGAACAAACAGCGTTCGGTGAAAATAATGGACCAGTTAACTATGATGGAAATGCTTTGCAAGGGCATAACTCAGGCAATGAGCACCTGCGGTTTTGAGCCGGTAAAGCCAAAGAACTCTTCAACCCCCGTATTCCGGAGAGAAAAATCCTCGGTCATGGATTTCAGCAGTGACAAGGAAATTATCCGTCTTGTGTACAGCGAAAACCGTGTACATCTCTTAAGAGGTGAAAACGGTGCTGACACATCCGATGACTCACAGCTTTCTCTTGACAGCACATATCTTTTCGTTATGGATGAATATGATGAAAAGGATGTCCGTTCACTTTCAAACGAAATTTCCGAATACCTCACAGATTCCTTTGTTAAAAACAAATATGCAAAGAAATCAAAGGCTCCCGCAACAGTTTCAAAGGCTGCAGCAAAGAGTGGTGCTCTTTCCTATGACGCAATTACTCTTGCAAGTAAAATCGCAGGCATGTTCCCCGAGCTTAAGGATGAAATCAAGATAAATCTTGATACCTACGGTGAATTTCTCGGCGAGGATTTCTTTGTAAACCATGCAAATGCTCCCATTATGCAGGTTATCAGAGAAAATAATCCTCAGAAGGTAAAAAGACTTTTCAATATTCTCGGTGAGGTTTATGAGGACGGCACAAATGATGTTCAGAGTCTTATTGCCGTTACAATTCTCGGTGAAATAAACAACGATCCTAAAATAATTCAGCAGATTATGCCCTATCTCACAGATACAATGCTCGAGCCCGTCCTTTCAGTAAATGAAAGATTAGCAAAGAGTAAATCTGCCCGTATGCGTCTTGCAAATCCTCCCGCATACAAGCCTAAAAAAGAAAAGAAGCCCGGAATGCTTGCACAGCTTATGGGCGGTGCAGGAAACACACCCGGAATGCCTATGTAAACACTGAAAGCTATATCTTACACCGAATCGGTAAGGATATAGCTTTTCTTGTTGATTTTTCCGACAAAAACGACAATATAATTGCTTTTCTGATATTATTATTGACTTAAACAAAAATATAGGTAAAATAGATAGGAGAAAATAAAAAAGGGTTGAAAGTATGAAAAAACAAAACACTTGGGAACAGAATATGAAGGCTCAGCAGAAAACAGGCTCTGAGGGGCGAAAGCATAATAAAATTCTTCTCAAAGAAGAAAAGAAACGCGTAAAAGCCGAGAAAAAAGCTGAAAAAGAAGCAGCTAAGCTTCAGAAAGCTGCAGCAAAAGAAACATGGGAAAAGAATGTTAAAAGCAGTACAAAGGAAGGCAGTGCCGTCCGTCAGCATAACAAGCTTATCCAAAAGGAGAAGAAGGCAAAATCTCAGCGTATTGCAGCTATGATAAAGGAAGAAAAGGCTGCGATAAAACAGCAGAAGCAGCTTGAAAAAAATTCAACCTGGGAAGAAAACTTAGAGGTTATAAACAAGAAAAAGAAGCCCGTGTGGAAAACCGTGCTCGTTGTTGTGCTTGCCGTGGCTCTTCTCGGTGAAAGTGCAGCTCTGATTGCAACAGGTCTTAATAAGGACAAGCCTGTGGCATCAACACCGCAGGACAGCAATATAACACTTAATCTCTCCTTGGGTGAGGTGAGCGGTGATATAGGCTCTGCTGTTTCATCACTTCTTTCGGATTTCACAGACAAAAGCTTTTCAGCTGCAGATATTGTAAAGCTCGTAAAGAATGTTATTTACTCCGATTCCATAGTAAACACAGTTATGTCTATGGCATACCCCTTGCTTTTCGAGGTTCTTACAAATCTCAATATGATGGAATTTGCTCCCGAAATTGACCTTTTTGCAACTCCCGTTTTATATGCAACCAAAATACCCGATACTTCCTACACCTGCTGTGACAAGGACGGCACAAGAAAAGCTCTTACAGAGGTCCTGAAGGCTGCCGACGGTGACTGGTCTTATATGGATGCCGAGGTCAGCTGGACAGATACAGACGGGGAGAGCAAAAAAACAACCTTGTGGAACTCTATAAAATGGGGGGTAAGTGACAAAGCAAGCTTTTATAATGCAATGAATGCAATGTCTGAGGGCCTCAGAGGCGTTCTCGAAATCTGTGTACAGGGTAAAGCAAAGGCTGTTAACATAAATGTTATCGAATTTTTACTCAAGACTGATTTTATGAACATAAATCTCGAAGCCGCAACTATTTACAATGCTTCCGAAAAGAGCGGTTATGAAACCTGCCTTGTGCGTCTTTTCAATGCATTAGGACTTAAAGACGGTGAATATCCCTCAGTTGAGGTTGCCTGCTCCTATACGGGACTCGGTGACATATGGCAGTCAATTCTTGAACCCGTTCTTTTTGCCGTTGAAAAGGCTGCAAACGATCCCGTAAATGCACTTCCCTCAATGCTTGTAAACTTTGCTGACCTCATTGAAACAGGTGAGCTTGTAAAGAGTATGAAGTCACTTCGCATAGATGCCGAATTCCATCCTCTTGCAACGGCCTTTATGGGCTTTGAAAGCGGTCTGCTTCACAACCTCGGCGATTCTCTTGTAAAGATTATCGGTGAACTCGGAATTGATATTTCAGGCAGCTTCAACGAGCTTCTTGACGGTCTTTTAGCACTTATCACAAAAAACGAAAACGCTGATATGCCCGATATGGACATAAACACTCTTCGCGGATGTGCAAGTAAAACAACTCTCTCAAACGGCAACAGCTATTATGTTGCTGATTCACAGAAAACAATAGACTTCCTTATAGGCTATGCTATAAACGAAAAAATTGTTGAAAGTGTTATAGCTCTCACTCCCCTTGCAGGAACTGACGAGGCGCAGACAATAATCAGCGCGGTAGGTCAGAGCAAGGAGGGCATCACAACTATAGCACAGGTAGTTGTAAGCCTTGTTCTCGATAAACTCAACGAAATACTTTAATCAACATAAGCAACGGGGTGATGCCTAAAAAGCATTACCCCGATTTCTTTTGACCTGCATATTAATTTGTGCAACGAAAAAAAGCCGAGGAAACCTCGGCTTTATTCTTTCTTCAGTTAAATCAGACAGCTCTTGTTACCTTACCGGAACGGATGCAACGAGTGCAAGCGTGAACTCTGCAAGGAGTGCCGTTTACTACAGCCTTAACTCTCTTTACATTGGGCTTCCAGGTTCTGTTGGATCTTCTGTGAGAGTGAGAAACTTTGATACCGAATTTAACTTCTTTACCGCAAAAATCGCATTTTGCCATTGGAGCGCACCTCCCTTAATTTATGTGCAAATATTTATTTAACAAATCAGCAAACAACATAATAACAGAAACTAAAAATAAATGCAATAGTTTTTTTAAACTTTTTTAAGTTTTCTGACCATATAAGACAATTTATTTTAATTTGTGGATAAATAAACCGCTGAGAAGCTTCGGCTCGAACCATGTTGATTTGGGAGGCATTATTTCTCCTGCATCAGCTATAGCCATAAGCTCATCGAGCGAAGTGGGATACATTGAAAAAGCAAGCACGGCATCCTCACTGCAGCGCTTTTCAAGCTCTCCCAGTCCTCTTATTCCTCCTACAAAATCTATTCTGCTGTCCGTTCTCGGGTCAGAGATACCGAAAATACGCTCTATAACCTCTTTCTGCAGTACAGACACATCAAGGCTTTCAACAGGATTACTATCATCTGCAATACCGTTTTTAAGCTCTAAGGCATACCATTTGTTTTTATAATACATTCCGAAGCTGTGCTTTCTTTCGGGAGAAACAGCAACCCGGCTTTCCTTTATTGTAAAGCTGTCTTCAAGAAGCAAGAACAGCTCTTCATCGCTGTGGGAATTTGTGTCCTTCAACAGTCTGTTATAATCAAGGATTTTAAGCTCATCGGCTCTGAAAAAGACTGCAAGAAAGAAATTGAACTCTTCATTACCGTTATAATCGGGATTTGCTTCTCTTCTTTTCATTCCGACCTTAACTGCTGAAGCGGCTCTGTGGTGTCCGTCTGCAATATAAAGACTCTTTATATCCTCAAATGCGGAAATAACAGCTTCAATATCATTTCCGTCAGTTATTACCCATACGGTATTTCTAACTTCGCCCTCTGAAACAAAATCATATTCCGGCTCAAGGGCAGTATACTTTTCTATAATCTCATCAACCCTTGAATTTCTTCTGTATGCAAGGAAAATAGGACCTGTGTTCGCATCACATGTGTCAACATGACGGATTCTGTCCTCCTCCTTATCGGCACGCGTCAGCTCATGGCGTTTTATAACTCCGCTTATATAGTCATCAATAGAAGCACAGCCTGCTATACCTGTCTGACATATATCTCCCATCACCTGACGGTAAATGTATAAAAGCTTTTTCTCATCCTGAACGCAGATGCCGTCACTCTCAAGCCTTTTAAGATTTTCGGCAGCCTTTTTATAAACCTCATCTGAATACAGATAAGTGTTCCGCGGCAAATCAATCTCTGCCTTGTCAACATGCAGGAAGGAATAAGGATTGCCCTGAACCTTTATTCTCGCTTCATCGGAATTCATAACATCATACGGCAGCTCAGCAACCTTAGAAGCGTATTCCCTTGTAGGTCTGAGTGCCTTGAAAGCTCGTATAGTTGACACAAAAAGTCTCCTTTACTGTTTATTTTAATTGTTTTGGTCCGTTGCGTTGAACAGATACAGATTTTCTTCTCCCGGCAAGGCTATAACTCCCCTTGCATCCTGTGTACACACAAAATATGTGCTTTCACTCCATACAGGAACAACTGCACCGGTACTGAGAAGCTTTTTCTGAATTTTGTTAAGCACACCTTTCTGTGCTTGAGAAGAAGAGGAAAAAAGAGAATTTACAAGCTTATCATACCCCTCATCCTCAAGATTAATAATATTACTGTCTGAAAGAGAAACAAAGTCTGCAAAGAAATCTTCCTTACAAGGGGTGGACGCCCTCAGCGGATAAAATGCTATATCGTACTCCCCTTTTTTTACGCTTTCAATAAGCAGGGCTTCTTCTACGGCTTCAACAGAAATTATCATATTTACTCCGAGTATCTGCTGCCATTTCTGCAAAGCAATTTTAAGGGCTTCTTCGTATTCCTTCGGAGCAAGAACACTGACACTTATATCCTCTTTGTTTAACTCTTCAAGTCCTTTTTTCAGATATTCCCTTGCTTTTTCGGGATTATACGAAGAGCTGACCGACACTTCTTCACCGCCCAAGGCAGCGGGCAAAAATCCGCTTGCGGTTTTTGAATTTTCCTGAGAGAGTGTTTGGGCATCAATTACGCTCATAAAGGCAAGACGGATGTTTATATCTGATAAGACTTCATTCTTTGTGTTAAGCACAAAGCAGCGGGTAACATCCTTTATTTCAAGGACAGTCATTTTTCTGTCCGTTTCAAGATTTGCAAATTCGAGCTCACTCATATATGCTCCCGAATACTGATGCTCCTCCAGAATGGGAATAAGTGCAGTTGAGTCCGGCTTTATATAAAACCATAATATATCAGACTCAGGGAAATTATCTCCCGTGTAGTCTGCACTTTTTGTAAGTCGGTAGGAGCTTTCATCAAAATATGAGAGATAAAAAGGACCGTTTGAAATAAAATATTTTATGAACATTCCGTATCTGCCGGAGCAAGCCTCAAAAAATGTTTCATTGCAGGGCATACAGATGCTTTCGGTCAGCACATTCAGAAAATTACTCTGAGGCCGAGAAAGGGTTATTTTAAGAGTGTATTTATCTATAGCCTTAACCGCGAGAGTGTCGGGCGAAGCCTTTCCTGTAATTATCTCCGATGCATTTTTAATATTTTTAAGAAGTCCTGCATTTTTTGCTCCCATTGCAGGGTCAACGGCTCTTTTCAGAGCAAATTCAAAGTCAAAGGCGGTAACCTCAAGAGAAAAATCCTCGGGTAATTTCTCTTCAAGCTGTTTTTTTGCGGTGTTCGTAAGATGCCATACGGCATTTTCACGCAGGGTGAATGTATATACAAGTAAATCCTCACTTACACTCCATTCCTTTGCAACACCGGAAACAATCTCTCCGTTTTCGTTGTATCTTACAAGTCCCTCAAAGCAGTTTTTTACAATAATATTTGTTGTTGCATTTTCGGCAATCTGCGGATCAAAGCTGCCTGCAGCCTCTTTTACTGCAAAGGACATTGATATAAGAGTCTCGGATGAGCAGGCAGAACACAGCAAAAGCACAAAAATCAATAATAAACAGATAAATTTTTTCACTTTTAATGCCCTCCCTTTTCAGATACAAAAAAACTTTTTACCTATTGTAACAGAATTCCTGACACATTTCCATACATTCAGAAAACTTTTTTCAAATTTATATTATTTGCTTTATTTTTTTTATTACCTATGATATACTTATTATGATATGTTCAAAAGGAGTAGCTTTTATGACTCAGACTATGGGATTTGTGCTGATATTTTTGTGTTCCGTATGTATCGTGCTTTTAACAGCGGTGCTGATAAAATTATCGGGCAATAAAAATTCCCTCACAAATGAAAAAATAGATAACCTTTCAAAAAACTGCACGGATAATTTTTCTTCCCTCAGACAGGAAAATATAACAAATTCAGAGCATATAAAAACTGCTGTAGGCACAAAGCTCGATATGATGGGCGAAAAAATCAACGCTCTTAATAATGCCGAGGCGGACAGACAGCTTATGCTCATAAAATCACTCTCGGATATGCGTGAAAAGCTTGACGGCACGGGCAAGGAACAGACAAGGGCTGTTACCGAAGCTGTAGAAAAGCTGCAGAAGTCAAACGAAAAGAAGCTCGAGGAAATGCGTGCTACAGTTGATGAAAAGCTGACCACTACCCTTTCGGCACGACTTGACTCCTCATTCAAAACAGTATCCGAACAGCTTTCAAATGTATATAAATCCCTCGGAGAAATGAAGGAGCTTTCATCAGGTGTAAGCGCGCTTAACCGTGTGCTTACAAATGTAAAAACACGAGGCAACTGGGCTGAAACACAGTTAGAGGGGATACTCGACCAGATAATTCCCAATATGTATGTTAAGAATTACCGTTCCGATTCCTCAAGAGATGTTGTTGAATTTGCGGTAATCATCCCCGATCCCAACTCAACAGAAAAAACATATCTGCCTATAGACTCAAAATTCCCTATGGAGGACTATTTAAGACTGTGCGAGGCAGGAGATACAGGTGACACCGAAGCTGTCAAGGCTACAAGAAAGGCTTTGTATTCAAGAGTTCTGAGCGAAGCAAAGGATGTCAGCAAATACATAAATCCTCCGAGAACAACTCCCTTTGCAATTATGTATCTCGCAACGGACTCCTTATATGCCGAAATCATTTCCTCAAAGGAAAATCTTGCCGACAGACTTCACAACGATTATTCAATTCTGCTTGCAGGTCCGTCAACAATAACAGCACTTCTTTCAAGCCTTGCTATGGGCTTCAGAACAATGGCTCTCAACCAGAAGGCTAATGAGGTTATGGATTTACTTGCCGCAGCAAAGGCTCAGTATGAAAAATTCGGTCTGTCACTCGAAAAGGCAAAAAGGAAGATTGACGAGGCAGGCAAAAGCCTTGATGATGCTCAGTCAAGAAATTCTATTATCATTAAAAAGCTTAAGGGCGTTGAGGTTATCGACAGCGGCGAAGCGTCAGATATACTCGAGCTGCCCGAATAGGGTGACGATAACAATCCGAACCATGCCTGAAATCAAACCTTTTCAGCGCTTTTCGGCGTTTCGGTTTTGAAAGGCGTCAGCCTTTCGGCACCCTCAACATCCAAAAATCATCTGAAAACTCTTTGCTTTCAGGTCGAAGATTTTTTATCAAGAAGATTTTTGGCAATTCAAGGTAAAAACGCAGCCAATCCTTGCGGATTGGCGAGTATTTTAACGAAGAAGTGACGGAAATCAGCCGACAAAAAACACGGTTCGGATTATTACCGTCACCCTAAGAAAAGGGGTATTTTTATGCTGAAAATCGGTCTTGCAGGCTGCTGGCATGTACATTTCTCAGGTTATGCCAAAACTGCTGCTGCGCACGAAAACTGTAAAATTGTTGCCTTATGGGATCCCGATGAAAAAATCGGAAAAGCAAAGGCAGAGGAATTCGGCTGCGAATTCGTTGCAGACTACGATGAATTTCTCAAAAAAGACATTGATGCGGTAATGGTATGCGCCGAAACAAATATTCATCCCGAGGTGCTTTACAAGGCTGCAACAGCAAAAAAGCACATCTTCACAGAAAAGGTGCTGACAGCGAAAACAGAGGATGCCGAAAGGGTATGTGCCGCGGTAAAGGAAAACGGTGTTAATTTCTGTATCTCCTTTATCTGGCGCGCAAGAGCAGATTTCTTATGGATAAAGGATGCCGTTGATTCGGGGCTTTTAGGTCAGATTACATATGTCCGTATGAGAAACGCTCACAACGGTGTAAGCGGAAACTGGCTTCCTGATTCCTTCCTTGATCCCGTTCCCACCTGCGGCGGTGCTATGATGGATCTCGGCGCACACGGTATGTATATACTCAACTGGCTTTTAGGTGAACCCGAAAGCGTAACTTCTGTTTTCACTAATGTTATGTGCAAAACTGTTGAAGACAACTGTGTGTCCGTGCTTAAATATAAAAACGGTGCAATAGGCGTAAACGAAACGGCATTTGTTGCTCAGTCAAATCCTTTCTCACTCGAAATTGTGGGCACAAAGGGCACAATTATGTGCGGCGGCGCACAAAATAAGCTCTGCTATAAAACAGACGGCGACTGGGTATATCCCGATATTGAGGGCTTAGGAAAGGTATCTCCCCTCGAAAGCTTCCTCGATGTATGCTTAAACGGCGGAGAAATCCCCTACACAATAGACGATGCCGTAGCTTTAACAAAAACTATGGCTGCAGCATATGAAAACATAAACTAAGGGTGACAATAACAATCCGAACCATGCCTGAAATCAAGCCTTTTCAGCGCTTTTCGGCGTTTCGGTTTTGAAAGGCGTCAGCCTTTCGGCACCCTCAACATCCAAAAATCATCTAAAAAATCTTTGATTTCAGGTCGCAGATTTTTTATGGAGAGGATTTTTGGCAATTCAAGGCAAAAACGCAGCCAATCCTTGCGGATTGGCGAGTATTTTAACGAAGAAGTGGCGGAAATCATCCGAAAAAAAACACGGTTCGGATTATTATTGTCACCCTATGAAAGGAAAAGATATAATGAAACACTCTGACCTTATCAAACAGATGACTCTTGAAGAAAAAGCAAGCATGTGCGACGGTCTTGACTACTGGCACAGCCAGCCTGTTGAAAGACTCGGCATCAAATCAATCGCTCTTAACGACGGACCTCACGGTATCCGTAAAAAGGGCGAAGGCTCTCAGAGCAAGGATATGCTCTTAGGTGTTCCCGCAATATGCTTCCCTACTGCATCCGCAACTGCCTGCTCATGGGATACTGAGCTTATCGGCAGAATGGGTGAAGCTCTCGGTGACGAATGCAGAAAGGAACAGGTTTCAGTTCTGCTCGGTCCCGGAACAAACATCAAGCGTTCTCCTCTTTGCGGAAGAAACTTTGAATATTTCTCTGAAGACGGTGTTCTTGCAGGTGAAATGGCTGCTGCATTCATAAACGGTGTTCAGAGCAAGGGTATAGGTACTTCTCTTAAGCACTATGCCGCAAACAATCAGGAAACACGCAGAATGACAGTTAATACTGTTGCTGATGAAAGAACTCTCCGTGAAACATATCTTCTCCCCTTTGAAATAGCAGTAAAAAAGGCTCAGCCCTGGACCGTAATGTGCTGCTATAACCGTCTTAACGGAACATACGGCTCTGAAAATAAATGGCTGCTTACCGATGTGCTTCGCAAGGACTTTGGCTTCGAGGGTCTTGTTGTTACCGACTGGGGTGCAGGAAACGAAAGAGTTCCCGGACTTATTGCAGGTCAGGAGCTTGAAATGCCCACTTCCACCGGTATCGGTACAAAGCTTATTGTTGACGCAGTAAACAACGGCGAGCTTGACGAGGCAGTGCTCGATGAAGCTGTTGACAAGCTTATTGAGCTTACCAAAAAGGCAGAACCCGTTCTCGGTAAAGAATATACATACAACTCCGACGAGCACCATAAGCTTGCCCGTGAAATCGCTTCTCAGTGTATGGTTCTCATGAAGAATGACAACAAGCTTCTTCCTCTTAAAAAGAGCTCTAAAATTGCTCTTATCGGTGAAATGGCACGCACACCCCGTTATCAGGGTGCAGGCTCATCAATCATCAATCCCATCAAGCTTGACTGTGCACTTGACACAATGAAAGAAATGGGCATTGACCTTACATTCTCTGAGGGCTATGTTCTCAAGGGCAAGAATAAGAAGTCTGATGAGCTTATTTCCGATGCAGTCGCCAAAGCAAAAGAAGCAGAGGTTGCAGTTGTATTTATCGGTCTTACCGATGAATATGAAACAGAAGGCAACGACAGAAAGCATCTTTCACTTCCTCCCGTTCACAACTCTCTTGTTGAAGAAGTGCTTAAGGCTAACCCCAACACGGTTGTTGTGCTTTCAGGCGGTGCTTCAGTTGAAATGCCATGGGCAGACAAGGTTCCCGCTATCCTTAATATGTTCCTCACAGGACAGGCAGGCGGCTCTGCAGTATGCGATATAATCTTCGGTGATGTCAATCCCAGCGGTAAGCTGAGTGAAACATATCCCTTGGCTCTCGAAGATAATTCAAGCTACAACTACTTCCCCGGCACACAGGTTTCTGTTGAATACAGAGAGGGAATCTATGTAGGCTATAAATATTATGACACAGCAAAAAAGGATGTCCGTTTCCCCTTCGGCTTCGGTCTTTCATACACAACATTTGAATACAGCGACATTAAGGTATCAGCCGACAATATCAAGGATACCGACACAGTTACTGTTTCATTCAAGGTTAAAAATACAGGCTCTGTCGACGGTGCAGAAGTAGCTCAGCTTTATGTTAGCGATGTTGAAAGCACAATTTACCGTCCTCTTAAAGAGCTTAAGGGCTTCAAGAAAGTATTCTTAAAGGCAGGCGAAGAAAAGGAAATCGAAATCACTCTCGATAAGCGCGCATTTGCTTACTATAATGTAAACCTTGGCGACTGGCATGTTGAAAGCGGTGAGTTCAGAATTTTAGTCGGTGCATCAAGCCGCGATATAAGACTTGAAGCTACAATTAATGTTGAATCAACCGTTGATGCAGTAATTCCCGATTACAGACAGTCCGCTCCCTGCTACTACGGGGCAGATATTATGAATGTAAGCTCTGATGCCTTCAAGGCTGTTTACGGCAAGGAATTACCCCCCTCAGAAAGAAGCAAGAACGACCCGTTCACAGTCCTTAACACAATAGAGGACGCCCAGAACGGTAAATGGGGCGGCAGACTTTACAGACTTCTCATCAAGCTTCTCGGAGCAGAAACAATGGCAGGCGGCATTGCAACACAGACTCCCATCAAGAACTTCATTTCAATGAGCTTCGGTCTGTTCAGTCCCGAAATGGCAGAAGGCCTTATCCTTATTCTTGCCGAAGACAAAATGGGCAAGGGACTTAAAATTATATTCAAGGGTATCCCGAGCCTTATCAAAAATCTCGGCAGATTAAAGCAGATTTAACCAATAATAAAAGGAGCTGAACACACAGCTCCTTTTTTATATTTCTTTTATCATTTTATATTACACATCACTTGTGTCTTCGGTTGGTAGGGAACGAAGCCCACTTCGTTCCGTTATAAAGCAAATTCTAACTTTTTTGTAAGCATTTCATACTACATCTGACAAAAAACTGTGTGCAAATAAAGTTACACTCCCCTCATACGGAACGATGTGGGCATCGTTCCCTACCGGTACATACCTTTAATTTCATCACAAAGCAAGTGACATCTACCGCAGGTTAGGGATTTATTTCATTTAACTATTCCTCCGCCCCATTCAACAACTGTAAAGCCTGTTCTTTCAAGCGGCTCTAAAACGGGCTCGGTAACCTGTATTTCTTCATCTAAAGGCATTATTACCGTATACACTCTTATTACGCTGTCGGGTGTGGGGGTGACTGTAAGCTTTGCATTATCTGTATAGCAATCGGCCTGGAATGTTATATAGTTATATGCATTTTTTGTAAGATGCGGCAGCCAGAATTCGAGATAATCTGCAATTTCTTTCTCATTCAAGCCTATAAAGCTCAATTTTTCACGGAAAAATTCTTCCGTTTCGTCGCCGCTTACGCAAAAGCCCTCGGACATATCAAACTCTACCGTACTCATATCTGCTTCCCAGAAAAGGTAATCGTATGTGCCGTTTTCGTCTGTCAATGTACCGTCGGGAGAGGCTGTAACGCTCCAGCCGTCATTATAAAGAGGATAAGAGCAGATAAGCTCACCGTTTACATTGAGTTTAACCTCTGCCTCACCCTGTCTTTCGGGATAAAGATATATAACAGGCTTATATGCTACTCCCTCTTGTATTTCAAATGTTGTGATTCGTACTTCCTTTGCATCAGCTTCACAGATTTTTTCATCTTCGGACATCAGATATTTTCCGTCAACTGAGATAATGTCAACATAATCCCCGATACAAAATTCCTCCGACAGCTCAATGTTGAATCTGTATGAAATATAAGGATTCCCTACCCCACTGTGACAGATTATGCAGTCGGGGTAAATCATATCTATACGGAAATATATAAATTCCTCCTGCTGCTGTTCAGATGATATTGCATCTTCTCCTGCTGACACAGGGCTTATCAGCTCGTTGAATTTTTCCTTTGCACTTTGCGACATTGTATATGCGGTATTATCTCTCACAAGCACTTGGGCCTCGGGATAATAGGTATATACCGTTTCTTTCTTATTTTCATCCATTGAATAAACAGTATAGAATTTACCTGATGCACTCTTATCTGTCACATCTGAAATACTGAAAGCATCAATAAGCTCCTTGCGGCAGCTCTCGTTGGCTTTGATAAAAGTGCTGTCTGTGTTGTCTATAATACACAAGGGGGCAAGAGAGCCTACAATATCCGATATTTCTTCACGCTGTGTCTGAGAAAGCTGTACGGTTGTTTTTTCATCAACCGTTGTTTCTTCCTTGTTTGTGTCTGTACAGGAGGATAATCCGACACAAAAGACAAGTATTGCTAAAAATACACTTAAAAGCTTTTTCATATTTTTTCTCCTTTCATACCTACTGAGCCAAAGACCATGAGGAAGCACATATCTGTGCAGGATATGATTCCATGATAAGTCCGTCATAAACTATAATTACAACATCGCCTTTTTTTACATCTAATTCTTCAAGCCTTGCATTAGAAAAAACTATTCTGTCCGAAGAGCTGCTGACAACACTGTCAAGCGGCTCGACCATAACCGAATTACCGTTGATTTCAATTATTTTAGCCTTAAACATTGTGCTGTTACCGTTATACTCCTGAGTTTTACCCGTTGTTGTTTCCTCTGACATAGGTGGATAGCTTACATCCTCGCCCGTTACGACTTCATACGGTGGGGTTGAACTGCCCTCTGCAGTTGCAGATTCAACAGTTCCTTCACCCTTTGAGCCTGTATTCTCACCTGAAGCTCCGCTCACATATACCTCGGTAGGGGCAGTTTCAGGAATATAAATTACAGTAGGATCTTCGGGCTCCTGATTTTCGTAAGCCGCCCCCGTACTGTCTTGTGCTGAGCCGCTTTCGGGGAACATATTGTCTGTATCGCCTACTAAAACATTTTCTGCAATTTCATTTGTTGTACCCGTACCCTGGGCAACATCATCTGCTGTTTCATATGGCGAAAAAACACCGAATTCATTTAACAACACCGTTGCACACATAAAAACTGCCAGACAGGCGGCAACAGTAAAATATACTGTTTTCTTTTTTCTCTTTGTTTTTCTGACAGAAGCTGCCTCATTAATAAGGTCATCATCTATCATATTGATTGCATTGAAAAATTCTTCACCTTTCATTTTATCAAACCTCAACTCCCTGACAAATCAAATATTCTTTCAGCTTCTGACGGATTCTTGAAAGACTTGTTTTTACCTTGCTTTCGCTCACATCAAAACTTTCGGCAATATCGCTTATTGAGTCGCAATACCAGTATCTGCGGATAAAAATCTGCCGTTTTTCGCTGTCTATTGAGCGTAAAAAATCAGAAATATGCTTTGCTGTTTCTTTTTCATCAAATAAGCTTTCCGTTGTTTCAATACCGCTGAGTGAAGAAAGCTCTTCTATACATTCGTTGTAACCGGTACCTCTCTTCTGTGCAGTTTTGTTTCGTATTTTTATGACGGAGAGATTTTTTACGATTCTGCCAAGATATGCACCGAGATATTCAGGTCTGTTTTCGGGCATAGAGTTCCAGGCCGCAAGATATGTATCATTCTCACATTCTTCAGCATCATTTTTATTCTTCAGCATTGAAAAAGCTATTGAGTTAAGCATTGCGGAATATTTAAGCTTCGTTTCGCTTATCGCGTTTTCATCACGAAGCCAGAAAAGCTCCACTATTTTCCGATCTTCCATTAAAATGTCCTCCGTCAGAAACAAAAGGAAAATCCTTTCATATATTAAGTAGCATTTTTTTAGAATTAGTTACAAAAAAAATTATATCAGTGCGATTTTTACACCGTACTGATATATTTTTTGTTGCTTTTCAGCACAGCAAAAAGCCATATTATGCCTGAAACAAAGCCTATAAGACAGATTATCTGCCAGAAATTCATAAAAAGAATTATATTTTCCTGCACCGGGAATTCATAGTATCTGAAAAATTCCAGAATAAAGCGTCCTGCACAAAACAGAATCAAACCGAGGGGATAAATACTTCCTCTGACATATTTTTGTGAGCTAAGAATAACAAAAAAGAAAACAAAGGCTATTATAACACCCAAGAATACTTCCAAAAGCTGTACCGGAAAATGTGTAAGTCCCGTAATGGGATTGAGAATACCCGTTTCGCACACCTCACCGTAGCAGCAGCCGTACACAGCACAGCCTATTTTTGAAACGCCTAAGCTTAAAAACAGTCCCGGAGAGAGGTAATCCATAATATCGTTATAGAAATAGGGATAATTTTTCATAGGTCTTAAAAGCGCAAGCGGCGGAAAAACAAGACTGCCTAAAAGTCTGAATCGGCTTTGCTGTAAAAACGCTCCGTCCGTAACATAGGCTGTTACGGCATTGTCAAGCTTTGCCATAAGCATAACACCGAGAAAAGCCGATATTATTCCCATTGCAGCAATCGTGACGGCATCTTTAAGCTTTACGCCTTTCTTACGGCTTATAAGCATAAACATACACACCGAAAGCAATACGCTTACAGCCATACACAGATAATATATTTTCAATCTCAGGCTTTCGGGCATATTACTCTCCTAACGCTCTGATTTTCGGCATACCTATATAATTAAGCTTATACTTTTTTACCATTTCCTTTGCTTTCACCAGAGATGCACCGTCATATGCTGCAGGCACGCTGTGGGCATCGAAGCCGAAGGTCACCGGGGCTTGCTCTTCACCTACTGTTTTCCAGAACAGCTCCCGCGGATAGAGTCTTCCCTCTCTTATGCCGAGGAAGTTTATTTCAAGTGGAACATCATATTTCTTTGAAGCACGGCACATTCTGCGTACTTCTTCCTTGTAAACAACCTCATCCCCCGTAAAATTAAACAAATCGGGATGTGCTATATATGTGAATACTCCCGTAGACATACCCTCACAAACACTATCAACATAATTTTTAAGCTTATCTGTGCTGTCACTCGGTGCGCTTGATGGCAGAACACCCTCAATTTCTTCTTCGGTAAAATGCTCTCCCATAATAAGATACTCTGCACCGTATTTCTTAGCATTTTCGAGCATTTTTTCAAAATTCTCGGGATAGTACTCCATTTCAAAGCCGATTTTTATGTCAATTTCGTTTTTGTATTTTTCCCGAAGTGCCCTAATCGTGTCAAAATAGTCTTCTACCTGACAGACAGGTACTCTGAAAGAGGCCTCGTGTCCGTCTGAGCATATAAAAGGAAAATGGTCAGAAAAGCCCATATATTTTATGCCGTTTTCTATTGCCCTTTTTATATAATCTTCCTCATCACCTTTTGCATGTGAGCATCTGAAGGTATGAGTATGGTAATTATATATCATAAAAATCTCCTGAGTATTTTATATTTATATTAATCATAGCATTATATTATTGATAAGTAAAGTATAATTATGCGGGATTTGAATTTGCAAAGTACAGCAAAAATAAATAAAATAGGCTTGTATATTACCATTTTGTATGATATAATGTTCTCGGCATAAAAATTACATTTTGTAATATATAAAAATAAGGTTAACAAAAACTGATAATCATACATTTATAATTTTTATTGCGTATATAAAAAGCTCGAATCGGGGAAAATTTAATGGAACCTTTTCGCCGGGCGTGGGCCGAAATCGACCTTGATGCCATTGTAAATAATCTTAATATTATAAAAAATATAACTCAACAGAATATATATGCCGTAGTGAAAGCCGATGCATACGGTCACGGAGCAATACAGGTTGCCCAAGCTTTAGATAAAGCAGGGGCTTTTGGTTTTGCGGTTTCAAATCTTTTAGAGGCAGAGGAGCTGCGCTTTGCGGGAATTGATAAGCCGATACTGATACTAGGCTATACTCCTGCCGACTGCGCTGTGCGCTTGGCAAACAGCAATATAAGTCAATGCGTTATGTCTTACGACTATGCACAGCAGCTGGATTTCCATGCAAAAAAAGCAGGTGTCACGGTCATAACACACCTGAAGCTGGATACGGGTATGGGCAGAATCGGTCTTAACTTCAGAAATGAAGACAGCTTCGCAATTGAAGAAGCCGAAAAAATTCTTGCTCTTAAAAACCTGGATACAGAAGGTATTTTTATGCACTTTGCCGTTGCAGACAGCGGTGAAGAAGCCGATAAAGAATTTACTGCAGAGCAGTATAAGCGTTTTCTCAGTGCTGTTGAGAAGCTTGAGAAAAAACATCCGTTCAAAATAAAGCATTGCTGCAACTCTGCCGCAATGTTAGGAGATTTTGATAAAACCTCCTCGGCTGTAAGAGCAGGAATCATTCTTTACGGCTTATCTCCGTCAGAAGAGCTGCAGCCTCCCGTGGGCATAAAGCCTGCGATGTCCTTGCACTCCGTAGTATCAACCATAAAAACTGTTGAAAAGAATGAAACGGTAAGCTACGGCAGAACATACACAGCTCCCTCGCAGAAAAGAATAGCAACAATTCCAGCAGGATATGCAGACGGTATTCCGCGTTTATTGTCAAACAGAGGCAATGTAATCATAAGAGGTCAAAGAGCTCGCATAGTGGGCAGAGTGTGTATGGATCAGCTTTGTGTTGATGTAACTGAAATAAAAGAGGTCTGCACGGGTGATGAGGTAATCATTTTCGGTAAAGAGCTTTCAGTAAATGAAGTTGCAGAGCTTGCACAAACAATAAATTATGAAATTATCTGCGGAATATCCAAGCGAATTCCGCGTATTTATAAAGGATTTTAACAGAAATGAAAGATGTATTTAAGAATTGTAAAAAATATTGGAGCTTCTGCTGTTATTCCGCATACAGCCAGCTTACCTCCGAAATTTCGGGTATGCGGCTGGGATGGCTCTGGTGGGTTATTGAGCCTATCCTCTTTATGGCTATATATGTTTTTCTTTTTGCCATCATATTTAACAGAAATATGACCTACCTTATGGCATATATCTCTTCAGGTCTTATGATGTGGAATTTCTTCCAGCGCTCGGCACTTAGCAGCGTAAGCCTTGTAAAACACTACTCGGGACTACTTCATCGAGTTTATATGCCGAAATATATTCTCGTTTTTTCCACTCTGCTTTACAATGCCTTCAAAATGTTTATAAACTTTTTGATTGTTATGGTATTTATGGTATACTACCGTATCCCCGTCGGTTTTACGGCATTGCAGTTTATTCCTATACTGATAACCTTCTTCCTGTTTACCTTCGGCTGCTGTGTATGGCTACTGCATATAGGTGTATATCTGCCCGACATAAAAAAGGTCACATCAGTTCTTCTGAGGCTTCTGTTCTATATTTCAGGTGTTTTCTATGCATTGGACAGCAGAATTCAGGGAAATGTCGGCAATTTAATCTTAAAAATAAACCCCGTAGGCAGCTTATTCCACGAAGCACGAAATGTTTTGCTGTATAATATAAATATGTCCGTGCTTCCCGTTGCTCTTATTTTTGTTTTCTCTGTTATTTTATCAGTCAGCGGTATTTTTGTGGTAACCCGCTACGAACAACATTATATAAAGGTTTCTTGATATACTATGGAACAGGTAATAAAAGTAAATGATGTAAAGGTGCTCTACCGCACGCTCACTAAAAGAAAAGGCTCAAAAACAGATAAGCTGCTCGGCAAACGCCGCACAAATTTCTGCGCTCTGAACGGGATATCCTTTGATATTATCCCAGGTGAAATTTTAGGCATCATAGGCAGAAACGGAAGCGGCAAATCAACTCTGCTTAAAGCTTTGGGCGGAATTATCAAGCCCGACAGCGGCAGTATTGAAAAGGAAGAACATGTGCGCGTTTCTCTTCTTGCATTAAGCTCAAGCCTTATGACAGAAATGCCGGGCCGCGATAACATATATCTTATCGGTCTTCAGCTAGGCTTTTCTATGAAGGAAATAGATGCACAGTTTGACAAGATAGTTGAATTTGCAGAATTAGGCTCCTTTATAGACAAGCCTGTCCGCACATATTCCAGCGGTATGCGCTCAAAGCTTTCATTCTCAATCGCCGTTCATCTGACAACAGAGGTTATTCTCATTGACGAGGTTTTAAGTGTAGGTGATGTGGCTTTCAGACAGAAGAGCTACACAAAAATGAAAGAGCTCATCACTGACGATAAGCATACAGTAGTTATAGTATCCCACGATATGGGCAGACTTTCCACTCTTTGCGACCGTGTTCTCTGGCTTGACAAGGGTGAAATGCTGATGCTTGGCGATGCAAAGGATGTTGTCCGCAAATATCAGCAGAAATACGCCGCTGCCGAACAAAAGGGTATTCAGAGCGAGATAAAAGCTCCCCGTCCTGAAGAGGTTGTCCCCTCACAGGGAGGGCTTACAGTAAGCTGGCATTGCGTACCAGAGGCAACAGGCTATATTGTGTACAGAAAAAAGGATAAGCAATCCTACCAGAGAATCGGAATTGTTGCAGGAAGCCAGACCGACAATTTTGAAGATACAAAGGTTACCCCCGGTGAAACCTATACCTATACAATCCGTGCATTCAGAGTGTATAACGGCATTACGGACAGAAGTGCTGTATCTGCAGCCGGCATTTCGGGTACTGCTCCCCTGAAAAAAGATGACTGATATTTTATCATTAGCGGTAATACAATAAATTTTCACTAAAATAGCCTATAAACTTTATCATTATTGTGTAAGGTACGGAAAATATGAAAGAATTTGTAAAAAATTTAATAGAAAAGCTTAAACTTGTTTATATCTGGTTTACAAAAATCTTATTTGCAAAAGACCATTTCAAGGTAGCTCCATGGACAAAGCTATGGCTTAATCTTCACGGTTATCTTGTTGACCAGTATATGATTTATGATTTCAAGCACCGCGGCTCAAAGGAATATCTTGCCGAATTTGACTGGTACCGCTCAAGGGGAATAAACGGCGATTACAGCTTTATTCTTAATAATAAAATTGTCTGCGCCGATATGCTCAAGCAGTACACGAATGTACCCGAAACCTATGTAACAAAGGTCGGCAAGGTCACTGTTATGGCAGATAACACTATCGCAACAGATGAAAAGATACTTGAATGCATCCGTGAAAATGCAATAGCAATTATGAAGCCTATAAACTTCGGCAAAGGCAACGGTGTTAATCTTATCACATATGAGAACAGAAAGTTTTTTGTCAATAAACAGGAGAAAACAGACAAAGAGCTGCTCGATTTCTTAAAAGCCTCCAAAAACTGGTTTTTATCGGAATATATCTGTCAGGGTGAATACCTCAACAGAATATATTACCGCACAGCAAACACAATAAGACTTATTACCTTACGCGACCCCGACACACAGGAATTCAAGGTATTTTTTGCGGTACAGCGTATAGGCACAGACAAAACCTTCCCCGTTGACAACGGCAGCCGCGGCGGTCTTGTTTCCTGTATTGACTTAGAAACAGGTGCTCTCAGTGAAGCAAAAACTCTTCATAACCTTGATGTCTACGATGTGCATCCGAACACCGGGGCACAAATCAAGGGGGCACTTATTCCGAATTGGCAAAAAATTAAAGCAGATGTTCTTGCTTTAGCAAACAAATTCCCGTACTTATCCTTTGTTGCATGGGATATTCTTGTTACAAATGACGGATTCTATGTAATAGAAGCAAACACCTCTTCAGGTGTCAACATAATTCAGCTTTGGGGCGGTCAGAGAAACGGAGAACTCGGCAGATTCTATAAAGCCCATAATGTTATAAAAAAATAAGCTCTGTTATAAGAAAAAGCAAAATTAGGATGAGATATTTATGAAATATATAATTATGGCAGACGGCAAGGGACAGCGCTGGAAGCACTTTCAGGGTATAGAAAAGTGTCAGATTCAGATAGGCTCCAAGACGCTTTTAGAAAGAACCTGCGACCTTATTCACTCTCTTGATGATTCTGCAAAAATTTATATCACCTCTCATAATCCTCAGCTTCAGGTTGAGGGTGCTACCCGCTATGAGCCGCAGAACAATGTTCTTGAAATTGACAGATTTACGGTTGAATTAATCGAGCCCGATGTCTGTTTCCTTTACGGTGATGTTCTGTACTCGGAAAATGCAATGCGCTGTATTATAGAGCATAAAACAGATACAGTGCTTACCTTCGGAAGCACAAAAAAGATATTTGCAATAAAAATTGCAGATGATGTGTTTTTCAAAAGCCATCTGAACCGTGTCCGTGAATTATTCCTGAAAAACGAATTAAAGGAATGTATCGGATGGGAGGTTTATCACTCAATGCAGGGCTTACCGATAGAATCCCGTGAAATAGGCAAAAACTATATTGTCATTGAGGATGACACCAGAGATTTCAATGCTCCCTCGGATTTACTTGAATACCAGAATGAACAGCACGAAAACTGAAAATTATTACAATTAAAAAGAGATGTATAAAGCTATGGAAACACAAAATAACAAGTACTCTGAAACCGAAAACAAATATATTCAGGCGGTTATGAAGAAAACCGGTTGGAGCTTTGAACAGGCTTCCGCCAAAATGGAAACCGACAGAAAAAAATACGGTATCCCCTTCGATGATTATTATACATATTCATTCTGGAAGGTTCCGATTGATGTAAAGGGCGCAAAATATGTTGCCATTGTCCAAAAAAGAGCCGATCAAAAGCTCGAAAAGGAAAGATATCAGCTGCAATATATGGCAAAGGTTATCCATGCTACAGGCTGGTCATATGAGCAGGCGTTGGAAAAATATGAAGAATGTAAAAAACGCACAGGTGCCTATTGGAGTGAATATTATTTCTATCATATGTATGAGCTGAGCGCACATATGCAGAAGGAACTCTTTCTCAGCAGACACACAAAAATGCTGCGTGACAGATACAATCCTCCCAGAGAATTAGGTGCTCCCATACGCACAAAATTGACTAACAGCAAAGATTTCGGACAATGGTTTAACCGTGAATGGTGTTATAACAAAGACATTACAAAGGAAGATTTCATTGCCCGTTTCAAGGGTAAAAATAAAGTAATTTATAAACCCATAACAGGTTCAGGCGGTCACGGTGTTGAAGTTTTCCCCTTTGATGATAACAGCATAGGAGAAGTTTTTGATAAGCTTGTAAGTCTTCCTGATGCTATTATTGAAGAATACCTTATCCAGCATCCTGAATTGTGCAGACTGTGTCCCACATCTGTAAACACAATCCGCTTCGCTACAGTTTCATCCAACAGAAAAAAAGTAACTGCAGACGGCAAGGACCATGATATTATCTACGCTTCTCTCAGAATCGGCAGAGTGGGTAAGCATGTAGACAATTTCCACAGCGGCGGTATGGTTGCAAATATTGACCTTGCAACAGGAACAATTATTACAGATGCGGCAGACGGCGAAGGCTTGTTCTTCAAAAAGCATCCTGATACAGGCATAAAGTTCAAGGGCATAAAGATTCCGTACTTCAAAGAAGCCTGTGAGATGATAAACGATATACTTACCACAACAAAGATTGAGGGCTATGTAGGCTGGGATGTTGCTATATCCGAAAAAGGTCCCATGCTTATCGAAAAGAACGGCAATCCCGGACCTATGCTGTTCACATCCCCCTATCTTACTCTGAAAAAGGGCACAATGGATGTTATCCGCAAATACCTGTGGTGAAAATCGAAAGCTGAAAAAACAGTTTATAAAAAGCGTACCGACTGTGTCGGGTACGCTTTTATTACTGTTCTGAATAAAATTTACCCCTCTGCAATCAACAGCAGAGGGGATTTTTATACAATTATTTATTTCTGTCGGGAAGCTTGAACAGCTTGTTGCCGCGGTTCTTATCATAACCGTAGAGCTTCTTCTTAAGCTCAAGCTTATAAAGCAGATAGTCAATGGTTGCGGGGCTGTACTTCTCGATTGCGGGATAATCGGGGAATCTGTTGATTTCAGGGAACTTCAAGCCGTCGGGAGTTACTGCAAGGTCAAAGCCGAACCATTCGAGCTGCTGAATTTCTCTTGCAACATCAAGAACATCCTGCTTTACCTTTTCCCAGTTGGGCAGATAACCGTCAATCTTTTCGTGTGTATCGGGATGATACAGACAGGATTTGATTTCATTTTCCTCAATTATTTTAGCATCATAGAAACGGCCTGTTTCAACATCAATACGGGCATACATACCGCCGGCACCCATGTTATCAACAGCACCTGTACGGGTGGAGCCGAAACGCATATAAGCATTACCGATCTGAGGATTCTTACCGTCCTTTTTGAACACAAGCATACGGATGGTATTAACAGCACCGTCATAAATACGCTTGATTTCGGGATGCATATCTATATACTCTGTGATAAGATACTGGTTCTTTTCATCCTGAAGAATATCAAGAACCTGCTGTTCGGTTGCCTCCTGATGGTTAAGATAGTATTTTTCGCCGTCATATGAGAACTTAAAGAAGCCGTTGCCGTGTGAGCCTTCATCGGGCTTAAGAGCAAGTGAGCCCTTTTCCTTTACAAGACGGAAAATATCTTCATATACACCGTCATATCCTTCAGGACAGTCCATCATAGGAAGAATTTTGTTTTTACCGTCCTTAAGACTTATATGATAATAGTATTCGGGGAAGCAATGGTTATATTCGGAACAGATATACTTTACTGTTATCTTATCCTCCATCCAATGGCGGTACTTGGGATTGATGTGACGAAGCCACTTGTATTCAAAGTCTGAAATATAATTCTTCCAGTTTTCTTCAGTTATACCGTACTGATGAAGTCTGTAGGAGATAAATCCGTGTTTAACAGCCCAGAGCTTTTCCTTGAGTGTTGTATCCTTATTTGTCTTGAAATCCTTCCACTGATCCTGGAACCAACGGATGGAAAGATAAGGAAGCAGAGTTTCGGGGAAGAACATTCTGCAGAAGCCTGCACGGATCTGAAGCTTAGCCTTGTGGCATCCGCGTGCAAAAATCTTTGCCGGTGTGTAGGATTCCTTCTTCTGAATCATCTTCTTCTTAAGATAAGCAGATGTTTCCTTGCTGAAGGGAATTCGTTGGGGATATCCCGGATGGTTCATAATTCTTGTGATTCTGAAGCCGTCATCGGTAAGGATAATTTCAAGTCCGAAGAATTCAAGCTGAGGAACAAAGCGACATAATCTTTCTATAGTATCAACAATTTCCTGCCAACAGGGAATGCCTTTCGGAAGAACTTCCATTGTTGTCGGGTTTATTTCATTCATCCCCTTGCAGGAATCAATAAGATTAAACTCACCTGTTTCTCTGTCTACCGTGTAGAATATAGCCTTGCGTTCACCCCAGTTAAACTCCTGAGTCAAGCCTTCTTCAACATTGTTTTCTGCTAAACTGTTTATATTTTCATCAACAGTGCCTTTCTTAGCTTTGATGCTTGTACGGAAAAGCTCTTCATTTTTTTCAAGAGCAATGCCTGACATTGCATTTTTATATGCCCTATTATTCTGAAGACTGTGAACCTTGCGGAAACGGATATATGACTCACCGATTACGGGATTATTTCCGTGCTCATTAAAAACAACCAATCTCAGCTTACCGCCCACAAATTCCTTTGAAGCGGCTACTGCTTCACAGACAACAACGATACCGCCGAATCTTGTTATACGCTTTTTGAGATCATCCAAAGGAAGCTTCTCACCGTCTATATAATAATTTCTGCCGTCATATGTCAGAAGCCAGCTCATTCTGCTGACTGAACGCTTTACGGTAAGAATCTTTTTTTCCTGCAAAAGCATAACAACATCATTAATTGTATCGCCGCCGTTTTTATCCTGCAGATTGATAATCTGGGTTTTGCCGTCACGCTTATTTATCTGAAAATAACACTTGGGCATTACATCGCGGAAAGGCTTGAAAATAGTATGAACCGTTACCAAGTCTGAAATCCACTTACTGTAAATTCCGTTCAAAGGACGAAGAAAAGCATAATCCTTTGCGGATATGGTATCCTTTAATTTTTCTTCGGTAATACCGAGCTTTTCAACCTGAGCGGGTAAAAAGCCGTGCTTTACTGCCCATCTGACCTGACCGACAGAAAAGTCGCCGCCTTGTAATGCTTTACGGTAATTTCTGTATACACTTCTGACCCAACCTTTTGCTTCCTCACCTACATAACCGGCAGAAGCCAAGGGGAAGGCACGCAGATTAACTACAGCATTTTTAACATTTCTAACAACCTTTTTGGAACCCATAACAATTCCCTTTCACTTCTTGTTTTTTAATGCTTTATAACAACCGAGCTGATTTTTTCCGTTACAGTATATCACATACAAAATTAAAGTGCAATATATTTTTACATTATTCGTGTCATTTTTATATTAATGCTTCTTTTTTAAATAAAGTCTTGAAATGCCATTTTCAGTTTGATATAATGTACCGGAAATATATTTTGTGCGTTAAAAATATTGCTTTTAACAAAAATTACAAAAGGAGAACCCGTCAATGAATTATTCTCAGATTGACAAGCTTGAGTACAAAGCTCCCAGCTACGAATTGCGCGACAGAGCAAGCACAAACATCGACTTTGCTTCTCACACAAAGCTTCGCCGTTATTCCGGTGCAGAAAACACCAATATGTATACATCAAAACTGAGCGGCAAAAATTCCGTATCGCTTCTTTTCGGCGGTGACCTGCTTTGTCAGGAAGATCTCATAAATGCCTGCAGAAAGAAGGACGGAGGCTACGATTTCTCTCTTTGCTTTGAATACATCAAGCCTCTTCTTCAATCTGCTGATTTTGCAGCAGCAAACTTAAGAACTCCTGTTTCTCACACTGCTCCCTATCAGGGTGAAATATTATCTCACGAAGGTCCCCGTTACTATAATGCCCCCGTTTCATACCTTGAAGCTCTCTCCGAAGCAGGCTTCGATATGCTGACAACCGAAGGTAACCACTGCCTTGATACTGGTGTCAGAGGACTTTTTGAAACCATTGAAAATATCCGTAATTTCGGCATAATTCAGACCGGCACAAGCGAAAAGGAAGCAGACAAATTTGTTATCATAGACATCTGCGGTTTTAAAGTCGGCATTACTGCTTTCGGCGGCAACTATAACAATATGCGCCGCAATCTGACAGCAGAAGGCAAGGCTGCATTGCTTAATCCCTTCTCCTTTGATGCAGCTGCAGAAATCCGCACACAGATGATTAAAAACGGTGCAGAATACACAATCTGTCTTCCCTTCTGGGGTAAAGAATATGAAGAAGAGCTCACAGACAATCAGATTGAAACTGCAAGAACTCTCTCTCTTCTCGGCTTTGACCTTGTGCTTGGCTCACACAGCCATATCTTACAGCATTTCAATCTGGTTAACGGCAAGCCCGTTGCCTTTTCATTGGGCGACCTTATGTCAGTTCCCAATTCAAAAAAGAAAGGTACCGAATACACAGCACTGTGTCATGTGCAGTTAACCCGCACTGAAAATTCAATCGAAACAAATATAGAATTCATCCCTTGCAAAATTCTTAAAAACTACAAAGGTATTCCCTACACCGTAGTTCCCGTTTCAATGCAGATGGGGATTACTGATTCACAGGAACGCCTTGTTGCTAAAACAAGCGATCGTGTACTCAAAAGACTTAACTGTAAATCTTCAAGAATCCGCATGGACTTCCCCGTAAGTCCCGATGCATTCATTAGTATCCGTTCAATGGAAAAGGAAGCTCTTCCTGCCCGCCTTGAAGCTCTCGATATAAATGAAACAGAAGAACACACCGTTTCTGCTGTTAAAATGCCTCAGGAGCTTGTTGAGAATAAGGATTCCTACCTTGTTGAGAAAAAGTGTCTTTATAAGCTTGAAAAAAACCACGCTGAATTGGTTTTATTCGGCAGAACAGGTGAAATTGTAACTCTTCCCAGAAAGCTTGGAAAGCTTCCCGTGCGCAAGGTTTCAGCAGGCGGTGTAAAAAATACCACTACCCGTCTTATTTACCTCGGCAAATCTGTACACAGTATAGAAGATGAAGCATTCTGTGATTTCACAGCACTGGAGAGCATCAGAATCTTCAAGTGGCTGAAGACTGTAGGAAACAGAGCCTTTGCAGGCTGTACAAGCCTTACAGGTATCATTTTACCCAAGAATGCACAGTCAATCGGTGCTGAAGCATTCCTTAACTGCTCAAGTCTTCTCAGCATCAAAATTCCCCCGAAAGTAACCCAAATCGGTGAAAATGCTTTCTCCGGTTGCGAAAAGCTTACTATATACTGTGAAAAGGGTTCAGCTGCCGATTCTTATGCAGAAGCTCATAAAATCCCCGTAAAATATATGCCCTTAACAGCTCAGGCTGTTGCAGCAGAAGCTGATGACGATGATGATGAGGAATAATTAATTTTCCCTACTGAATTATAATATGACAAAGACTTACACATCATATTTTCGGATGTGTAAGTCTTTTTTTACGGAATTTTGCTTATACAACAAAAGCTTTAATCTATCGACTGTTCACAAAGCTTTTCTTATAAGAAAAAATCTTATGGTTTATCAACCCCCTACCCCCAATCTTGGAGAGGGATTGGTGTTTCTTGTATATATATAAATGTGCAGAATTTACATAAAAACATTGCAAGCGAACAAAAACAATTGTATAATATTTTCAGCAAAAGTTTTTCACCATAAAAACACTACTGCACATTCAGGAGGTTTTATAATGAAAAAGGCACTCAGTATTATCTTGGCACTACTCAATCTTATTCTCATTCCCTGTGAAGTAATTGCCCTTGAAAAAAACGATAGCCAAGGTTTTTCACAGCTTTCACCGATAGTTTCCGAAACAACAGAAATCAGAACAAGAAAACAGGTTGACGGACTTCGTATGTATGTTGATGAAGAAAATCCGTTATTTATGATGAGAAACTGTCCGAATTGGGGCTGTCCCTCAACGGGCGAGGCTTATGCCGAGCTTGCAATAAAAACATATTATGCCCTGCCCGAGGACATGAGAAACTTCACGGTTATTTATATTGATGAGGGCACAACATATTTTACTCCTCAACAGCAGCTGGATTTCTGGGATGATCTGCTTACAATTACCGATGAATATAATGTTCCTGTTGTGCTTCAGTCAGAATGCTTCAGCACAAACAAGAAACGAGATCCCTTTACTCAGGAGGAGCTTTCCGACCTTTTTAAAAGACATAAAACACTTATCGGCTTTGTACAGGTTGAGCTTTCAACAAACGGTGTAACAAACGAAAAGCTTGCATACGACACTGTTACTGAAGATAACGGTGTAAATAAAAACATACTTGCGAGAATGAAGTCATGCATTAAAGCATGTGCGGAAAACGGCGGACTTTTCATCTGGCAGGATATGGAGTATATCTATTGGAAAAAGACCTGTTATGTAAATTTCCTGCTTCAGGATAAGGAGCTTTATGACCTGATGAAGGAAAACAGTGAAAATATAATTATTATGGATAAGCACAACGGTCACGGCAGACATTTTTCAAGTCAGTCAAACATTCTCGGCTGCTGGCTTGACGGTGTTTGCGGCAACTGGGGTGTAAATCTTGAAAATTTCCTCTGGTATGAAGAGGGCTTCCTTGAATATGACAATGTAGGCGTTGCACCCAACGAGCCTGATTTCGCATACACCGCAAAATATCCTCCTGCACTTTACGGCATAGATATGATTGCAGATATGGTTGCAGGTGCAACAGTTTATGCTATCGAAGGCACAATAGGCAGAGGCGGTATTTATCAGTACATAAACGGAGAGGTTTGTTTTTCACCCACCGCTTCTGAAATACTTTATCCCTTCTATCAGATGATTCTCAACGGCTCTGTCCCCGACAAAGAGCAGGTAAAAGAAAAAATCAAGGTTGCGTTCAAAATGAATATCCCTGCAACCTATGCGGTAAGAGGCAACGATGCACATATTCTGCAGGGGCTTTACTGCGATTCCTTTAATTTATATCAGGAACTTATTGATTTTAAAAATCCGTACTTTGACTGCACAAAGGACTGGGTACCGTCAACAGGCAGATATTTTGTTATCCCCATTCTGCCCATACACTCAGACGCAAAAGAGGTTCTGCCCGACAGTATTATTATAAATGATCTTAACTATTGGCTGTGCGGCTTGTTTATAAATCCCATCAAGAAAGCATTTTTCAACAAAATGTACGAACAGACATATTGCGGCGACGGAGTTCTGTTTGACATTAATGACTATATTTATGTTTTCAACAGCAATGAAAACATAACCATAAACAGTGAACAGACCGTACAATACACTCTCCCCGACAGCAAAATTGAGCTTAACACAACACTTGTGGCTCACACCTATGCTATTTTCAAGGAAAACGGCGATAAGCTCGATATTGAGATGTGCAATCTCAGGCTTGATACCGATGAGATATGTGCAGGTCTTGAAAGTGAAGATGAATTTTTAAGAAAATATATCTTCGGTGAAAAACGAAGCGATCCTAAAAATTTCAGAACATCTGTTATTGAGCTTACAGGCTACGAAACACAGCCGACTGTTACTGCATCAGGTACCAACGGCGCTGAAATGAAAACTGAATGGAACGAAAGCGCAAAAACTCTGACTCTTACGGTAATTTCAAACGGTGAAGTCAGAATTACGGTAGAATAAACGGAGGAATTGCTATGTCAACATTTCTTTCTTGGATTTTAAGCTTTCTGGCACTTTTTACCTCACTTTTTGTACCCGTTGCAACCGCCCCTGTGCCCGAAAATAATGATGATTTTGTACCAGTTGCCCGTTTTATCGCAACAAGTGACACTCACATCAGCACTCTGGGGGACAAGGGCTGCAAAAGAATTGCAAAAATGCTGAATTCGGCTTATGCTTATTGTGAAGCAGATGCTGATTATAATAAGCTCGATGCTGTTGTTTTCTCAGGTGATATTACAGACAGCGGTACCTTTACCGCATTTTCCGCATTTACGGCAACAACAGACAAGGCATTAAAGGGGGATACCGAAAGACTGGCAGTTGTGGCAAAAGCCCATGACGGCTACACCTTCGGAAGCGGAAGTCTTGATATATTCACTGCTCTCACAGGTCAGGAGCCTGATTTTCACAGAATAATAAACGGCTTCCACTATATCGGTATTTCCCGTTCCTCATCAGGTGAGCATTATTCCGATGAACAGGTGATCTGGCTTGACGGGGAGCTAAAAAAAGCCACCGAAGAATCCCCCTTACAGCCCGTTTTTGTTTTCACTCACGAGCATGTACAGAACACCGTTTTCGGCAGCTATACCTATGACGGTTGGGGTATGAATACCTTCCGTGAAGTGCTTGAAAAATACCCTCAGGTGATACATATTTCAGGTCACTCACATTATCCGGCAAACGATCCCCGTTCAATCTGGCAGGGTAATTTCACGGCTATAGGTGACGGAGGTCTTGCCTACTATGAATTTACGGTTGATGACAAAACTGCAGTTCATCCCGAAAACTATAAAACAATGACACAGGCTCTTATCATTGAAATTGATGATAATAACCGTGTACTCATAAAGGTTTTTGATGTTGACGCAGGAAAATTTGTTAAGGAATACCTTGTTGATAATGTAGCCGCTCCCGTAAAGCTTAAATATTCCCATGATGCAAGAAAGCTTCTCAGCACAGCCCCCGTATTCGCTGATGATGCGGCACTTAGCATAAACAAAAAGCTCGGCAACTACAAAATTACTGTTCCTCAGGCAAAGGTTACGGAGGATAACGAGGTTTATCTGTACAGAATCAGCATAACAAATTCCTCGGGCAAGGAAGTTTATTCCGCTTGGGAGCTTTCACAGTACTACTTTGCAGATATACCCGAAAGCATTACCTTTGACGGCATCACCCTAATAAACGGAAAGTATACCGTACGCGTTACAGCCGAAGATGTATGGGGTAATCTCAGCGAAGCTCTCACAACTCAGATAGGCTAAATCATAAACGCGAATCTTCCGATAGGAGGGAAAATATGGATCCTATTTATGTAACCGGACATAAGAATCCCGACACGGATTCAATTGTGGCGGCTATTGCTTATGCATCCCTGAGAAATGCTCTGGGTGACAGAGAATATACAGCAGCCTGCCTCGGGCTTGTATCAGACGAAACACAGCTTGTGCTTGACCATTTCGGCTTTGAAGCTCCCGTTCTGATAACGAATTTATATACACAGGTACAGGACCTGGACTTTGATAAGCCTCCGATTCTCAATGCAGGCCTCAGCGTTGACAGGGCTTGGAATGAGCTTCAGCAGCAAAAGGAGCTTCGTGCAATTCCCGTTGCTAATGACGACGGCACTCTGCTCGGGATAATCACCCGCGAAGACATCGCAAACTACAATATGGAGCTTAATAATTCGAGTGTCCTTGATAAAGTACCGCTGTTCAATGTCTTGTCCGTGCTCGAGGGCAAGGTCATCAATGATGCGGGCGAATATTTAGATACCGTATCAGGCGAGGTTGTTCTCGCTATCCCCGAAAGCAGAGGAACTGATATATTCCCCGACAGCGACCGTGTTGTAATCTGCGGTCATCAGCCCGATATGATACGCCAGGCTTTAGAGCAGAATGTAAACTGTCTTATCCTCTGCCGTACTCAATTGGATGCCGAGCTTTCTCAGATAGAAACCTCAACCTGTATTATCTCAACTCCTTTTGATGCATACAAGGCTACGAGACTGATTTTCCAGTCAACACCCATCCGCAGAATCTGTACCACAAAGGATTTAGTATGCTTCCACTTAGAGGACAGAGTTGACCTTGTAAAGGAAATGGTATGGAAATACAGAAAAACCTGTTATCCCATCCTCGATGAAAAAGAAAAGATTGTAGGCATACTCACAAGATATCATCTGCTTCGTCCGAGAAAAAAGCGTGTTGTTCTCGTTGACCATAATGAGATTTCGCAGTCTGTCCCCGGCTTAGAGGAAGCCGAAATTCTCGAAATAATTGACCATCACAGACTTGCTGATATTCAGACAACAAACCCCATTTTCGTCAGAAATGAGCCTGTAGGCTCCACCAATACAATAATAGCGTCTATGTTCCAGGACAAGGGACTGCTCCCCTCTGAGAAGCTCGCGGGAATGATGGCGGCGGCAATTCTGTCGGACACCGTAATGTTCAAGTCCCCCACCTGTACCGTACGGGACATCCGCACAGCGGAAAGAATGGCGCGAATTGCAAACATCTCTCTTGAGGAGCTTGGCAAAAAGATTTTCTCAGGCTCGGGCGAGGGCAAAACTGCAAATGATCTGCTTTATACGGACTACAAGGAATTCCATATTGCAGGCCACGATTTAGCCGTATCACAGATTACCTGCTTAGACAGCGCGAGCATCCTTTCAAGAAAACAGGAGCTGCTTGACCAGATGAAGGTCATTGCAGACAAAACCAAAGCTTCCTTAGTTATTCTGATGCTGACAGATGTACTTTTAGAGGGCAGCTATCTGCTTTTTGTGGGTGACGAGGACATCATCGGTCAGGCTTTTGATGTAACACCGAAGGATAACGAAGTATTCCTCCCCGATGTTATGAGCCGTAAAAAACAGATAATTCCCACATTATCGGCTTTGTGGGGTTAATAAAGCATTTATTTATACATTTATTTTCCTATTAAACATAAAATGACCTCCTTGTATTTGGTAATACCGGTTTACAAGGAGGTCTGTGTTTTGTCGAATGTGTGGAGTTTTAGATTTTTGTCAACAGTTCAGCTTTTTTTGTATCAAATTCTTCCTGTGAAAGTATGCCCATATCTTTAAGGTCTGCAAGTTTCTTAATTGCTTCAAATGGGTCTTCGGCTTGAGAAGATGCTTTTGCTTCTTTCTTTTTCTTGCTGAAAAGATTTGAGATATTGTTTCCTAATTTCTTACCATTTTCAACAACCTTTGCTTTTATATCCTCTAATTCGTCAGGCTCGTCAGTAAAGTCAGTTGCTTCGATGATATCGATATCTTTTTCAAGGTCTTCTTCAGTATATCCAAAGTTTGCACTTTCAAGAGCTGATTGTAATCTGTTTGCCATTGGTAACATAGATGCAAAGTTCATGCTGCCGGAAATTACACCACCAATTACGGGTATAGCATTTGATATTCCCTTTGCAACAGTTGACTTTGTAACTTTAACTCCAATAGCTTTGCCGATTTGCTTTATCATTGGATACCAAAATGTTTTTGTTAAAGCTTTTTGAGGAAGCTTTTTAAGTGTAGTTTTTGCGATTTGTGTAGAAAGAACTCGTACGCCTGATACTGCACCTGATACACCAAACATAACACCACAGTATAATAACAACTGATTTTTAACCTTTTCATCATCAAGCTGACCATTCTGCCATAAGTCGTCTGCACCGTAAAGATAGGACAATTCCTGAGCAAGCCTTATTGCCATGCCAAAGAACTGTAATACATCAAGTGGAACTGTAGCTGCCATAGCCAAACCACCGGGAATACCTGCAACAAAAGATGCTATTGATGACTGACCTGTTCTCGAAAGAATGAGCTTATTAGCAAATTTTGAAAGATCTTCCTGAGATATGCCTACTTCTATGGGGCCTAATTCAAAAATGTCTTCCATTATGACTTCGTGATTTGCGAATGTCTCAGCAAGAAATTTCTTTCTGTCTACCTTTACACCAGGGATTTGTACAGCAGATGTGATAATTTTCTCTAATGCAACTTCTTTTTCTAAATTCTTTTCTTCAGACATTTTTATCCTTCTTTCTGAATTATATATTCATAACAGACTTTGTAATTTTCACGAAGTCTTTTTTTCATTATATCACATAATAGTTAATTATCTCAATACCCCCAGTAAACAAAAAAAACCAAGGCTATTTCTAACCTTGGTTCTTGTCTGTCTGTCAGATTTCCACTTTCACGGCGAAGCCGCCTGTGAAGAAATAGTAGGTGTTCGTCTGACTCTTGTTTGGCATATTACCTATAAGTATACCATTAACCTAAATATAACGCAGAGGTGCAATTTGATTTAAGGCTAGAGGTATCGTTATACTACTATCTTTCATTTTTCATAATTAAAATATCGCCTTCAGCTTCAAATCCGCTGACTAACTCAACCGAAATTCCGACAGGAAGATCTTCAATCGGCTGCATATATTCCCAACATATGGCAACATATTCTTGTTTTCTATCTTAAATTAATTCGGCACTAATGGTGAATAGCTTTGGCGTAAACCTGATTTTAAAAGTATCGTATCTGTTTTTTATTGTAATAAGTATAGGCTTACTCTGACATATACCACGCTTGAATTCAATTCTATGCATTCCTATAGGCAAAATTATGCTTACGGGATTATCCAAATCTACTTTATATTTTTGATCATTGATGTACAAAAGTGTTTTTCCTTCTCCGGCAGGTCTTTTCTGGCCTCTTTCAATAAAAATATTATTGGAAGTAATAACACTTTCTGCTGCAGCAAGACCTTCTTTTGCTTCTTTGTTAGTGGCATCTATATCTAAAACCTTGTTGAAATAAATTTCGGCATCAGAATATCTTTTTTGCTCCATAAATTCATTTGCTCGAATAAGGAAATTATCAATCTGATTTTTGAAATCGATTTGAACGGTTCCTTTAATCATTTGAATTGCTTCTTCGACAAAAATCTGCGAACCGCAATATTGGCAAAAACATTTATTGGTATTTTCATCAACCTGAATGTCCGCTCCGCAACTAGGACATTTTGCTGCAACAAATTTCATTAATAAATCCCTCCGTTGAAATTAGAAGTATATTTGAAATTATATCATACAATACACTGAATTTCAATATATTTGCAGTTGCTATTTTAAAATAAAAAAGCAGCAACCTTTCAGTTGCTGCTGTATTTTTTGGTGGAGGCGAGGGGAGTCGAACCCCTGTCCGAAAAACCCTCCTCACGACTTTCTACGAGCGTAGTTACTTATTTAATCTCGTCTTCTCCTGCGTGAAGTAACACACTCGGGAGAAGACCAGCCCTTTGATGCGTGATGAAATACAAGGCTATTTTTCATTCACGTTCACCGCTCAATGACGCCACGCACCGAGCCGCGGTACTCTCGGGAATGACGGCTGTTGCACTTAGGCAGCAGCTAAAACTGTTTTATTGTTGTTATTTATTTTATAACTTGAAGCTTTTATAGAGGTGCCCCGCCTCTGCTCGCTTATCGAAACTCAGATTCCCCGTCGAAATCCTTTCGCCCCCATAAGGCAGATTTGTTTTACAAATCTGCAGTGATGTATTTTGCTGTGCAAAATGTGATACTCTCCTACGGTGAGTGATGTACCGACTTCGTCGGTGTGATGTTTCCGACTTGCGTCGGATGAGAAAAGAATGATTGTGTTATAATCTATCTTTCGGGAAGATTATTATATATTATTTCTCTGAGAATATCAACTGGAAATCATCAGCTTATTTCTATTGATATTACAGTCCCGTCCTCGGCTTCTACATTAAGAATTTCTCCCACAACGCCCTCTTCGGTGAGTTGGAGTATCTCTTCCATTTGTGCGTTGCTTATAGAAGTATTGCCTACTATTCCGGATATTCCGTTTCCGATTCTTGCTACTTTTTTCGCAAGTGCCACCGGCACGGTTATATTTGTGGGTTTCTTGTTTACAGGAGTTATTCTTATTTTTAATTTGAGTTTACTGTTATCCGTAACAGTACGCTTTGGTGCTTCTTTTCTTTTTGTTTCGCCTGTTAAAAGCTCTTCAATGCCAACACCGAGAATTTCTGATATCTTCGGTAAAATAAGGATATCCGGACAAGACAGGTTATTTTCCCATTTTGATACAGCCTGCGGTGTAACATCAAGATAATTTGCAAAATCCTCCTGAGTAAGTCCTTTTCTTTTTCTCGCCGCAGATAATCTTTCTCCGAGTGTTTTTGCATCGTTGATTTTTTCTTCGCTTGCGTTTTCGTTTTCTTTTTTTGTAAATAAAGTCATTTTCTTTTTCTCCTTTCGGCTTTGCCGTTTGTTCAAAAATATTTTAACGGAAAAACCGAAAAATTTGAATTGAACAAAGGTTGAAACGGAGTCAATTTTCTAAACGAAAAGTTGTTTTTTGCCAAAATCGAACTAAACCAACGGTTGATTAAGCATTTTTGTCGCCTCTGAGAGAGCGCTCAATATCTCGGTTTGCGCTCTTTTTGGCTTCGGTTTCGCGTTTGTCGTATAATTTTTTACCCTTACACAGACCTATCTGCAGTTTTGCCCGTCCGCGTACAAAATATACCGACAGCGGAATTATCGCATACCCTTGCTGCTTTGTCAATCCGAAAAGTTTGGAAATCTCCCGTTTGTGCATAAGCAGTTTTTTGACTCTCATGGGGTCGCGGTTGAATATATTTCCTTTTTCATAGGGTGAAATATGCATTCCGCAAGCAAAGATTTCACCGTCTTTTATATTGCACCAGGAGTCTTTGAGGTTCACTCTCCCCTCTCGTATAGACTTTACCTCGGTGCCGTAAAGCTCAAGACCTGCTTCATAGGTTTCTATTATAAAATAGTCATGATAAGCTTTCTTGTTCTGCGCTACCGTTCTTTGTGAGTCTGCCATATTTTCACCTGCTTTCTTTCAGAATTATACTTTTTATTACATTACCTCGGGAGCGTCTACCTTGAGAAGACCGAGAACATTAGCCAATACAATTTTTGCGCTGTTGCAAAGGAAAAGTCTTGCTGTCATAAGGTCTTTATCTTCAATATCACAGCGGCAAGCGTTATAGAACTTATGGAAGAGTGTTGCAAGCTCAACTGCATATCTTGTAAGCTTTGAAGGGTCTAAAGCCAAAGCTGCGCTTTCAACCTCTCCTGTGAGAGAAGCGATATGTCTGATAAGCTCTTTTTCCTCGTTTACCGTGAGAAGCTGAGCCTGTTTATCAGTACAGCCCTCATATTTCACACCCTTTTCTTCCATTTTTCTGAATATGGAGCAGATACGCGCGTGAGCATACTGACAGTAATAAACGGGATTCTGTGAGGATTCCTCAACTGCAAGGTCAAGGTCGAAGTCACAGTGAGAATTTGCTTCTCTTGTATTAAAGAAGAAGCGTGCTGCATCAATCGGCACCTCTTCAAGAAGAGTTACGAGTGTGATAGCCTTACCCGAACGCTTTGAAGCCTTGATAACTTCACCGTCTTTAACAAGACGAACCATCTGCATAAGCACTACCTGCAGACGCTCGGGGTCAACACCGAGTGCTGTCAGAGCAGCTTTGAGTCTGGGAACATATCCGTGATGGTCTGCACCGAGAATATCTACCGCCAGATCAAACTTTCTTTCGCAAAGCTTATTATAGTGATATGCAATATCGGGAACGATATATGTCAGAAAGCCGTTTGAACGGACAAGAACAAAGTCCTTATCGCAGCCGAACTGCTCCGCCTTGAACCAGACAGCTCCGTCAAGCTCATATGTGTAGCCCTTTTCAGTGAGAAGCTTTATAACATTCTTTGCAGCACCTGAATTATGGAGAGTGCTTTCCTTGAACCATGTGTCATACTTGATTTTGTACTTAAGCAAATCTCTTTCAAGACCTGCGATATTAAGAGGAAGTGCATAGTCAACGAGTGCCTTTCTTCTCTCTTCTTCACTCAAGTATATATACTTATCACCGTGGATTTTTGCAAATGCTTCGGCGTGGTCGATAATATCCTGACCGTGATAGGAATCCTCGGGCATTTCGATGCCGTCCTCATACAGAGCGCGGTATCTCAAATCAAGTGACAGACCGAATTTTTCAATCTGATTTCCGCCGTCATTTATATAAAATTCTCTTTCGGTTTCGTAGCCTGCCCAGGTAAGAACCTCTGCAAGGCAGTCACCCATTGCACCGCCTCTTGCATTACCTACATGCATAGGACCTGTGGGGTTAGCTGAAACAAATTCAACGAGTGCCTTTTTGCCCTTGCCCATTTCGGAATGACCGTACTTACTGCCCTTTTCTTCAACATCCTTAAGAATGTCTGCATAATATACGGGTGAAAGGGTAAAGTTTATAAAGCCTGCACCTGCACATTCAACACAGGAAAAGTATGTATTTTCAAGCTCAATGCAGTCCTTTATCGCATTGGCAATCTTTATGGGAGGCAGACGGAATGCTCTTGCGTGTGCCAAAGCGGCATTGGTGGAATAGTCACCGTTTTTTCTGTCTGCAGGGATTTCAACCTTAAAGGGAAGAAGCTCGGCTTCGGGAAGAAGACCTGTTTCCATCGCCTTTTTCAGTGCTGCTTCAACTGCTGTATTTATCTGCTTTTCTGCATTTTTAACAAGTATGCTCATTTTATCTCCCTCTTTTCAAATAATCAGAAAGTATTTCCCACTTCAATCAGCATTTCCTTTGCGCTTGTGAAATTACCGTAAAAATCTATCGTATAAACAAGCTTAAGGGTACCGCCTTCGGGAGTCATTTTATTCTCAACCGTGTTGGCAAAAACACCCATCTGCATCTCTCCGTACGGTGTCTGGTACTGAAAATTGTGCCTCTTCCCTGCTTCAAGGATAATTTCGTTGTTCATATCCCCTCTGCGCAGAAGATTTACACTTTTACCGTCCTTTACGGTCAGCACGGTATGGCTTTGTAAGCCGTCATCAAAAATCTCATCAAATTCGAGAGTATAGTTCTCTTCATCACCGCTGAAGGTTCCTCTTGTGGTGATTTCAATTCTGTCTTCACCCTCCTCGGTAGTCTGGAGGTCCGATATTTTTATTATTCTTTCTTTTTCCATTTCTTAAACCTCCCTTTTTAAACTAAACAAAAGATTTCAAAACATTTTATCATAATAATACACAAAAATCAATAATAATTTTTGTGCAAAAGAAGAAAAACCGTGTTTCACCTTTTACGGTAAAACACGGTCTGAAATCAGACAGCATTTATATCGCAAACTGTGCTGCACAGAAAGCAACATAAATTCCGAGCATTAAAACACCCTGCCAGCGTGAAAGCTTCTGCTTTATAAGTGTGGGAACGGTCAGTATAAGCATTACGGCAAGCATTACGGGAATATCAATAACAAGTGAAGAGTTGATTCCTGCAACAAGTCCGGACACAGGAAGTTCAAAAGGACTTATCGTGATAGCAGCACCGCTTACAAGCACAAGATTGAAAAGATTGGCACCGATGATATTGCCAAGTGAGAGTGAGCCGTGCCCTTTTACAAGGGAGGTTATGGCTGTTACAAGCTCGGGCAGCGAAGTACCGAGAGCTACTATGGTAAGACCGATAACCTTTTCGGATACACCTACATTTTCGGCAATAACAATAGCATTATCAACAAGCAAATCAGCACCTACGGCAATTAATGCGGCACCGAGCACCAGCATAAATATATCCTTTAAAAGAGAGTCCTTTGTGCCTTTCTCTTCCGATTCAACAACAAAATCCTCACCGCTTGCAGCCTCTAAGGCTTCCTCTGTTTCCTTGCCCTCCAAAGAGGAATTACTGCTTTTCATTTTAAGCACTGTTGAAAGCATATAAACAACAAATACTACAAGAAGAATAATACCTGTTGTGCGGGAAAAATAGCCGAAAACATAAGAGCATACACAATAGATAGCGGCAGAGCCGAAAAAGAAGCATACAGGCATTATAAGACTTTTCCTTGCAGCTGCAGACGGCTTGATTGCAATAGTCAGCGCGGCTATAAGCGAGGTATTACATATAATTGACCCGATAGCGTTACCGTAGGAAATAGAGCCGCTTCCCTGAAAAGCCGCACCTGCGGAAACCATAACCTCGGGAAGAGTTGTGCCTATGGAAACAATTGTTGCACCGATTAAAATTTCAGGCAGACGAAAACGCCTTGCAATACCCGAAGCACCGTCAACAAACCAGTCGCCGCCCTTAATGAGAAGGACAAAGCCTACTGCGAGAAGTAAAACCGAAAGCCAGATGTTCATAATTTTCTTTCTCCTTTGACATCTAAATTTTATATTTCTGAAGTAACAAAAAATATAGTTCCGTTTGCCTGTAAAGGCAACTTCATTGTGCTGCAAGCACACATCATTGGCAAAGCCTCTTCGTTTACTTTTATGTCCGCTTATCGGACAATGAATTTGACTGCAAACAGTCAAATGAAGCTCGCTTCGCTTGTAATGAAGTTATGTCCTGCGTACATAAACTGAAAAAACCTCGTTCTTACGAACGAGGTTTTTTCTGGCCCGC
>JAZNOZ010000003.1:0-63861 GCA_045589395.1 Acutalibacteraceae bacterium | reverse complement strand
CTAAAAAGGGTTGTTCAGCCGTCGGACGGGATTCTGAACCTTGGTTTTGCGGTGAAAAGGGTTGCTTGTCCTACATTCTGCACGCAAAACCCTGTGCCATTCCTGACGGAATGGCGAGGGTTCATCATTCGCCACAACTACGAAAGACAAAAGACGGGCATAAAGCCCGTCTTTTGTCTTTGGCGGAGAGTTAGGGATTCGAACCCTAGGTGAGTTTCCCCACACAGCATTTCGAGTGCTGCACCTTCGACCACTCGGACAACTCTCCGTATATATTATTTTTAGTACGCTGGATATGTTATCAAATTTTTATGGATTTGTCAATAATAAGTTCATAGTATAGCGAAGCTTTAATTTTTTAATCGTATACATCTTGAAAAAAATCGTTTAATAATTTATACTGAAGTAAAAACAAAAAAGGGGAGTTGTAATGCAATATTTTATTTCGTTTCTTGAAGGGATAATAACTTTTATTTCCCCTTGTCTTTTGCCTATGCTGCCCGTTTATATTTCATATTTTGCAGGTGCAGATAACCGATCATTGAAGAAAACATTAAAGAATGCAATCGGATTTGTTGCAGGCTTTACAATTGTTTTTGTTTCATTAGGAGCGCTTGCGGGAACACTCGGCAGCCTTCTTACCGAATACAGCACTGTTGTTAATATTGTAACAGGACTTATAGTAATATTTTTCGGATTGAATTTCCTCGGCGTTTTCAAGTTGAATATATTTAACGGGGCAAAAAATACAGTCAGAAAAAGTGAGTTAGGCTTCTTTTCATCGTTATTATTCGGATTGGTTTTTTCTGTAAGCTGGACTCCCTGTGTCGGGGCGTTTCTCGGCTCGGCTCTGATGATGGCATCGCAACAGGGCAAGGTGCTGACGGGAATTATAATGCTGCTTTTGTATTCTGCAGGACTCGGAATTCCCTTTGTGCTGAGTGCTGTTCTGATAGATAAGCTTAAAAATACTTTTAATTTTATAAAGCAGCACTATAAAATAATTAACATTGTCAGCGGTTCATTGCTCATTATTGTAGGTGTGCTTATGATGACAGGTTTATTAAACCGTTTTATTCAGATTCTGATGTAAGGAGATGTGTTAAGTGAAAAAGAACAATGTATGGATTATCGGTGTTGCAGCAGCGATAGTTTTGTTTATAGGTGTGTATTTTCTTTATGATTATTTAAGCAATAATTACACACCTGACAATCTTATTGAAAACACTACCGCAGGAGAAGAAGTTCAAAAAAATACTGCAGCAGATTTTACGGTATTTGATTCATCGGGTAATGAGGTAAGTCTTTCCGATTATTTCGGCAAACCAATTGTGTTGAATTTCTGGGCAAGCTGGTGTATGCCGTGCAAGAATGAAATGCCGCATTTTGAAGCAGCATTTAAAGAAAATCCCGATATACAGTTTATGATGCTTAATGTAACTGTAAGTGATTCCTTTGCCGATGCAAAAAGCTTTATAAGTGAATCAGGCTACACATTTCCTGTTTTCTATGATCTTAACGGTGATGCTTCAGATGTGTATGTTGTAAATTCATTTCCGACAACGCTTTTTATTGATGCAAACGGAAATATAGTTACAAAGGTTGTAGGTATGTTAAGTGAAGAAAGTCTGCAAAAAGGTATAGAACTCATAAAATAGTCTAAAAAAAGAGAACAGAACCGAAAAGACGGAGCTGTTCTTTTTTTATGTGTATGTAATTATAAATTCCCGAGCATCTGGGCAAAAAGAGCGTTTGCCCATGCAAACCAGCTTCTTGTGAAATCTGCGGGATCATCCTTGTTGAAGGATTCGTGCATAAAGTTGGTTTCGGCATGTGTAGAGCTTAGCATTTTAAGACATTCGAGTTTTTCGTTTTCATCGAGTGAGGTAATTATCTGCATTATAAGAGAAATATGCCAGATTTTATCTTCACCGGTGTGAGGACTGCCGATTCCGTGAGCAGCTTTACCGCTGAAATAATAAGGATTTTTTTCAGAAAGAATAAATCTTCTTGTGTTAAGATATATTTCATCATCTTTTTCGCAATAGCCGATATAAGGCATTGAGAGAAGGCTGGGGGAGTTTGCATCATCCATTAGCACATAATGACCTAATCCATCGGTTTCATAAGCATAAATACGACCGAATTCCTCTGTTTCAACTATTGCATATTTTTCAATACCTGCTTTAACTTCATCTGCCAAAGAAAGGCAAGCTTCGGCATTTTCTTTATCGCCAAAGCCCTCCTCTAACATCTGTGCCGCTTTTTTCATTGCAACATAACACATCATATTTGACGGCACAAGATAGTTATAATAACAGGCATCATCAGACGGACGGAAGCCTGACCATGTCATGCCTGTATATGCAGTAGGTCTGCCTTTGCCGTTGTTTGCCATCGTGTCTGTTTCGGGGCAGTTTGTTCTGTTGAAATAATATGTTGAATTTTCGGTGTGATTTTGTTCCAGTTTGAAGGTCTTAAGAATATTCAGAAGCATTGTGCGGAATTCTTCAGTGAATATGCTTTTATCTTCTGTTGCTGTATAGTAATCATATGCAAGATAAATTGAAGCACAAAGCGAGTCAACCTCGTATTTTCTTTCCCATATGTAAGGGGAATAAAAATCAGTTTCATCTTCATGACTTTCAGGATGCGCAGTTTCATTGAAGGCGTTTGAATAGGGATCAAGATTTATATAAAAAACATGGCGTCTGATAACACCTTTTATAATCTCGCAAAGCTCTTCGCTTTCATTAGTAAGAGCAATATAAGGTCTTAACTGTGCTGCGCTGTCACGAAGCCAAAGCGCGGGAATATCTCCCGTGATTACAAAATAATCCGAATTTTCACACATTTTAACCGTTGTTTCAATGGTATTAAGATAGCATTGCTTTGCTAAGGGTGCAAGCTCGGGGAATATATCCTGAGTTTTTTTCTCAAGGTAATCAGCATATTTTATGAGTATATCAGGTGTTTTCATTGTTATTTTCTCCTGTTGAGTGGATTTTTTGAAATGCCAGGCGTTCTGCACCGCTTTCGAGATAAATTATACCGCAATATTTGAAACCATTTTTCTTCAAAGAGTTCTGCATGGGAATATTATCTCTGTGTGTATCAATTCTGAGATTTGTGCATTTGTCATAACACCAGTCATAAACAAATTTAGCGATATTTCTTTTTTGCTGTGCAACTGCTATACGGTGAATAACCCAGTAATCTTCATCGTTAAGCCACGCACCGTCGTAAATTTTTTTGTATGTTGTATCTTCACCGGGGATAAAAGCAAAAACTGCGATAGGAGAGTCATCTGTATCTGCAACCACATAGGATAATCCTGATTTTATGTCTTCAATAATCAGCTCGCGTTTAGGATGTCCGTTATCCCATTGCTCCATATTGCCGTTTGCTCTCATATATGCTCTGCCGATGTCGTAAATGTTCATAACGGCATCTAATTCTTCCATACGGGTTTTTCTGATATGCATTATTTTCCTCCCTTTTCGGCTTTTTTTATTGTGTAGCCGACTAAATATCTGCGCTTGCTGACAACCTCATCAACAGTTTTGTAGTTATACGGATAATCTTTTGAATTGTATCTGTTGTATACTCTGAAGCCTTCATCTGTTTTTTCAACGCATACGGTATGAATTCCCTTGAACGGATTGTTCCTGTTCCAAAACGAAATCATTCCGTATTTACTTTCGGACAGTTCTTCAAAAAATTTATCTCTTTTCATAAAGAAAATTTTATATCCGATATTATGATTTTTGAAATACAGAAACAGATGATTGACATTTGAACCGAGTATTCCCCATAATGCCCATGTTTTCGGATACATTTCAAGGCATATATCCGCAAATTTATGTCCCTCGTAGCCGTTAAGCTTCAGCAGATTATATGTAGCAATCATTTCACATGCGTTATATGAAGCAGGGAAAAGACCGTATCTGCATTTACTGATTTGCCCGACTCCCTGACCGTTTATAAGTCCGTCGCCGAGATCGATTTTTGAGTTTACCGCAAAATTTTTCTTTTCAAGCATAGTTTTCACCAAAAATATACAAATTTACCGAAACAGTATAGCAACAAAACAAAATAAAGTCAAATACTGTTGAAATAAAATATTGAAATATTTTTTTTGCTATGTTATTATTATATAAATATTTATTATGGGTGTTTTTATGTTTTATGTTATAATGGATCTTGAATGGAATAATTCATACAGCAAGATAAAAAAGACTTTTGTAAATGAAATTCTTGAAATCGGTGCAGTTATGGTTGATGAGGATCTTGAAGTAATTGATACTTTTTCTGTGATTATCCGTTCTCAGCTTATCAAAAAGCTCAGCGGAAGAGTAAAGAATCTGACACATATAACAAATGAGGATATGTGCTCCGGTGTTTCTTTTCAGAGAGCAGTTGCAGATTTTTCAAAATGGATAGGCAGTAAAAACTGTGTGTTTCTTTCGTGGGGAAATTCCGATATAAGAGTATTATATGATAATTTTTCAATGTTCTGTGGTATAAAAGGTATTCCTTTTCTTACTCAATATGTTGATTTGCAGAAATACTGTCAGGAATTTATCGTGAATGCTTCAAATCAGCAGATAGGTCTTATGAATGCGGCTGTAGAAATGGGTATTGATATTTCAGGTTGTAGCTTCCACAGAGCATTGGAGGACAGTCTTTTGGGATTGCGCTGTCTGAAAAAATGCTTTGACCGTGAGCATCTGCTTAATATGGCGGTTATCTGCGATAGCGCTTTTTATCAGAAGCTTCATTTTAAGTCAACGGTTATCACAAACATCCATAATCCGAAAATAGATAAAAGTAAAATGAAATGCGATTGTGAAATATGCAAAGCACCAATGAAACGCTTAAGTGATTGGAAAAATGTCAATCAGGCATTTTCCGCGTTATTTTATTGCAAAAATTGTGAGCGTTTAGTCAATTTTTCTGTTCGCTTCAAAGAGTTTTATGACCGTATTGATGTCAGAACAACCGTTACCGAAATGAAGCAGGTAAAAGAAAGCGAAACTGAAACAGAAGAGTAACAAATATTCGGGAAGAGGAATATATGAAAAAAGGGTTAAACAGATTAATAATAATAGTCTATGTTTTATTGTCTATTGTGATAGTTTCATCGGGCCTGTTTGTTCTTAAAGCATTGCCCGAACAGCTTTCAGATACAATAAGCTCAATTATAGGGGATGTTAATTTGCCTGTGAATGGTGATTTGATCCCCGGCACTGTTATATCAGACAAAAAAGAAGATGTTGTGCTGCCCGATAAAATGAGCGGTGTGTGGCTTAATATAAATGAAGATTTTATTTCAACAGGCACTTCTTCAGCTGAGGAGGTTGTTGAAGAGGTAGAATATTACCTTAATTTCTACAAGAATTTTCTTTGCGATACCATATTTATAAGACCTGATCTGCTCGGAGAGTTTTCCTCTCTTTACAAGGCAGACGGTACACAGCTTGATGTTCTTAAGGAAATTATAAATATTGCAAAAGCACAGGAATATTTTATTGTTCTTGTTGTTGATGAGCAGATTATGTTTTCAGGGGAAAACGATTTTACTTTCCATAATGTAAGATATTACCTTGAAAGCTATGAATTTGATGCTGCCGTTTTATCCTGCAAGACGGTAAGCGCAAGTGAAAAATACTATGAGGCGGCAAAGTTCCTTGCTTATAATATGTCATATGCTTTTGCAGATTTATATGTGGGGCTGGAAACTGTTGTTCAGGCTTCGGGCGGCAATTATGCAGATTCATATTTTATTAATTCGTTGAACGAGCTTGATATTGATTTTGTTTGTATAAATTCTCCGGGGTCAATGAAATCATATGCTTTGAATTATACTGCTGTTTATTCATGGTGGAATTCTCTTGCTGCATCATATACAGATGTTAATTTCTACAGTGTGCACAGAACAGACCTCGTGTGTACAAGTACTTCTGATTGGAATAATTATATTGAAATAAACGATCAGTTGAGATACCTGTGGGACTGTCAGAATATTGACGGCAGCATTTTTTACAATTCGGCTTCATTAAGAAAAAACAAAAACGGATTTGCACAGCGCATTGCTTATTTGGTTGTTGACGGAGCTTATGATGATTTATCAATTCAGAAGATTGATATCAATAAAGCAAACAATACCGTAACCTTTATCGGTAATTCTGCCGGCAATCATAAGCTTTACTGCAATGATGAGGTGCAGAGTAACGGTGGCCCTTTTTCTCTTAAATATTCACTTTCAGCGGGAGAAAATAATTTTCATTTTTTCAGCTGCGGTAAAAATATAACCTACAGAGTATACAATAATTCCGATCTTTTGCTTAATTATTATCCTCAAACAGATGTGAATGTTTCAAAAGATGAAACCGTTTATGTGTATGCGGTTTGTATGAATAATGTCACTCCGTATGCTGTTCTTAACGGCAACAGCTATCAGATGTATCCCGATAAGAGTGTTGTTTTTGATTATGTTCCTGAGGGTTATTCTGTTTTCTCTTGCGGCATTTCTTTTGAAAATAATTCATATGCAGATATAAATCTCGGTACTCTGACAATTAATGCGGTGTTGGGAAATGCGCAGGAAAATGTTACATGTGGCAGAGTTACCTTGCTTAAATCAAATCGTTCCGCTTTTCTTGATGCTATACTTGAATTTTTTTATAAAAGGTTCTTTTCCGAATCTCTGACTGTTGAAGAAGAAACTGTTGAAGCTCCGGAAAATGTTTATAATGTTTCACCTTTTTCTGATAACGGCTTGGGTACGGCTCTTATGTGCAGGGTTGTCAATGATGATACCGAGCAGTTAGGCCCTGTTTCGGCTTATGATACTTATCAGCCGACTCTTTCCACTCTGATGGCCGGCACATTAGATTATGTTAAAAATATGACAGTATCAACAGAAGGCTATATCCGTTATGAGCTTGCTTCGGGTATATCAGTGTACGGAGTTGACTGTGAGCTTATAAACAATGCATATGTAATGCCTGTCAATACAGCAAGTGTTGCAGCCGTTGATGATACAAAGATTAACAGCACGGATATAGTTTTTGATGTTGATTGGCTTGTTCCTGTAACTGTTCAGGCTTACCCGCAGCAATACAGCGTGGGGTATCTCAATTTCTCATATAATGTATCTGCATTTACCGCACAGTATATTGATGTGAAATTCAATTACACCAATCAGCTGCTGAATACATCTTTACTGTCTTTTGCTCCCAACAGTGTTGTTTCATCATATGAAGTTTTTGCATCGGGGGCAGAAACTATTATGTTAAGACTTCATTTAAGACAGGCAGGGCAGTTCTATGGCTTTGATATGTACACAAATGAAGACGGGCATTTTGTTCTATCGTTAAAAAAACATAATGACAATACTCTTTTCGGTAAGGTTGTTATGCTTGATCCCGGTCATGGCGGATTATCTATGACCGGTACGGCTGTTGCAGATAATTCAGTTGCGGAGGCTACAGTAACATTTTCGATTGCAAATAAGGTTAAACAGATGCTTGAAGCAAAGGGTGCAACTGTTATAATGTCAAGAGTAATGGATACTCCTTTGACTCTTGCTCAGCGAGCAAAGCTGTTCGGAAAACAGAATCCTGATATTTTTGTCAGTATACATTGTGACGGTTCAGATAATACGGGAGATTCGGGTACGCACACATTTTATTTCCGTTCGTATTCGAAGCCTTTGGCGCAGGCAATAAACGAGAATCTTGTGAACAGTTACCGTAGTTATATCTATTCTCCCGCAGATTCAAATTATTCCCGTGTCAACAGGGGCACAAAGTATTATCCGTTTTATGTAACAAGATTGGATAATTGTCCTTCTGTATTAGTTGAAACAGGCTTTATGACAAATCCCGTTGAGGGAAAGGTGCTTACTGATGATAATTGTCAGTATTGGTTAGCAGACGGAATTGCAAAGGGAATAGAGCAGTATTTTGCAACAAATTATTAAATAGTATAAAATCGGCAGGACTTGGTTGAATTCAAATCCTGCCGATATTTTTTATAATGATATTTTCAGAGGTTTATTTTGATACCGTTTCCTGTGTATCCTGAGCTATCATTAATTCTTCGTTTGTGGGTATTACGAAAAGCTTAACCTTTGAACCGGGAACTGAAATTTCAACTTCCTCACCGCGAAGCTTGTTTGCATCTTCGTTGATGGCTGTACCGAGGAATTCAAGGTTTGCAGCAACTCTTGTTCTGTACTGAGGATTGTTTTCACCGATACCGCCTGTGAAAACAACTGCATCGAGTCCGCCCATAGCAGCAGCAAAGCCGCCGATGTACTTTGTGAGCTGATGGCAGAGCATTGATTCAACAAGCTTTGCGCGTTCGTCGCCGTTCTTTGCATTGTTTTCAATAGTGCGGTTGTCGCTTGTTCCTGCAATACCGAGCATACCTGATTTTTTGTTCATAATAGCATCAAGCTCATCTGCAGTGAGAGCTTTTTCGGTTTCTTTTTCGTGTTCTCTCATAAGAATGGGAATGATTGAGGGGTCAATAGAACCGCAACGAGTACCCATAAGAATTCCTTCGAGAGGTGTTACACCCATTGTTGTGTCAAGACATTTGCCGTCTTTAACAGCAGAAATGGAAGAGCCGTTGCCGAGATGGCAGGTAACAATTTTTGTTCCTTCTGCCTTACCGCCGAGAAGGTCAATACATCTCTTGCTTACATATCTGTGAGATGTGCCGTGGAAGCCGTAACGGCGGATGCCGTATTTCTCATAAAATTCATAGGGGAGAGCATACATATATGCATAGTCGGGCATTGTTGAGTGGAAGCCTGTATCAAATACAGCAACCTGAGGAACTTCAGGCATAATCTTTTCACAAGCAGTAATACCCATAAGGTTTGCGGGGTTGTGGAGAGGGCTGAGTGCTGAACATTCATCAATTGCCTTTTTAACATCTTCATTGATAAGAACCGCACCGTTGAACTTTTCACCGCCGTGAACAACTCTGTGGCCGACAGCACTGATTTCGTTCATTGATTCAATAACACCCTGCTCTTTGCTTGTGAGAGTGTTTATGACAATGCTGATAGCATCGTTATGATCGCTCATTGTCATAGGAACAGACTTGCAGTTCTTTGCTTCATCTGCGGGAACCTTGTGAGTAAAAGTGCTCTTATCTCCGATTTGTTCGCAGATGCCCTTTGCGAGTAACTCATTAGTTGTCATATCAATGAGCTGATATTTGAGTGAGGAACTGCCGCAGTTGAGTACGAGAATTTTCATAACTACCTCCGAATAATTCTTGATTATTTGTTTAACGGAGTATATTATATACATTGCAACAAATTATTTCAAGTGTTTTGTTTGATTTTCTGTAATAGGAGAGTTTATAAATGTTTGCTGAAGCAATTAAGCCCGCTTTTATAATAGCTGAATATAACCCGTTTCACAACGGTCATAAATATCATATTGAAAAAACAAGAGAAAACGGGGCCTCTCATATAATTGCCGTGATGAGCGGTAACTTTGTGCAAAGAGGGGATATTGCAATCTGTGATAAGCATATAAGAGCAAAGGCAGCTTTGCTCGGAGGTGCAGACCTTGTTCTGGAGCTGCCTCTTAAATATGCAGTTTCAAATGCGCCATATTTTGCAAAGGGGGCTGTTTCTGTTATAGAAAAAGCCGGCTTGAGCGGTATATTGTCGTTTGGTGCAAAAAATTCTGTTGAAGAGCTGATTGCTGTTGCAGACTTAAGCGAAGAAAAAATCACAAAAGAGCAAACAGAAAAAATAAGCCGTGAAAAAGGTTTAAGTTATCCTGCTGCAATGAGTCTGTTTCTTAAAGAAAATTATTCAGAGAAGCTGTCCTCCGTACTTGAAGATGCAAACAACACACTTGCTATAGAGTATATAAAGGAAGCAAAAAAGAAGAATCTCAATCTTAACTTTTCTGCAGTTGAGCGTCTGGGGACATCTCACGATTCATTTCTGAAGACAGAGAATATTGCAAGTGCAATGAGCATAAGAAATGAATTATACAAAGAGTATAATTCTCAAAAAGAACAATACAATTTGTATAATCTGTGCAATTTTTTGCCCAAAAATTCACTTCAGGTCTATGAGCAGGCAATAAAAAGCTTTGATATGCCTGTCAGCAAAGAAAAATTTGAGATTATGGCTTTATCCAGACTTTATTCATATGATGCCGAATATTTTGCAAAAATAAACAATGTTTCTCACGGACTTGAAAATAAAATATTAAAGGCCTTGCAGGAAAAATGTACCTTGGGTGATGTTTACGATGAAATAAAATCAAAAAGATACACTCATGCAAGAGTTAGACAGATTATTCTTAATGCTGTGCTTGGTATAAGCAGAGATTTTCTCAATCAGGATATCGGGTATGTCAGAATTCTCGGACATAACGAAAAAGGAAGAGAAATTCTGCGATTGATAAAAGAAAAACAGACAGTTGATTTTATTTCTAATTTATCTGAGGTCAACACAAGTAATAAGTTGGCTTTTGATGCATTGCAGGCTGATATAATGGCAGGGAAGCTGTATGAATTATGTAAGCCAATACCTAAAAAAGCAAACAGTGATTTTTCAAACAAACCTATAATAATCAAATAAACAAGAAAAGGAACGGCTGCGAGCCGTTCCTTTTCTTGTTATTCGCCGTAATAAAGAGCATCAAGTTCCTGAATGGGTCCCTTTAGCATTGCAGGTGCGTTAGCTTGTGAATTTTCTTTCAGAAGCTTTGACAGACGCAATACTTTTGCATCATTGTTGCCCTGACATTTTGATAATAAATCAACTAATTGCTCTTTTTTGCTTACGCTGTATCTCGGTGTGATATTATCAAAACAAATTTCTGCCAAATCTGTGTTTGCCAGCGTGAAATGTATCTTAATACAGTCTTTTTCTTTGCTTGTTACAAAATCAGCATTTTGATTGTTGACAGTCAATGAAATTTTATCAGCTTGGGTTATATCTCTGAAAGAGAGGATATATTCTCTTTGGGTCGGGATAACATTCAGATTACCGACAGCAGGGTTAATTGTAAATTTCACATTTTTATTTTCTTCGGAAACTTCAAATTTTGTTTCAGCAAAATAACCGTCAAGATAATCCATTGATTCTCCGTCATCTTCATACAGAACAAACGATGAATTGCCTCTGAAAACCAGCACTTCGAGTTTCTCGGGATTTTTCCAGTCATTTTTTTCACACTCAACTGCTAGCGGAATAATAGCACCCTCCTTTGCAAGAACGGGTATTGTGCCTTCATCACGGTACAAGGTGACTGTCTGATTACCATTATAAATTCTGTCGGAAAAAATGTCAGTAAAACGCCCCTCCGGTAAGAAAACTTTGGTTGGCGCAAGATAAGTTTTGGGATTTACTTTTTCTGTTATAGCACAAACAATAAGCTCTGAGCCGAACTTAAATTCATTCGGAACATTATATGCTTCTTCTTTTTCGGGAAAATCGTAATACATCGGCTGAACAAGAGGAATTCCGTTAAGATTAGTTTGTCTGTTTGCAGAATAAATATAGGGAATCATTCTGTGACGGAAGCGGAGTGCATCAGATGCAATATCGCAGACATGCTTTCTGTATTTCCACGGTTCTTTGCCCATAAATTCATTTGCAGTTGAATGAAGACGCATAATAGGACTGAAAATGCCGTATTGAAGCCAGCGAAGATACAGCTCATCATCTCTTTTACCGTGATGGTGACCGCCTATATCATGGCTCCACCATGTATAACCGATATTAGATGCAGTTGAAGTAAAATACGGCTGAAATGCAAGAGTCTGCCAGGACTGAGCAGTATCTCCCGAAAAGCCGAGAGGGTATCTGTTTGAGCCTGCACCTGCGAAACGGGAAAGAATAAGCGGTCTTTTTTTACCCTCTCTTGCAATATCCATTGAATGATAGTGATTCAATGCCCACAGAGGATCAAGACCTTCAACAGCAGTTTTTTTGCCTTGCTGCCAATCGATCCACCAGAAATCAACACCGTCTGCTTCGTGCGGATGGTGAAGAAAACGGAAATACCCCTCAATAAATTTTCTGTCTGTTATATCAAAGGGAATCTGTTTTTTTGTTTCTTTATCGATACCCATAAATTCACAGAATTCAGGATAAGCATCTTCAAAAAATCTGCAGCCTGTTGCAGGGTGAAGATTCAATGTAGTTTTAAAATTATTGTCTTTGAGCCATTTAAGAAACTCTTTGGGAGAAGGAAACAAATCGGTATTCCACGAATATCCTGTCCAGCCGGGAGAAATCAGATCATAAAAAAGCTCCTGCATATTATTTTTCTCTTTTTTATTCTTACTGTCTGTACCGAATTTTTTTACAACATCAACCCAATGCCAATCCATATCAACTGTTGCAACGCAAATCGGTATTTTTTCATCAATAAAACGCTGCATAAGTGAAATGTATTCTTCCTGCGTGTATGCCTTGTATCTGCTCCACCAATTACCTAATGCAAATCTCGGCACTAAAGGCGGCTCACCCGTGAGATGCATAAAATCGGCAACGGCTTCCTTATATCTGTGTGAATAAGCAAAATAATAAATATCCTTGGATTTACATTTGCGTTTTGAAATTGTGCCGTCTTCACAAAGAACAAGTGAATTGCTGTCATCAAGCACAGCAACACCGTTTCTTGATATTATACCGTCCCCAAGCAATGTCTTACCGTTAGTACCGTCTAATGTACGGCAGGTGCCTTTGAGATTTCCTTTTTTGAAATTCGTGACCACTCTTTTATCATCAAGAATAATTTTAATCATCTTTTTCTTATCAAAAGAGTAGTGAAATTCCGTTTTGTCTGTTTTTATGCAAACTATGCTGCCGCAGACAGAAACGGAAAATTCAGGGCAATTAAACGCTCTGTTCACAACTGACTGAGTCGGCATATCACAGAAAACGCTGCTGCCTTGTTCTTCAATTCTGATTAAAGACTCGGTTATAACCGAAAAGCGTACTCCGTTTTTAATAAATGTATTTTTGGTGGGTGTTTTTGCGTCTGAAGAAAACTTAAAAGTATCCATATACGAGCTCATTTTTATCAACTCCATAAAAGCTTTATGTCTATATAATAATAGCAAAGCAGTTTTATGTCAATCAATTTGATTTTCAAATTTATTTCGTAGCTTTTTTAAGCATTTTGTTTCTATTCTGCTGACATATGAACGGGAGATGTTATACATTTGGGCAATTTCATTTTGTGTTTTAGGCGGTTTACCGTCAAGTCCGTATCTCATAATAATTATTTCCCGTTCTCTTTTATTGTCGATTTCATTTACAAATTTTATAAGCTTAGCGGTATTTGTTTTAAGGCAGATTTCTTCTAAAACGGTATCATCCGTTGCAATAATATCCATAAGCGTCAGAGGATTACCTTCGCTGTCTGTTTCAATAGGTTCATCAAATGAAATATCAAGCGCAGTTTTTTTCTGACTTCTGAAAAACATAAGAATTTCGTTGTCAATGCAACGGGATGTGTATGTTGCAAGCTTAACCCCCTTTGTCGGGTCATATGTATTTATTGCTTTTATAAGTCCCACCGTTCCAACGGAAATCAGTTCATCTGTTTCTGCATTTGTCTGATAGTATTTCTTTATTATGTGTGCCACAAGGCGAAGATTGCGTTCTATAAGAACTTCTCTTGCCTTTTTATCGCCTTTTTGCATTTTTTCAATATATTCTTTCTCTTCTTTCGGAGACAGAGGTTCAGGAAAAATTGAAGTAGTGTCCAGATGGAGTGCAAACAGCAAAAGATTATTGATTATTGTTTCAAAAAACATAGAAAAACACCTTTCACAAGCAAGTTAGTAATTATTATGCTTTAATACTTTTTTGTTTGTCTGTCAGGCTTTTCCTTTTTTTATATATTCTCTTAATAAGAGCGTTTTTATTCTCATGACAAATCATACTCAAAGATTTAATAATAAACGAAGAACTTTTTTTGCAATGCTTTGTCTTGCTCTTTTGGGGTTATAGTGCTATAATCAGATTGATAAATAAATATTACCGAATGCGAGAACTTTAATATATGAAAGATAAAAATTATTTTTTAGCTAAAGCACAGGATAATATGCCTGCACTGTATTACAGAAATATAGCTCCTGCTGATAATGAATTTATTGTCTCAACCGGTGACAGTTTTATTCTTGACCTCGGTGAACATGCTGTAGGGCATTTTTCATTTGCCTTTGACAGAGTCAATGTTTTTGTTGATGCTCCCATTCGGTTGATTATCAAATTCGGCGAGGATATGAAAGAAATCAATGATGATTTCTCTCAATACAATGGTACACTTTCAAAAACATGGTTGCAGGAAGAAATAATCAATCTTGATTATCCTAAGAAAATAACCTTGCCGAGAAGATACGCTTGCAGATACATAAAAATCATCATAGACAGAACAACAAGACCGATAAGACTTTTCGATTTTGATTTCCGTGCTTCAACAAGTGCCGATATATTGTCGATTGAAGCTGTAAATTCATCGGATACTCTGTTGAACAAAATTGACCTTGTTGCAACAAACACACTTAAAGAATGTATGCAGACGGTTTTTGAGGATGGTCCTAAGCGCGACCGCCGTTTATGGATCGGCGATCTACGCCTTGAAGCTTTAACAAATTATTACACATTCAACAACCTTGAAATTGTAAAAAGATGTATATATCTTTTTGCAGCTGGAGGATGTAACAGCCTCGGTTTTTTGCCGTCATTTGTCTATGAAACTCCCTATTATCATTCCGGTGAAGCTCATATCGAGGACTATGCTTTGCTGTATGTTGTTAGCGTATGTGATTATTATGAACATACCGGTGATATGAATGTTGTGAATGACCTTCTCAATATTTGCAAATCACAGCTTGAATGTTTCAGAGCAACTCTTGACAAAAATCTTATTGTAACAAAACAAGACGGTTGGTATGCATTTATCGATTGGTGCCCCGGTCTTGAAGTTCTTACCTCATTGCAAGGCGTTTATCTTTATACACTTGAACGCTTTTCGACTTTGATAAAAGCAATCGGTGATGAAGATTATGAGAAATATGTATCTCTTATTTCTGAAGTGCGTTCAGCTAGCAAAAAATATCTTTACGATGAAAACAAAAAAGCATTTATCAACAGTTTTGATAACAACCAATTCAGTGTTCATTCGCAGGTATGGATGATATTGGGGGGTGTGCTTGACGGAGATGAAGCAAAAATTCTGCTTCTCAATTCCCTTGATAACAAAAGTGCAAAACAACCATGCACACCATATATGCACCATTATGTTGTTGAGGCTATGCTTAAACTGGGAATGAGAGATGAAGCAGTACAATATCTGAAATTGCTTTGGGGCGGTATGGTTGAGCTTGGTGCAGATACGTTTTGGGAAGTTTATGTGCCCGATGAGCTTGATTTTTCTCCATACAATGATAGAATGATAAACAGCCTTTGCCACGCATGGAGCTGTACACCGTCATATTTTATACGAAAATATGGATTGTGATTCAGTTGAAACAACAGATTTTAACCAACATTCTGACTGATAATTGTTTTAATTATTTTGTCGGTAGCTCCTCCTGCAAATGTAAGCCCAATTTTTAAAGAAAGGAAAATAATTAAAATCCCCCGTTTCTAGATGGTTTTAATTATATGGGGTTTTATGATAAAAAATAATTCCAAAATACTCAGAAACGGTCCTGTTGTTTGTGCTGTCGGAGCAGATTATCATATAATGGTTCCTGTGAAGAAAAAAGTTTTGATGAGTATTGTTGTCGGCGATAAGATATATGCTAATCATTCCAACGGAATAAGAAGAACCGATGTTCCTGTGCAAAGATTTATAGTTCCTCAGGAGGTACTCAATAGCGCAAAAAAATATACTGTTGTTTACGAAGAAATGATAAAGCGTATGGCATACAGCTGCATAAAAGGCGAAACGGGTGAACTTGAATATTCGTTTAAGCCTCTTGAGAAGAGCAATAATATAAACATCTATCATATTTCAGACTCTCACGGTTTGTTAAAGCCTTCTGTTGATACAGCATCTTTTTTCGGCAAAGAGCTTGATTTACTGATACTCAACGGTGATATAGCCTCCAGCTCTTCTAAGATTGCTGATATTCTTCTGACATATGATATAGCTTATAATGTGACAAAAGGTGAAATTCCCTGTGTTATATCAAGAGGCAATCATGATTTAAGAGGTAAAATGGCTGAAAAGCTGGATATGCTGATGCCGGTACAGCAGGGAAATTCGTACTATAGTGTAAAGCTTAATAACTTGTGGCTGCTTCTTCTTGACAGTGGGGAAGATAAGTCAGATTCACATATTGAATACAGTTCAACAATTGCCTGTCACCAGTTCAGAGAAGAGGAAACCGAATTTATTAAAAAGATAGTTGACAATGCAAAACAAGAATATCTCAGCGAAAATGTAAAATATAAAATCGTTGTATCTCATATTCCGTTTTATCACAATAATACCCATGAATGCGATGGAGAATGCCCTTTTAATATTGAAACTGAGCTTTACACGCACTGGTGTGATATTTTGCGCGAAAAAATTAAACCTCATTTTTATCTGGCAGGACATCTGCATAGATATGAGGTTTGTGAAGTCGGTGGCAAATATGACAATAAAGGTATTAATTGTCCGATAATTATCGGAGGAAAACCTATTAATAATACTGCAAAAAAATCAATGGTTGGTGCAGCAATAACACTTTCGGGAAACTTTGCAGAAATTAGATTTACCGATAGTAATAACCATATTCTTTCCGAAGAGAAAATAGCATTTTAACAAAACAAAAAAGGAGTAAGATAAATAATGCGCGAAAGTTCAAAAGCTGCACTTTGCGGAATTGTTGCGGCTTTGGCAGTTGTTATAATGATGATTACCTATATTTCTCCTGTATTGGTTTATACTGCTCCACCATTTGCAGGACTAATATTGCTTCTGATTGTAAATGAAGTAGGTTTTTCCCGTGCAATCGGAACATATGTTGCCGTGAGCTTGTTATCGTTATTTCTGATTGCGGATAAAGAAGCTGCAACATTTTTCACTTGTTTTTTTGGCTTTTATCCGATTTTAAGAATTTTCCTTGATAAGAAAATAAAATTAAAAGCAATTAAATGGATTATAAAAGTGTTTGTTTTTAATTTGTCTTTATTAAGCAGTGTTTGTGTTTCGATGTATGTTTTTAATATTGACTACAGTGATTTTACTGATGGCGGAAAGTATATGACATATCTGTTTTTTCTGATGATGAATATTGTTTTTGTTCTTTTTGATTTTCTTGTTGCGAGATTGCAGATTTTATATTTTCTCCGTTTACAGAAGCGGTTCAGAAAGTTGTTCAGATATTAATTCATTTTATCAACAAAAAACGCATATTAACTAACAAGAGCATATCTTGAGGTGTATTATGAAGTTTTTATGTGTTTTTGTTTCACTCGTGATATTTTTTTCTGTTGCTGTTTTTGTTACATCAAAAAATTCAACGGCTACATTTGAAGCTGTTGAGGCTTATAATAAACCAAAAGAATATACTGTTGTGTTGGATGCAGGTCACGGTGGTGAAGATGGCGGTGCTGTTGCACAAGACGGAACAGTTGAAAAAAATATTAATTTAAACATAACTAAAAATATTGCTTTGTTTTTTGATTTATTCGGAATAAATTATATAGCAGTTCGCAATATGGATATTTCTGTATGTGATGACGGGTTAAATACCGTACGCAAGCGAAAGATGTCTGATTTACTTAATAGAGAAGCTCTGGTAAATTCAACCGAAAATGCAATACTGTTAAGTATTCATCAGAATTTTTTTACTCAACCCAAATATAGCGGTACACAGGTTTTTTATTCGGCAAACCGTGAGGAATCATCAGTTTTAGCCCGAAATATACAGGAAAAGGTCAGAAATTGTCTGCAACCCGATAATGCAAGGGAAATAAAAGAATCGGGTGATAGTATATATTTGTTATATAATGCAAAGCAGATAGCAGTAATGGTTGAATGCGGATTTTTGTCAAATACAGAGGAATTGAAAAAATTAAAGGATCCCGTATATAATGCTCAGTTATCCTACTGTATTGTTACAGGACTTATGGATTTTATCTTAAAAAAGGATGTATAATTTTTATGGCAGGGAAGTTAAAAACAGTATATGTATGTAATGAATGCGGTCAGCAGGTTGCAAAATGGTGCGGTCAATGTCCGTCTTGTGGTTCATGGAATACTCTTGAAGAGGAAGTTCTCAATACAGATGCCGGAAGAACTGTTGTACGCTCAAGCATCAGCGCATTAAAACTTTCACAGATAGCTGATAACACAGAACACCGTTTTGATACGGGAACAGGGGAGCTTAACAGAGTTCTCGGCGGGGGACTTGTTAAAGGCTCTATTGTGTTATTATCCGGTGATCCCGGTATAGGAAAATCCACATTACTGCTGCAAACCACTCAGACTTTGGGTGCAGATAAAAAAATTCTCTATGTATCGGGAGAGGAATCTCCGCACCAGATAAAGCTTCGTGCGTGCAGATTAGGTGTTACAAGTGAAAATCTTTATATTTTAAGTGATACCGATGCTGAAGCAGTTTGTGAATACATAAAAAATGAAAAGCCTGATGTTGTTATCATAGACTCTGTACAGACAATGAGTATTTCTGCAATTAATTCCTTGCCGGGCAGCATTTCACAGGTAAGAGAATGTGCCAATCTTTTTATGCGTGTTTCCAAATCTCTTGATATACCGATTATCCTTATAGGACATGTAAATAAAGATGGCAATATTGCAGGACCTAAGGTGTTAGAGCATATTGTTGACTGTGTGCTCTATTTTGAGGGTGAAAAAAATATAGCATACCGTATTCTTCGTGCTGCAAAAAACCGTTTTGGGTCAACGAATGAAATAGGTGTTTTTGAAATGAAGGATGTAGGCTTAATTGAGGTGAAAAATCCCTCTCAGGCACTTATCTCCGGTAAACCTGTAAATGTATCAGGCTCTTGCATTGCATGTGTTATGGAGGGCTCCAGACCGATTCTTGCCGAAGTTCAGGGACTCGTAAGCCAGTCAGGCTTCGGTAACCCGAGAAGAAGCTCAAACGGATTTGATTATAACAGAATGTCTATGATAATTGCCGTGCTTGAAAAAAGAGCCGGATATTATCTCGGAACAAGTGATGTTTATGTAAATGTTGCAGGCGGTTTAAGAATAGATGAGCCTGCCTCGGATTTACCTGTTGCTCTTTCTTTGATTTCGAGTCTTAAGGATGTTGTTTTAAGAGATGATTGCATTGCTTTCGGTGAAATAGGGCTGGCAGGGGAGATAAGGGCAGTAAGCTTTGCCGATATGCGCGTCAGAGAAGCAATGCGCTTAGGCTTCAAAAAATGCATTATTTCGAAGCATAATGAAAAAGAATTGAGTGCTGAATTGAAAAATAAAATTGAAATTATAGGTGTTGATAACATCCGAAAAGCATTAGAAGAAGCCAGAATTTGAGAAATATTATTTTTTATAAAAATATTTTGTATAATTTTGTTGATTTACAAAAAAATATTTTGTATAATTTCAGTATGCAGATAATTGCTAACTATCTGTATACTGTTTTTTTTACATAAAAAAGCATTTATAACTGAATCTATAAGCTTATTTCAGGAGGGCTTTATAAATGAACAAGAAAATGCGAGCCACAGCAACCCGTCGTGCAACCATTGTGCTTATATTAGTAAGCCTTGGTGTTGTAAATGTTTTGAGAAAATATACTAAATAACTTTATTCAAGCAATAGTTTTGAATGCTTGTGTTCAACAGAAAAAATTTTTTAATATATTTATTGCCGAGAATGTTTTAATCTGATATTGCTTTTATTTTACTAAGATACAAAACAAACTGAATTAAGTTTTTTTGTTGAACAATTTAATGTGTTTTTTTGATATTTTAATCAGTTATTATCACCCAAAGAAAGGATCTATATAAATATAGGATACAATCATAGATTTATCAGAAATGTACCAAAAAAGTGTATTTTTAGCTAAAAATACTACCCTAAATTATACAAAATATTTATTTTGTATAATTATCAGCATTTTTTTGTGCAACTTCCCTAAATCAGATTATCAGACCTCGAAGCTCTGTTTCGATTGTATGTAGCAAATCAAGCTTTGCTCTGAGCTGAAGAAGCTCTACAATTTCATCATCTTTAATATCCCGTCGTGGCCTATGTGTCACGGCGGTTAATTTTTGTTCATATAATTCTGTTAAAACTGTTTCTTTTTGTGAGAAATATAAAAACAACAAAACATCATTATTTAACATCATCAAACCTCATTTGCTGCGGCTCCTGATAGACATCAGCGCCGATAATAGCATTAATTATATCTTCTTCAATTTCTTCCTTTGTTGCAATCTTATCAACTGTATCTGCCGGCATATTATCAAAAATTTCTGAATATAAATAATCATTTCTGTCATGAACTTTAAGTAAAGCAAGCTGGTCCTTATTAAGTTTAATGTCATCGTTGTCAAAAAACTTATACAGCCTTTCGGGTGTTAAATGATTAACTGCTATATATGTACGAACACTTGAAGCTACCTGATGCTTCAAATAACGCTCCAATTTAGATAAATTGTACTTTGTTCCCGGAACACCTATAAACGGTATACGCTGCGCATCATGGCAAAACTTCTTCCAGAACGGAGCTACCGGAATACGCTGAGAATTTTTCAAATCATTCGGTTTAGTTAAAAATCGAATGCCCTCTAACAAATGACCGCAATATATTTTGCACAAGTCACCTGATGAAATCCATTCATCAATAAATTGTGTAGCTTTTTTATCGCGAAGCTGCATTTCACATCTTACCCAAGGATGTCCGAGCTCCTCTTCTGAATAGCCACGCTCAAGAGCTTTGTTATACACTCGAACAATAAAATGCCCACCGTCGGCACCGGCTTGAAACTCTTCACGCTTAAAAATATGACCTTCACAGGAACGAAGAGAACCGGCATACTTGCCTGCTGCATAATATTTAATTAACTTATTCGGATTAATTAAATCTGTATAATCATCAACTGCAATATCTATTCTTCTGAAATCTACATTCAAATCAATTAAACTTTTAATGAAAACAAACCAATCAAAACCGTCACCAATTAAATCTTCATATAATCTGCATCCTTGACCGGACATATTAACATAACAACTGTATTTTGAAACATCATTATCATAACCTATCTTCAAACCTGTAATATACAAACTCTTTTTATAGTTTACTCGCATTGTTTTGCCTTCTTCAAAATCTACATCTTCAAGCCTTAAAAAACGCAACAAAAAATCTATACTGCAGTCAGGTACTGCAAAGTCAAGCGTATCAACAGTTATGAGCATTTTTCACACCTCAAATTTTGTGGTTGAAACACCGCTGATAGTCGGTCGGTGTTTCGGGGAGCTGGTACTCCCCTTTTCCATATTAAAAAACAACATTTTCACAGTTTACAACACCGTCTTATGTTCCTTGATGACGGCATTGAAAACTGCTGCAGCTGCGCAGGAAGCAAACCGACTTTACAACATTTTCTTTAGCTCCCTGATGAAAATATTGAAAAGTCTAATGAGCAGAACATCGCTTCGCTCCCTGCCTGATTAAGGGGAAGATATAACACTTCCCTATCAAAAAGAAAAATAATACAAATACCAAAAAATAAAACGATTTTCTATAACAACAGAAAACTTACGATCATAAGTCTGAGCTGCAGCTCTCGCATGTCTGAGGGGAACCTCAAGAACAACATCAATAGCATCATCAGAATCATAAAAAATAAAAAAGGCAGACTTACAAATATACCTATTAAAGAACCTCGGGAGGCGGTAAAACATTCTCCCAGGAAATATACTCAATCTCTTCACGGTTACCAAGAACCCCCTCTTCAAAAGAATCAAAGTACTTATACCAGCGAGGTCGATAAATTATTTTCATAGTAGGACAAAAAATACGCTCAAGAAACTTAGAAAAACGATAGCCCATAACAAGCTCTGATGTAAATTCATTGATAGTAACATTTCTGAATATACGGCGAGCTACAGAAAAGCGATTAAAAAAAGGAATAACAGGCTTAGTAACATACCATAAATCAAAAGTTAAATTACGAATTGTCTTATCAATACGAGAATAGTCTTGAGTATAAAAACTCATATCACAATAAACATGACGATGCATTACATTATAATGCACCAATCCTTTTGGAAAAGATTTATGATCACGAGAATCAGCATGTACAGAAGCTTCATCAATTAAAATCTTAGAAAAACAAGCTTTCTTATCATCAAGCCAATCTAATTGAATTTGCTCACAATCTTTGCAATAAAAATTAGTCAATACATGTTTATATGCTGACTTCCCTTTTCTAAGCCTACGAAGCTCCTTTTGAGCTTCACGAACAGCAAAAGTAGTCTTACCGCATCCGGGAACACCAAAATAAGTTGTTATCATAAAAACACCTCACAAGAAAAAAAGGGCGCACCTATAAACGGAACACCCCTTTTTTAGAAATTTAACCACGAATAAGACGATATGCAAGGCCGATAATAGCACCAACAACGAATATACCGAGGCCGATAAGCAGCACGGGACTTGCAGTTATAGTAGAAACTATAGAAGTAACCCATGATGTAATCTGAGTAAAAACGGTACCCAAATTAGAAAGATCATCACCGGCTGCAGTTAAAGGGATCATATCCGGAGTTGCTGCAGATGCGCTGAAAATAGTAGAAAACATAGCACTAACTACCGCGCAGAACATAAGAACGACCTTTTTTAAAGAACGCTTCTTTTCAGGAACTTCCTGAACAACAACATCATTAGTATTCAATTGTAATATCCTCCTTCCTCAGAAATTCATCATTATTACGCGCTTAATGATATTCACCAAGCCGAGAACGGCTATAGCAACAAACATATGCGGAACATACTCAACTTGTCCGATTCCGCTTAAAAAGGAAATAAAAACATCTATCATACATTACCTCCACTTTTTGAAAAGCGAAGAAATAATACCGAAAATAGCACGAAGAATGTTATCAAGAATTATCAGACCTGCAGCACCGGCAATGGTGACTATTATGTAATCAAAGCCGGCAGGAGCTCCGAGCCAATCCGAGAAAAATTGAAAAACTGACATTATGTCAACTCCTTAAAATGAGATCTGAAAATAAAGAAAATAAAGAACACAAGAAAAACAAAAACAGCTATCTGAATTATAAATTGATGATACGAGCTGTAATGCTCTGCATAAGCTCCTGTACCGGGAATATTACCAACAACTGTATATTCATTAAGGTTATACTTAAAATTAGAATCTACACCGAGATTAATTACATATGTGCTGTTGTACTGCCCACCGGAAGTATATGAAATGTAATTTACAACTGTATCAAAAAGAGAATCTGAATAAAACAAATAATATTCATATTGCCCGGAGCGCATTATTAAAAATTCATCATTGTAATCAAATGTATCAAGATTACGGTAATAGTCATACAAAATGTTAGCCTGACTGGATAAATCTGTAATACCGCCATATGGTGTATATGTAGCAGCTCCTGCGCTGATGCAGGAGAACATCACACCACAAACAACAAGAAAAACAGTTAAAATTGATTTGAGTTTCATAAATTACCCCTTAGAACGCCGCGAATGTTCACGGTCAAGCTCACGAGCTGCATTATATTTACGATTTTCATCTCTCCGCCTCTGATATCGTTCTTCTTCAGATTTTGCACGCTTCGAAGCTGCTCGGGAATCAGCAACAGTATCAACCGAATTAACAGCACCGGAACGAACCACAGAGAAAACAACAGTAAAAATGATGCCGAATACAGTAAAAGCTATATTCAAATCCAACACAGAAAAACCGTTAAAAACGATGATACCGTCAAGCCAAGAAATAACACTTCTGAAGATATCAATCAAAAAAGAAAACATAGCAGAAAAAGAAGAAGACATATCAACATTCATTAATTCATCCTCCCGTATTTCTACCGAGTATAAGATATAAAACAGAAACGGTAATTGTTAAAGTAGCAAAAACTGCAAGAACACTCGGCAAATATCCTATAGCACCGGTTACCATAGTAACAATCTGAGGAATCATACGAATCATCGAAACGAAACCCTCAAAAAGAGACATTACAAAATTGATAATGCTCTGAGCTGTATCTACAAGCCAATTAAAGCCATTTATAATCGAATCAAGCACTGTTCAGCTTCCTTCCTAAGACAAGTACACATAAACCCATAGCAAGTGAGAATATCACCAAACCGCTTATTTTAACATTACCAAATACAATTTGTTCCATGCTGCCACTTATGAAAGCATAAGCATTATTGTTACTGAAAACAGAATTAGCATCCTTAAATGCAGAATCAATATTTGAATCTAAATCACCAACACCTGCAGCATCAAAGGCTTCATCTTCAGCTGCTTGATAATCAGACGGCAGCTCACCTTCATCAATCGGAGCATATGTAGTCTGCTCCTCGGTAAAAACGCTGAATAAATCAGTAAGCTTATTTTTTAAGCTATCAAAAAAACCGGAAACAGAAGAAGTTAAATTTTCAAATAAAGAAGAAAATGCAGATTTTATAAGTAACGGAAGTTTTTTAATAGAATCAATAATGCTGGAAAGCAAACCCTTAACAACTTCATCATCAGTGCGAATTTCAAAATCCAACGGAGCATAACCGAACATACCGGAAAAAGAGCTATATTGAGAAAGAACAGCTTCAGATAAATAAGAACCGTCACCGACATTATAAAAAGCATCAATACCAAAATTTAAAAATAAACGAAGCTGATATACATCAAGCTCATATATATCACTTTTAAATCTGATAGTAATAGCAGCTTGATCAGAAACAAAGAAAATCTCATACATGCTTGTATCAACAGTATGTGCTTTGCCGTCAGCATCATAGAAATAAAGAAAATACCCGGTTAACTTACCCAAATCCAAATAATAAAATTTATTCAAATCAGCACCGAATTCATCAACAGGACCAAGATATATAGCACTAACTAACTTACGAATAGAAAAAGTAAGAGTACTACCTTGAGGTATAAAAACACGATTATTTGCATAAGTTAAATGAAAACGATGACCAAATCGCAAATTAGGATTTAATGAGGACATATTAATCAAATTATAAGTATAAGAAGTATCAACAGAAACATTGTTCTGATTAACATCTAAATTCTTAACAGCTGAATAACCAACACCCGTACGATAATAAGTGAATGAGGTCTGAAGAGTAATCAAACCATTATCAAAATCACTCTGTAAGTCTGATTCCGCTGCCAAAGAAGAAACAGGAAAGCAGACAAGTGTACAAACTACTATCATGATTAATGCGACAGATTTACGAAACATAGCACTTCCCTACCTTCCTGTATATATATAACGCACGGTGTGAAGATGCGTTATACCTTATTCAATTAAATCAAAATCGGCAACATTAACATATCTGCCATTACGACGAACTTCTGCATCAATTCTGCACGGAATCGGAAGAGCTTCTACATCTTTCAGAAGCCCGTTGTCAACGCCAAAGCTGAAGCTTTCGACCTGGCGACCTTCTACGCGTTCCGCATCAGCTCGTGCAGGAGCGTTAACACAATGCAGCTTAATAAAATACGAGTGAACATCTTTACCCTGAGCTGCAGAGGCTACCTTGTCCTTAAATGTAATTTTTTCTCTACCTATAACTTCATACTTCATACAAAAAACCTACTTTCTAAAATATTTAATTAATTTTTTAATAAACGAACTAATAAAATCTACATACGGTAAATACAAAAACAATAAAAAAGGTACAAGCACGAAAACAATAAAACCAGTCAAAAATAAACTAAAAAATGAATCAAAAGATACTATATCAGACATATAATTTTACTTAATATGAAAATAATTTTCACACCTCTATTTTTAATATAGTGACAAGTCCAAATGGATGTATCACAAATAAATAATACATCCGTTCGGTTTTAAAGTCAATACATCCGAACGGATTTTTTTATTATATAAGAGGTGATAAATATGGAAAATGATAAATATTACAGAAGAATAAAAGAATTAAGAGAAGATTCAGACAAAAAACAATTAGAAATTGCAATGGAATTAAAAACAACACAACAACAATATTACAGATACGAAAATGGAATAAGAGAAATACCTATAAGACATCTAATAACACTTGCAAAGTTCTATAACACATCAATAGATTACATTGTAGGACTTACAAATGACAAAAGACCTTATAAGCAAGGAGAATAAAAATGAAATTGTGTATAGAAGCATTATCTAATTTTTGGGAAACAATAAAAACACTAGGAGAAGCAGCTATAACATTTTTCTCCGGATTGATTGAAACAATAATAAATTTAGCTAAAGGACTATTCTCTTCTGAAGAATAAAAACAAGTTCCTGCAGACAGTAAGTTACTGCGCTGCATAAGCAACAACACTCACACAAGGTTTCTTGTGTGAGTGTTGTTGTTCGTTCAGGAGCCAAACAGCTCGCTTCCCTACCTATTGATTTTTCATTGATTATTTTGTATAATTCATAGTAAAATATTAAGAAAGGATTTATATCAATACAATTTCATAGAATTTCAATTAATATAACATTAAGAAAGGTTTTGTAAAACTAGCATAAGGAAGTTATTATCACATATTTATTTTGTATAATTATCAATGTTTTTTTGTGCAACTTCCCTAAATCAAAGAATTAACCGTCGCAGCTCTGATTCGATTGAATGTAACTAAATGTAACTAATGGATTTTTTTATGATTGTATTGAACTATTCTTATGCCAAACGATTATTTATTCGGTATGCCTGAGGTTGTTGTTCGGTTTTTGAATTATCAATCAACAATAAAAAACAAATCTCAGTTAACCATTGATGAATATTGTCTTGATTTAAGATTGTTTATCAGATTTACATACTGTTCAAAAAACAATCTTAATATTAATAATATTGATAAAATTGATATTTCCGGTATCAAAGATGATTTTTTTGCAAGTATTTCATTGAATGATGCTTATCAGTTTTTGTCTTATTGCAGGAATGAGCGTAATAATCATGAAAAAGCCCGTGCGAGAAAGGTTTCATCAATACGCACATTTTTTAAGTATCTTAAAATGAATGGCTTTATACAGGATAATCCTATGATAAATCTTGACTCCCCTAAGCTCAAGAAAAGCCAGCCGAAGTATCTTACTGTTGAACAGGCAAAGCAACTTTTGGATTCTGTTTCGGGACCTAATCGTGAAAGAGATTATTGTATTATAACACTGTTTCTTAACTGCGGTATGCGTTTGGCTGAATTAGTTTCAATGGATTACGATAAAATTGTTATAAGCGAAGATACAGCATTTATTGTAATTACAGGTAAAGGTAATAAGGAGCGTACAGTATATCTAAATAATGCCTGTGTTGCGGCAATAAACTCTTATATGCGAGTGCGTCCTAAAGACGGAGTTAAAGACAGAAAAGCCTTGTTTTTATCTAACAGACTGACAAGAATAAGCCCCAAGACTGTACAGCATTTGGTTGAAACATATCTTGATAAGGCGGGACTAGGCACTTTTGGTTTTTCTGTACATAAGCTGCGCCATACGGCTGCAACGCTTATGTATCAAACCGGAAATGTTGATGTACTTGAGCTTAAGGAAATTTTAGGACATGAGAATCTTAACACAACACAGATTTATACGCATTTGTTATCCGAACAGCTCAAAAAGGCTGTTGATTCAAATCCTCTTGCGGATTATAATTCAACAAAAAAAAATGATCAGGAGTTGCGCTGACAGTCGGCGCAACTCCCCTATTGTTTTAAATGGTGAAAATTTCAGAAAAAAGACTTACGGTAAAATAATCAATTACACAGCCGATAAACATAACAGCAAATAAAATCAGATATTTGAGCAGATATTCCTTTATTTTTATATCCTCTCTGCTGTTTGCAAAAACATTTAATGCAAGAGCTTTTGTTATCACGCACGATGTGTTACAGGCATAGATTACTGAACAAACAGATATAATTGCTCCGGGCAGAACGGTAGCGGAAAAATAGCTGAAGCCTTGCATAGCATATGTATGCAACATAAAACTTGCAACAATACCGTAACACAGACCTTTTATTAACGGAATGCTGTAAATTACGGGATAACCTACACAGCATAAGCCTGCGCAGAAGGTTATCAGTGTGGCTATCAATGAGCTTAATAATGAATTTATAAATATTAAGCCTTTGCTGTTCTGAATAAAAAGAGTGTTTATAATATTTGAGAAAACTGCAGAGTCTTTATTGTCATATGAGTTAAATATACCGCATCCTATAAGTAATCCGCATATAAATAAAGAAAATAATAAAATTATATTGCTGTTTTCTTTTAGCGTGTAAATGCTTCCTGATATTATGTTGTTGCTGTGTTTTGAATAAACCATTAATCTTTTCATTTTACATTTATCTTCCTTTTATTTTATATTTGATGCAATAATTCCGCCTGTTAAACCTCCGATAAGACCTATCGGACCTATTAGAAATGTATGGAAAGTGACATTTAATTTGTTTATTATAAGTAACAGTAAGATTAATATGAATGATATTATTGCTCCGTTTATCAATCCTACAAAAATCCCTTTCAGTTTTGTTTTTCGGGCCGGATAAAAAGAAGAAAAAAATGTTGCCGCAAATGCAGAAATCAATAAAAAATATCTTACTGTTTCATTGGGAATATCTTTTTTTATTAAAATAAAAGCAAAAACTGAAGCAAAAATGCCGAAGACAAAAAGTCCGATACAATTCCCTGTCAGAAAGGCAGATACCAAAGAACTGTTTTTTGTTTTATATTTTGTTTTCATATTAACCTCCGTATTTGTTGTCCAATACAAAAATATGCGGCAGATTAATATATTATTACAAAGGAAAAAGAAAAAATAGTGACAAGCAATTAACTTGTCACTACCGTATGAATTTTATTTGTTTTTTATTCGGGAGAAGAAGAATTCTTTTCTCTCAGGGGTATTGATAACAACAACAGGCTTAACCTGATTAAGCACTCTGCCGTCAGCAACAAGCTTTGCTTTGTAAGCATCATAGGAATTATCCTCGAGCTGATAAACAACGGGAGTATCTAGCATACCCCAGCTTCTGTATTTTTCATATTTTTCGTTTGCTTCCTTGAATGTGTCATCAACAAACTGTGTGAATTCTTCATTTCTGACAGTGGGGATATCTGAATCTGTGTCAACCAGCATTATATATCTCGGTAATTTAGCATCGGGGTCTGAATAATAGCTGTAGCCTCTGAATTTTATACCGAAATGCTCTTCTGTCTTTGTTGCAACCCAGTCAAGCATCTGTGTGGTTGTTTTTTCATTGGCAGTATTTAGTCCCATATTTGATCTGTAAAGGAATTCAATTTTCGGAGACTGATTATATATGCCTGTTACTCTGACTATATCCATAATTTTGTATCTGTACAGTCCCGAGAAGTTTGTTATTACTATTTCGTAATCCTTACCTATTTCAAGCTGATCAAGGGTAAGAGGTCTTGAGCCTTCAGGAGCATCAACGGGGATAAACTCATAGAAAAGACTTCTTGGCAACAGAACATAGTCACTTGCATTAAGCTCGACGGGCATTGCCATAAAGCCTTCGGAGGCGGCATATCCCATATTGTGCATAGGTAAATCACCGATATATCTTTTAAGCTTTTCGGCATAAACAGCAAGTGTGGAGCTTATCATACCGTATCCCCAGTGAAGCTTAGGCCATATTCTCTGAGCAATCGGTTTGTCTGTATCAAAGCCTTTTTGGAACTCAGCTCTGAGTTCGGCAGCACGAATGGGATTGGGTTTCATTTTGCCGTATTTTTTGCGCAAGGATTCAGGACATTGAACAGACGGGTCAATAGTTCCCTTTTCAATGTCATTGCAAATCATTTCCCAGTTGTTTTCCAAATATTCAAACATTGTGGATACTAATGTTATAACCGTACATCCGAAATATGTGACATTTCTGTTAATAAGACCAAAGCGAAGATAAAAATACTGTAAGTTTGTATGTTCTTCATCTTCGGGATAGAGAATATCCAAGGGAGTTGTTGTGAAATATTTAAGTAAAGGAGTAAGGAAAGTAAAAGGAACCTGACCTGCACCGTATGTCTTTTTTCCGTTGGGTAATATGTGAGGATTGAGAGAAATTATCAATAAACCCATCTGAGGTGGCAATTTTTTCATAAGCCCCTTGGATTTAAAATATCTTGATGCACAAGCAGGTGTTGCGGCAAAGCCCATACACTGCATATTCCATACATCTTTTGCAGATTTCGGCTGAATTTTAGGTGTACCGATACTGCCTGATGAAGCACAATAGCGAATAGGCTTGCTTGCTGTTATAACATTTTCCTCATCATTATATAACATTCTGTCAATCAACGGAAGATAATCCTCAAAGGTGGAAAGAGGAACCTTATCCTGATAATCTTTTATTGATTTTATGTTTGCAAAATCATACTTTTTGCCGTATTCGCAATTTTTGTTTTTGCCGATGATTTTCTGAAGAGTTTTTTCCTGAGTTTCCATTGCACATGATGTGAAATGCTCAAAACCTCTGTATACGATGCTACCGAGAAAAACACCGCAATCTGAAAGAAAACCTGCCATTAAAAACACGCTCCTGTTTACATTTTGTTAATATATTAATACTATAACACAAAGACAACAGCTTTTGCAAGTAAAACAGAAATAAAATTAGTTTGATATTTTGAGCCATTGACAGTACAATAAAAAAGATATAAAATATAGATAATATATAAAAAGGAAGGTTGACCGATGAAAAAGAAGGAAACTAAAATTACAACCCCTCCCCCGCTTAAGCACCCTAATGCAATAGGAATAAAAGAAGGCCTCGGATATATGTTCGGTGACATTGGTAATCTGTTGGTTCTTACTTTTATATCAACATATCTTAAGGTTTTTTATACTGATAGCTTAATGGTCGGTTACGATGCAACAAAGGTATATAACGATATAACTGTTCTTTTCCTTGTTGTAAGACTCTGGGACGCAATTAATGACCCGTTATGGGGTCTTATTGTTGATGCGAGAAAACCAACAATACAAGGAAAATTCCGTCCGTACATAAAAGTTGTTGCTATACCCTTGGGAATTTCAACAATACTTTGCTTTTTGAATATCAATAACTATATCAGTAATTATACTGTTTTACTGATTTTTGCCTATATTACATATACCGCATTTGGTATGCTCTATACGGGTATGAACATTCCCTACGGTTCCCTTGCTTCTGTTATCACGGATGATCCAAAGGGGCGTACTCTCCTTTCAACCTTCCGTTCAGTCGGCGGTGGTGTAGGCGGTGCTCCTGTTACGCTTATCGGTCAGATGATTATATATAACCAGATACAGAACCCGGACGGAACAACAACCTCGCAGTTCAGCGGTTCAAAGGCATTTATGCTTGCTGCTGTATTCTCTGTTGTTTCTATGCTTGCCTATATGTTCTGTTATAAGAGCACAAAAGAAAGAGTTGTATCTGCTCCCGAAAAGAAAAAGGTTGATCTTAAGCTTACATACGGTTCTCTGTTCAAGAGTCTTCCATTTATCACAGTTACCTTGACCGGTGTGCTTGCGAGCGGTTTGCTGCAGTTCGGCTCATTCAATCAGTATCTGTTTAAAAACTATTTCGGAAATTCCAATCTTTCAATAATAAGCACTCTTTGCACATATGCTCCTATGGCTGCATTGATATTCTTTGTTCCCAAGCTTGTTGAAAGATTCGGAAAGAAAGAATTGTGTGTATTCGGTCTTTGTCTTGCATCATTTGCAAGTATTTTCAATGCTGTATTCTTACCGAATACAGTCGTTTATTTCATAATGCAGGCTCTTATAGGTCTTGGTTATTCATTCCTGAGTATAACTAACTGGGCGATTGTTATGGATGTTATAGACTATCAGGAATATGTCACACACAGAAAGAGCGAAAGTGCGATATATGCTGTCTACACTTTTGCAAGAAAGCTCGGTCAGACGATGGCAGACTCAGGAGGAATGCAGCTTCTTAAATTTACAGGATATAATGACAAGGTTAAAGACACGGTTACAACAGTAAAAGGAAGTGTCGGTCATAATATTTACAAAATGTGCACAATCGTTCCTGCTATAGTTTATACTCTGATTCTTATTCTCACAATAATCTATCCCCTTTCCAAGAAGCGTCTTGTGCCTATTCAGGATGAGCTTATGAAGAGAAGAAGTGCTGATATGGAAAAGCAGAAAGCTTCTCAGGCAGTTCAATAAAATAACCATATAAAACAACAACTCCCATCAAGAAACAGGTTGATTTCAGATGGGAGTTATTATTTTCTTAAAATACCAGCTGCACTAAAAGCATATAGCAAACCGTTCCGCAGACAATGCTTATAAGAGTGTTTCTTTTCCATATGTAAAGTCCTGCAACAAGCAGGCACGAAATCAAAGCAGGGACAAAGTCTGACGGACTTGTGAAGCTTACATCTTTTAAGCAATACACAACAAGCATTCCCATTACGGAAAAAGGTAAAATTCTGCCGAGCTTGGTTATGATTGCAGGAGTTTTTTTGTCATTTTTGAAGATTATAAACGGCAAAAACCTTAAAGCTGCTGTGATTAATGCTATAATTGCAATTGAAATCCATACTTTTGAATCACCCATGTTGCTTATGCCTCCTTTTCACTGTCATTTTCTTTATACAGACATAACAGTAATGCAATAATAAGCATTGCGGGAATAAGAAAATTTTCACTTGAAAAAATTATAATGCTTCCGACTGAAGCAAAAATACCGATGAGTGCCGGTATATGTTTTTTTGTGCTCATCCACTGTTCAACAAAAATTGTTATAAACAATGCTGTTAAAACAAAATCAATTCCCTCACTGTTGAAATCAACAAGTGAGCCTACGGTTGCACCGAGCACAGAGCCTGTTATCCAATAACTGTGATTAAGTATTGAAACCAAAAAATAATACTTCTTTTTGTTTTCGGGCTCAATTTTTGAATTATTCGTACATAACAAGGAATATGTTTCATCAGTCAACGCAAATATCAGATAGGGCTTTATTTTGCCGATATTTTTATATTTGTCGAGCATTGAAACTCCGTAAAAAAGATGGCGTGCATTTACGATAAGCGTGGTAATGGCAACAGTTATTAGCGGTGCCCCTCCGGCAAGAAGACCTATTGCAACATATTGCATTGAGCCTGCATATATAAATAAGCTCATAAAAAAAGCCAAAGGAATGCCGAAGCCGTTTGCGGTAAGTAAAATACCGAAACCGAAACCGAGGGCTAAATAACCCGTTAAAACGGGGATTGTTGACATAAATGCAGTTTTCAGTGTTTTGCGCATATCAAGAAATGTCCTTTTATGTAAAAAATATAAATTCAAACAGCTATTCTAACTTATTTTTTTTGTGAATGCAATATAAATATTTTATTCACAGATAATAAAAAGACATCTTCGTTTTTTTGCGAAGATGCCTTAAGTGTTTATTCAGCTAATGTGATTTCATAGAAAACAACCGTGTTCGGATCAAGAATTGTATTGATAGTAAGTGTGTTGTTTACTACAGTTTTGATTTCTTCATCAGAAACAAGCTTTGAGCATTGTGTATACTTATCATAAAGCTTAGTTTTGTATATTTCACGCGCAGCAGGATCAGAAAGAGTTACCGGATTGTCTATTTGCGGATCATCGGGAGACCAGGCAAAACAGTCATCTGTTATATTGTAGGTTTTTCTGTCTTCTACCCATTCGTCAAAATAGTTACAGTTATCATCAATAACATATGTTGTTATTTTTACCTGTTTGCCGTTGAATTGCGGAGCATTTATGCTTAACTCAAGTTCTGCTTTTGCTTTATAGTTCAAGTTGTTTCTGAAGTTATATGCCATTAAACGGAGTGTTTCACTTTCATTATCAAATGCAGACAGTACATCAACTTCCTGACCGATAAGTGTTCCGAAGCTCTTATTGGTGGTTTTCACTCTGTCTGAGCCTGCAAAGGCTGAAATAAGCTTTGCAACATGATAGCTTACTGTGGGGTTACCCTCAAGCAGACCGTTTGAAAGATAAGACCATGCAGAAAAATAGTTTATATCATTTTTTATCATCTGCTTGTAAAGACGCGCATCATATGCAGCCTGATATGTATAACCACAGGTTCTTGTCAATAACTGGTCGCTATCCTTGCCTAATGTGTTGCCGCTGAGAATTCTGCCTTCATCAATACCGTAAATCAAATCTGTAAGACCAACGCTTTCTGCGGTATCTCGCAAGAAATCAATTGTTTTGACCAGAGTTTTTCCGCTTGTGAATTTTCCGGGAGTGCTATCATAGTATGATGCTGAAAGATAATTTATATGAGAGCCTTTTTTTCCGTTTGCATAGTTTGTGCCGTTTGCACAATGCTTTATGAATATTGCTTCATCCCACAGTCCCTCTGTTACAGTCATAGAATGTGCACCGACAAAAACATCTTCACCGAGAACATCAATCAACGCTTGTACGGTATAGTCATAAAGCTTACAGAATTCAACAGCTGTGTCTTCGGGAGCACCGCTTTTTGCCATAAACCAGCTTGCATTTTCATATTCGGTCATAACCCCGAAGCGCCAGCTTAAAACCTCCTGCAGACCGAATTCATCAACCAAAGCTTCTGTTATTGCTTTTATGTAGTTATAGTAAACATTATAATCATCGGGGGGATAAATATTTGTTTCAAACTCCCCTGACGCAGCAGCAGAAGTATATTTCATCGGAACGCTGCCAAGCTTAAGCAAAGGCTTTGCACCGAGCGATAAAATACCGCGGCAGTTTTCTATAAGAGCCGAAAAATCATAGTCATCAAGAACTTCTGTATTATATGGATCAACAAACAAATCTCGCTCATATGTGCCGCCAGTGCATTGCATAAGCTGAACATAATCAACAAATTCAAAAATATCATTTTCCTTATTGTTGCTTACATTGACAAACGGACCGTTTTCTGAAATTGACCACATATTAACATTGCTTACGGGATTTGCGATATTCTTGCTGACAACAGCTGATGCATCAACAGTAAATTCGTGGTTATTGAACATATCAACAAACACAGCGTGAGATCCGTTGAAAATCAAAAGCAGAAATGCAAGAACGGATGAAAAAATCTGATATAGTACTGACATATCTGACACTCCTTACTCGGCTTTAATGTCGAAAAATTCAAGTAATGCGGGATTTATAACTGTATCTGTGTAATCAAAGCAAGAGCTGTGTCCTCCGCCGATTATCATAATTTCCTCACAGTTTTCTATTGACTGTGTTATTTTCTTTGAATGAGAACGCTTTATCATATCATTTTCACCGTATATGTTAAGCACGGGTACTTTTATTGCTTCAATATCCTCAAAAGTCAGATTAGGGTGGAAAACCATAAGTCCCTGAATATCTCGCTTAAGAATATCTGCTTCATCTTTAGTAAATAAAGCTTTTATATACAGACCTATATATTCGAAGATAATACCAATCTGCGTAAAAGTTTTTGTTCCGCAGGTATTTATATTTGAGCCCATTACAGCAAGTGCTTTAACTCTTTCAGGATTGTTTACCGTAAAAACAAAGCCAAGGTTACCGCCATCGCTGAAGCCGAATATATTTACTTGTTTAAGCTCCAGAAAATCAAGGATGCATAGCAAATCATTACTCATAATTTCAAAGGAAAGCTCACCTTCACCTCTGTCTGATTTTCCTGTGCCTCTCGGGGAAACAGTTATAACCATAAAATGCTTTGACATTTCTGTGAGTATATTTCCGTCAAAGCTGTGCATATCTCCGCCGTTGGGCGGTAATAAAACCAACGGTTCTTTTGCAGTATCACCGTAAACAGCATACTCGATATTTACCCCGTTGCAATCAATGAAACCGTATTCTCTCTGCTCGGGAGCCGCTGAGGCTGAAGTAAACGGAAGAGAAATTGCTGTACAAACTATAAATAATGCAAGCAAAACCGAAAAAGCTGATTTAATATTTTTCATTTCTGTTCATCTCCTTAATTAAATATATAATATCTTTCTGAAATTATCAAGCACAAATATTGCTATAGCATAAGTTTTATGTTAAAATTTTTTTATAACTAACTGTAAGGAGATTTTATATGAGCAAATTTATCAGCTTAATTACTGTTATAATTTTGTTTTTTGAATCATTTCCCGTTGCAGGTGCACCAACATTAAATGTTGATGCTGCTGATATTGTTGGTGAAACCACCACAAAAGCAACCGGCTTTTTGTATGGTCTTGCTCAAAGCGGTGTGCCGAGTGGAGCTATGACAAACAGTCTTTCAATATCATCTGTTTCACAGAAAGTGGTGGGCGGTCTTCAGCATCCGTCCGGTGATATTGACGGTGTGTACAAACAATTGGATAACTGTGATTACATAACAATATATCTTCAGGATGCTTTTGATACATGGTATTACTGTTATGATGAAATTATGGAAATGAGAGCAAACGGGAGTTATGATTGGAAGGATTTTCTTTATAGCCGTTACTTCCCTATTGTAAAAGATGCCGTCAAATATATGCAGCAGCAGGAATATTCTGACAAACTTGTTTACTGTATTTTCAATGAATGTGACAATGCCGTATGGTTCGGTAATTACATTGACGGTGAAGTACACTTTGATGATGTCGGAAAAGCAAATTTTTATGAAGCATGGCATCTTACATATGATTATATAAAGTCGCTTGACTCGGATGCTGTCATAGGCGGTCCCGGATATTTTGACTATGATACAAACAAAATTACGGGATTTTTGACCTATTGTAAAGAAAACAACTGTATTCCCGAAATAATGATTTATCATGAGCTTAGTTACTGGTCAATTCCGCATTGGGAAATTCATGTTGAGGATTATCGAAATATTGAAAAAAATCTCGGTATTGAAAAGCTTCCCATAATTGTAACCGAATACGGTGTTATGGAAGAAAACGGCAATCCTGCTGATATGCTGCAGTATATCTGTGCTGTTGAAAGAACGGGTGTATGGGCAAATATGGCATTCTGGAGATTAAGCAATAATCTCAATGATACCTGTGCTGATGACAACTCCCCTAATTCAAATTGGTGGCTTTTCAGAAAATATGCCGAAATGAGCGGTCAATACAGACTAAAAACATTTGCCAAAGCACTATTTGATAAATCCTTATATGACGGAGAAGATAAGCGCTTGGCATTAGACGGTATTGCAGCTCTTTCGCTCCAAAAGGATGAAATTTCAGTTATCTGTAATGGTAGTGTGAACAAAAGAAATGTTAAAATAACAGGATTAAACGAAACAAATCTCGGTGAAAAAGTTACCGTAAAGGTTGAATGTGTTTATTATGAGGGGCTTATGGGTATAGTGACCTCACCTATACTTATAAAAGAGTATCAGACAAAGGTTTCAAACGGAAAAGTAAATATTGGAATACCGGGTACGGATTCAGATGCCGTATATTTTGTTTCGGTTTCTCCCTATAATGAATCTGATATAACCATACGCAACACAAATATTCCCGTAAGATATGAATTTGAAAACGGAAAGCTTCTCGGTGATACATATACATATGACAGTGCATATGCTACCACGGGTAAAACCGAAGGAATGGTAGGCGGAATTGAAAAAGAGGGTGACGGAGTTTCTCTTAAATTCAGAACAAAAGAAAGCGGACTTTATGACCTTACCGTAGTTTTCGGTAAACATAATAATGCGCCCACACCTGAAGAGAGAGATTTTGCAACAGCAAAAGTTGTTATTGACGGTAACGAACAAGCTGTTTTGCTTGAAAATACCATAAAAAGCGAATTTACAACCAGCAAAACACTTACGGTTGAGCTTCCAAGAGGAAAACATACCATTGAATTTTATTTTACAGATACAACCTTTGTGCTTGACAGTATGCTTGTAAAACAACACGAAGATATTGATGCAATTACCGTTCTTAAAAACAGTGAAAACGACTCTGCTTTTCTTGCAGTTGCTCCTGGCGACGGATATTACACACTCGATACGGCAGGTATTGCTTCAACAATAAATGTTGACGGTGCCGAATGTGAATTTGAAAGCGGAAGTTCAGTATATTTAAGAAGAGGCCTTAATGAAATTTCGTTTAACAAAGAAAATATGATTTGCAATATATTCCGTTCCGATGAATGCAGGTTTACAGCAACAATAAAAGCTACAGATATTGCTCTTGAGGGCAAAGCACAGCTGCTTACGGATAAATACGGTGTTGAATATATTGACAATATTTCAAACCTCGGCGGAAACGGAAAATTTACCGTAAGTGTTCCCGAGAGCGGCACATACAAGGTGACCTTGCTTTATGCAAACAATTCTGAGGGCGGAGTTCATGCGTATAATGTTGATCTGATTGAACGCTATCTTACGGTAAGCGTAAACGGTAAAGAAAGCGAAGATGTTTTCTGTCGTAATACTTACAGCAAATATACTTATAAGACAATGACATTCAATCTTGATTTACAAGCCGGCGAAAATGAAATAACACTTTCAAACAGCGGTAATACAGTTTTTTACAATTTAGAAGCATTTGCACCGCAGATTGCTGAAATTACGGTTAATTCGCTGACATAATATCTTTAAGCAACAAGCAGTGCGTGAGAATAAAATGTCCTCGCGCACTGCCTGTTGTTTTATTAAAAATTAATTGGTTTGATGTTATTTATTAAGTGCAAATTTTCCCTTGAAGCCGTTATATTCATCAGAGAAAACTATTTCACCTTTATCATTTGCTCTCAAAGCCTTAAAAGGCGAAAATGCAGACTCAAATGCCATAAGAGAAATATTCTTGTCTTCTAAAGCTTCAAGATCGGTATAATCATATAAAGCATAAAGAACACCGTCTTTTACAAAGCAGCTGGCAGACATACCGTCACTTGTAAGTGCATTTATTTCACATCCGTCAGCAACGGGAATTATATGTATAGGATTTCCGTCAAGGATGTTAAGTGCAGTGCCGTCGTTTCTGTAGATTGCATATACAGCATATGTTCTGTCTGCATTTGTTGTTATTCCGTCAATTTCGTAAATGTTTTCCCCCTGTGCAGTTCCCATAAAAGTAACGCTGAATTCTTCGCCTTTTAGTGTTTCGGGTTCAAAATCCGATTTCTCAAAAACTACTGCCAGTTCTTTATCACCGAAATGGTTTGCAACATCAGATGATGACACAAGTGCAAACATTGCAAATGCACTGCAGGTTAATGTCATAATTATTGCAGTTGCCAACGCAGCAACCTTAAATATTTTTCTTTTGTTTGTCATAAATATTTGGTCCTTTCTTTCAGCCGCCTGTGCAAGGATTGTCACAGTATTTTCCTCAAACTTTTCTGTAAAACGGATGTCAGAAAGTGCTTCTTTATATTTTTCCTTAAAAGTCATAAGTCAAAATCTCCTTTCAGCATTGTTTTCAAAATTTTTCTACCTCTGGAAAGTCGGGTTCCAACTGTTGCAAGCGGCAGATGCAGTATTGATGCTATTTCTTTCAGAGAATACTCTTCATAATAATATAAGTGTATTATTATGCGGTATTTTTCTTCAAGAACCATAACACACTCTAAAATTTCATTGGTGTTTTCATCGGATTCATTAAGCTGATTATTCAGGATATCCTCACAAGCAGGCAGATTTTTTCTTTCAGAAGAACGCAGAACATTTTTTGCTATATTTATTGTTACTCTTATAAGCCAGGCTTTTTCGTGTTCGGCACTGCTGAATGTCGGTTTTTTCTGTATGTATTTCAGAAACGCTTCCTGTACAGCATCTTCGGCATCATCAGTTGATTTTAAAATTGAATAAGCGGCATTGAGCATTGCTTTGCTGTAATTCTGAACTGCCTTTTCTATGTATTCGTTACCGGTATATGAATACATTCTAAAACCTCCTTTTACCTATAAAACAACTGAAAACAGCAAAATTTTTCATTGTGTTAAAAAATTTTTTCGCATATTAAAAATACAGCCCCCACAAATGTGAGTGCTGTAACATATTATTCGTTCTTACCGTTTAAGATAAAATTAATTAAGCTGTCGGTATCTGTAAAATAATCGTAATCACCGTTAATACCTTCACGGTGATAAACAACTCCGTTTTGCTCGTTTTTTTCAAGACAATCCAACAATTTTTCTTCACCGTACTGCTTAATAAAAAGATTAAATGTGTATGGTTTAATTTTACTTAATAAACCTTTTTGGCAATTCTCTGTACATTCATAGCAATGGTTTATGCCTTTTTCTAAAGAACATTTTTTGTTTTCGCACCAATCGTTATCAGGACAGTTTCCTGAGTTGCAACCGTTACAAGTAACATTTTCAGAGCATAAACAGCAAGCAAGACCGCACCTTGCTATTCCTAATTCTCTTTTCATAACAACACCAACTTAAATGTTATATTCGTGATAACCAAATTCTGTACGATAGGTTTCGGACGGGATAAAGCCGAGATTTTCAACACAGCGGATTTTTTCAGGTATATTTGATGTTTTTATTTTTACACTTCCTATTCCGAAATCATCAATAAATTGCTCTATAGTCAGCTTAATTATTTCATTAAATGAATTTTCGGTATTATATTCTGACGATAAATCAATTCTCAATACTCCTGCTTCACCACCGAAAATTTCAACTGTACCGATTGCGTTATTGTAGTTTTTCGGAATAACAGAAAAGCGAACATAATATTGCTTCTCATATTCTTCTAACCAAAACTTAATACAGTTTTCCATTTCTTCAACTGTTGAATAGTAAAAATTGCTTGTGCAAAAATCAGCGTTAAATTTTTTGACATTATCCTTATCTGAATAACAAGAAAGCAGATTTTCCGCATCCTCTAATTTTACCAAGCGAAGAATAAATGATTCTGTTTCGTATGTAGGACAGTGTTTATAGATATTTTTCATTGCTTAGCTCCTCAAAAGCCTCTATCAGCCATTGATGTGCCATAACCAACAGATTGTTATCAAACTGATATTTTATATATAAGTAGCATGCTTCATTTAATGATTCAACAGAATTGCTTTTCAATAAATCATCATATGCAGGGACACCTTTTGAATCCCATGAAATTTTATCTGCAATGAACACAACCTTATCATACACATTTGCGTTTTTCCTTAAGGTTGTATGACATTCAATGGCATTGAGAATATCTGAATCAGTTATACAATATTCTTCTTGTGCAATGATTTTTGAAACCCTTTGATGTAACAGTGCGTGATATTTTTCTTCCGCAGGATCAATTTTAAGTTCGTGGGCAACAGCAAAATCATACATTTCTTGCGGTGTTAATATTGCACTTATATCATGAAGAAAAGCAGCAAGTTTTATTTTTTCAACATCAAGGTTATATACTTTAGCTAATCTGACAGCTATAAATGCAACAACTTCAACATGTTTTAATACATCTTTTTTGTTGTTCTTTATATATTTATTTTTGATTGAAGCGATTAAATCAGCTTGTTCCATTTGAATATTACCTCATTAAATATCAGCTTTTGTATTATCAATTATTTGCATTCCAATTATTTATAAAAAATACGATATTGAAATATTATGCAAAAAGTTTATGCTTAGTGCAAAATAATCCGAAACTGAATTTTTTGACCATTAGGTTCATATGCAATAAGCTCAGAAACCTTATTTTTTGCCCATTTACTTCTGCCGTCGAGCCAATTGGCTCTGGTAAAATCCCCTAATGTTATTGCCGCAATGTAGTATTTACAATTACTTTGTGTTGTGTCAAGCTTCTTTATATATTGTTTTAATTTATGACAATCATAATAAACTGAATTCTCAACATAATAGTAATTTCTGGGTTTATATTTCAGTTCAAATACTGCGACAATTTTTTGTGTAGCTTTGTTAATGATAATCATATCGGGAATATAAGCTAACTTCGGGAAACCGTAATCTCTGCATTCTGTATATATGCAAAGATTATTATAATCTGAATTTTTTTCAAAATATGTACGCAAATGAAAATACAATGCATTTTTCAAGGTGTCTTCATTTAAGATAAGTCCATTATTATAATCTTGTTGAATATTATTAGTCCAAATATCTTTTATGATTTTATCAATGTTATCCATAACAATAAATCCTTTTTCTTTTATTATACTACAATCAAGCCTCACAGTGCAATAACTTGTACATAATAAACAAAAAATATCAGATAAACATTCTGTAAAATTTAACCGTTAAATCGTTGAGTTTATATTTTTTATATGCTAAAATAAAATGCAGACTAAAGTTAAAACAAAGAAAGTTTTGGTGAAAGTTTATGAAAGACATTTTAACAGCAAAATTTATTGAGGAAATGAAAAAAACAACAGCAAATATGTACCGTCAGGGATGGGATGAACGCAATGGCGGTAATATAAGCTACAGGCTTGTTAAGGAAGAGGTTGCAGAATATCTTGACCTTGATAATGTTATCCGCACAATTCCGATTGGTTTTGATGCAACAAAGCTTATCGGTGAGATTTTTCTTGTTACAGGTACAGGCAAGTATTTCAAGAATGTTACCGATGATCCGGAAAACAATCTCGGTATCATAAGAATTGCAAAGGACGGCACAACTGCTGAGCTTCTTTGGGGCTATAATGACGGCGGCAAATTCACAAGTGAATTGCCTGCTCACCTTATGAGCCATATAGCAAGACTTGAGGTTGATCCCCTTAACCGTGTTGTTATGCATTCTCATCCTACATACACAATTGCAATGAACTATGTGCATGAGCTTGATGAAAAGAAGTTTACACACACTCTCTGGCAGATGGCTACCGAATGTATCGTTGTGTTCCCTGATGGTGTTGGTGTGCTTCCCTGGATGCTTTGCGGCACTAATGAAATAGGTGAAGCTACAGCTAAGAAGATGGAAGAGTTCAGACTTGTTGTATGGGGCATGCACGGAATTTATGGGGCAGGAAAAACAATGGACGAAACCTTCGGTCTTATTGAAACTGTTGAAAAAGCAGCAAAGACATATATGGTAACAGCTCACCTGCCCAGAATAAATACTATCAAGGATGAAGAGCTTATTCAGCTCGCAGAATTCTTCAAGGTTGATTACAGAAAAGATTTTCTTGATATTGAATAATCATTAAGTGGTTTAAGACCGCAATACACAAAAAAACTGTGTGTTGCGGTCTTTATATTGTTGTGATATTATATTTTTATAATAGCGCGAAAGAGGTTATTGTATGAGATTTGTTGCCGATCACGATTTCCATATTCATTCTACTGTTTCTCCGTGCTGTCACGATGAAAATCAGACACCTGAAGCGATACTCAATTATGCAAAACAGAATAACTTAAGAAAAATATGTCTTACCAATCATTTGTGGGATGAGTCCGTTGCAAGTGAAGCCGAGTGGCACGAAAAACAGCGATTTAACTGCATTACCTCTGTTCTGCCATTACCTCAGGCAGACGGTATCCGCTTTTTGTTTGGTGCAGAAGCCGATATGGATTATAATTATGTTTTAGGTGTAAGCCCGGAACGCTTTGAAAAGTTTGACTTTGTTGCAATTCCCACCACTCATATGCATCTCACGGGAAATACGGTCAGAAAAAAGATTGAAAGCTGTGAAGAAGCAGCTGAGATATGGCTTGAAAGATTAACACAATTGCTAAAAAAAGACCTGCCATGGCACAAAATCGGTATTGCACATCTGACCTGCGGACATATCTTAAAAGGACAAACTCCGGAGGTTATAAAGCTGTTGAGGGATGAGGATTTGTATTCTATATTCTCTGATTGTGCTCAGAAAGGCGTTGGAATTGAACTTAATATGAAAACTCTCGGTATGTCACCGGAGGCAAAGGCAATTTTACTTCGTCCTTATTTTATCGCAAAGGATTGCGGCTGTAAATTTTATTTGGGCAGTGATTCACATAAAATATCTGCATTACAAACGGCAAAAGAAAATTTTGAAGTTATAATAACAGATTTGGATTTATCCGAAAACGATAAATTTATATTAAAAAATTAAACAAAGCCCGAAAACAGATGTGATTTCTGTTTCCGGGCTTGTTATAATTACAATAAATAAAAGTTATTCAACAGCTGAGTGATTCATAAACTCCATTTCTTCTTTTTTGCCGATGTTATATATAAACTTCATAGCAAGGAAAGCAATAAGAGAGCCAACAGCAAGAACAATAATATAAAGTGATTTCACATCTTCTCCGAAGCCTTCGGGCTGAACGGCATTTTCACCCTCAACAAAACCGATTGCTGAAAGACCGAGAGCAACAACAGCCTGACCGATACCCTGAGCCAGCTTTCTGAAGAAGGAATAAATTGCATAAAGTGAGCCTTCTTCGCTTTTGCCTGTTTTACGGTAGCTGACTTCAATACAGTCTGCAACAATTGCCCATACGGAAATCTGGAAAACAGCATTACCGAGATTAAGTCCCATAAGGCATACGATATAAACTATCATACCTGTTTTATCGGGAGTAATCGGTGCAAAAATAGAAACAATACCGGCTATCGCACCGATAAGCATGGTGGATACAATAACATTCTTTTTGCCGAATTTCTTTGTAAGTTTACCTATCAATATCATAAAGATAATCATTGGAGCATAGCTGCCGATCATTGCAATACCTATGCTGTCTGTATCTTTGAAATGATACTGGAATACCATATTGTTAAGTGCCATTGTTGAGTTAAACAATGCAACGGATGCAACGGATGCAACTGTTGCACCTATCATTGCTCTGTTTGAGAAAAATGATTTTGCAGATGATAGCATTGCCTTAAAGCCGACCGTATTGTCTGTTGAGGTATGTGCAACTCTTTCTTTAACAAGTCTGGTTGTTCCCCAGAGAACAACCATTGCAATCAAAGAAACAACAAGAGCAACGGGTAAAAGGGTTTCACCTTTAAGTGTCTGTACTTCTTCACCTGCACTGTTAGTTGTGGTGTTATACACAATTTTGGGAAGAATAATCATGATTACAATCGCAGGAAGTGCTGCACCGATGCTACGGAAGGTTGAAAGAGTTACTTTTTCCTGCGGATTGTCGGTAATTACCGAATGAAGTGAGCCATAGGGTACATTTACCATTGTGTATGCAATAGACCACATACAGTATGCCCCCAGACACCAAGCATATTTGCCCCATTCTGAGAAGTTCTTGACGGGAGCAAAAAGCATTATATTGAAAATAACAAGTGTTACTGCACCTAAAAGAATCCAGGGCATATATTTACTTTTTTTGCTTATGCGTTTTGTGTCAACAAGGTTACCGATAACAATATCGTTGATAGCATCAAATATTTTTGAAAGCAGAATGATAATTGCATATGCTTCTTCGGATATGCCTATGTACTGCATATAAAAAAGCTGCATAAAGGTTGATACAAGCTGAAATGAGAAGCCACATCCCATATCACCCATAGCATAGCCTATTTTGTCGCCCCAGCCAAACGGACGGACTGCTTTGTTTGTGGTTTTTACAGTGTTCATTTTGTTTTTCCTTTCCTACGGTACTTAATCAGATTAATTCATCCGATATTCATAGTACATTAATTTTAATAAAAAGGCAATAGGAAAATTTTTATAACAATGTAAAAACAGACTATCAGTCGTATAAAGTACTTGATTAATGTAATTTTGTAGTGCATAATATTTATAAACTTATCTAAGGAGAGCAAACATATGAAATTTGATATAGCAAAATTTTCCGTAAATCTGATTTGTGAAAACGGCATTTCCGATGCTGTTGTTGAAACAGCTTTAAGAGAAAACGAGCTTGATTTGTTTTTGAGTGCTACAGAAGATAAACCGAAATTTATTGAGCTTCATTGGGATGCTTGCACCGATGACAATATTCTTATTCTCGGAGATACATGGGAAAGAAGCTACGGTGACCTTGAATTTTGTAAAATATCCGATAACGACAGATATATGCCTTGGTATTTCATAGCAACAGATAAAAAAAGCTGTTTTTCCTTTGGTGTAAAAACACAGGCAAATTCCTTTGTCAGCTTCAGATACGATAAAAACGGAATATCGGCTCTTGTTGATGTAAGAAACGGCGGCAGCGGTGTACATCTTTCAGGCAGAAAGCTTTGTGTTGCCACATTTATTGCAGCTGAATACTCTGACGGCAATGTTTTTGAAAATCTTAAGGACTACTGCAAAAAAATGTGTGACTCTCCTGTTTTACCATATTACAGAGTTTACGGCGGCAACAACTGGTACTATGCTTACGGTGACAGCTGCTACGAACAGATTATTTCCGATGCAAAGCTTCAGGTTGAGCTTTCGCTCGGTATTGAAAATAAACCTTTTGAGGTTATTGATGACTGCTGGCAGATAAATTCTACCGAGGGGCCATGGATTCCTAACGAAAAATTCAGAGATATGAAAAAGCTTGCCGAGGAAATAAAAGAAATCGGTGCCCGCCCCGGAATATGGGTGCGCCTGCTTCATAACCGTGACAGCAGTATCACAAAAGAAATGAGAACATCCCGACCGAGTCCCGAGCCCTATCTTGACCCTACACATCCCGAGGTAAAGGAATTTATCAGAAAAGACCTTGAACGGATAAAGGCATGGGGATATGAGTTAATAAAGCACGATTTTTCCACCGTAGATATGTTCGGTGATTACGGAAGTAATCTGACAGCTACAATCACGAACATTGAAAATTGGCACTTTTTTGACAAAGCAAAGACCAATGCTGAAATTGTTATTGATTTTTATAAGCTTATAAAAGAAGCCGCGGGAGATATGATTATTATAGGCTGTAATACAATATCACATCTTTCAGCCGGACTTGTACATCTTTCGAGGACAGGTGACGATACAAGCGGCAAAGAATGGCCGAGAACAAAGAAAATGGGTGTAAACACACTTGCATTCCGTCTTGCACATAATGAAGCCTTCTATATGTGCGATGCAGACTGTGTAGGAATTCTTGAGGATTATATTCCGTGGGAGAAAAACAAGCAATGGCTGCATCTTCTGTCATATTCCAACACTCCCCTGTTTATTTCCTGTACAGATTCAATAACTCAAGAGCAGCGAAACGATATCAGAGCAGCATATCAGACCTTCAATAAAACGCATGAAATAAAACCTCTTGATATTTTCGATACCCGTACTCCTGAAAAATGGGAGATTGACGGTGAAACAGTTGAATATACTTGGTAATGACATATAGTCATCCCCCACGAATCGTATAAGTAACCGTTCGTGGGGGATGTTTTTTGTTTTTATGATTTAATAATCATATTGTTTTGTGAATATTTTCGGACTTAATTTTTTATTTACAATATTGCATTGAAAAGTCCTGCCATTGTAGCACAAACCAATGAAATTCGGGTAATCAAAAACATCTTGGTGTTGTTTTTTCTGAAAATTTCAAACACTGCTATACTGCCGATTATAAGTGCAGTCAAGATACCTGTAGCCATCTGAAGCTGGAACCCTCCGCCAAAGCCGATTCTGAAGCCAACCCATGCTAAATAAAGTCCGGGTACTGTTGCGGCATAAAAGCATATGCGTCTTGCTGTATTATTCTTGAAAATAAACATCAGACAGAGTGTAAGCAAAGTTACAGCAATAAGAACCATAAAAACAACAACTAAAAAATCTAAAGAAGTAAACATATTGAAATCCTCACTTTCATTTTTTATTTTCGGGTGTTTCCCTTTGGTGTCTTTAGAATAACTCAATTTTCTGAAGAAAAATCGGATATAAATCTAAAGAATTCTGAAGATTCCCTTAAATATCAGAAAGTGTAATAATAATTTCAAATTGACCGTTTGATTCAGCTGTTTCAGCAGTACCGCCGTAGTTATGTGCAATCCTGCGGATGCTGTTCAAGCCCATTCTGTAGCTTTCTGTCGGTTGATTATCTTTTTTTATTGTATTTCTCTGATGTATTACAATGCCCTTATCTGCCGATAAAACCGAAAGCACAACAGGGGCAGACGGAAGTGCATATTTTTTGATATTAGATGTTAAATTATCGAAGATCCTGAACAACTCACCTGTGTCAAAATTTCCCTTAGTTTCGGGGCGAATTTTAAGCGATAATGATACATTGAAATTTTCTTCAAGCTCATCTGTAAACTCAGCAGTAAGCTGTTCAAACAGCAAGCGGATATCATCAAAATGTTCAAGGCTGCGTTTAGAGCCGTCAAGCAAAATATCGGTCAGATCCTTAATCTGAGTCATTTTCTTGTTTACAAGCAGCATATAATCCTTTTGCTCTTTATCGGTCAGATTCTCTTTTGTTAAAAGCAATTCGGTATATGACATAATAGATGTAAGCGGTGTTCTGATATCATGAGAAAGTGTGCGGATAAGCTCTTCTTTTTCTGTTGACAGCTGTTTTTCCTTTTTTTTGACAGCTGCCTCACTTGCTGACAGATAGTTGACCGCTTCGGCAAGCTGTGTCAGTTCATTATTTCCTAAAATTTCCACTTGATTGCCGTAATTGCCGTTTTGTAAATCAGCAATCCCTTTGATGATTGTACGGATATATGTCAGTTTTTTGCCGAATACAGAGAAAAACAGAATAATGAAGAAGATGACCGAAACCGTAACTCCTGTACCGAAGGTTACCGCATCAAGCTTATAAAACTCGTAATCGTTGAGAATTATATTATTATTAAAACAATACTCCTCCACAAGTCTTGGTATAAAAACGGATATAAAAAGGAAAAGACATAAGGCGGTGGCAAAACAAACAGCAACTGTAATCAATATTTCAAGGGAAAGCTTATGCCGCTTTTTGTTAGTCAACATAATATCCCCTTCCCCATGCCGTTTTGATATAGGTAGGCACTCTTGAATTGTCACCAAGTTTTTTTCGGATATTTTTGATGTGTACCATAATGGCACTGTCACCAACTGCATTGTCGTTCCATATTTTTTGATAAATCTGTTCAAGAGAGAATATATGCTTACGGTTATTAAGCAGCAATTCAAGTATCTTGAATTCAGTATAAGTAAGCGGAACAGCCTCACCGTTTTTTATAATTGCCTGACTGTCAATATCAAGAAAAACATCAACGAAAGGAATACGATTCTCCTGTACCTGCGAAGGCGCGGTGGATTGTTTATAGTTGCGGCGCAGTATAGCCTTAACACGCATCAGCAGCTCAATGTTAGAAAACGGTTTGACAATATAATCATCAGCCCCTACAGAAAAGCCCATAACCTTATCGGATTCACCGGAATAGGCAGTCAAAAAGATAATGGGGGCTTCAAAGCGTTTTCTTATTTCTGCCGCTGCCATAAATCCGTTCAGCCGTGGCATATTCACATCAAGAATATAGAGATCTGTTTCGGCATTTGCCAAATCAACTGCTTCTTGCCCGTCTGCAGCACAAGTGACAGTGTAGTTTTCCCCTGAGAGCAACAGGGATAACACATCACGGATATCTTTTTCGTCATCTGCAACAAGAATATATTTTTTTCCGTCTTTCATATGCACCTCAGTATTTTCCGGCTTTTTTTGTATACATACAATACACGGATAAATTGTAGCATACAATATGCAGGTTTTCAACAGCATTAATAAGAAAATAGGACAGATTGAAAGGGGTGTAAAACCAGTGTTAACCTTTTTTTTGACAAGATTTGTTTACTCTACAATTTTTACAAGCTCACCCATATCCTTGCGTTTCTTTGTGCGAAGCTTATCATCGTCTTTAGCATAGCCGAGAGTAATAACAAGACGAACTGTGCCGTCAATATTGCAAATTTTTTGTATTTCGTCATTATCAAGCCAACCGAGGATACAAGTGCCGAGGCCCTGTGCGGTAGCTTCTGCGGTAATATATGTCGAGAGGATGCCTATATCTATAGAACGGTAATCATTTTTCTTTAATTTTGCACCGAGTGCCGCAGTTGAAACATAGGGCTTTTCGGATATTACAAGCATTATCGGAGCGTCAACTGCAAATTTGTTCATTCCCATTCCCTGTGTGGCTTTTGCAACCTTTTTTGCGGCTACTCCCTTGCATACGCTTATATGATACGGCTGTCCGTTGCAGGCAGACGGAGAAAGTCGCGCTGATTCTAAAATTGAATCTAATTTTTCCTGTTCAACTGCACGCTCAGGATTATAGTTGCGGCAGGACTGTCTGTTTTTAGCAATTTCTGAAAAATTCATATTTTTCTCCTTATATACATTTAGTATTTCTTCTGATAATTTCTGCCAATATTTCTTTGTCGGCAGGACAAAAATTGTATTTTGTGATTTCTTCGGGCGTAATCCATTGAATGTCATTGTGTTCAAGCATTTTAAGTTCACCGTTTGCAATAGCGGTATTGAACAAGGTCAGATGCACCGTAATATCGGGATATTCGTGAACAACATCCATAAAAATGTCATAAACTTTAATTTCAACATCCAATTCTTCTCTGCATTCGCGTATGAGCGCCTGCTCTTTTGTTTCCCCTGCTTCAACCTTCCCGCCGACAAATTCCCACTCAAGTGCTCTTGTTTTATGTGCTGGGCGCTGACAAATCATAAATCTGTTTCCATTCCATATAAGTGCTGCAACTACTTCTGTCATAATATTTTACCTCAAACCGTAAATCTTCAGGTCAACCTTATAATTTTCTACCTCTATGCCGTCTTCTTTAAGGCGGCGTTTTTGTTCTTCTATACCTCCAAAAACAAACATACGGCTCAACTCCCCGTTACTGTTTACTACCTTGTAGCACGGGTATTTTTCACCGTCGGGATTTTGGTGTAAAGCATTTCCGACAGCTCTTGCATAGTTTTTATTACCAAGTATTTCGGCAAGTTGACCGTATGTTATAACTTTTCCTTTGGGTATCAGAGTCAGCAATTCATAAAGTTTAAGTTTATCGAAGCCGTTATTCATTTTATCTTTTTTCCGTCAGAAAACGCCTTGCCGACTTTCTCTCCGAAGCTCCAATAATCATATGTTGCGCCGTCAAAAATAATTGGATTAAGTTTTTTAGTATCAATTTTCCCATTTTCATCGAGTACGCTTTCGTCAGCACATACATTAACAATCTCACCGATACAAATACCGTCTTCATTGAATTTTATGAGTTTACATTCGACTGCTACGGGAAGCTCTTCGATTATGGGAGCGTTTACAAATTCACTTTTAACAGTGTGGAATCCTGCTTTATTGAATTTGTCGGGCACATCATTTGCCGACACTATACCAACATAGTCACAGGGGACAACTGTTTTTGTTGTGGCAAAGCTGACGGTGAAAGCCCCCGTCTTTTTAATATTTTCAGTTGTTTTATGGTCGTCTGCAAGGCATACCATAACCTGATTTGTTTCATAAATACCGCCCCAGGCAGCATTCATAGCATCAGGTGTACCGTTTTCGTCATAAGTACCTATAATCAGCACCGGCATAGGATAAAGCCAGCTTTTTGCTCCGAAATTTTTACGCATAATAATTTTCCTTTCAGTATTTACTAATAAATTTTATTTGTTTTTATTAAATTTCAATGTTTTCCATTCACTTCTTGAAAGTGCATACACAAAACAAACAGAGTATTTTGTGTAGGCATATTCCTTTACTTTTCTCATTCCTATAGATATGGCAGTAGAATATGAAGCAACATTTGTGCTCGGCATATAGGAACAGACCGTATCAAAATCGGTATTTCTGAAAAACCAATCCCTGACAGCAGTGGCAGCTTCCTTTGCATAGCCCTTGCGCCAATGCTTTTTATGTATATGGTAGCCGATTTCGGGAAGTGTCTCACCGTCGATATTCTGCATCGTAATACCGCAGTCGCCGATAAACTCCCTTGTTTCCTTTAATTCAATAGCCCACAGTCCGAAGCCGTATTTTTGATAATTGTCAAGGCTCCAGTTAAGCCAGCGCATAGTGCCGTTTTCATCATACGGTGAGGGATAATGCGCCATAGTTTCACTGTCAGAGAGAATTTCATAAAGACAATTAAAATCATCAAGTGTATATTCTCTTAAAACAAGACGCTCGGTTTCTATAATTGTTTTCATATATTTTCTCCGTATTTATTTTACTATATCATACTGCCAATCTATTATTCCGCCGAATTCTTTTACATTTGTATAGCCGAGATTAATAAGAGCCTCAGCTGCTATTTTGCTTCTTCTTCCGCTTCTGCAATAGACTAAAATGAGGGTGTCTTTGTCGGGGATTTCTTGTTCGGCTTTTTGTGTGATTTCATATTCGGGTATGAGTATTGCTCCTGCAATGTGACCTTCGGCAAATTCCGCCTCGGTACGGGCATCAATAATGACATAAGCCTTTTGAGTATCCATTATCTTTTTTGCTTCTTCGGGTGTTATCTGCTCATAGGTTATCAAAGCTGTTGTGTTTTCCTGATTATTGTTTTCTTGCTGACAAGAGGTGAAACCGAAAAGTGAAAGAGAAATTATAAGCATTAAAATACATCCTTTTATTTTAATCATAGTATCATCTCCCGTTATATTTTTTATTCAAAACACCTGATTACATCTGAATCCGCTTTTACAAGGGCTATAAATTCATCAATATTTGCGCTGATGTCATAGGTCCCTTTCTTGTAGACTTTTTTGTCTTTAGTGAGAATCCACTCACCGTCAGGGATATATACGGTTTTTACTGTCTGTCCTCTTTCAACAATCGGTGCGAATATGATATCGTCACCGAACATATACTGACTGTCAAGTGTATAGCAGATTTCGTCTTCGGGATATTCAAAGAACATAGGCCGCATTATCGGATAGCCTTTTTCACTTGCAAGCTCTGCCTGTTTAAGAATATAAGGTCTTAATTTTTCACGGATGAAAATGAGATTTTTGAGAATTTCAAAGTTTTCCTCTCCGAAGCTCCATATTTCATTCGGATCTCCGCTCGGCTCAATAAGTTCGGGGGTAGGCTCAAAATGGCGGATTCTTGAGCCGTGAAGGCGCATTACGGGGCTGAACAGACCGAATTGGAACCAACGGACAATCAGTTCTTTGAAATAGTCTCTTGTAATGTCAGCGCCGTAAAAACCGCCAATATCCGTATTCCACCACGGAATACCGCACATGGAAATATTAAGTCCTGCTTTTACCTGACACGCAAGGCTTTCAAAAGTTGATTCGATGTCCCCTGACCACACAAGTGAGCCGAATTTCTGACTTCCGAGATATGCACATCTTGTAAGGGTGATTATGTCGTCCCTGCCAATGGACTTAAAGCCGTCATAAGCCATTTTTGAGTAGTAATAGGGGTATAAGAGGGCGACCATATCCCCTCTTCCCTTGTGCCATATAAGGTTATCAAAATGCTCGGGATGAATTTCAGGCTCTGCTTCGTCAAACCACAGAGCATCAACGCCGTTATCTATGTAATTTTCCTTTAGTTTGCTCCAAACATAATCTCTTGTTGCAGGGTTTGTTACATCAATTTCATTCTGCCAGCCGTAGAAATCAAAAACTCTGTCGGGACCTCTTGCGGTGCGCATAAGCATATTGTTATTTCGCATAAACCAATAGTTTTCACTTGCATTGTTTATTGTGGGCCACATTGAAACAACAAGCTTTGTATTCATTTCGTGTAATTCATCTGTCATAGCCTTTACATCGGGCCAGTATTTCGGGTCAAATTTATAATCGCCCTGCTGTGTCCAATGGAAATAGTCTGCAATAATAACAGATAAAGGAATGCCGAGCTCCTTATACTTTCTTGCAACAGACAGCAGCTCCTCCTGGGTTTCATAACGAAGTCTGCACTGCCAGAAGCCTGCTGCCCATTCGGGCATTTTTGGCGAAAAGCCCGTTAATTCGGCAAGAGTTGTACAAGCCTCTTTCGGTGAGCCTGCAATAACAACAAAGTCCATAAAACGGCAGCAGTCACAGCTCCAACGGGTACGGTTGTTTGAAAGCTCACAAAGTCCCGTTGACGGATTGTTCCATAAAAAGCCGTAGCCGAGAGAGGAATATACATAAGGAATGGTGCATTTTGCATTTACATTTCTTATATCAATTGACGAGCCTTTAAGGTCGAATTCATTGTCCCAGCTGTGACCGAGACCGAAAAAATGCTCGTTTTTGTTTGGCTCAAACATAACTCTTGCGCTCCACAGACCGCTGCCCTTGTTGTCAAAATGTCGGTAATTACTGTGAAATGTAAGCTCGGGTTTTTCTTCAAGTATTTTCTTTCTGTTATTATAAAAAGTCAGTTTCCCGTCAGGCTCCAGCTTTACTTTTAATGTTCCGCACCTGAAAGTAACGAAATTTTCAAATTCTTCAATTTCAGCACTTTTATTTTGCGGCATAAGAGTATAGTTTTCATCAATAACCTGACAATCGGGAAATGACTGAAAACGAATGGCATTATTACCGCAAGCGGTGATTCGTATAAGCTCTGTATATCGCATATAAAGAAGTTCATTTTCTTTAATAACAAGATTATTCATAAAAGTATCTCCTTTATTAGGTTAGTATGTAAAATAATTATATCACTTCAGAGCAGATAAATAAATACCAAGTTTTTGTGTTATTTTTGCACTTTAAGTCAACACTTTTGCATCAGGACTTCAAAATTGTTGACAATTATCTGAAATAGTATTAAAATTAAATAAATTACTGAAAGGCAGGTGGACAAAATGTCAATGATGGTCGTGTATAGAAATCGGAGAGCCGTTTTGTCCGTTTGCGATTGATATAAAATATCTTTCTGAACTTACAGGCTTCTCCGTATTTCCCGGAGATGCTTTTATTTTTTTTAGGAGGATATTTTATGAATACTAAAAACACAAAAATTGTATTTACAAGCATTACAAACGAAAACATAAGCCGATACAATAAACTGAAAAAAATCTTTGTAAAATATAAGATGCAGACACTTCGTAATCACGGCGAATCCCCGAGCGGCAAAAAGATGTTTTATAATCTTTTTAACGGTATCATTTCAAGAGCTTCGGACAGTGATTCGGATTACTTTATTGTTATGCTGTCGGGTAAAGAACTGCTCGGATTCGCTTCTATATCAACAGTTGCCGCTGATATTATTGATATCCCGTACATCTACGGTACAGTTAATGATTTTTACATTTCCCCCAAACACAGAAGAAAGGGATATGGCAGAATACTTAATGAATACATAGAAAATATTTTTAAGGATAATCAAACTGCTACAGTTTTGTTATATCCCGATCCCGTCTGCGGAATACCGTTCTGGAAAGCTGTGGAATACCGTGACACAGGTATTCATCAGGGTTGGGAACATTATTTAGTTTTCTGTAAACACTTAATAAAAAATGAACACTCTGCTGAAATTGATAATGCAATTTCAGAGCTTGTCAGTCTGACAGATTTAATCAGCAGAAATCCGTACAACAAACAGCAGATAAAAGAGATTTACGGAATATGGAAAGAATACTGTAAAGAATCGAAGCGAAAGTCACACAGAAAAGAAGTTAAAAGGATGGCTTGGCGTGCAAGAAAAGACAGAAATGTCAGTTTCAAGGCATTGTATTATCAAGGGAAAATTATTGGGTTTATATACAAAGCTGACAAAGAAACAAAATATATTTTATCAATGTATAAACATCTCTCATTCGGAAAGGAAGATTTGAAATGATTTTTGAAGAAAAGAAAATCGTATTAAAAAACGGCGTGGAAGCCATATTGCAAACTCCTGAAATTTCTGATGCCCCTGAACTTATTGATTTAATGGGTACTGTAAGCGGTGAAACAGATTTTCTTGTAAGATATAAAGAAGAATGGGAAAGCGTTACCGTAAAGAGTGAAGAAGAATGGGTGCAAAATGTTCGTGAGTCAAAAAACTCATTTGTGTTAATTTGCCGTGTAAATGGTGAAATCGCAGGTATATGTGATGTTACATTCAAAACCGGTATGAAAACTGCTCACAGGGCATCGGTAGGAATCGGACTTCAAAAAAAATACTGGAATATGGGTATAGGCTCTGCTATGTTTCGAGAACTTATAAATGCTGCAACTGAGCGTGGCGGAATAGATTTTATGGAATTGGAATTTACTAAAGGCAACGAAAGAGCAAAAGCTCTTTATGAAAAATTCGGTTTTGAAATTGTGTCCGAAAAGCCTAAAGCATATAAACTTAAAGATGGTACTTATCAGAATTCAGTTTATATGCAGAAAATTTTGTGATTCGGAGAAGATTATGAGTACACAGAATATATTTGATAATCAGACATTTTTTGACGGTTATAAAGCTTTGAGAAACGGCGAGTGTAATGCAAATGATCTGATAGAACAGCCTGCAATGAGAAAATTAATTCCTGATTTGTCGGGTAAATCGGTACTTGATTTAGGCTGCGGATACGGACATAACTGTATAGATTTTGTCCGCAGCGGTGCTGAGAAGGTGGTTGGTATTGATATCTCGGAAAAGATGCTCGAAGTGGCAAAGAGTGAATCAGCTAACGAAAAAATCCGATATGTAAATATGAGTATGACTGATATCGGTAAATTAAATGAACGCTTTGATTTTATATACAGCTCACTGTCTTTTCATTATGTTAAAGATTTTAATGCATTTGCAGAAGAAATGTATTTTGCATTAAATACAGGCGGATATCTTCTGTTTTCCCAGGAGCATCCCATTATCACCTCAACAGTTGACGGAAAAGGTCATTTTAATAAGGATGAGAACGGGAAGCGCATATCCTATACTTTTTCGGACTACAACCGCTCCGGTGAAAGAAAGGTACATTGGTATGTTGACGGTGTTATAAAATATCACAGAACATTCAGTGATATTATTAATGCTCTTGCGAAAGCAGGTTTCAGAATTGAAGAAGTCTGTGAGCCCGTTCCTGAAGCATGGGCAATCGAAAAGCTGCCCACAATGGCAAAAGAATATATAAAGCCTAATTTTTTGATTGTAAAAGCGAGAAAAGTGAATGAATAAAGTAATTGTAATAGGCTGTCCCGGGGCGGGTAAAAGCACATTTTCAAGAGCATTACACGAACTGACAGACCTGCCTTTATATCATCTTGATTTGCTGTATTGGAACAGCGACAAAACAACTGTCAGCAAAGAGGTTTTTATTGAAAGATTGAAAGATGTTATTGCCCTCGACAAATGGATAATTGACGGCAACTATGGTTCTACAATGGAAATGCGGATAAAGGAATGTGACACAGTTTTCTTTCTGGACTTCCCTGTTGAAGTTTGTATTGACGGCATTCGGCAAAGACAAGGAAAACCGCGCGCCGATATGCCGTGGATAGCAACGGAAGATGACCGAGAGTTTCTGGAATTCATCAGGAACTATAATGCACAAAGCAGACCGAAAGTTCTGGAGCTTTTGAATACATACGATAAAAAGGATATTGTAATTTTTAAGAGCAGAAAAGATGCTGATGACTATATTAACAATATAAGGACTTGATGCTATGAAATTAGTTATAATATTTGGTAGTCTTGCAGTCGGTAAAATGACCGTCGGACAAGAGCTTGCAAAAATTACCGAACTTAAATTATTTCATAATCATATGACAATAGAACCCGTAATAGATGTATTCGGCTATTACGACGGGAAAACAATCAACAGATTACGGCAGGTTTACTTTGAGGAGTTTTCCAAAAGCAGAAATTACGGAATGATATTTACCTATGTTTGGGCATTTGACCACCAAGGTGATTGGGACTACATAAAATATGTTTCTGATTTGTTTAGTGAACAAGGTGCAGAAATTTATTATGTTGAGCTTGTTGCTTCTCAAAAAATACGATTGGAAAGAAATGTAACGGAAAACCGTCTCAAAAATAAACCGTCAAAGCAAAATCTTGATTTCTCAAGAAATGACTTGATTAATGCCGATGAAAAATACCGAACAGTAAGCTATGTCGGTGAGGTTCCTTTCCCGAACTATATTAAAATTGATAATTCGGATTTGTCAGCCGATGTTGTTGCTGAAATGATAAAAGAAAGATTTGGTCTATAAGGAGAAGCTTATGAAAATACTTGTAATCCGTCACGGTGAATCAGAAGCAGATTTGCTTGATGTTCACGAAGGCAGAGCAGATTTTGCATTAACTGAACGAGGACACAGACAAGCTGAAGCTATGGCAGATTATGTTGCTGAAAACTATAATATCTCAAAAATTTATGCGAGTACATTGACAAGAGCAAAGCAAACAGCCGGGCATTTGTCCGATAAAACAGGAGTTACGGTTGTTTTTGATGAGGATTTAATGGAGTTCAATAATGGACTTCTTGCAGGATTGCCAAGAGCGGTAGTAAGAGAGAAATATCCCGAAGTGTCCGATTTGCCGATTGATAAAGCGGTTTACGGACAGGAATCTCAGGTTGAATTCAGACAAAGAGCAGAAAATGCACTTTCAAGAATTTTAAGTGAAGCCGAACCGGATGAAACGATAGCTGTTGTTTCACACGGCGGAATGATAAACCAGCTTTACCGTTCATTCTTTAATATGCCCGTTGACTGTATATACTTCTTTAATACAGCCGACACAGGAATTCATATCTGGAGTTTTTCAGACAGAGAAAGACGGGTTATCAAGGCTAATTTTGATGAACATATAAAAGGAATTTAACTATGATTGACTATACTAAAATAAATTCAGAAACCTGGAATTTGTGGGCAGAAGACGGTTGCGAATGGTCTTTGCCTATAAGTCGCGAAGAGTATGAGAAAACAACTGCCGACAATTTTGCAGTTTATCTTACCCCCTGTATTACTGTTCCTCACGAATGGTTTGGTGAGTTGAAAGGTAAAAAGGTGTTAGGACTTGCAAGCGGCGGCGGTCAGCAGATGCCTGTGTTTTCAAAGCTCGGTGCTCAGTGTACTGTCTTTGATTATTCCGACAAACAGCTTGAAGCAGAAAAAATGGTGTCTGAAAGAGAAGACTACAGCATTGAAATTATCAAAGGTGATATGTCAAAGCCACTCCCCTTTTCTGATGAATACTTTGATATAATTTTTCATCCCGTTTCAAATGTTTATGTTGAGGATGTTTATCACATCTGGAATGAGTGTTACCGCATACTCAAAAAAGGCGGCAGATTGCTTTCGGGACTTGATAACGGTATAAGTTTTTTGTTTGAAGAAAATGAGCCGCTGAAAGTGGTTAATCCCCTGCCCTTTAATCCGCTTAAAATGTCCCCGGAAAAACGCAATGCAATGATTGCAAACGGTGACGGAATACAGTTCAGCCATACTTTGGAAGAACAAATCGGCGGTCAGTTAAAAGCAGGTTTTGTGCTAAAGGATTTATACGAAGACCGTGACAGGGATGGCGGAAACGAAATCGGCAAATATTATCCGCAATATTTTTCTACATTGGCTGTTAAATAAGAAAAAGTCTTACGATTTATCAACCCCCTACCCCCAATCTTGGGGGAAAGGTGTTTCTTGATAAAGCCGGATTGCTCACTTTTTGCGAGCAATTTCCTATATATTAAAAAACCGAGAAGCCATCAGCCTCCCGGTTAACAGGTTATTTGAGCAGCCATCCGTAATCCTGACGGCAGTCAATACAATAATCAACATAAACGGTTTTATCGATAATCTGGTATATCAACATATATCGTTTCCCGAACACAATATATCTGTATTGATGCTTAGGGATATATGCCCCCGAAAACCACGGGCATCTGTTGGGTATGTTTTGCAAAGATAGAGCAGTTGCCTGAAAATCCTCAACAAGCTTTTCAGCCGCAGACGGACTGACTTTTGCTAAAAAAGCTGAATGAGAAACAAGCATTTTCTTTGCTTTTTCGGATACTATTACAGAATACAAGTCATTATCCATTGTCAGCCTCCGAAATTGCTGCTTTCATTGCTGAAGTAACTTCATCAATGGTATAATCTTTTGCACCGTTGGCTCGTGCTTCTTCTACTGCAAGAAGCTCCTCACGGAGTGCAAGCATTTTTTCGCGCCTTGTGAATGCTTCTATATCCATAACAACCAAATCACCCTCACCGTTTTTTGTAAGGTAAATCGGTTCCCCTGTTTTTTTGCAGAGCTCTGAAATTTCGTTGTAATTTTGTCTGATTGCGGCTGACGGGCGTATATTCATAAATATCTGCTCCTTATGGTATTATTCTGATTAAATTATATATAAATTATGCTATAAAGTCAATGCTATTTTTTTTATTATAGGTGATAATATGAAATTGACAAACTACGGTATGCCAACACTCATTGAAACAAGCACACTCGAAGAATGTGCAAAACTGTGCGCGGAATTAGGGCTTGATTTTATTGAACTTAATATGAATTTACCGCAATATCAGCTTGATAAAATTAATGTAAATTCTCTTAAAAGCATTGCCGACAAATACGGTATCTTCTATACAATACACCTTGATGAAAATCTGAATGTATGTGATTTCAATTATTATATTGCAGAAGCTTATAAAAAGACTGTTGCAGACACTATTGAAATCGCAAAACAGCTTGATATTAAGGTTTTGAATATGCATATGGCAAAAGGTGTATATTTCACCTTGCCGGACAGAAAAGTATATCTTTTTTCTCAATACAAAGAACAATACATTGAAAATATTATAGCGTTCAGAAATATGTGCGAAACAGCTATAGGCGAAGCTGATATAAAATTAAGCATTGAAAATTGCGACGGTTATGAGGATTTTCAAAAAGAAGCTATTGAACTGCTTTTAGAAAGCAAAGCTTTTGCTTTGACTTTTGATGTAGGACATAATCACGGCATCGGCGGTATTGATGAAGAGTTTATTCTGAAACACAAAGACCGCCTTAGTCATATTCATTTGCACGATGCTAAAGGCAGAAAAAATCACCTTGCACTCGGTACAGGTGAAATTGATATCGAAAAATATATTAATCTTGCCAAAGAGCAGAATTGCCGTGTGGTTTTAGAAACAAAAACTATTGATGGATTGAAACAGTCTGTTGAATGGTTGAAAGGATTTGAATTGTGAAATTAATTTTATCATCCTGTGACTTTAGAAATGAGAAATCACAGAAAGCAATTATGGACAATCTGCCTTATCCTATAGATAAGTGCAAGCTTTTGTTTATACCTAATGAAAAAGCAACTGCAGAAGCTATTTCGGATAGCGTATATTATGACCGTATGCAAGAGTTCGGATTCAAAAAAGAAAATGTTTATGTTTTTGACCATAACAACCCCGATAAGTTCAGGAATCTTAATATTGATGTTCTTTATATAAGCGGTGGAAATACTTTTGGTACACTTGACAAAATCAGAAAATGTGGTTTTGATAAAGATATAATCAATTATGTTAAATCAGGTGTTGTTTACATAGGCGGCAGTGCAGGTGCTCATGTTGCATCTCAGGATATTAAGCATGTTACAAAATACGATGACAACAATGTTGAAATGACTGATTTCCGAGGATTGGGATTGTTTGACGGAGTACTTATTTGTCATTATACTTATATTCGCAAAAATGACTATGACAAACTATGTAAAACCAGTGAACACAAAGCTTATTATCTGACAGATTCAGATTCTATTGTTTACGAAGAATAAATCAAGGAGAAAACATCATTAGGTAAAGCAATTATATTTAATAGAGATATGGAGTAATTAAAATGTTAAGTCCAAGAATAGAAACAGATAGACTTATTTTAAGACGATATAAAGAAAGCGATATTGATGCCATTTATGAAATCATCACAGATGAAAGATTGGCTAAATATATTAAATATCCCAATTTGACAAAAGACGAAGAATTGGAATGTATTAAAAAATGGATAAGCGATGCTGACGAAAACAGATATGAAAAGTGGGTTATGGAATTGAAATCCACGGGCGAAGTTGTCGGTAATATCGATGTGAATACTGTTGTAAAAAAGCATAATTATTGTAACGTTGGATATACGGTAAGGTATAAATTTTGGGGCAATGGTTACGCTGCCGAAGCATTAAAAGCAGTTGCAGATCACTTGTTGAATAATCGTGATTATTATTTGGTTGAATGTTCGTGTAACGAACTTAATGTGCAATCATTTAGAGTAATGGAAAAAGCGGGATTTATAAAAGATGGATATATTTCTAACAGACGATTAAATAAAGATGGAAAATATTCCGGTGTCGTTTATTATAGTAAATCAAAATGAGAAAAGCATTAGGAACGATATATATGAAATGCGATTTAGTAAATGCAACCACGATAATTGAGACTAACCAATGGCCAAGGGTTGTTGGCATTACAGGTAAAAGCGGAAAATCAACAGAAGGTCTTTATGAGTAACAAGGTGATACAATGATAAGAAAAGCAACTAATAACGATATTACAGCAATATCGGAATTATACCGTGAGCAATTCAGAGAAATGGCGAAGCTGATTCCCGATTTTATAAAAGAGGGTAACCAAAACACAGAGTTTGTTGAGAATACAATTACAAATTGCGAATCGGATATTCTTGTCTATGAAGAAAACGGTAAAGTTATCGGTTTTATCCTTATTCAAGCAAAGACAAGACCTGATTTTGAATTTATGATTCCCGGTAAGTATTGCTACATAATGGACATAATCGTCACCGAAAAACATCGGGGCAAAGGCTTCGGAACAGCATTAATGAATGCTGCAAAGGATTGGGCAAAAAAACAGGAGTGTAATTTTATAAATCTTGATGTTCTTGTAAATAATCCCGATGCAATCAGGCTATATAATAAACTCGGTTTTATTCCTAAAGCACAAGAGATGTATTTTAAATTATAACCGGGAATCAGTCCGCAATGCCATCAGGAGCGGATTTAGACCTGCATGGGTAGAATTGACAGCAAGAAGCAGTGAATTTGTTGACAATATGAACAAATAGACAATTGTTTTAATTTTATAAAGGAGAAAAAAATTGTGTACCGTATAATTGAGCCTCTAAAAACCGAAGACTATCACAAATGTTCAAATATCTGGGATATGCAATCTCAGCCGCTTACTGACAAATGGCTCGATGAGATAAAGTCAGGCAAACGGCTTGTATATATTTACAAAATCAACGGTGAGTTTATCGGCGAGGGTGCTTTGGTTTTAGATACAGGCGATCCCGATTACACCATACCTGAAAAAAGAGTTTATGTATCAAGAATGATAGTCAAAAAGGAATACCGAAACCGTGGTATCGGAAGTGAAATTCTTATTTTTCTTATAAAAAAAGCAAAAGAAATGGGATTTTCTGAAATGTCAATCGGCGTAGATAAAGATAATGTCAATGCTTTACATCTATATGAAAAATTCGGTTTTTCCGAAGTGCTTTTTGACGGTACCGATGAACACGGCGAATATCTAAAACTTATGAAAAGGATATAATAAAATGACTTTTGAGGAAAGAAAAGAGCAAGTAAAATCCTATTTGGGCAAGACGGTTAAAATTGTTATAGACAGACCTGTCGGTTACATTCACAAAAAGGCAACATTTTCTCTTACATATCCTGTAAACTACGGTTTTATTCCCGGGATTTCAGGCGGTGACGGTGAAGAGCTTGATGTGTATCTTATCGGAGTAAATGAAGCAGTTAAGGAATATGAATGTATAATTATTGCAATCGTTCACAGACACAATGATGTTGAGGATAGGGTGACGGTAGTAATCCGAACCGTGTTTTTTATCGGATGATTTCCGCCACTTCTTTGTTAAAATACTCGCCAATCCGCAAGGATTGGCTGCGTCTTTGCCTTGAATTGCCAAAAATCCTCTCGATAAAAAATCTTCGA
>JAZNOZ010000002.1:0-14357 GCA_045589395.1 Acutalibacteraceae bacterium | reverse complement strand
TAAAAAATCTTCGACCTGAAATCAAAGAATTTTCAGATGATTTTTGGATGTTGAGGGTGCCGAAAGGCTGTCGCCTTTCAAAGCCGAAACGCCGAAAAGCGCTGAAAAGGCTTGATTTCAGGCATGGTTCGGATTGTTACCTTCACCCTACCGCTGACAACATTGTGTTCAGGAACATAAAATATAATGCGGCAATGAAATCAAAGGTATCCGCAGCAAATGAAACAAACACAATGGATGTAACAATTGAAAATGTACAGATGGGAAGCTTCAGTTCTGCAAGAGATAATTGTCTGATGTTTGAAACAGACAGCTTTGCAGATGTAAGTTTCAAATAAAATTTCAGGGATGTAAAAGCTTTTCGTTTTTACAACCTCTTTTTTTCTGTATATTTATGTTTTTGTGGAATTTTTCGCTTTTGTATGGTATAATCACTTATCAACAAATCAGGAGGAAACAATATGGCGTGGTATGACGAAGCCGTATTTTATCATATTTATCCCTTGGGACTGACGGGCGCACCAAAACTTAATTCTTACAGCGAAACGGTACACAGGCTGAATACTCTTCTGCCGTGGATTTCTCATATAAAAGAAATCGGCTGTAATGCAATTTATATAGGACCGCTTTTTGAATCTGTCGGTCACGGTTATGAAACTACGGATTACAAGAATTTAGATTCAAGACTCGGAACAAACGAAGACCTTACAAATTTTGTGTCGGAATGTCACAAGAAAGGCATCCGTGTTATCTTAGACGGTGTTTTCAACCACACAGGCAGAGATTTCTTTGCATTCAAAGATATAAAGCTCAACAGAGAAAATTCACAGTACAAGGATTGGTACTGCAATGTAAATTTTCGGGGAAATAACTCATATAATGACGGCTTCTCCTATGAGAACTGGGGCGGTTACGATTTGCTTGTAAAGTTAAACCAGAGAAATCCTGCAGTAAAAAACTATATCTGTGATGTAATCCGCTTCTGGGTAAAGGAGTTTGACATTGACGGAATCCGTCTTGATGCGGCAGATGTTATGGATTTTGACTATATGAAGGCTCTGCGTCAGGTGGCAAATGAGGTTAAGCCTGATTTCTGGCTTATGGGTGAGGTTATTCACGGAAATTACTCCCGTTGGGCAAATGACGGCACTCTTCACTCCGTAACAAACTATATGCTCCACAAGGCACTCTACTCTGCACACAACGACCACAATTATTTTGAGGTTGCACACACCATAAAATATGTAAACGATATGACGGGCGGAAAGCTCAGACTCTATACCTTTGTTGACAATCACGATGTTGAGCGTATTTACACAAAGCTCAGCAATAAAGCACATTTTGTACCTGTACACATTATGCTTTACACCTTACCCGGTATTCCGTCAATATATTACGGCTCGGAGTTCGGTATTGAGGGAAGAAAGGAAAGAAGCTCGGACGACTCACTGAGACCGTCATTAAATTTTGATGATTATAAAAATGCTATAAACACAAATCCCTGCACAAAGCTCATTTCGGCACTCGGAAAAATCCGTCAGAATACACCTGCTCTGAGCTACGGTGAATACAAGGAGCTTGAACTGCAGACCACTCATTTTGCATATTCGAGAACACTTGACGGTAAGTCTGTAATCATCACCGTCAACAACTCCGACAATGCAGTTACAATGAATCTCCCCTGCGGAAATTCAAATGAATATACAGGTGCTTTGTCAGGTGAAAAGATAAGCGCAAACGGCGGTCGTATTCAACTGAAAGTTCCTGCAAACTACGGTGAAATCTGGCTTCCCTCAGAAATTACAGCCGAATGCTTTGCACCTATAAAAACAGTAAAAATACAAAAAGCGGCTCCAAGCACAAAAAAAGAGGTTCAAGAAGCTAAACAGGTGTCAAAAGAGGTTCAGAAAATAAACATTCCTGAAGAAAAGAAAGCTGAAGAAAGAAAAGAAAAAATACCGATAAACCTTAACAAACCCTATGAGGAGATGTCCGTTGAAGAATTGCAGGAGGCAATTCTCGAAAAAATGAGAAAAAACGGCCCTGTGACCGAATATATGCTCGGAACAGTAAGAGAAAACACACATCACGGCTCTTTGCTTAATTGGGTAAGAAGCTTCAACTGAAAACATAAATAATGCTTTTTTAAAAGTAAATTTGTATAAAGAAAGGTCGATAGACTATGTCAAAGGTTTTACCTAAAAGAAAAATGTACCGCTACTGCCTTGCAGATATTGCAAAAGGCTTGTTTACGGGTATGATAAGCAATTATCTCCTGTATTTCTTCCAGCCAACGGCAAAAAGCGGTCTGCCAGTGCTCTTGCCTGAAAACAAGCTTTTCGGATTCATAACAATAATGGCTCTAATTACGGCACTCGGCAAGATTGTTGATGCTGTCACAGACCCAATTGTTGCTTCACTTTCAGATAAATGCAAGCATAAGGCAGGCAGAAGAATGCCCTTTTTACGCTATGCAGCTTTACCCTATGCACTTTCCGTTCTTCTGATTTTCTATGCTCCTTTCTCTCAGGGCTCTGCCGCAAATGCCGTATGGGTCGGCTTCTTCCTCATTTCATACTACACTGCCTACACCTTCTTCTTTATTCCGAGAAATGCTCTTGTTCCCGAAATCATTCCCGATGCAAAGGTAAGAGTCGGCTATTACGGTATAAGCACAGTATTCTTCATGGGCTCAAGCTCGTTTATGTATGCCGCAACTCTGTTTGTTGATATGCTTAAAAATGCCGGTCTTTCACCACTGTGGGCATGGAGAACAGTGTTCACTTTCTTTGCGATTATCGGTATTGTATGTCTGCTGCTGAGTGCATATGCCTTTGAAGAAAAGGATTATGTTCTCAAAAACACAAAACCCAAGGAATCAATGCTCAAGTCCTTTTCTATCGTTCTCAGAAACAAGAATTTTGTTATTTTCAGTCTGGGTGACTTGTTCAGCGGTATTTCAATGGCCTTCTTCCAGACCGCTATGCTTTACTACATAACAATGCTTCTTAATGTTCCCGAGTCACAGTCATTCCTTGTTATGCTTGCAGCCATTGCCGTTGCCATATGCTTATTCCCGCTTATTATCAAATTAAGCCGTAAATACAACAAAAAAATGCCTTTGATTATTGCAAGCATAGTTTTTACCGCTGTTTTCGGTCTTATCTATTTCGGTGACAAAATCGCTGCTCTCGCTCCCGGCAATGAGCTTTTCATAGGTCTTGCAATGGGTGTTATCGTTTCCTTCCCCTTTGCCGCAATAAATATTCTTCCTCAGTCTGTTGTTTCAGATATTATTCAGTGCGACTCCCTTGTAAGCGGAGTAAACCGTGAGGGTATTTTCTCGGCTGTTAAGACATTTATAGAGAAAATTGCTTCCGCAGTTGCAATGATGGGGGTTTCAAGTATACTCGCAGTAGGTGCCGTGACAGGCGAATCCGTTGGTCTTCAGGGGGTTAAGCTCACAGGTGTTTTCGCAGGTATTTTCAGTCTTCTTTCCCTTATCGTGTTCATTTTCTATAACGACAAAAAGGTTACAAAAACTATTGAAGAATACAGAAAAGAGGAAAAGTGATGAAAAAAAGAGTTTTAAGCTCCGAAGAAAAGCGTAAAAATGTTTCTCCTGAGCAATATAACGAATATGTAAAAACACTCAAAAAAATGGTTGACTGCAAAACTGTTTTTACCCGTGACGGAGAAAATAACAGCGAATATGAAAAGTTCTGTACGGTTATTGAAGAGTGCTTCCCTAATATAGCAAAGAATGCGCAGAAGCTCGTTTTCGGCAGCGGATGCTTTGTTTATGTTATTAAGGGTAAAAATGCTTCAAAAAACATAATGCTCATGTCACATCACGATGTTGTTGAGGGGGATGACAAATGGGAAACAGACCCGTTCTGTGCCACCGAAAAAGACGGCGCACTTTACGGCAGAGGAACAATAGACACAAAAACTCCTCTTTTTGCCGAGCTTCAGGCCTGTGAAGAATTACTCAGGGACGGTTACAATTTCAACGGCATAAATGTTTATATAGGCTCATCAAACAATGAAGAGGTATGCGGTGACGGAATGGTGCATGCCACCAAGTATTTCAAAGAAAACAAAATAAATTTCGATGTTGTTCTTGATGAGGGCGGTGCTATAACAGAGGGGATGATTCCCGGTGTTACGGCTAAAAGCGCAATGGTTGCCGTTCACGAAAAAAGCCGTCATCTGTACCGCTGCAAAACAGTCAGAGATACTAAAGGCCACGGTGGTCTTAACCCGTCTGATGACTGCGCAATTATCCGTCTTACAAAATTTATAAACGAGGTAAACAGAAAAAAGATATATAAGGGCAAATTCCAGCCTGAGGTCAGAGGCACATTTGAAACTCACGCGCCTTTTATGTCTTTCCCGATGAATATACTCTTCGGAAATCTCACTCTCTTCTCCCCTCTTATCAAAAAAATTATGCTCACAATTCCCCAGACAAAGGCTATGCTTTCAACAAGCATTTACTTTACAAGCATTTTTGCAGGCACAAAGGCTGATCCTCAGATAAGAGCAAAAGAAGCCGAAGCTACAATGTTTCTCCGCTGTATAAGAGAAGATGATCTGCTTGAGGGACTTAACAAAATAAAGGAAATTGCAAAGAAATACTCTGTTGAAATAGAAGAAATCGAAAGAGATTACTGCAAGCCCTCATCCTTTGAAAGTAAGCAATACAAGCATCTTGAAAAAATAATGAACGAAAACTTCCCCGATGTTATTGTATCTCCTTTCCTGCTCACGGCAGGAACCGATGCAAGACGCTTTACAGATGTTGCCGACTCAATTCTCCGCTTCGCCCCCATTGACCTTGACAAAAAACAGTATGCTTCAATTCACAGCGCAAACGAGCATATAAAAATCAAAAATGTAGGCGAATGCGTGTGCTTCTATAAAGATTTCATTATAAAATATAACTGATTGGCTGTTACTGATATTATGTTAATATCCATACAGACAAAAAGCCTCCTTGTTTTTGGCAATACCATTTACAAGGAGGTTTTCAGTTTTTAAGATAGATTAAATTAAATATTTACTTTCCAGAATCCAAAGCGCTTTCCGCCTTCTCGTGAAATAATTTCTTTTTCTTTCAATGAATCAATTATGCGTTTTACGGTTCTGGAAGATTTATTAATTGATTGTGCAATCTTTTCCTGTGTCATATGAGGCTCATTTTTTAAGAGATTATAACAGCAGACTCATCCAATGTGACATCCAAAGTGACATTTTGCAATTCTTTTTGGCACTTTGGAGCTTCTGAAATGTAACGAATATGCATATTTCGGTTTTCAAGCTCGTTGTTTTCATTAAGAATAAGATTTCTTAAAAACAGCTCAAGAAATTGGGTTGTTTCGTGAACACCCTTTTGAATATTGTTATAATTCGCGCGCACCAAGGCATTACGGAAATACCATGCATTCTGAGCAAAAGTGTCATTGGTTACATTGAAGCCGAGTGTATGCAGATATTTAATAAAAAATACGGCTGTTGCTCTTGTGTTTCCCTCTGAAAAAATATGAATCTGCCAGAGGCGTGAAACAAATTCTGCAAGATGCTTTATCACCTGTTGAATATACAGATCTTTGTAGCTGAATTCTCTTTCCTGAGAAATATCATAATCAAGAGTAGCTCTCAAATCCAGTGCACCGCCATACATAACGGCGTCACCTTCAAGCACCCATTCCGCCTTTGTTATATTATAATCTCTGATTTTTCCTGCGTGCTTATAAATCCCCTCAAACAATCGGGCATGAATTGAAATATACTGGGCAGGAAACAAAACAAAGGATTTTTCGGAAAGAAGCTGTGCGATACGAACAGAAACCTTATCTGCTTCCTCTGTCCTGTTATTGCCTCTATGCTTAACATTTTCTTTATAATAGCTGTGAATCAACCGATGGGCTTCTTCAAAGGTAATATCGCCCTCGATATTTTTCTTTGCGGTATCAAGAAGATATTGGCTTGTTTCAAGACCGTCAACAGCCTGAAGCCCGATAGCAGTATGCCACGCATAACCTTTTTCTTTCTTTTGAGGCTCTTTTTGACGCATATATTCTTCAAAAATATTATCCTTCATTTGCCCCTCCGCACATTAATTACTGATAATATTTTACCTTAAAAACAACAAACAATCAACCCTGATATACCAAGCCTTATTCAGATATCTTTATTTTAATTCCTATTTCTTCAAACAGCATCAAATCATCTTCCGAAGCATCTGAGTCGGTTATAATATAATTCAGTTTATTTACAGGACAAATACTGATTACTGAATCAAAACCGATTTTTTCTGTGGGATACAAGCCGTATACTTTTTTTGAATTATTTATAACAGCATTTGTCAGCTCAACACTTCTTGACTTCTGAATTGAAAGACCGAATTTTGCCGAAATACAAGCAGATGTAATGAAGCATTTATCAAAACGGAGTCGGTTTATTACAGATAATGCAAAGCTATCATAAAAGCAGCCGTTTGTCTGCATTTCGCCGCCTGCAAGAATAACTGTTATATTCTCTTTTTTTCTCAATTCCTCTGCAATGGAAATCGAATTTGTAACAACTGTACAATTCACATCCCCCATATTCCGGGCCATAAGGAAACCGACACTTGCATTTGTGATATATACAACATCGTTTTCTTCAATCGCCTTAACAGCTTCTTTTGCTATTGAAAGATAATTCTCCTTAACAACAGCCACACGCTCATCGGGAGAAAGATCTTTGATTACATTTCCGCCGATTTGTTTTGCAGGAATGGCACCGCCGTGAGTTCTTTTCAGAAGCCCCTGCTCTTCAAGAATTCTTAAATCTCTTTTCGCCGAGTCATAGCTAATCTGAAATATTTCCTGAATTTCTGCATTTGATATTCTTGAGTTTTCAGATAAAATTCTGAGTATTTCCTGATGTCTTTCTTCTATAAACATAACTTATTCTCCTTTGTTAACGATTTTTAACAAGTATTAACATTTGCAAATATAATCTAGCACATTTGTTAATATTTGTCAAGTTATAATTGCAAAATCGTTAATATTTGTGAACATACGAATAAAAAAAAGATGCAATACAGAGTTTTCCGTATTACATCTTTTTGTACTTTTCAATAATCCGATATAAAAGTTTTTTGCTTTCCGCATATTTATTGATTAAATCCGCCGTTTACTGTGATTTTGTTGTTAAGAACAACTCTTGTGCTGTCAACTGAAGCGCCTGCAAATTTATAGTCTGAAAGGCTTATTTCAACAGTACAGTTCCATGTGCCTTTAACTATTTTTCCGTCACTGTCAATAAGCACCTTTATCACGGGATCTGTGTATGTAAGAACAGTATTTTCAACTGAAATTTCTATAGGAAGGCCCTTTTCCTTGAGCTGTGCCATAATTGAAGGTAAATCACCAACAACAGAGATACCGTGTGCAACACTGCCCTCTCTTGTTTCATCAGCTGCATTATCAGTCTGCGGATTAAGAGTGATTTCAACAACAATTCCGTTTTCTGTTCCGTAGGCCTTCGCTGAGCTTACATCTGCTTCGCTGAGCATTCGGAAATCTCCTGTTATACCGTCGGTTTCGGTAACGCTTGAGGATAAAAACGATGAAAGTATCGGTGTTACAAAGCTGAACATTGAGCCTAACTGACCGTTATTTACAGATATATCGTCAAGTGCTACCGTCTGCTGAGATTTTACGGAGCTTCCCGTTTTCTCAGCGGCATCTTTATAAAACTCAACTACTTTTTGATGGTCCCACAAAGAAACATCTTCTGTCACTTTCTGAGTAGTCTGTACCTCGGTAACGGGCGGAGCCTGCGTCTGAGCTTCAGTTGTCTGCACAGCTTGTGTAGTGGTTGTTTCAATCACAGCTTCAGGCTCGGTGGTCTGCACCTGAACGGCAGTGGTGGTTTCAGTAACGGGGACTGTTGTCTGAACCTGAACGGTAGTGGTTTCAGCCTGAGTTACAGCTTCGGTAGTTTCATTATAAAAAGATTCTGTTTCCTGTGTCTGTATATTTTCGGCAGTTGTTGTTTCACTCTCGGGGAAAACATCGCTTGTATCATCAACAAGTGTATCTTTGCAGGACGATAAAACAAACAAAAGTGCAAAAGCCGTCAAAAAAGAAACAAGTCTTCGCAACATAAAATCAATCTCCAATACAAGGTATTTTTATAAAAAGCTTTTTTTTACACAAGAGCTTTTCCTTCCCATTCCTCGTCGGGCTCAGTTCCCAGAAGCTTTGCAACAGTGGGAGCTATGTCCATAATGTTGACATCTTCAATTACCTTGCCTTTTTCGAAATTCTCACCGCAAAGAATAACGGGGATAAGCATGTCCTCGGGCATTTCGCTGCCGTGTGTTCTGTCATGTCCGCCGTGGTCGGCTGTGATAATGAATGTGTATTCATCGCCAAGCTCAGCCATAATTCTTTCTATATTGTCCCAGCAGTTGCGCATTGCAGACATATATTCATCCGTCATCCAGCCGTATTTATGCCCTGCCCAATCAGTATAGCCGAAGTAAAGGAATGTAAAATCAGGCTCATAGTCTTTGGCATAGCGGATAAGCTCTTGGGTGAGCTTCTCTCCCGCTTCAAGATAACCGATTCTTCTGCCTGCATAAAAGCAAGCGTGGGCAAGAGAATTCGGACGGGCTACATCGCGGATTTCTTCCCAGTTATAAAATATTGCACATTTTTTATCAGCCTGCTTTAATACCTCACACAGACCGTTTATAGGTCTTACCTGGGGCATATAAGTGTTTGTGGTCGTGCCGTGGCGCTGGGGTGTTACGCTGTGAAAAAGAGAAATATGACAAGGCAGTGTAACAGACGGAAAAACCGTCTGTGCATTCATTGTATAGGCAGAATTTGCAATAATTTTCTGTGCATTTTCAATATTTGTCAACGAGTCGGGACGCATACCGTCAACAAGAATCAATATTGTTTTCATAATAAGCTCTCCTTTACAAATATGATAACAAATATTCCCCTTCAAATCAACACAAAAAAGAGGTTGTAAAGCTTCGTTTTTTTGCTTACATATATAGCCAAGCCGTCAGACGTTGAAATCCTCTAAAAAGACCTGCACGGAGCGGGTCATTTCACGGGAAAAGTCGGAGTTGTATTTTCTGTTGCAGAATGCCTGTATCCATTCTTCAAAACCCTTTATTCCGGCTTTTGGAATGAGCATTTCTTTCAGCTCTTCTTTATCCATATCACGGTAAGCGTTTTCGTGTACAATGTGCTGCATTCCCGAGCGAACGGGCTTTTTCCGTTCAAGCTGTGACGCGGCAGGATAACCGAAAACGAGCATTGCTGCGGGGAACACATACTCAGGGAGTGAAAGCAGTTCTCTCTGAAGCTCAGCATTTTCCATAATGTCACCTATATAACAGGAGCCGATACCGAGGCTTTGTGCTGCTACTACCGCATTCTGAGCAGCAATATTAGCATCGCTGACTGCCAACAACAAATCCCCTACACCCGGCTTTCTCGGCTCGCAGCCGTATTCCAGAAAGGCATTATACCACTTACGGCAATCGGCACAGAACACAAGCACCAACGGTGCCGTTGCAATAAACGGCTGATGATCACAGCTTTCAGCCAGCTTCGCTTTCAGCGTGGCATCAGTTACATTAATGATAGTGTAAAGCTGCTGGTTACCTGCCGTGGGAGCATTTACCGCGGCTTCCATAATATCAGACACTTCATCAGGGGTAATCTGCCTGTCCGTAAAAACACGCACGGATTTTCTTTCCTTTAACTGCTCTATTACCTGATTCATAATCTTTCCTCACATCTTGTGTTATTATAAGAATTATTATACTATTTTTCTTGCAGTTACACAACTTATTTTTTATCTGTATAATTCTGAAAAAAATCAAAACATTAATTGACATCGCAAAAGTATGTGATACAATAATATGTATGTCGAATTGAAGATAAAAGAGGATATCTATGAAAGAATATGTAAAAAAAGTTATTCCCGTGCTGCTTGCTGTGATACTGTCTTTTCAGTCGCTCTCCCCTGTTATTGCAAAGGATGTATCCACAACAAACACAGACACTCTTGTTTCAGAGCAAACTACTCACAAAGAAGCTGTCACTGAAAAAGAACCCGAAAAAGCAACTGAACCCGAAACAGAACCGTTTGTTTTTGATGAAGCAAAAATGGGCGACATTGATAAGGACGGTAAGGTTACATCAGCAGATGCCAGAATACTTCTTCGCTGTGCGGTAAAGCTTGAAAAGCTCAGCGATGAATTGAAAATTTACGGTGATTTTGACAAGGACGGTAAAATAACAGCTGCCGATGCAAGAACCGCACTTCGCATAGCCGTGAAGCTTGATTCAGTAAAGTGTATTCTGCACGGACATAAAACAAAAGCGGTTAAGGTTGCTCCCACCTGTACACAAGAGGGCTATACCGTACACAAGTGTCAGAGATGCTCGTATCAGGATGACACAAAAACAAACATCAAAAAGCCGTTAAAACACAAGCTTGTAAGCACTACCACAAAAGCCACCTGTACAAAGGACGGTATTTACACTTCAATTTGCTCTGTCTGCTCATTTGTTGCAAAAGAAAAGGTTGCAGAAAAAGCATTGGGACACAGCTTCGGTGTGTGGGAGCTTTCCAAAAAAACAAAGACCAGAACCTGTAAGGTCTGCGGATATAAGGAAACTGCCAAAAATGTCAAAACCATATATCTCACCTTTGATGACGGTCCCGGTCCCTACACGGAAAAGCTTCTGAAATATCTTAAAAAATATGATGTAAAGGCAACATTCTTTGTAACAAATCAAAGTCCGAAATATAAATATGTTCTCAAAGAAATTGTCAAAGACGGACACGCTATAGGTGTTCACACCCTTACACATGAATGGTCAATATATTCAAGCAAAAAAAGCTATCTGAAAGACTTTAATGCCATGCATAAAATAATCCTCGATGAAACGGGAGTTGACACTAAAATTTTCCGTTTCCCCGGCGGCACAAACAATACAGTAAGCCGAAGATACTCAAGAGGTATTATGAAACAAATGGCAAAATATATGACCGATGAAGGCTACATATATTTTGACTGGAATATTGACTGCGGCGATACCGCAGGCTACAGCTCCTCAAAAATTGCACAAACAACAATAAATCAGATAAAGAAAAGACATACCTCGGTTGTGCTTATGCACGACCTGAAAAGAAACACGGTTGAGGCCGTTAAAACGATAATAGAATACGGCCTTAAAAACGGCTACGAATTCGCAGTTATAGACGAATCCACCCCGAGAGTACAGTTCAAACCCGCGAACTGATTCTTCTGAAAACAACAAATATCTCCATTAAAACGCCTACTATTCGCAAGAAAGTATTTCTCTCGAATAGTAGGCGTTAAGCTTCGGAGCTTTTTCATTAAAGTTTAATCACTTCACCCGGTTTATCAACATAGAATTTGTATTTTTTAGTGTAATCCATTCCTGCACACAAAAGCATTGATTTTTCAGTACAATTATAAACTGCACTCCATAAAGCAATAACCATATGCTTTAATGTTTTGTGTTGATAGTTAAGAGCACATTTTTCAAGCAAATCCATTGCGTCATCTTCGGTAATTATGCCGCTTTTCTCATTAAGAGTTGTTTCAATACGCTCATAACGGTCATAACCTCGTCCGTCGTGATTGTCTCCGCCTTCGGTGAGGAAATAGTTTGTAAGAATAAGATTCTTTTTGCTTTTGTCCTGACGGATAACAACCATTTTGTTGTCAACATATTCAATAATTGCACTTGTGCCGTTGGCATCTGCAAGCTGATAATGATAGTTAATACCTAACAAATCGTGCATATCGTAAGAAGCAAAAAGCTCAATTCCCTCATCAACAGTTGCACATTTATCAAGAGCGGCACGAATAGCAACAGTAGTAATAATAGGTGTTTTTCCTGTGTCCTGCTTTGTTGCTTTTGCCTTGATTTCAAGCACAGCACATGAAAAGCCTTTTTCATTTATACCGTCCATTGATGTGTAGGGAGCAGCCATAGCACGAAGGTGATTTTTTGCCTTTGCCATCGGAAAGTATTTTGTGCCGTGAATAAAAAATGTAGTGTCAACAACAGAAACTGCCTTGTAGCCATTTTCAGGTGCAGTCCAACAAACAAGACAAGGGGCTGCCTTGTAATCAAAGTTTCTGCCGAGAAGATAATCTCCGTCAGGATTTTGTGCATTAAAGGTTGAACAAGCGAAGCCGTCCTTATCCGGATTCACGCTGAGTCCGCCCATTTTAACCTCATTCTGAAGATGCTTAACAGAATCCATTATACCTTTTGAGCCTTTCTTCAAAAGGCTGTCAAGTCCGTATGAGCTTTTATATATCATTGTCCAGATATTATTATCAAGCTGTTTCAATGATTTAAGAGTTTCTTCTCTTCTTTCAACAGCAAGCTTTCTTTCACTCTTCATTTTTATCATCCCTTTTAAGATATCAAAATTTTATCAGAATAATTATATCACTCATAAAACAAAAAGCAATAATTTTAAATATAAGAAAAGAAGCAACAAAAATCCCCACCGATTTCTCGGTGAGGCTCCGTTTAATTATTTGCTAATCCGTAATTCAGTTAAGAATTAGTCCTTGGATTGATTGACTATCCGTTTAAGAATTAGCCTTTGATTGCTGCCTGTGTCGCAATTCTGCTTGGTTGGCAGTTTACCGCCAACCACAGAAACAGAACTGTTTTTTCTCCTTTTACCCTCGGTTTTCATGTGCAGAGGGTCATTGGGGTCTCCGTCAAAGCGGAGATACCAATCAAAGCCGTCCTGTTTAGCCACAATCTTCACAACAAAGGCTTCAATAACGCTTTCGGGGATGTCATTGTCATCTGCGTTAGTGTATTGCTCAAGAGCATATTGAAGCACCGTAAGCTTGTCCCTGTAATCTGTAATCACAGGCTCTTTATTGAGCTTCAGCTGAAGCTCTTCAATCTCAGAAGACAGCTTTGCAATCTCTTCTTTAACCTCGGCAGTTTTCTTTGTGTAAGATTCTTTATCAATTTCACCCTCTGCCCTCATATCAATGAAATTGCTAAGCTTTGTTCTGTGCCTTTCAACCTCTCTGCACTTTTTCTCAATGATAGCCTCATAATCCACATCATCCTCTTTATCGTCAATGTGAGCCTCGAGCATTGAGTTGGCAAGAGCCAGTACCTTGTCCTTTTCCGAAAGATAATTGCGGAAAATATAATTCGCCATCATCTGCAGTTTCCACTCGGGAATCATAGGTACACGGCAGATACCGTCAAGGGGTAAGCCCTTTTTCTTTCGGCTCTCGTATGACCCGGTACGCACCGAGTCATAGCACTGATAACCGATAATGGATTTATCTCCCTCTTTTCTCCAGAGCTTCGTATTGAATCTGTGACCGCATTCGCAGATAAGGAGCTTTCCCCATACTGTGGTTCTCGGTCTTTTGCCGGTTGTACTTCTTCTGCCTGTATTAAGATTTTTCATCTGAGCTGTTTTACTTGCCATTATTAATTGCACCCTTTCAAAGTCTTCTTCAGATATAATCGGCTCGTGTCTACCTTTAACCTGTATCAGTTCAACCTCGCCATAGTTTTTAATCTTTTTCTGTGTGAGATAATCGGGAGTATACTCCTTGTGATAGGTTATGATACCGCAGTAGAATGTGTTTTTCAGCACGTGGCCTATTACGGTTTCGTACCACCTTGTTTTACCCATTGCAGTTTTTCTGCCTTGGCGTTCAAGCTCTTCCTTTATCTTGGTAAGGCCGTTGCCCGCAAGATACATTTCGTATATTAGCTTTACCGTTTCCGCCTGCTCCGGGTCGATAATGAAATCCACCTTTTTCTTATTGTCGGGCAGAAGCTCCTGATGTCTTCTGTAGCCCAAGATATTTCCGTTGCCGTAGAATGTGCCGTTATTCATAGAGGTCTGCTGACCGCTTTTCACTCGCACCGAGGTTTTACGGCTTTCATCCTGAGCAAGAGTTGCCATAATGGTGAGACGAAGCTCTCCGTCTCCGTCAAAGGTTTTGATGTTGTCGTTGATGAAGAACACCTCAACACCCTTTGCCTTCAGATCTCTCGTGTACTGCAGAGTGTCAACGGTATTTCTCGCAAATCGCGACACCTCACGGGTGATAATCATATCAAACTTTTTCTGCTTGGCATCCCTTATCATTTTCATAAACTGCGGTCTTTTCTCGGCAGAGGTACCCGTGATACCCTCGTCAATATATCTGCCGACGAGTTCCCATTCGGGTCTTGCCTTAAGAATCGGCTCATACCAATCCAGCTGATTTTCAAGAGCCGAAATCTGTGCCT
>JAZNOZ010000001.1:0-12993 GCA_045589395.1 Acutalibacteraceae bacterium | reverse complement strand
CAAAGGATTTCACAAATGCAAAGACCAAGACCATAACAAGCAACACCACAACCAAAGCAACCTTAAGCAGTCTTACTTCTGCAAAGACATATTATGTCAGAGTAAGAACATATAAGACTGTAAATGATGTGAAGTACTATTCCGGATGGTCCGAATATAAGTATGTAAAAACTAAATAAAACAAAAAGGGGCTGCCTCAGTTTTCCTGAGTCGGCTCCTTGCTTTTTTCACAGAAACTATCGTCACCATAGTCCTTCTTCGTTGTGTATAAAGCAATTTCTGACTTTTGCAAATTATAAAACATCTGTCTTTTAGTGAAAATCACCGATTTCGCTCGGTGATTTTTTACATTCTACCCCTACATTTGTAGGGTGACTTTTGCTTTTTGAGTTTTATATAATTTATATGTCCGATTATATTTATTTTCAAAGGATAAAAATAAAATGAAAAACAGAAAAAAGAACAGCAGTTTTTTCTTTTCCGTTTTCCTGAGTCTTGTTTTTAATCTCGAATGGACCGTGCCTGCATGGATATTGCTGGGTTTGCATTTCTGGATAGGGATTTCACTTTGGTGGTTTGTCGGTTCAATAATTCTCTGGATTTTTTTTGTTGCTTTGAGAGTTTTAGTTTTTGGTTCTCTTACAAGGGCAGGAAATTATAAAGATCCGCCCAAGGAGAACAAAAACCCTTATTCAAAGAAGAAAAAAGGAGATGATACCAATGAAAGCGTTTAGCAAAATCCCTTTATTTCTTATTCTTGTTATATTTGTGTTTATCTTTGTGGCCTGTGACCGAGAATACATTGAAACTACCACTGATGCTGCTGTTGCGACAGAGAACGGCACAACTGAACCTGAAATAAAAATATTTTCTCATCCAATATCTATTTCACAAGCAGGTATCAATTTGGATGACCTTGAAAAAGCAAACAGCATTTATTCATTACTTGAAAAATATGATGTTATTACGGTAAATGTGACAAACGATATGAACAGGTCTGAGGTTCAGATTTTTAATTATGACGGCGAAGCTGCCATGACAGGTTATTACGATTATGAGGACGCCAAAGATGTTATTGATGGATGGATAAAAGGCTTCAACTATGAAAAAACAGACAATGAGTCTTTAGTCAGAACCTCTCTTGATAGCATTTATTACTCACAGTCTTTTCCGTCTGAAACATACTTGTCATCATTTTTTATCAGTTACGACGATGAAAAAGATCTGGTTATCACTGAAGAGGGTGCAGACTACTATAAAATGCTCTGGCAGGCTGACAGCATACCCGAGGGAGAAATCCACACCTTCATTTTTGATAAAGAAAGCCTTGAGCTTAGAGAGTATATACATACCTCCGGTGACATTGAAGCCTACAGAATGAAAACTGCTTTTGATAAAGAGCTTAACGAGTTCAGCAAAGGTATTATCGATGATTTTGATAATAACACTAAGGAAATCACCGTTGTCAGTCAGATTTATTCAGGTGATAATGTTGATGAGCAATCAATAACCCTCACGGTGCCTTATGATTGGGTGTTCAGTTTTATAGATGTTGATGAGCTTGCTATTTACAGTAATGCTGATATGTCCGGTGTTTACGAATATCCCGGTCACGGTGTTGACCATACAATTTATGTTACAAATTCAAATGGTTAATTATTTTTTAGCCTGAATTTTATTAATACAGAAAAAGGAGAAGATATTATGGGACTTATTAAGGCTGCACTCGGAGCTGCAGGCGGCGTAATGGCTGACCAGTGGAAAGAATTCTTCGTGTGCGATTCACTTCCCAACGATGTCCTTATGAGAAAGGGACAAAAGAAAACAACAGGTCGTTCCTCAAACTATAAGGGCGACGAAAACATCATCACATCAGGCTCAGGTATAGTTGTTGCCGACGGTCAGTGTATGATTATTGTTGAACAGGGTAAGGTTGTTGAGGTCTGTGCCGAGCCCGGTGAATTTACCTACGATGCTTCCACCGAGCCCAGCATTTTCTCAGGTTCTTTCGGTGAAAGTGTCAAGGCAACCTTTAAGAATATCGGTAAGCGTTTTACCTATGGCGGTGAAGCACCGAAGGACCAGAGAGTTTACTACTTCAACACAAAGGAAATCCGTGATAATAAATTCGGTACACCGACCCCCTTTGAGTTTGAGATTGTTAACAAAAGACTCAATTTATACCGTAGTGTTCAGATAAGATGTAACGGTATCTATTCATATAAGATTACAGACCCGCTTCTTTTCTACACTGAAATCTGCGGTAATGCTACATATGAGTTCACAAGAGAAGAACTTGACGGTCAGCTTAAGGTTGAGTTTATAGATGCTCTTCAGCCCGCATTTGCAGAGCTTTCGGAACTTGAACTTCGTCCCGCACAGATTCCTGCACACACAACAGAGCTGAAGCAGGCTGTGAACAATGCTCTCAGAACTGCATGGACAGAAAAGAGAGGTATTTCCGTTCATTCAATCGCTTTGAATCCCATCAATCTTACTGATGAAGACAGAGCAAAGATTCAGAAGATGGAGGATGCCGTCACCATGGGTTCAAATCCCTTTATGATGGCAGGCAGAGAAGCAGATGCAAGAGCAAATGCAATGGAAGCTGCAGCGTCCAACCCCAACGGCGCTATGATGGGCTTTATGGGTATGAATGCTGTAATGGGCACAAACTCAGGCTTTGATCCTATGGCAATGTATAACGCAGGTGTGGCACAGCAACTTGTAAACGCTCAGGCTCAGGCTATGGCAAATGCATCGGTACCTGCACAAAGTGGTTGGCAGTGTGCCTGCGGCGCTACTGTAACGGGAAACTTCTGTCCCCAGTGCGGTGCAAAGAAACCTGAACCTAAACTCACAGAGGGTGGCTGGCAATGTGCATGCGGAACTGCCGTAAACGGTAAATTCTGTCCTGAATGCGGTGCCCCCAGACCTGCTCAGGTCGAAGGCTGGACCTGCTCCTGCGGTGCGGTAAACAAAGGTAAGTTCTGTCCAGAATGCGGCAGCAAGAAGCCTGAGGGCGCACCATTATATCAGTGTGATAAGTGCGGTTGGAAGCCTGAGGACCCACACAATCCTCCGAAGTTCTGCCCCGAATGCGGTGACATCTTCGACGAAAGCGATAAAAGCTGAAAACAATTAAATTTACATAAAGGAGAATATTAAAATGGGACTTTTTGATAAGAAAAACTGCGATTTTTGCGGAGAAAAAATAGGTATGCTCGGCAACAGAAAGCTCGAAGACGGCAATATGTGTAAGGATTGCGCTAAAAAGCTTTCACCCTTCTGCGATGACAGAAGACGCTCAACCGTTGAACAGATAAGACAGCATCTTCAGTACCGTGAAGAAAACAAGAACGCTCTTCGAGCTTTCTCGCCCACACTCACATTAGGCGAAGATAAGAAAATTTATGTTGATCAGATGAAGGGCAACTTCGTTGTTTCCCGTAATAAGCCCGGCAGCTGGACAGAGGAAAATCCCGATGTAATGCCTATTGCGTCAATCACCTCCTGCGGTCTTGATATTGATGAGGACAGAGATGAAATTTATACACAGAACGGTCAGGGACAGCGTGTAAGCTACAATCCTCCCCAGTATAAGTATTACTATGATTTCAAGCTTAAATTCCTCGTAAACAATCCCTATTTCGATGACTTTGAGGTTAAACTCAACAACTTCCGTGTAGAGGGTATGGGCTCAATGGAATACAACCGTTATCAGAAGATGGGTATGGATATTATGGCTGCTCTCGGTGTTAACGGTGCTGTTAATATGAACGGCGGTATGCCTATGAATAATATGGGTGGTATGCCTATGAACGGAATGCCTATGAACGGTATGCCTATGAACGGAATGCCCATGAACGGTATGCCCATGAACGGTATGGGCTATGGTCAGCCTATGCAGCAGAATATGTACGGTCAGCCTCAGCAGATGGGCTACTCTCAGCCTAACCCCTACGGTCAGCAGATGCCTCAGCAGCCCTACGGCCAGCCTATGCAGCAGAATATGGGCGGTTATGCTCCTCAGGGCGGTTATCAGCAGGCAAATCCTTATGGTCAGCAAGCTCCTCAGAATAATGCTGCCTTTGCTCAGGCCGCTTCAGCAGCTTGGGTTTGCGATTGCTGCGGTACAACAAATGAAGGTGCTTTCTGCACAGGTTGCGGAAACAGAAAAGATTAATGAGGCTTAAAATTATAATAATTTTCGTTGTTGTTATACTGATTGCTTTGTCGGCAGTGGCACTCAAAAAATATATGGACAACAGTGTTGTTGACAAATATGGAATGGTAAAAACGCCGGAGGATGATATTATACTTTGTCGATATTCAAGCGGCGGCGGTATGGATGGGGCAACTGAAACTCTGGAAATCCGTCAGGCAGAAAACGGCGGCACTGTAATTACCTATGAGTACACATCTCTTACTTCAGATAAAGACATTTCAAAGAGTGTGGAAGCGCCCTTTACGCCTCTTAAGGAGATAAGAGAAATATGTAAAAAATACAGAATTTTCTCGTGGGGTGAGCTTAAAAGCAGTGAAGAGATTATTCTCGATGCTCCTGTAAGCAGTATTTATGTTTCTACAGGTGAGCAGGAATATTCCTACAGCAGTATAGATGTATTACCTGAAAAAGCACAAGGAATAACAACTGAGCTTTATAATGTTATGAAAAGTTATATAGAAGGAGTTGATTAAATGTCAACTTTATTGGAACAAAAATGTCCCTGCTGTGGCGGCGCAATAGAGTTCAATACTAAAACACAGAATATGAAGTGTCCCTACTGTGATGCAGAGTTTGATGTTGCCGCAATGGAGCAGGCAGCACAGAATAGTGCAAATATGGGGCAGGATAATTTTAACTGGCAATCAAAGGGAACTCAGTGGCAGCCCGATGAAATAAGCGGAATGGGTGTTTATACATGTAAATCCTGCGGCGGTGAAATAGTTGCAGACGAAACAACGGGTGCAACTAACTGTCCTTTCTGCGGCAACCCCGTTGTTATGACAAATCAGTTTGCAGGCGGACTTAAGCCCGACCTTATAATACCGTTTAAGTATGACAAAAAGGCTGCGAAAGAGGCACTCAATAAATTTATTGCTTCAAAGAAAATGGTACCCAAAGTATTCAAGGACCAGAAGCATATTGATGAAATCAAGGGTGTATATGTGCCTCATTGGCTTTTTTCAGGTACTGCAGTCGGTACAGCAGATTTTACTGCTCAAAGAGTCCGCAGCTGGTCAGACAGTAAATACGACTATAGAGAAACATCATATTTCAACTGCAGCCGTAGCGGTAATATGAACTTTGCAAATATTCCTGCTGACGGTTCATCAAAAATGGACGATACTCTTATGGAGTCAATTGAACCATTTAATGTGAATGAGGCAAAGCCTTTCAGTACTGCCTATATGGCCGGTTATCTTGCTGATAAATATGATGTTAATCTTGAAGCAAGTATTCCCAGAGCCAATGAGAGAGTGAAAAACAGTATTGAAGTTGCTCTTCAGAGAACAGTTAACGGCTTTGATTCTGTTTTACCAAAGGGATCACAGGTAGAAATAGCAAACGGCTCCTATGCCTATGCTCTTTATCCCGTTTGGATTCTTAACACAACCTGGAATGGTAAGAAGTACACCTTTGCAATGAACGGTCAGACAGGTAAGTTTGTGGGCGATCTGCCGATTGACAAGAGTGCTTTCTGGAAAAAGATTGCAGGACTTACATTACCTCTCAGTGCAGTTGTTTATGCGCTTGCCTGGGCATTCGGAAATATGTAAGGGGGGAAGAAAATGAAAACTAAAGTTTTTACAATTTTAACAGTAATTATTCTTTGCCTCAGTTTTGTTTTTCCCGCATCGGCTGCAGATACTCATATTATTGACCTTACGGGAAGCATAACGGCCGATGCTGTAAATGCACTTGAACAGCAGGTGCAGCAAATAGAAGATACCTATGACTTTGAAGTAATCTTTTCTCTCATAGACGGTGTTGGTGCCGAGGGTACTTACGGTTATACTCAAGACCTTTTTAATGCCAAGGCTGAAGGCGATAACGGTATTGCACTTACATATAACTACGGAGATAACAAGTATGCATTCTATTGTTCGGGAACAGGTGAAACCCTTTTCCCTGAAGAAGTGCAGAGTAATACCTTATGGAATGCTTTTGCTTATACTGAAACATACTATGACGGTGTTTACGAATATCTTGTTGCTGTGGAATCAGTTTTAAGTCAGGCTTCTGATACAACAAATACTGATGAAAATACTACAGATGTTGTAACAGAGGAAACGACTGAGTTTGTTCCCTCAGACAGAACCTTACCCCTTGTTGTAGACAATGCAGATGTTCTCTCTGCTGATGAAGAAGCTGCTATTACTACACGCCTTGAGGAAATAGGTGCTGCAAACAATCTTGAAATCGGCGTACTTACTGTTGACAGCTATGAGGGAAAGGATCCCCAGGCTTTTGCTGATGCTTTTTATGATTATAACGGCTACGGTTATGGTGAAAACGATGACGGACTTATCGTTGTTTTCAACACAGGTGAAGAGGACGGTAACAGAAATATTGCAATATCCACTCACGGTAAGGCTATTGACCTGCTTACTGATATGGAAATAGATGTAATTATTGAAATGATGATTACGCCTATTAAAAACGGTGACATCGCAGGTGCTTTTGATAATTTTGCTGATGAGTGTGAAAGTTCATTAAAAACAGGTATTTCACTTTTCTGGATTCCCGCAAGTGTTGTAATCGGTTTTGCACTTGCTTTCCTTATTGTAAAAATTCAGGCTTCAAAGCTCAAGACTGTAAGACAGCAGGTAAATGCTGCAGATTATGTGGGTAATGTTAATCTCACTTATCAGGCTGATACCTTTATGTACAGAGATGTCAATCGTTCAGAAAAGAAGACAGAGTCTTCAGGCGGAAGCTCCACACACACAAGCTCCACACACACAAGCTCCTCAGGCCGTACTCATGGTGGCGGAAACAAGAGCTTCTGATAAAACAGTTAAACGGTGTATATTTTTGTACACCGTTTAATAATTAAAAAAGGAGAAAAATATGGGAATTTTTGATAAACTTAAAAACAATCCTGCTCCTATGTCTCAGAAGGTGCAGACAGCTACAAATAAAAGCTTAAAGATTACTTTCAGCTCTTTACCTGATAGCCTTGACGGTTTTAAGGCGTTGCCGGAAGCAAAAATGGATACCCCATTCAACACAGCAGCTTTAACAGTTCTTGCTTTCTGCTTTTATCCCGAAAATAAAGAGCTCTCTTTGCAGATGCTCGATTATTTAAAAGGTCCGAGACCTTTATCTGTTATGGAAAAACAATTCATTGCCGACAGATTTATGGATAAGGATTATGTTCCCCGTTCATATTTTAACGGGGCAACTCCGGGAAATAATTATCTGCCCTCAGAGCCTTATTCGATAACCGTAAGTGAAAATCCCTATTCATATCAGAATGAGGGCTATGCCACACTTTATATCACATCAGGCGGTGCAGATTCTCCGAGAAGCGTACAGCTTCGTCTGGCGAAGGACGGAAAATGGTATCTCTGGGAGCAGTTTCTGTTGGCAGATATACGAAAGCCCGAAAGTGAAAATCCTTGGGCGTAAAGGAGAGCAGTACTATGAAAAAAACAGCTATTATTTTCTTGATGCTTATGTGTCTTTTTATGTTTGCAGCCTGTGACGGAAATGATACAGTTACAACAACCGAGTCTCCGACAGAAGAAACCACTTTGTCTGAAAATACCACCGAAGATGCAGGTGCTGAGAAAACAACTGCAGAAAACAGTGCAGAAACAACAACTTTTGAAGCGGATGAAACAGAGCCTGTTACTCAGTCAGCAGGTGAGAAGGCTCTTAATGAATTCCGTAAGCAGATGACAAACGAAAACTATCTTTGCGGTGTTGCATATCTGGGGTATTATTCCGAAGATTTTGAAGCTTTTGTCAAAGATATTAAAGATAAAGGAATTTATGAGAAGCATCCCTTACTTAATGAGGTAAAGAGCAGTGATTTTTATTCTCTTGAGGGCAGTGAGCTTTATGCGATAGTGCCTGCCGAGGGTGTAAGTGTTACCGTCAACGAATATGCCTTTGATGAAAACGGTATAGGTAAGGCAAAGAAAAAAATTGCCGAAACCGACGCAGCCCCTTTATTTATAAGAGGTAATATAAGTGATATTATGCCGAATATTCAGATTATTATTACCGATAAAAACGGTAATCTCTCTGAGTATCTGCCCTCAATGAGCCTTGAAACCGGATATCTGAGCAAGGGTCAGCAGATATGGGACTTTTCACCCTATGACCTTCTCGGCGGACACTTTGAAAACAATATCTTTGAAGAAGATATGCCTACCTTTATCGGCTCCTGGTGGGGTGAATATGAGGTCGGCGGTGAGGTTTACTCTCTTACTGCCGAATTCAAGGAAAACGGTGAAGCTACATATGGCTACGGTTACGGCAACAGCGAAATATTAGAGTATTTCGAGGGCTCCTGGTATAAGGAGGACAGCGATACAATAAATATCGTTATGTACGGCGGTCCCGACAGCTTTGACGGAAGCGAAATGAACAATACTGAAAAGTATGAGCTCAACGGCATTTTTGACTGGGGATGCACAGATACCAATGAAATGTTTTTAACGCATATCAGCGGAGGAGTTTTGCTTTACGGTACTGAGGGCGAAAAATTTCATTTTGATAAAATAGTAGAAGAGGAATAAAATCAAGTATATTCTATGCACCCTGCACAAAAGCAGGGTGCTGTTTTTTTCTGAAAAACCCTACATTTGTAGGGTAACTTCGGTGTTTTTAAAATTGTATAATTTAACGCTAAAAGTATTCCTTAAAGGTGGTGATGATTTTTGCCGCTTCTTTTGAAACCGTTTCACGGTAGTTGCCTACAGGATTTCTGAGATAGGCTTTTACCATCAATGTCAGCTCCTCGGAATCGTTGGGATATTGCATAGCCGAGGCATTTGCAGATATATTGTAGTTCCGTGTTTCAGTAATGATATCAGGCAACAATTTGTACCCGCCGAAATGGAAATCTGCAAAGATATCATAATACTCTCTGTACTCTTCTTCGGGCAGATGCTTTATGAGAAAGGCGTATCTTTCATCCTATTTCATAAAGTGCCAATTTTCATTTCTGACTGCAGAATATATCTCATTTACTCTTTCTTCGGGCAGATTAATGAACACAGCTGCCAACTCATCTGCTTCGTAATCGTTTCCCTTGTTCTGCATATACAGAATACGGTTAATGTCATTGTGCTTTGCTTTAAGCTTGCTTGAGGCTTTTCGCCTTGCCCTTATTCTTTTAAGGCATTCTTCATAATCTGCTATTAACTTCACCTCCTTAAATGATTATTACAAGTATGCTACAGCAGTACATAAATTTCAATATTTTGGTATATGAATACTGCGTCACATTTTTTTGAAGAGCATACAAAAACTGCCCTCACAGAGAGAGCAGTTTGGAAAATGTTGAACTTAACAAATTGGAAAACTGTCAGACTCAATTGAGTTCTGCAATTTTTTCTTCAAGTTTCTGAACAAACTGACCGACAAAATAACCGTCAATGAATCGGTGGTTTACGTCAAGAGTCATATTGATAATGTACTTGCCGTTTTGCTCAGTATATTTACCCCAGACAAGGATCGGTGCGGTGTCGTCCTTCAGCTTCGGGTCGGTGTAATCGCGCTCGTTTGAACACATTGTTATATCTGCCCAGGGAATGCAGGAAAATACAATCTGCGATTCTCTTAAGCCTCCGAGAGAATATACAGACAATGGGTTGTTTTCACTTTCCTCACGGGCTTTCTTAGCGAATTCAATAATATCACCCTCGCAGGGAAGTGAAACCATATGAAAGCTTGTCGCACCCTTTTTCAAATCAGTAAAGCAAGGTACACGGCGGTCAATTTTAAACACCTTATTATCTTCAGTTTCAAGAAGAAATTCATCTGTTTCATTTATTGACTGTGTACATAAATATATGAGTGAATAATAGAAAGATATTTTGTTTTTTCTTGTAAATGCAAGCAGATTGGTTACATCAATATTAAATGCTACGCAGTAATGCGGAGTTGCAATGTTTGAATAAAACTCAAAATGTTCTTTTCTTTCCCAAGTATTTATATCAATTTCTTTTCTCATACAACCATCTCCGTAATAACTAATTTGTTTATATCATTATACCACACAAGTCCACTAAATTTCAATCTGTTACATACACCTGTTACTTCAAAAGTAGCAGGTGCTTTTTTATGCCCGAAACCGTTGGTTTGGATATATGAATACTGCGTCACATTTTTTCGCAGTACAACTAAATTTTTAAAGAAAGGAGGAACCCTTTATGCAAACTATCAACCTTACCCTTAAGCAGTTTGCAGAAATCAAGACAATAATTAAAAGCCGATGCTGCAACTGTTATCAGGGCAACTGTCTGCTTCTTGATGACGGTGACACTCACACTTGTCCGCAGCTCATAACACCGAGCCATATTATCTGCAGATACTTTTTCGAGTCTGTACTGCCGGGTGACAAAACATTACTGAAACGGATAACTGAACTTTTGTCATAGTCTGTTTTTGATTTTTAGATTGCTGAATATGTATCTGTATAAAAGATAATTAAAAGAAAAGTATTGACGAAATATGAATAAATTAAAAAATCCCTTGAAGTCCTTTTTTTGCTGTGATATATTAAACAACAGTATTTTTTATGCGGAGGAAAAAGTTATGGAAGCAAAAATGTGCAAATTTTTATTTGTTATTTTAACTCTGCTGATTTTTATTTCGATTGTGCCGATGACAGCAGGTGCAGACACCGCAGTCGGTGATTATACCCCCATTTATACAAAAGCAGATCTTGATAATGTCAGGAATAATCTCAGCGGTAATTACAAACTTATGAACGATATTGTTTTCACCGATGCCGATTTTGAGGCAGGCGGTGATTTTTATAATGACGGTATGGGTTGGCTGCCAATCGGCGGAGAATTCAGCAAGTATGCTTCTGTATATAATGAGTTTACAGGTATTTTTGACGGTAACGGTTACAGTATAAAGAATATTGCAATGGACAGAGCTCCTGTCACAGAAAATGCTTATTATGAGAAACATATTTATCTTCCCAATGGAGATAAAGTAATTTTTGTTGCCCGGCATTGCTTCGGCTTATTTGCAAAAAATGCAGGGACAATAAAGAATCTTGATGTTTGCGTTGATTTTAATGTAACTGCTGATCCACATGCTTTAGTCGGTGGTATTTGCGGAGTAAATTCAGGTTTTATATCGGGCTGCAAAGTATCGGGTAAGCTTTTTGCTGAAAAAACAACTGATGCGGGAGATGCTTATCTTGGCGGTATTGCAGGATTTATAGACAGCGGTACAATAACACTTTGTACAAATGAAGCGAATATAAGCGGAACAAATCCCTATTATTTCCCCTATATCAATTGCGGTGGAATTATAGGCGGTAGTATGGGTGTAGGTGAAAATGTTATTTCTTACTGCTACAATACGGGAAATATTAACACCGAAAGTGCAAGTGACGGCTATCTTGGAGGAATTGCCGCCAGAACATCCAATGACGGGGGCTTTTATAACGGTTTTTCTCTGACAATAGAAAACTGTTATAATTCAGGAATAATAGGCAGTAAAACCAACAGCAGTAAAATAGCAGGCATCTGCGGTGAAGGTGACTGTGCAGATATAAACATAATAAATTGTTATAATTCAGGCTCAATTCTTTCTTCAAGAAAAACGGCAGGTATTGTTTACGGACAAAACCGTACAACAAACTGTTATTATCTGAACACAAGTGCAGACAGCCTGTGGTGCAGCTATTGGGGCAGCAGTGTGTATACTGTTAATGCTCTGCAGGAAGAACAGATGAAAAATGAAGCAGTCTTTATCGGTTTTGATTTTGACAGGGTGTGGATAATTGATTTAAATTCTGATTATTCCTTTCCGCAGTTGAAAGATAACAGGCAGAGTACGGCTTTACCTGAAAGCCATAATTATGCCGAAGTTATTACAAAGCCGGCAACCTGCACACAAAACGGTAAAAAGACACTTACCTGTACAGGTTGCGGAGAGGTTATTGAAGTTGAAATAGCGGCAAAAGGTCATAGTTACGATGAGATTGTTGTAACAGCCCCCACTTGCTCTGCAAAAGGATATACAACTTATACCTGTGTTTGTTCAGATAGTTATATTGCAGACTTTGTTGAAGAAGACAAAAATAATCATTCGGGCGAAACCGAAATCCGCGATAAAGTAAAAGAAAGCTGTGTGAAAAACGGCTATACGGGTGACACATATTGTCTTTCATGCAATATAAGGATTGAAACAGGTACTCTTATTATTGCGTCAGGAAAACATAATTATATATCTGATGTTACAACTCCTGCAACACATTTGAACGAGGGTGTTGAAACATTTAGCTGTGTATGCGGAGATACATACACAAAGCCTGTTGCAAAGTTACCAGAACACACATATGAAGAAACTGTAACAGAGCCTACCTGCACAGCACAGGGATACACGGCATATACATGTGCTTGCGGAGATACATATATATCAGATTATTCTGAAATGCTTGAACATAAATATGATAATGTATGCGATATGTTCTGTAATGTATGTTTTGCTTATCGTTTAACAACCCATTCATATGAAACAACCACAACAAAAGCAACACTTACAACGAACGGAAGCATGGTAACAGCTTGTACTCTCTGCGGTGATGTGAAGTCCACAACAACTATCAGCTATCCTAAAACATTTACCCTTTCCGCAACAAGCCTTACATATAACGGCTATGTAAGAACCCCGACTGTTACTGTTAAGGATTCAGAAGGCAAAGTTCTTGTAAAGGATACAGACTACACAGTTAAATATGCCGAGGGCAGAAAGAATGTAGGTACATACAATGTTACCGTAACAAT